>QXCQ01000018.1:0-87876 GCA_003576535.1 Nakamurella silvestris | reverse complement strand
GTTCCTCTTGTTCCTCTTGTTCCTCTTGTTCCTCTTGTTCCCGCGCACCCTGTTCGTCCTCGCGCACGTTGTTTCGTGCGCGAGGAGCAACAACGTGCGCGGGAACAGGGCTTTTCCGTACTGCCTCTCCGGGCCCTGAGCGTGCGCCGATAGGCTCTGGGTCGTGACGCCCACTACACGAACCGCTTCTGAACAATCCGAACTCGTCGTCGTCGCGAACAGGTTGCCCTTCGATTTCGAAGTCCTTCCCGACGGCAGCACCACCGCACACCAGTCACCCGGCGGTCTCGTCACCGCCCTCGAGCCCATCCTGAGCCGCCAGCACGGCGCCTGGATCGGCTGGGGTGGCAAACCCGATCTGGACCTCGACCCGGTCACCACCGACGGTCTGAGCCTGGAGCCCGTGCCGTTGTCGGCCGACGAGGTGAACCGCTACTACGAGGGTTTCTCCAACGCCACGCTCTGGCCGCTCTACCACGACGCCGTCGCCGAATCGGAGTTCCACCGGGAGTGGTGGGACACCTACCAGCAGGTCAACCGCCGGTTCGCCGAGAAGGCCGCCGAGGTCGCCGCACCGCACGCCACCGTCTGGGTCCACGACTACCAGCTCCAGCTCGTCCCGCAGATGCTGCGTCAACTCCGACCCGACGTGCGGATCGGCTTCTTCCTGCACATCCCGTTCCCGCCCTCGGAGCTGTTCAACCGGCTGCCGTGGCGCCGTCAGATCATCACCGGTCTGCTGGGGGCGGACCTGATCGGATTCCAGTTGGCCGGTGGCGCGCGGAACTTCGCCCGACTGGCCCGTCAGCTCCTCGGTGCCGAACACAAGGGATCGAAGATCCACTTCGAGGGACGCTCGGTGCGGATCGGGGCGTTCCCGATCTCGATCGACTCGGCCGGCCTCTCCGCCCTCGCCGCCACCCCGCAGGTGCACGCCGAGGCCGCCGAACTGCGGGAGGGCCTGGGCAATCCCCGCAAGATCATCCTGGGGGTCGACCGGCTCGACTACACCAAGGGGATCAACGTCCGGCTGAACGCGTTCGCCGAGCTGCTCGCCGAGGGAGACCCGTCGGTCGAGGGTGCGGTGATGGTGCAGATCGCCACCCCGAGCCGGGAACGCCTGGACTCCTACATCCGGATGCGCGAGGAGATCGAACGTCAGGTCGGGGCCATCAACGGCAACTACGGCCGGATCGGCTCCCCCGCCATCCACTACCTCCACCAATCCCTTCCGCGGGAACAACTCTCGGCCTTCTACTCCGCGGCCGACGTGATGACCGTGACCCCGCTCCGGGACGGCATGAACCTGGTGGCCAAGGAGTACATCGCCTCCCGGGTCGACGGCGGAGGAGCACTCCTGCTGAGCGAGTTCACCGGTGCGGCAAAGGAACTCAAGGCCGCGCTGATGGTCAACCCGTACGACACCGACGGGGTCAAGGAAGGCCTGCGGCAGGCCCTCAACATGCCGCTGGTGGAAGCACGGCGACGGATGCGGATCCTGCGCCGTCAGGTCCTCACCCATGACGTCGACCGCTGGGCCGAACAGTTCCTCTCGGTCCTGGACGAGACCCGGGAAAGCCTGAGCCCCCGCATTTCTCACCTCTCCAACGAGGTGGTCGCCTCGCTGACCGAGATCTCCTCCACCTCGCGCCTGCTGGTCGGGGTCGACTTCGACGGCACCCTCGCGCCGATGGTCGACGACCCGTCGGCGGCGCGGCCGCTGGAGGCCTCGATGGAGGCCCTGCACACCCTCGCCGCCTTGCCCGGCACGGAGGTCGCCGTCATCTCCGGACGTGCGATGGCCGACCTGCCAACACTTCTCGGCGGAGAGGTGGGCAAACTGCACCTGATCGGCAGCCACGGCGGGGAGAGCGCCGGCAAACCCGAGCTGCTCGACCAGGCGGCCAAGACCCGGCTCGCCGAGCTGACCAGGACCCTGCAGCAGATCGTCAGCGAGTACACCGGGGTGAACCTGGAGATCAAACCCGCCGGGGTCGCGGTGCACCTGCGTCAGGCCGGTCGCCAGGATGCCGTCCACGTCACCGACGCCATCGAGAACGGACCGGCCGCCTGGCGCGGGGTCCACGTCCTGCGCGGCAAGATGGTGATCGAGCTGACCGTGATCTCCACGAACAAGGGCCAGGCCCTGGATGCGCTGAAGCGCGAGCTGCATGCCTCCGGGGTGGTGTTCATCGGCGACGACATCACCGACGAGAACGCCTTCGCCGTGCTCGGCGAGTCCGACCTGGGGATCAAGGTGGGCCTGGGCGAGACCGCCGCGACCCAGCGGGTTGCCGACCCGGGGGCCGTCTCCGAGGCCCTCGGACATCTGGCGACCCTGCGGCGCAATGCCGTGGTGCTGTCGGCCGGGGTGGCGGCGGGGCACGAGGACTGAGGCGCTGGGGGCTCGCGAGTGGACTGTGACGCCCCGTGTTCCTCCCGCGAGCGGACCGTGACACCCCAGACCCTGCTCGCGAGCGGACCGTGGCACCCCACCCCTCTCCCGCGAGTGGACTGCGACACCTCACCCCCTCCCCGCGAGTGGACCATGGCACCCCAGAAACGGGGGTGTGAGCGTCCACTCGCGGAACAAAGGCCGCACCCCCACCCGCGAGTGGACTGCGACACCTCAGGACCTGCCCGCGAGTGGACCATGACACCCCAGAAATTGAGGTGTGAGCGTCCACTCGCGGAACAAGGCCCACATCCCCACCCGCGAGCGGACCGTGACACCCCAGAAATTGAGGGGTGAACGTCCACTCGCGGAACAAAGGCCACACCCCCACCCGCGAGTGGACTGTGACACCCCACCCCCAACCCGCGAGCGGACCGTGACACCCCAGAAATTGGGGGGTGAGCGTCCACTCGCGGAGCAAGGCCGCACCCCCAACCGCGCTCACCCATCCGCTCGCGAGTGGACTGTGACGCCCCATGAATCTCACGCGAGTGGACCATGACACCCCAGAAATTGGGGGGTGAGCGTCCACTCGCGGGTAGGAGGAGAGGAGTGGTGGGACAGTGGCACCACCACGCACCACACCCCCACACCCGCACCCCCACAGGAGGTTCACGATGGCCACCACCGTCACCCGGCGGCACATCCGCGCCCCACGCGATCAGGTGTACGCAGCCCTCCTCGACCCGGCCGCCATCACCCGGTGGCGGGTCCCGGAGGGCATGGACGCACAGGTCCACGAGTTCGACCCCCGGATCGGCGGCCGGTTCCGCATCTCCCTCACCTACGACGCTCCCGACCAGGTCGGCAAGACCTCCGGCCGAACCGACACCTACCACGGCCAATTCCTCGATCTGGTTCCCGGCCGCCAGGTCGTGGAGCAGACCGAGTTCGAGACGTCCGACCCCGCGCTGCAGGGGATCATGACGATGACCACCACCCTCATCGATTCCGGTGACGGCACCGACATCGTCATCCGCCACGACGGCCTCCCGCACGGCATCTCGGCGCAGGACAACGAACTCGGAACCCGGATGGCCCTGGACCATCTCGCGGTCCTGCTCGAGCAGGACGAGCGTCGGCCCCGCCAGTAAAACGCTTGCCCACGGTCGCGACCTTGCCCAAGGATGAAGCCATGTCCTCCTCGATCCGACTCTTCTCCTTCGGCACCCTGCAGGACCCGGTGGTCCAGCGCTCGGTCTTCGGCCGGGAACTCACCGGTTCCCCCGACCTGCTCACCGGCCACCGGGTCGACGTCCTGCGCATCACCGACCCCGAGGTCATCGCACTCTCCGGACTCGCCGAGCACCCGTTGCTCATCCCCACCGGCGCGGAAAAGGACACGGTGAACGGCCAGGTCTTCGAGATCACCGCCACCGACCTCACCGCCGCAGACGACTACGAGGTCGACGACTACGGCCGCACCGAGGTCACCCTGGCCTCCGGTCTGCGGGCCTGGGTCTACCTGGACAAGCGCTACCTCGACGATCCCGCCGACTGACCGGGCCGGCCCCGGCTGACCACGACTGACCCGGGCTCGACCGGGGCTGCCGGGGGCCCGACACGGCTGGGTTAGATTGGTTCTCCCCCGATCACCCACCGCAGGAAGCGCTGACACCCTTGAGCGAGAACAACCTGCCCACCGGCCAGTGGCCCGGCCCGCCTCCCACGCCGACCCGCCGCAGGCCGGGCCGGTACCTGGCCGCCGGGCTTGTCGCCGCCGTCGTCATCGGCGGGGTGGTCTCGTTGCCCTACGGAAAGGCCGACGGCGCCTCACCCCAGGTCACCGTGAACTTCACCCCCTTCGGCGCCCCGTTCGCCGGTCTGCTCGCCGAGAAGGACAACACCCCGCCACCGCCGGTCGACCATTTCTTCGACAGCATTTTCGAGCTGATGACCAGGCACACCAGGGGGTACTACGGCGGGTCCGCCTACGGCCCGACCGGTGCCATCAGCTTCTACGTCCGACGATCCGAGTGGCCTGCCGGCCTCGCCCGGCAGATCGACCGGGAGGTGGAGTCGGCCCGGGCGGCCGGTGTCACCGTCGAGTTGATCGAGTTGAGGTACACCGATCGTGAGCTGAGGCCGTTGCTGAAGCAGCTCGCGATCACAGCCAAGGCCGCAGGCATTCGGCTCGTGATCGAAACAACCGAGGGGAACAGCGTCCGGCTGATCTCACCCGCAGCGGGAGATCCGTTCGCCGAGTCGCAGCTACGTGAGATCGCCACCGAGATCCTGGGCACCGGGATCGACATCGAGATCACCAGCTACTGACGCCCGAGACGACCGCGGCCGCTCAGCGGCCGTCGCGGTGTTTGCGCCGTCGGGCCAGCCACAACGCCGCCAGTCCGAGCACCAGGGCGATCGAGGCGATCACCAGCATGGTGGGGATGCCGCTGACCCCGGTGCGGGAGAGGTCGGACCCCGCGAGTGTGACGACGGTACTGGACATCGGCGACTACTCCTGTCTGGTGAGCTCGGCACCACGGCTGACCCGGGAAGACCCCGGGAGACCCCGAAACCCCGGGAAGGACCGCCGGATCGGGAAACGCCTTGGTCAGACCGGGGGCGCCGCGGTGGTCCGTCCCGGAAGGAACTCGGTGTCCAGGATGACCTTGCGGGCCTGCGGCCGCCGAGCGGGGTCGAGCAGCAGCTTGCCTGCCTGATGGCCCTTCTCCAGGAACGGTTGGACCACGGTCGTCAGTTCCCGGTTCCGCGCCTCGGCCACACCGTCGAAGCCGGTGACGGACACGTCCTGCGGCACCCGCTGCAGCCGTCGTTCCAGTTCCTGCATCGCGCCGAAGGCGAGCACGTCCGAGGTGGCGACCAGCGCCGTGATGCCCGGGTCCAGGCTCAGCACCTCGGCCGCCCCCGATGCCCCGGCGGCCACGGAGTTGTCGAACCGCTCGACGACGGGGATCCGGTCCCAGGCCACCCCGGCCCGGGTGAAGGCCTCGCGGAGCCCGGCGAGCCGGTTGCGTTGCACGTGGTAGCGGGCACCTTCTTGGCGGGTGATGTCCACCGGCCCGTCCATCACCGCCCGGCCGAGCCGCATGCAGACCACACCGATCCGCCGGTGTCCCAGGTCGAGCAGGTGCTCGCCGATCTGCCGCATCGCGGCGTGGTCGTCGATGCCGACCGAATCGACGCCCTCGACGTCGGGCTGGTCGCACACGACCGCGGGGACGGGGCGGGCCAGAGCGGCCATCAGGTGCGGGTCGTCGTCGGGCATGGCGTAGGCGACGAACCCGTCCACCGAAGCGCTCGAGACGGCGAGGATGTCCTCGGACTCCGGCTTCGCCGGGACGAGCAGCAGGCCGGTCTTGGCGATGTCGCACTCCAACGTCAGCCCCTCGAGGAAGGCCAGGGCGGCCGGATCCCGGAAGGCGTAGGAGAGCTGATCGGTCAGCAGCAGGCCGACCGCTCCGGCACGGCGGGTCCGCAGGGACCGCGCCACCGGGTCTGGACCCGGGTACCCCAGTGTCCGCGCGGCCTCCATGACCCGGTTGCGCAGCTGCGGTGACAGCTGGTCGGGCCGGTTGTAGGCGTTGGAAACAGTTGTCCTCGACACCCCGAGCTCCGCAGCCAGCGACGCCAGGGTGGCCGGCGGTCGTCGCCGGGATATCCGTTCCATCTGCCCACGGTATCGGTCCCCGGTCACCCTGTGTTCACCTACGGCCCTCGAAACGCACAACGTTGATGTTGGAAAACGATTTCCACAAATTTCCGGCAAACCCTTCCCAAGGCCGGATCGACCCTCTAACGTCGGTGGGGCAGACAGGGGTCGACCCGTGCCGCGCCGCGTTCGCGGCAGGCTCCGACCCCGACATCGAAGAACGGAAGGACCACCGTGGCTGAGGTCAAATACCTGAACGCGTCCCGCATCTACCCCGGTAACCCGCCGGTGCGCGCCGTGGACAGCGTCAACATGGACATCGCCGACGGCGAGTTCCTCGTCCTGGTCGGTCCGTCCGGCTCCGGCAAGTCCACCGCCCTGCGGATGCTCGCGGGCCTCGAGGACATCAACGAGGGCCAGATCTTCATCGGCGGCCGCGACGTGACGAACGTCCCCCCGAAGAACCGCGACATCGCGATGGTCTTCCAGTCCTACGCCCTCTACCCGCACATGTCGGTCGCCGACAACATGGGCTTCGCGCTCAAGCTGCGCGGTGTCGACAAGGCCACCATCGCGGCCAAGGTCAAGGAGGCCGCCGGCCTGCTCGATCTCACCCGCTACCTCGACCGCAAGCCCAAGGCCCTGTCCGGCGGCCAGCGCCAGCGTGTGGCCATGGGTCGCGCCATCGTCCGCGAGCCCTCCGTCTTCCTGATGGACGAGCCGCTGTCCAACCTGGACGCCAAGCTCCGGGTGGAGACCCGCGCCAACATCGCCGAGCTGCAGGCCCGCCTGGGCACCACAACCGTCTACGTGACCCACGACCAGGTGGAGGCCATGACCATGGGTCACCGTGTCGCGGTGCTCAAGGACGGCCTGCTGCAGCAGATCGACACCCCGCGGAACCTCTACGACGTCCCGGCCAACGTCTTCGTCGCCGGCTTCATGGGCTCCCCCGCCATGAACCTGACGAACCTGCCGCTGACCACCACCGGCCTGAAGTTCGGCGACATCACCCTGCCGCTCTCGGCCAAGATCCTGGCCGACGCCGCTGCCGCCGGACACACCGAGCTGACCTTTGGTGTCCGCCCCGAGGACCTCACCCTCGGCAGCGAAGGCCTGCCCATCACCGTCGACCTGGTCGAGGAACTGGGCGCTGACGCCTACATGCACGGCAAGGCCCCGGACGGGTCCCGCGTCGTCGTCCGTACCGGTGCCCGGGTGCAGATCAACGCCGGCTCCACCGTGCGTGCCTCGGTGACCAACCTGCAGCACACCCACGTCTTCGACCCGACCTCGGGCCTGCGCCTCGGCCCGGTCGAGGGCACCGGAGCCCTGCTGAACAACTGATCGAACGGGCCCGTCAGGGCCCGGAGATCGGAACAGAACACCATGAACGGCCCGGCGGAGATTTCCGCCGGGCCGTTCATGGTTTGTCGTCGACGAGACCTCGGGCTAGAGTTAAATGAGAATCGTTTGCATCTAGCCGCCGAGCATTGAGAGCCCCGATGAAGTCCTCCCCCCGCGCCCCCCGTCCTGCCCTCCGTCGCGGTGCCCTCGGGGCCACCGTCGCCTCTGTCGCCCTGCTCCTCGCCGCCTGTGGCAGTGAGGACACCCCGGCAGCGGCCGGTGCCGACACACCCGCACCGGCCGGGGCGATCAACGTCGTGGCCACCACCAACGTCTACGGGGCCGTCGTCAAGGCCATCGGCGGGGACGCCGTCGCGGTCACCTCGATCCTGGACTCCCCTTCCGCCGACCCGCACTCCTACGAGGCCACTCCCGAGGTCGCCCTGGAGATCTCCGACGCCAAGCTGCTGGTGATGAACGGCGGCGGCTACGACGACTTCGCCACCACCCTGGTGGAATCGGCGAAGACGAAACCGCTGGTCCTGAACGCGGTGGACATCTCCGGCCTCGACGCCGACGGCGACCACGCCGAATCGGGCACCGCCACCGATGCCCCCACCGGCACCCCCACTGCGGATGAGCACAGCGACGACGACGGCCACGACCACGGTTCCTTCAACGAGCACGTCTTCTACGACATCGACTCGATGATGAAGGTCGGGGACCGGATCGCCGCCGAACTCGGCACCCTCGATCCGGCCGCCGCGGGGACCTTCACCACCAACGCCAAGACCTTCACCGCCGCGCTGACCGAGCTCAAGGGGAAGGCCGCAGCGATCGGCGCCGCCCACCCGGGGGCCGCCGCGATCGCCACCGAACCCGTCATCGGATACCTTTTCCAGGACGCCGGAATCACCAATGTCACCCCCGAGGCCTTCTCCGAGGCCGTCGAGAACGAGACCGACCCCTCGGTCGCGAATGTCGCCGACGTCACCGATCTGCTCAAGGGTGGCACCGTCGCCCTGCTCGCCCAGAACACCCAGACCTCCGGTCCGGTGATCGACCAGGTCGTGGCCGCCGCCGAATCGGCCGGGGTCCCGGTCATCGGCGTCACCGAGACCCTCCCGGAAGGAGTCACCGACTACGTGACCTGGATCGGCAACACCCTCGACACGTTGTCCGCAGCTCTGGACAAGTGATGCCCGAAGTCCCCACCGGCGAACTCCCGCCGGAACGCAGCCGTGCCGGTCGGCGGAATCCGACCGGCACGGCTGCCGTGCGTCTGCGGGATGCCACCCTGTCCTTCGGTGCCCGCACCCTCTGGTCCGGCCTCGACCTCGACATCGCCCCGGGCGAGTTCCTCGCGGTGCTCGGGCCCAACGGCTCCGGCAAGACCTCCCTGCTCCGCGTCCTGCTCGGCCAGCAGGAACTCGACCGGGGTTCGGCGGAGATCGCCGGGCGACCGGTCAAGCGGGGCTCGACCCGGATCGGGTACGTGCCCCAGCAGAAGGCCTTCGACCCCGGCCTGCCGGTTCGCGGACGCGACCTCGTCGGTTTCGGCCTCGACGGCCACAAATGGGGGTTGCCGCTGGGCGGCAAGAACCGCCGCCGGACCATCGACGAGGCCCTGGCCTCGGTGAACGCCAGCTCCTACGGCGATGTGCCGATCGGTCTGCTCTCCGGCGGCGAGCAGCAGCGGCTGCGCATCGCCCAGGCCCTGATCACCAACCCGGCAGTGCTGCTGTGCGACGAGCCGCTGTTGAGCCTGGACATCGCCCACCAACGGTCGGTGTCCGAGCTGATCGACGCCCGCCGCAAGGCCTCCAACGCCGCCGTCGTCTTCGTCACCCACGAGATCAACCCCATCCTGGACAAGGTCGACCGGGTGCTCTACCTGGTCGACGGCCAGTTCCGCGTCGGCCCGCCGGCCGAGGTGATGACCAGTGACGTCCTCACCGAGCTCTACGGCACCCGGATCGACGTCATCCACGTGGGTGGGCGGATAGTCGTCGTCGGCGCCGAGGACCACGGCCATCACCCGACCGATGTGAGCCACACGTGACCGGTTACCTCGCTGCCGCCGCCGATCCCACCGGCATCGGCTCCTTCATCAACTTCGACAACTTCTCCCGGCTGGTCCCGTTGGTGGTCGGCTCGATCGTCGCCGCGGCGATCCTGGGCCTGCTCGCCGGGGTCATCGGCCCGATGATCCAGGCCCGCGACCTGACCTTCGCGGTGCACGGCATCGCCGAACTCTCCTTCGCCGGGGCGGCGGCGGGTCTGCTGATCGGTGTCGACGTCGGCATCGGTTCCATCGCCGGGTCGGTGATCGCGGCCCTGATCCTGGGCATCCTCGGCGTTCGGGCCAAGGACCGGAACTCCTCGATCGGGGTGGTGCTGGCCTTCGGACTCGGCCTGGGGGTGCTGTTCCTGGCGCTGTACAAGGGCCGCAGCTCCAACAAGTTCGGCCTGCTGGTGGGTCAGATCGTCGCCGTGGAATCGGCCAAGATCTGGTTGCTGGCCGGGGTGGCCGTGCTCGTGCTCGGATCCCTCGCCGTGTTGTGGCGACCGCTGCTGTTCGCCTCGGTCGACACCGAGGTGGCCATCGCGCGGGGTGTTCCGACCCGGCTGCTCTCCCCGATCTTCATGCTGCTGCTCGGCCTGTCGGTGGCGATGGCGGTGCAGATCGTCGGGGCCCTGCTGGTGCTGTCCTTGCTGATCACCCCGACGGCGGCGGCGATGCGGGTGACGGCCTCGCCGTTGAAGGTGACCATCCTGTCGGTGGTCTTCGCCGTGGCCAGCGCCGTCGGCGGGATCCTGCTGTCCCTGGGGCCGGGGCTGCCGATCAGCCCGTACGTGACCACCCTGTCGTTCCTGATCTACCTGGTCTGCCGGGTGGTCGGGTCGGCCCGCGGCCGGGCCGGTTGGTCCGCGCGGAGCGTCCCGGCCTGACCCCGCCCGGAACCGCGACCGGCGGTGCCATTTCTGACGCGACACGCCGGTCGAACGTCAGAAAAGGCACCGCCAGGTGCGGGTTGCCTACAGGCTGCGGCGACGGCGGGCCACCTCGGCCAGCACCACACCGGCCGCCACGGAGGCGTTCAGCGATTCGACCTCACGGGCCATCGGGATCGAGATGGTCGCATCGCACACGGTGACGGTGAGCCGGGCGAGGCCACGACCCTCCGAGCCGACCACGATCACCAGCGGGCCGGTGGCCAGATCGAAATCGTCGGTGTTGGTGGTGCCGTCGGCGTCGAGGCCGACGATCATCGCCCCGGTGGAGGCCCAGTCCTTGAGGGTGCGGACCAGGTTGGTGCACCGGCCGACCGGGATACGGGCCGCGGTGCCGGCGGAGGTCCGCCAGGCCGAGGCCGTCATCCCGGCACTGCGGCGCTCGGGCACCAGCACACCGTGGGCACCGAAGGCAGCCGCCGAACGCACGATCGCGCCGAGGTTACGGGGATCGGTGACACCGTCGACGGCGACCAGGAGCGGCGGCTGGCCGGAGGCGACGGCGCGGGCCATCAGCTCCTCCGGGTGCGCGTACTCGTACGGCGGGACCTTCAGGGCCAGACCCTGGTGGATGGCGTTGGCCGTCAGCCGGTCCATCTCGCCGCGGCCGATCTCCAGGATGGTGATCCCGCGGCCGGCGGCCTCGTGCACCGCCTCGGTGACCCGCTCGTCGGCCGTCAGACCGAAGGCCACGTACAGCGCGGTCGCGGGGACCCCGGCACGCAGGGCCTCGACGACCGGGTTGCGACCGACGACGGTCTCGGGCAGATCACCCTTGCCGCGCGGCGGGCGACCGCCACCGGTGATCTTCCCGGAGGAGGAGGTGCGCTGGCCGCCCTTCTCGTCCCGGCGGGCGGCCGCAGCCGCCTTCTTCGCGGCCGGGTGGTAGGGGCGCTCCACCGCGGAGGGGGTGGGCCCACGACCCTTGATGGCCCGTCGCTGCTGGCCGCCGGTGCCGACGACGGCACCCTTCTTGGTGCCGGTCTTGCGGACCGCACCGCGTCGCTGGGAATTACCAGCCATGTCAATGCTCTCTTCTTGTGTCGCACTCAAATCCGCTGCGCACTTTCGCGAGCGGGGTGAATCCCGGAGGGGATTCGTCAGCTGGATCAGTTGGTGGGAATGACGGACCACACCGGTCCGTCGCTGGTGTCTTCGATGGCGAACCCGGCCGCTGCCAGATTGTCCCTGATCAGGTCGGCCTCGGCGAAGTTCCGCGCCGCCCTGGCCGCCGTCCGCTGTTGGAGCAGGGCCTGGATCAGCGCGTCGGTCGCCCGGTGCAGCGAATC
This sequence comes from Nakamurella silvestris, assembly GCA_003576535.1. Lineage (GTDB taxonomy): Bacteria > Actinomycetota > Actinomycetes > Mycobacteriales > Nakamurellaceae > Nakamurella > Nakamurella silvestris. The sequence goes on along the minus strand of QXCQ01000018.1, from coordinate 76,154 downwards.
GTCCCCGGCCGCGGCGGTCGCCCAGCGCGGGTCGCGGGTGTCGAGCCCGAGCACGGCCAGCATGCCGCGGACGGCCCCGGCGGCGGCGAGGGCGTCCTCGGGACGCCCGTCGGCCAGGCTGCTGTTGCCGATCCGGACCTGGTCGTGGATGACGGCAAGGGCCCGGGGCACGGCCAGGTCGTCGTCCATGGCCTCGACGAACTCGGCCGGCAGCTCACCGATCGCGACCTCGCCGACCCGCTCGGCCACCCGGCCGAGCAGTCCCTCGATCCGTTCGAAGGCCGTCACCGCATCGGCGAGGGCCTTCGGGGAGTACTCGATCGGCGAGCGGTAGTGCGCCCCGATCAAGTAGTACCGCAGCGCGATCGGCCGGGTGTGGGCGGTGATCGCCGGGACCGACAGGGTGTTGCCGAGGGACTTGGACATCTTCTCCCCGGCCTGGGTCACCCAGTGGTGGTGCATCCAACGGGCTGCGAACGGGTCGCCGGCCGCATGGGACTGGGCGCATTCGTTCTCGTGGTGCGGGAACACGAGGTCGAGTCCACCGCCGTGGATGTCGAAAGCGGATCCGAGGTAGGTGCGGGCCATTGCCGAGCACTCGATGTGCCAGCCGGGGCGACCGGTGCCCCAGGGGGATCCCCAGGAGGGTTCCCCCGGTTTGGCGCCCTTCCAGAGGGTGAAGTCGGCCGGGTCCCGTTTGCCGGCCCCCTCCCCTTCGCCCTGGGTCATCTCGTCGATCTTCTGGCCGGAGAGCGCGCCGTACCCGGGCAGCGAGCGGACGTCGAAGTAGACGTCCCCGGCCGCGGCGTAGGCATGGCCCTTCTCGATCAGCTCACCGATCATGGAGATCATCTGGGTGATGTGCCCGGTGGCCCGCGGCTCGACCGAGGGGGGAAGGCAACCGAGGGTGTTGTAGGCCTCGGTGAAGGCCCGCTCGTGCGTGGTCGCCCACTCCCACCAGGGCCGACCGGCTTCGGCGGCCTTGCGCAGGATCTTGTCGTCGATGTCGGTGACGTTGCGGACGTAGGCCACTTCGTAGCCGTGATGGGTGAACCAGCGGTTGAGGACGTCGAACACCAGACCCGACCGCAGATGCCCGATGTGGGGGACGGCCTGGACCGTCGCACCACAGACGTACATCGACACCTCGCCGGCTCGAAGCGGCTCGAACGGCCGCACGGATCGGGTCACCGTGTCGTAGAGATGAAGGCTCACCCGCCCATCCTACGGGGCGGACCTGCCCCGATCCGACTTCCCGATCCCGTCGTGCCGCGGGACCCGGGCCGGGCGGCCGGGATCAGCGGACCCGGTCGAGCAGGCTGTTGAGCAGACCCGCCGCGGTCTCGGCGTCGTCGACGGTGACGACGGTTCCGCCGCCGTCGACGGTCCGGACCAGCAACGCAGGGCCCGACCGCAGGTAGAGACCGAAATGCCCCTCCCTGTTCATGCGCAGTCCCCAGCCGCCGCTGTCCTTCAGCGGACGGGCGGTGATCACCTCGGCGGCGGCGATCCGCTCCAGCGGGACGTGACGGCGCGGCCAGCCCAGGACCGAGCGGTACCGCAGCCCCTGGTCGTCGACGGTGACGGTCCAGAAACCCATTGCCGCGAACAGGACAAGGACGATCACCGCCACGATCAGCAGCGGCCAGAACCGGCCGACCACCCCGATGACCACGAACACCGCCGCCAGGGCCAGCGGGATGGTGTTGCCGACGGTGGACATGCTCTGGGAGCGGGACCAGACCGCCCTGGATCCGGGGGCAAGCGCGATCCGCAGCGCCTCCGGGGGTGGTGCCTGGGCCGACCCGGTCACCGTGGTGGTGCGGCCGATCAGGCTCACGAGGTACCCGATCAGCACCGCCGCCGCGGCGGCCGGCAGCAGCCACCAGGGGTTGAGGGTCGCCTGGCTCGCATCGGCCAGACCACGTTGTTCGGCCAGCAGGATCAGGTGCAGGGCCGACAGGAACACCGCGATACCGGTGGAGAGCCCGGCGGCCGCCCGGCGGATGGCCGGAGGTCGGGAGGAGGGTGCCCCGAGGACGGCGAACAGGGCGACCAGCCCGACGACGAGCAGGGAGAAGACCAGCAGTTGACCACCGAGGGAGGCGTAGCCGTCAGGGGTGCCGGTCAGACCGAAATGCACGGCCAGCGGGTCGGGAAGGTCGTCCCGCCAGCCCAGGCCGATCAGGACCGCGACGGCCCAGCACACCAGCGGCAGCCCGACCACCAGCGACCAGGAGGTGATTCTCGGGTGGGACATGGTGGTCAACCTTCCTGTTCGGTGGTGCCGGTGTAGTGCCGGCGGACGGCGTCGATGAGTTCGGTCTGCCCGATGCCCAGATCCCGTGCCGTGCTGACCGCGTGGGCGACGGCGGCGTGCAGGGTCGCCCGGTCGAGGGCGTTCGCGGTGACGACCGCGCCACGTCCACGGCGCAGTTCGATCAGCCCGGCGTCCCGCAGCTCGGCGTAGGCCCGCAACACGGTATGCACATTGACCTGCAGTGATGCGGCGACCTCGCGAGCGGCGGGGAGCCGTTCACCCGGCTGGATCCGACCTCCGGCGATCTGCGAACGCACGGAGGCCTCGAGCTGGGCGAACAGCGGCTCGTTGCTGGTGGGGTCGATGGAGAGGAGCACGTCTTGATCCTATAGTTCTAATTGAACTAGAACAAGTCATGATGGACGGAGCGACTCTAGACTTTCCCGGTGACCTCTTCGCCACCCCGCCTGACCATCGCCACCGACGGCTCGTGCCTGTCCAACCCCGGGGGCGCCGGCGGATGGGCCTGGGTGATCTCCGCCGACCACTGGGCGGCGGGCGGCAACCCCTCCACCACCAACCAACGGATGGAGCTCCAGGCCATCGGCGAGGCCGTGCGGGCCTTCCCGGATCAACCGCTGCTGATCCAGTCCGACAGTCTCTACTCCATCAAATGCCTCACCGAGTGGCTGCCCAACTGGATCAAGAACAACTGGAAGAACTCGGCCAAGAAGGAGGTGGCCAACCAGGACCTGATCAAGTACATCGCCTTCCTGCTGGAAGGGCGGGATGTGACGTTCGAGCACGTCCGCGGCCACCGGGGGCATCTGTTGAACGAGCTCGCCGACGTCAAGTGCGGGGCCGCGGCCGCCGCCGTCCGGGACGGCCTGCCGGTCGACGAGGGCCCCGGGGCGCTCACCCGCTGACACCTTGCGGCGGGATATGCGCAGGTGGGAACGTTCACAACTGCGCATGTCCCGCCGCAGGACGGGGACCGGGAGACCGCCGCTACTCGGGATCGGGCCCGATCAGCACGGCCCCGTCATTCGACCGGATGACCTCACCGGCCAGCAGATGGACCTTGACGTTGCGTCGCTGGGACACCCGCGTCAGCAGGGCAAGCGCCTGTTCGGCCGTGACCTTGTACTGGTGCCGCAGGATCCCCTGGGCGACACCGATCTGATGGCGGGAGTCGATCGCGCGCCACAGGTTCTCCTCACCCCGGAAGTGGGCAAGGGCCACCGAGGCGTGGGCACCGATCAGCTGGGCCAGGGAGAGCTCGTGGGCGCTGTACTCACGCCGCTCGATCGAGTAGAGGTTCAACGCCCCCATCGCGATGCGGTCGGTGTACAGGTGGACGCTCAACACACTGCCGATACCCAGGGCCTGGGCAGCCGGTCCCCAGCGGGGCCACCGCGGGTCGGTGGCCACCTCGGCGCTGAACAGATTCCCGTCCACGTAGGAGGCACGCACACAGGGGCCCTCCTGCAGCTGGTACTGGAGAAGATCGGCCTTCTGCACCAGATCATCGGTCACCCCGACCGATTCGAACCGACCGTTGTCGACCCGCTGGGTGACACCGGCGAAATCGGCGAGCCCGGTGTCGATGGCCACCTGCACCACCAACGGCATCGCCGCATCCAAGTCGTCCTTGGCCATCGCCCGCCTGGTTTCCTCTGCCAGGGCCTCGGCGAACTCACTGAACTCTGCACTGCTCATCGACAGATACGTCTCATCTACTACTCAGGGATGGTCTGCCCAGCTTTTTGAGCGGTTCCCTGGCGCAGAACCTAGCAAACCTCGCACCGCCGCGGAATTTGCGCAGGTGGCGGGGCAGCGCGATTCCCGTGTGTCGGTCAGCCCCGGCCGTCGCGGTCCAGGATCTGCTGGCCCTGCTGGATCCTCCGCACGGCCGACGCCTGTCTGCTGCGGGCCCGGCCGGCGGCGAGGAAGGAGCCGAAGACACTCACGATCAGGATCGTCCGGGCGAAGGGCGGGACCGCGCCGTGGGCGAACAAGGAGAGGACGAAGATCACCAGGGACGGTGCCCCCACCCAGGTGGCCATCCGGTTGAGCTGCCGGGCCCGGTCCTGGAGTTTCTCGGCGGCGGCGAAGTGGGGCCGCGCGGCCCGGAGGGCGGCTGCGCTGTACTGCCGGGTCTGCGCCGAGCCTGCTGCCTGCCCCGGCTGCCCCCGGTCCGGGCCGAGCAGGACGTCGCGGGCGGCGTTCACCCGCGCCTGTTCCTCGGTGGCCGCCGCGTAGTCCGCCGGGTTCGCCTGGGCGAACCGGTCGGGGTGCAGCAGCCGGGAGCGGGTCTTGTAGGCGGCGTTGACCTGGGCCGAGGACGCATCCGCGGGAACACCCAGGATGGCCGAGGCCTCGGAACGCTGCACCCGTCCAGTGTGGCAGGTCCGAGGCGGGGCTCCGTTCTGCGGGCCCTGCGCCCCGTGTCAGCTCGCCAGATGCAACCGGGCGAAGGACAGGGCCTCGACCAGGTCCTCCTCGCGTTGGGCCGGGTCGGCCTTGCGGGTCGAGACCTCCACGATGACGGCGCCGTCGAACCCGCCGGCCGAGATCCGTTCGAGGATCTGTGAGCAGGGCTGTCCACCACGCCCGGGAACCAGGTGCTCGTCCGAGGCCGAGGAGGTGCCGTCGGCGAGATGGAGATGACCCAGACGTGCGCCCATCCGGTCGAACATGGCGAGGGCGTCGGACTCCGAGGTCGCCGTGTGCGAGAGGTCCAGGGTGTACCAGCGGTGGCCGTCACCGACCGACGGGTCCCAGTGCGGGCGGTAGGTGGACACGGCCGATCCACGCAGGCGGGCCGGGAACATGTTCTCGACCGCGATCCGGACGTCCGTCCGGGACTGCAGTTCGGCCACCGAGGCGGTGAAGTTCGCCGCTGCCGAACGCTGCCAGACGAAGGGTGGATGGGTGACGACCGCGGTGGCCCCCAACTCCTCCGCCATCTCCACCGACCTGGCCAGTTTCACCAGCGGATCGGTCGACCAGACCCGGCTCGTGATCAACACGCACGGGGAATGCACCGAGAGCACCGGTACCTGGTAGGTCTGCACCAGGTCGGCCAGGGCCTGGGCGCTCTGGGAGACGTCATCGGTCCAGACGAACACCTCGACCCCGTCGTACCCCAGCTCGGCCGCCCGGCGGAAGGCCACGGCGGTCGGCTCCGGGTAGACCGAGGCGGTGGACAGCCCGATCGGACACCGCGACGATCCACCACCCGCGGCAGCCGGGGCGGCGCGGTGTTCGGCCGGTTCGCTCATTGGCCGAGCGCCAACTGGTCCAGACGACGCAGGATCACGCCCTCGCGGAGTGCCCACGGGCAGATCTCCACCGCCTGCACCCCGGCGGCCGACATGGCGGCGCGCGCGATCAGTGCCCCGGCGGTCAGCTGGGGTGCCCGGTCCGGGGACACACCACCGAGGCCCGCGAGATCCTCCGCCCGGATCCGGGAGATGAATCCGATGGCCTGCTCGAGGCCGGTGGAGGTCAGTTCCCGGTGCACCCGCGGGCCGGCCGAGTACGGCGCGGCCCCGGTCAGCCGGGCCATGGTGCGGAAGGTCTTGGAGGTGCCGACGACCCGGTCGAACGGCCCGGCCTTGACGATCCGGCGACTGACAGGGGCGAGGGCCTTCTCCAGTTCCAGGCTCAGCAGGTTCACCTCGGCCTGGGTCGGCGGGTCCTGCATCCCGGCGCGGCGGTACATCCGACCGGCGCCGATCGGGATCGACAGGGCGAGATCGGGTTCCTCGTCGGGACCGGCCGCGATCTCCAGGGATCCGCCGCCGATGTCGAGCACCAGCAGGGTGCCCGCGGAGAAGCCCAACCAGCGCCGGACGGCCAGGAAGGTCAGCCGCGCCTCGTCCTCGCCGGGGAGGACCCGCAGGTCCACCGCCGTCAGCGCCAGGACCTCCGCGAGGACCTCGGCGGCGTTCGTCGCATCCCGCACGGCCGAGGTCGCGAAGGCCAGCAGTTCGTCACAACCGGCCCGGGCGGCGGCCAGGGCCGAGGTGCCGACCGCCTCGATCAGCGCCTGCGTCCCCTCCTCGCTCAGCCGGCCGTCGGCATCGATGTGCTCGGCCAGCCGGAGGGCGGTCTTGTGCGAGGTGAGCGGTTCCGGATGAGCCCCGCGATGGGCGTCGACCACCAGCAGGTGCACGGTATTCGAGCCGACGTCCAGAACACCGAGCCGCACCAAGGCCTCCACTTGCGTTGCACTTCGCCCGCGCACCGGCGGGTGACGCTCGCCCTGACGCTACTCGCAGGTCGCGCCCTCTTCCCGCGCACCGGGTCGGGACCGATGCCTCCGGCACGGTGCGCCGAGCCTGGTTCGGCGCGCGCCGAACCAGAAGGAACGTGCATCCGAGGACGTGAGCTGCGCCACCTCCGAGGTCGCTGACGTGGCGTGACGGAAAGGTGTTCACCTTCCGTTGGCAGGGCGTCCATTCCCGGAACAGGTTGGGGCGCTTACGTACTGGATTGACTCACGCGCGCCTCACACACCGCCCGAGGTCACCCCCCACCCCACCGGTCGGGTCCGTTGCCGCGGTCTTGCGCGACCACGGCAGTGCTGCGGCCACCATTCGAACAAGGGAATTCCATGCAAGGCACATCAGCTCTACCGGCTCACCGCCGCAGGAAGTTCGGCGCGATCCTCGCGGCCGCCGCTGTTGCCGTCGGCGGTCTGTTGGTTCCGGCCCCCGCGACCGCTGCGGCCGAGGGCGCCGCTGTCGCAGGCACACCGTTGATCACCACCGCCGATACGACGTGGTCCTACCTGGAGGACAACACCGATCCGGCCGGGACGAACGCCAACCCGGCGATCTGGACCACCACGGACTTCCCGCAGACCAACTGGAAGTCGGGCAAGGGTGCCTTCGGCGCCAAGAACGGCCTGGCGACCGGCATCGGGGCGAACTTCCCTGTCAACACCCTGCTGACCCAGTACATCCCCGGCACCACCACCGATGTGCCGACCTTCTTCTTCCGCACCAGCTTCGACCTGACCGCCGCCCAGGTGGCCGAGATCTCCGGCCTGGCCGCCACTGTCGTCTACGACGACGGTGTGGTCATCTACCTCAACGGCGCGAAGGTGGCCGGCCTGGACGACAGCCGCGTCACCCAGAACCTCCAGTACGCCGGCTCGGGCCAGAGCGACCCGCAGACCGCCACGGCCCAGATCTCCAGCAGCGGACTCAAGGTCGGCAAGAACACCGTCTCGGTCGCCCTGTACCAGGACCGCGCCTCGAGCTCGGACATCTACCTCAACTTCGTGTCCCTGGTCCCGACCGTGACGGTGCCCGAGCCCGTCACCACGATCAGCGACCTCAACCTGCACGTCGGGTCCACCCAGGCCGAGCGCAACCTCGCCTGGTACTCCTCGACCGACACCGCCCAGGTGGCGCAGCTGGCCGAGACGGCCTCCGTGGTCGGCGGCGTCTTCCCGGCCTCCGCGACCTCCTTCGCCGCCACCGGCGGCCCGACGACCAGTGGTGAATACAACCGGTTCGCCACGGTCACCGGGTTGAAGGAGAACACCTCTTACACCTACCGGGTCGGTGCGGCCGGGAACTGGTCCCCCTCGTACACCTTCCGGACCCGGTCCTTCAGCGGTGACTTCGATTTCCTGTTCTTCGGCGACCCCCAGATCGGGTCCTCCGGCAACGTCGCGGGCGATGCCGCCGGCTGGGCCGACACCCTGAACGTGGCCACCGCCTCCTACCCGAACGCCGAAATGCTCTTCTCCTCCGGCGACCAGGTCGAAACCGCCACCAACGAACCCCAGTACGCCGCGTTCCTGCAGTCCGACCTGCTCCGCCAGATCCCCTTCGTGGCCACGAACGGCAACCACGACGTCGGCTCCAAAGCCTACGAACAACACTTCAACACCCCCAACACCGACCGCACCGCCGGCCCCGGCACCGGCACCGCCGCCGGCGGGGACTACTGGTACATCTACAAAGACGTCCTCTTCCTCAACATCAACTCCAACAGCCGTAACTTCACCTCCCACATCAACTGGATGCGCCAAGTCATCGCCGACCACGGCGCGAAAGCCAAATGGAAGATGCTCGCCTTCCACCACTCCATCTACTCCCCCGGCCCCCACGCCACCGACAGTGACGTCCTGGACCGCCGTAACAACCTGCCCACCGTGATCTCCGAACTGGGCATCGACCTCGTCCTGCAGGGCCACGACCACTCCTACGCCCGCACCTACCTGATCAAGAACGGGCAAAAAGCCGACCCCGCCGAGATCGCCGGCGCCGACACCGTCACCGCCGGCCCCGGCGGCGTCCTCTACCTCACCGCGAACTCCGCCTCCGGATCCAAGTACTACGACCTGCAAACCTCCGGGTTCTGGTGGCTCTCGGCCGCCAACCAGGAAAAGGTCCGCAACTACACCGCCATCGAGGTCACCGACACCTCCCTGAAGGTCAAAACCCTGCGCTCCCAGGCCAACGGGACCGCCAAACCGGTCAACTCCCTCGTCGACCAGGTCACCCTGCGGCGGGAGAAGAAAACCACCACCACCGACCTCACCCTCGACCAGACCACCGCCAAAGCCGGCACCGACCTCACCGCCACCGTGAAGGTCACCACCGACTACCCCGCCCTGACCGGCACCGTGACGATCACCAACAACGGGGCCGTCATCGCCACCACCCCGGTCACCAGCACCACCGGCACCACCACCGTCACCGTTCCCCTGACCGGGCTGCCCACCGGTGCCACCACCCTCACCGCGGCCTACTCCGGCAACGACGTCCTCGCCGGATCCACCTCCACGCCCACCCCGGTGAACCTCTACTACACCGACTACCCCCCGACCGGACAGTTCTACACCGACGTCCAATGGCTCGCCGGAACCGGCATCACCACCGGCTACACCGACGGAACCTTCCGCCCCGGTGCACCCGTGGAACGCCAGGCCATCACCGCGTTCCTCTACCGCCAGGCCAACCCCGGCACCACCCCCCCGGCCTGCACCACGAAGCCCTACACCGACATCCCCACCACCCACCCCTTCTGCGCCGAGATCACCTGGGCCAAAAACACCGGCATCACCACCGGCTACCCCGACGGCACCTTCCACCCCGCCGACAAGATCCAACGCCAAGCCATCGCCGCGTTCCTCTACCGCGCCAACAACCCCCACACCACCCCCCCCCCCTGCACCACCAAACCCTTCACCGACATCACCACCACCCACCCCTTCTGCGCCGAAATCACCTGGGCCAAAAACACCGGCATCACCAACGGCTTCGACAACAACACCTACCGCCCCCTCGCCACCACCGACCGCCAAACCACCGCAGCCTTCCTCCACCGCACCACCCAGCACTGACCCCGAGAAACGCACCCACCCGATGAACCATCGGCGGTAGCAGGGAACACGACGAGGGCCCCCAGGCGTACAGCCTGGGGGCCCTTGCCGTACCCCTGATGACGGACCTGTCGTCCGACCGCTCGAGTCAGCCGATGGAGGCGTCCGTCAGCTGGGAGAGCCGGGAATCGGCGCCGAGCACCACACCGTGGACGTTCTTGGCGGTGCCGAGCACGGTGGTCAACTCGTGCACCGGAACCTGATACGCCTTCTCCACCAGGATCTTCTGGGCCGTGGCCAGGAAGGCGTTGCGCTTGGCCGGGTCGGCGGTGGACTGCTGACCGATCAGCGCGGCGTCCAGTTCCTTGTCGTCGATCTTGTAGTAGTTGGAGGCGACCGAGGAGAAGGTCGTCCGGAGCACGTCACCGTCGGCGCGAGAGCTGTTGCCCCAGATCAGGTCGAACTTTCCCTCCTGCTGTCCCGCAAGCAGGTCCGGCACGGTGCCGGTCCACAGCTCGACGTCGATGCCGACGTCCTTGAGTTCCTGCTGCACGAGTTCCAAGGCGGTCTGGTTCGGACCGAAGTTCGAGATGTAGGCGGTCAACAGGTGCAGCGGCACACCGTCTTTCGCCCGGATGCCGTCCGGACCGGGCACCCAGCCGGCCGCGTCCAGCAGTGCCTTGGACTTCTCCGGATCGAAACTGATCAACGCGCTCTGGTCGGCCCAGCCGGGGGTGTTCGCCGCGAGGGAGCTGGTGGCCACCTTGAAGTACTCGTTGAGCGCGGTATCGCGCACGTCGGTGGCGTTGACGGCATGGGCGATCGCCTGCCGCACCGCGAGATCGCCCACGATCGGCCGGCTCACGTTCGCCGTCAACCCGAAGGTCAGGCCGGGGTTCGGCCGGACCACCAGACCGAACCCGCTGTCCTTGAGACCTGAGATGTCCTGCGGAGCAACACCGCCGATCACCTGTACCTGGCCGGATTCCAGGCTTCCGGTGCGGACCCCCGACTCGGGCACGATCTTGAACACGACCTGGTCCAGGTGGGCTTCACCGGTGTTGGTGCGGTCGGCCGGACCCCAGTTGTAGCCGGTCCGCTTCTTCAGGACCACCTCGTTGTTCTTGGTGTAGTGGTCGAGGGTGAACGGCCCGGTGCCGACCACACCGACCCCGGAGGCCCGGTCGTCGTAGGGGATCGCCAGCGTACTGGCGGCCACCGGGGCCAGGGCGATGGCCGAGGTCGCCTGCAGGAAGGAGCCGTTGGGCTCGGAGAACTTGACCGTGAAGGTCAGATCGCCGGTCACCTCGGTCTCGGTGTACCCGGCCAGGGCGACGATCGCGCTCGCCGCTTTCGCACCGGCGGTGTTGATGTCGTCGAAGGTGGCCTTGACGGAGGCGGCGGTGAGCGGTGTCCCGTCGGAGAAGGTCACCCCCGGACGGAGGGTGAACTCGAAGGACTTGGCGTCGTCGGAGGCCTTGAACGACTTCGCGAGCCACGGGATGACGTCCCCGGTGGCCGGATCCTGTTCGGTCAGCGAGTCGAACAGCTGGCGGGTGACGTACAGGGTGTCGTTGCCGCTGCCGGTGGAGCTGGGATTCAGGCTGATCGGGTCGTTGGCCACGGCGAACGTCAAGGTGCCCCCCGCCACCGGTGCCGCCGTGTCCGCGGTGGGCGTCCCGGTGGCGGAACCGGCGGCCAGGCTCACCGGATCGGTGCCCTGGGTAGGGGCCTTGGTGCTGGTGTCAGCGTTGCTGCTGTCGCTGCCGCAGGCGGCGAGGAGCAGTGCCAGGCCGGCCAGGGATGCGGTGAGAATGCCGCGGCCGGACGCGGTCGCGCCGGTTCGCGGGGCGGTACGGGTGAACTTCACGGTGTGGATCTCCTTGGGAACAGGTGTCGGATGTGACGAGACGGGGGTGGTGGGCGGATCGGGGTACGGCGCAGGTGGCCGGACATCGCTCATCGCCGGGATCTGCCGGGTGCTCGGCGGACGGACCGGGAACCGGTGCCGGCGCGAGGGCACGACCGAGGGTTTCCAGGCCCCGGCGGCCCCAGCGGGCGAGGCGGGCGATCATGTTCCCGATCCCACGACGTGCCGGCCGGGGATGGCCGCGAGCAGCCGACGCGTGTAGTCGTGCTGCGGCCGGTCGAAAACATCCTCCGTGACGCCGGTCTCGACCACCCGGCCGGCCAACATGACGGCCACCGTGTCGGCGATCTGCCGGATCACCGCCAGATCGTGGGAGATGAACAGGTAGCCGACCCCGAGTTCGCCCTGCAGATCGGCCAGCAGGTCGAGGATCTGGGCCTGGACCCGTACGTCCAGGGCGGAGACGGGCTCGTCGAGCACCACCAGGTCCGGCCGCGGTGCCAGCGCCCGGGCGATCGCCACCCGCTGACGCTGGCCGCCCGAGAGCTCGTGCGGGCGACGGTGGATCACCGCGGCGGGCAGGACCACCAGGTCCAGCAGTTCGGCGGCGCGGGCCCGTCCGGCCCGTCGGCCGGTGCCGAAGGAGGCCAGGGGTTCGGCGATGATCGCACCCACCGTCAGCCGCGGATTCAATGAGGCGTAAGGGTTCTGCTGCACCAACTGGATCCGGCGGCGCAGTTGCCGCAGGCGCTCACCGGTCAGGTCGGTGATGTCCTCGCCGTCGAACACGATCCGGCCGGCATCCGGGGCGAGCAGTCGCAGGGCCAGCCGGGCCGTGGTGGACTTCCCGGAACCGGACTCCCCCACCACCCCCAGGGTGGCGCCACGTCCGAGCCGCAGATCGACCCCGTCGACGGCCCGGAGCACCTGCCCGTGGGTCCCGGGCAAGGCGAACTCCTTGGTCAGGCCGGTCACCTCCAGCAACGGTCGACCCACCTCGACCCCGGCGGTGCGATGGTGCCGACGACCGGCCTGCAGGCTCGGGGCCGCCGCGATCAACGAGCGGGTGTACGGATGCTCGGGATCACCCAGGATCACCGACGGTGTTCCCACCTCGACGATCCGCCCCTCGGACATGACGGCGATCCGGTCCGCCCGGTCGGCGGCCACCCCGAGATCGTGGGTGACGAGCAGCACCCCGGTCCCGGCCGATCGGGTCAGCTCGCCGATGTTGTCCAGGATCTGCCGCTGGACGGTGACGTCCAGTGCACTGGTGGGCTCGTCGGCGATCACCAGGGACGGTCCCGCCACGAGCGCGATCGCGATCAACACCCGTTGGCGCATACCGCCGGAGAGCTCGTGCGGGTACTGCCGCGCCCGGATCTCCGGGTGGTCGATACCGGCTGCGGCCAAGGCCGTCACCGCCTGCTCGGCGGCACCCGCACGATCGGTGACGCCGTGGATCAGGAGCACCTCGGCCACCTGGTCGCCGATCCGTTTGACCGGGTTGAGGGAGACGGTCGGATCCTGTGGGATGAAACCGATCTCACGCCCCAGCAGGGCGGCGCGGCGACGCCGGGAGACCACCCGCAAGTCCTCGCCACCGAAGCCGATCCGGCCCCGCCAGACCTCGGCCTGGGTGGACAGCAGCCCGATCACCGACAATGCGGTGGTGGACTTCCCCGAGCCCGATTCACCCACGAGGGCAACGGTTTCCCCGCGCGCGACCACCAGGTCGACCCCGCGGACGGCATCGACGTACCCGTGTCTGCCGCGGTAGCGCACCGCCAGGTCGGTGATCTCCAGCAGTGGTCCGTCGGCCTGTGGCGTCGACCCGCTCATCGAACTTCCCCGTCCTGTCCGCCGAGTGCCCGTGAGATCCGGCCGACGGCCAGTACGGTCGCCGCGATCGTCAGACCGGGCATGGTGGTGAGCCACCAGGAGGTGCCGAGGAAGTCACGGCCACCGGCAACCAGGGAACCCCATTCGGGGGTCGGCGGAACCGCCCCGTAACCCAGGAAGCTCAAGGCCGACACCGCCAGGATCGCGGTGCCGATCTCCAGGGTTCCCAGCACCAGCACCGGGCCACCCGCGTTCGGCAGCAGGTGCCGCCACAGGACCCGGGAACGACGGGCACCCCCGGCGGTCGCCGCCTCGATGTAGGCGCTCTCCCTGACCCGCAGCACCTCCGACCTCATGATCCGCGCACAGGCGGCGACACTCGTGATACCCACGGCGATCGCCACCTTCACCGTGCCGAAGCCCAGGGCGGTCACCAGGGCGAGGGAGAGCAGCAGCCCCGGGATGGCCAGCAGCACGTCGACGGCCCGCATCAGCAGGCCGTCCACCCAACCACGGAGGAACCCGGACACCAGCCCGATCACCGTGCCTGCGACCAACCCGACCGCGACGGCGATCAGGGCGGCCCCGAGGGACAGGCCCGCACCGTGGATCACCCGGGAGAACAGGTCACGGCCGAGCTGGTCGGTGCCGAACGGATGATCCCAGGAGGGTGCCCGCAGTTTGGCCGACGGCACGGCCCGCAGCGGATCGACCGAGGAGATCAGGTTCGGCACGAAGGCCGCGAGGGTGACGAACACCGTCCACCCGATCGCCAGCAGCAGCCCGGGGCGGCGGATCAGGTCGCCCAGTCGGCGGCGGACCCGTTCGGTGGTGGTCCAGGTGCCGGCACGGACGTCGGTGGTGTCCGGAGGCGAGCCGGCCGCCGTCGCGAGCCGGCGGAAGTCCTCGGCCGGAGGCGTCGACAGGTGCTCCGCACCTTCGGGTATCGCTGTCGAGATCGTCATGTTCGGCCTTCCGCCGTGATGAGAATCCGTGGGGTCGTGCGCAGGATGCGGCGGTCGAGGACCGGGTAGAGCAGGTCGACGAGGAGATTGACCAGCACGAAGACCAGCGCACCGAAGATCACCAGACCCTGGACCACCGCGGTGTCCTGGGCCGACACGGCCGTGGCGGTCAACCGACCGAGACCGGTGCGGGAGAAAACGGTCTCGACCACCACCGACCCCGAGAGCAGCTGGCCGGTCAACAGTCCCGCCACGGTCAGGGCGGGAAGGGTGGCGTTGCGCAGCGCATGCCGCAACAACACCCGGGACCGGGAGGCACCCTTCGCCCGCGCCGTGTCGGCGTACGGCTCGGCGAGGGACTGGGACAGGCTCTTGGCGAGCAGCTGGGCGATCATCGCCGAGGTCGGCAGGGCCAGCGTGATCGCCGGCAGGACGATGCTGCGCAGGCCCTCGTTGCCCAGGGCGGGGAAGATCGGCAGCCGGAAGGAGAACTGCTGCAACAACAACAGTCCCACCCAGAATCCCGGCACCGCCACACCCAGCGGCGGCAGGTTGAGCAGGAATCGGGACAACCGGCGGTGACGTGTTCCCGCGGCCAGCAGGGCGAGACCGCCCCCGGCCAGGACCGAGATCACCAGGGCGGCACCGGCGATGGCCAGCGTGGCCGGAAGGCCCTCCGCGATCAGCGAAGTCACCGGCCTGCCGTTGTCGAAGGAGCGGCCCAGGTCCCCGCCGAGGGCACGGCCGAGCTGGGTGAGGTACTGGATCACCAACGGGCGGTCCAGTCCGTAGTCGGATTTGAGGGCGGCGATCTGCTCAGGGGTGATGTCGCTCCCGGAGTCCGCACCGAGACGGGTGTCCACCGCGTCGCCGGGCAGGGCGTAGAGCACCAGGAACGAGACCGTGTAGGCCGCCCAGAGCACCAGCACCGCCTGCCCGAGACGCCGCGCGAGATAACCGCCCATCACGGTCCCCAGGCCTGGGCGAGCAGGTCGTAGCTGCGGACCCGGTCGGTGTGGTCGTGGGTGATGGTGGTGATCAGCAGTTCCTCCGCCCCGGTGGCCCGCTGCAGGACCTCCAGCTTCTCCACCACGGTCTTCGGCGAGCCGACGAACTGCGTGTCGACCCGGTCGGCCACCAGCTCCCGGTCCTCGGCGGTGGTGCGGAACTCCGCGGCCTCGGCCGGTGTCGGATAGTTGATGGCCCCCTGGCCGGATCGGATGCTGTGCACCCACGGGGCATACCCGGCGGCGAGAGTCCTTGCAGCCGAATCGGAGTCGGCCACCACGACATCGACCGAGACCTGCACCCACGGTTTCTCGGACCGGGGCGAGGGCACGAACGACTCACGGTAGGCCCGCACGGCCTCCAGGACCGACGACGGCGCGACGTGATAGTTGGCGGCGAAGGGCAGCCCACGACGGCCGGCCGTCGTGGCCGAGACCCCGGCACCCGAACCCAGGATCCAGACCTGCGGTTCCTGCCCGACCGGGGCGGCCGGGACCGCGAGATCCACGCCCCCGTCGGTGGTGTGCTTCCCGGTCAACAGGTCGATGACCGTGCCGACCTGCTCGTCGTAGTCGACGTTCTCCGCCCCGGGCCAGACCAGCAGGTCCCGGTAGGCGGTGAACCTGGGTGATCCGAGCAACCGGTCCCAGCGGGTGAAGGCCGGCGGGATCAGCAGCCCCTCGGGGGTGGTGTACGAGGTCCGCTCGGGTGCCGGGGCGGCCGGCGATGCGCCGCCGGAGCGGCCGAGTCCGAGGTCGATCCGACCGGGGAAGGCGATCGAGAGCAGCCCGAACTCCTCGGCCACCGACAGCGCGGTCCGATGGCCGAGCTGGACCGCGCCGGATCCGAGGCGGATCCGGCTGCTCACCGCCCCCGCCAGCGCGATCAGCAGCGCGGGTGCGGAACCGATGACCCCGTCGTTGAAATGGTGCTCGGCGAACCAGTAACGGTGGTAGCCCGCGGCCTCGACATTGCGTACCAGGTTGAGGGTGTCGCCCAGGGCGTCGCCCGGCGAGGTGCCCGAGGTCACCGGCACCAGGTCGAGCACCGACAGCGGAACTCGGCGCGCGGTCACCGGAAGGACTTCCGGCGGTTCGCCTGACTGATCGGGGCCGGCCAGACCGGATCGGGGATCTCGGTGCGCAGCACCGATGCCACCTCGGCCTGGAACAGCTCGAGACTGTCCCGGTGCTGGTCCTCGGTCAGACCACCGGCATCGGCCGTCACATGCAGGACCGTGTGTCCGAAACGCTCGTGGTAGCGGTGGACCTTGTCGATGATCTGCTCGGGACTGCCGATCAACGCCGAGCTGCGCTCGAGGTAGTCCTCGAAGTCGGTGAACACCGGTGGGACACCGAGGGCGGCGAACTGTTGTTGCTGGGCACGGAAGATGGGCCGGAACACCTGTGCCGCCTCCTGGGAGGTGCGAGCCGTGTAGTGGCCCGCCGAGCCTGCCCCCACGGTCGCGTCCCGCGGATCACGGCCGTACGCCTCCCATCGCTCGCGGTAGTAGGCGACGAGCTCGGCGTACGGCTCGATCGGGTTCGTGACATTGGCGGAGAAGATGGGATCCCCGTGGCGGGCGGCCAGGTCGACCGAGTCCTTGGAGGTCGCGCTGCCGTGCCAGACCCGCGGCGGTGCCTGGAGTGTCCGCGGCCAGGTGGTGGCCTCGACCAACGGGGACTGTCTGATCCCCTTCGCGGTCGGTGACCAGGTCACCTTCTCCTCGGTCCAGAGCCGGTGCAGCAGTTCGTAGTTCTCCCGGATCGTGTCCCACTGCTCGTCGCGGGTGATGCCGAACAACTCGGCCTGTTCCGGCCCGTTGCCCTTGCCGATGATGAGCTCGAGCCGACCTCCGGACAGGTGGTCGAGCGTGGCGTAGTCCTCCGCCACCCGGACCGGGTCGAGGACCGAGAGCAGGGTCACCGCCGTGAACAACCGGATCCTGGAGGTGAGGGCGGCGATGTGGCTGAGCACGATCGGCGGGGCCGTGGAGATGAACGGGGCATGGTGACGTTCGCCGACGCCGTACCCGTCGAATCCGAGTTCCTCGAACAGGACGGCGTTCTCAACCACCTCGTCGAACCTGGCGGTGGTCGAGGGCAGATCCCCGGTGAGCGGATGAGGGGTGTGGTTGATCAAGGTGATTCCGAGGAACTTCATGCGGTGGCTCCAACGACGGTGGGACGGGACACGGCGGTACGGTCCGTGGGGAGGGTGGTGGCGGTCGGCGCTCCGAGACCGAGATGGTCCCGCAAGGTCGTGCCTTCGTACTCGGTGCGGAAGACCCCGCGGTCCTGCAGTTCCGGCACCACGGTGTCGACGAACTCGTCCAGACCGGTCGGGGTGATGTGGCCCGACAGGATGTACCCGTCGGCGGCCTCGGTCTGCACGGCGTGATCGATCTGTCCGGCGACCTCGGCGGCCGTACCGACGAAGGTGTGCCGGGTGGTCTCGGCGATCACCAGTTCCCGTACGGTGAGTCCCTCGGTCGTCGCGCGGTCGTACCACCGACGGGCCTGGGCCAACGGGTCGATCGCGTGGCGGGCCTGGCCGAGCCGGATGGTGGTGTCATGGCTGGTCGGCGGCGCGGGTACCGGTCCGTCCGGATCCAGGTCCGGCAGTTCGGCACCCCACACCTGCTCGAGCTGGGCGCGGGCGGTCTCCGGGCCGACCTGGGCCAGGGCGACCTCCCGCGCCCGGTCCCGGGCATCGGAGGTGCTGTCGCCCAGGACGAATCCGGCCCCCGGCAGCACGAGCACACTGTCCGGGTTCCGGCCCGCAGCGACGACCCGTCGGGTGACATCGGCGTAGAAGCTCCGGGCGGGCTCCAGCTCGGCATGGGCGGAGAAGACCACGTCCACCGTCCTGGCGGCGAAATCGCGCCCCTCGGCGGAGTCGCCGGCCTGTACCAGCACCGGATGCCCCTGGGGACTCCTCGGCACGGTGAACCGTCCGGCGATGTCGAAGTGCTCACCGCCGAAGGTGTACCGACCGATGTCCGGGTCCGACAGGAAGGCGCCGGTCGGCTGATCCCCCACCAGCGCATCAGCCGACCAGCTGTCCCAGAGCCGCCGCGAGGCAGCGACGAATTCGGCTGCCCGGGTGTACCGGTCCGCCTTGTCGAGGTATCCGCCCCGCCGGAAGTTGGCTCCGTGGAAGGCATCCGAACTGGTCACCACGTTCCAACCGGCCCGACCGTCGGACAGGTGGTCGACCGTCGCCAACTGCCTGGCGAGGTCGTAGGGCTCGTTGAAGGTGGAGGACAGGGTCCCGACCAGGCCGATCCGTTCGGTCACGGCGGCCAGGGCCGCCAGCACGGTGAGGGTGTTCGGTCGTCCTGCCACGTCCAGGTCGTGCAGTCGACCGAGGTGCTCGCGCAGCCGCAGACCCTCGGCCAGGAAGAAGAAGTCGAACTTGCCACGTTCGGCGGTTTCGGCCAGATGGACGAAGGAGGCGAAGTCGGTCTGGCTCCCGGACCGCGGATCGCTCCACACGGTCCAGTGGTTGACCCCGGGGAAACCGGCGGCCAGATGAACCTGTTTCTTCGGGAAACCTGTCCGGCGTGAGTATGTCATGTGCTGATCCTTCGGCTGGTCGGGTGTGGTCTGGCCGTCATGCGGCATATCGGTTGGCCGGTACGGACAACCCCAGCCGGGATCGCAGGGTCCCCGTGTCGTAGCTCCGGCGGAACAGACCGCGGGACTGCAGTTCCGGGACCAGACCGGTGACGATGGCACGCAGGTCTGCCTCCGATGCGCCGGGACGGAGCCGGAACCCGTCGATCCCCGCCTCCCGGAAGCCCGCGAGGGTTCGGACCAGTCCGGTCGGGGAATCGGTGAGAACGGCGGCGTCGCTGACCAGTTCGGCGCCGTCGGCCCCGTCGAAACGGGCCTTCCGGGAGCGTGCCCGCTCCGGGGTGTCTTCCAGGAACACCACCAGATCGGCGAAGATCCGCAGGCGCGCACCGGTTCTGCCCACCCGGTCCTCGGCCTGACGAACGGCGCCGACGACGGCCCGTGCGTCGTCGGCGTCCCGCGGGGTGACGTACACGAGGTCGGCTCCCTTGGCAGCCAGCTCGTACGGGATGGTCGAGTGGGCCAGGGCCGTCACGAGCGGCTGCCCCTGGGGCGGGCGTGGGGTGATCGAGGGACCGACCACCGAGAAGTGTGAGCCCTGGAAGTCCACCGGGTGGAGTTTGCCGCGATCCAGGTACCGACCGGTCGAGCGGTCGCGGATCACGGCGTCGTCCTCCCAGCTGTCCCAGAGCCGGCGTACGACCTCGACCGCATCCGCGGCCTCACCGAAGAGTTCGGCGAGGAGTTCCTGGGCCGCACCGGACTGCAAGGACCGCTCGTCGATCTGCGGAACCGTTCTCCGGCCGAAGTTCTCGGCCTCGGCCGGGGTTGCCGACACCCGCACCTTCCACCCTGCCCGGCCACCGCTGATGTGGTCGAGGGTGGCCAGACCCGTGGACAGGTGGAAGGGCTCGGAGTGGGTGACACCTGCCGTCGGGACGAGTCCGATGTGCCGGGTGGCCGGTGCCACCCGGGCCGCGAGCAGCACGGCGTCGAACCGTCCGCGGACCTGGTCGGTACGGCTGTCGGCGGTGAACAGGTTCGAGGACTGCAGCGTGAGCGAATCCTCGAAGGTGACGAAGTCCAGCAGCCCGCGCTCGGCCTGCCTGACCTGGTCGACCCAGTGCCCGGCGGTGAAGTAACTACGGGCCGGGACCGTGTTGAACCGCCAGGCCGCTGGATGCCAGCCGGCCCCGTCGAGGGCGACGGCAACGGAATAGGGATCGAGAGAACTCATGGCGCAACTACTTTCGGGAGAGGGTGGCCTCGGTCTGCGCACGAGATGGGTGCGCGTCAGGGCCGTGCGGGTACAAGGGGGCGCCCTGGGTGCGGCGCGAGGAACCGACGAGGGACCACGCCGGTCACGACGGTGTCCGACTGGTCCCCCGTGGCCCGAGGAGGCTGTGATCGCCGTGGGCCGGGTGTCCGGCACCCGGCTCATCGATCGCGCGTCAGGGACGACAGATGGAACTGCTGCTCCGGCTCAGGTCGACATGCAACCGTCGGAAGCTGAACCGGACCGGCGCACCCGGGAAGGGTGGAAGACTCCTTGCACACATGGTCGGCACGCCGCTCTCCTGTTTCCACACGCCACGGGGGCGGATGCACTTGCGCGACGGCTGTCGCGCCGGGTCGTCACCTGGAGCACCCCACTGCCATGAGAGGGTTGCTGTCCAGCTAGCCAGGGCTTGATGCTGGAACTCGTGACCGGAACCGAAGTTACACTATTCCGATTCTTTTAGTCAACAAAGGTCTGATGGCTCACATTCCGGTCCGCCCGTGAGCCGCGCTCCTTGCCGACGTCCGCGCTCCTTGCAGGCTGCGCGATTGTCGAGAAAGAGCGCGGCCCAAGGGGATCACCGGCCGATCAGTCCGCCCTACCAGTCCGCCCGATCAGTCCGTGGGCACCACCGGCGGGGTCTTCGCAGGTGTCTGCCGCAGCAGATCCAGCGCCACCTCGATCGCCGTGTCCAGCTCCACGTCGTTGCCCGACGCACGGTCCAACGGTGACGGGACCACCTCGATGTCCGGGTCCACCCCGTAGTTCTCCACGCCCCAGCCGTCGTCCTCGAACCAGGTCGCGTACCGCGGTTGGGTGACCAAGGTCCCGTCGATCAGGTGGTACCGCATGTCGATGCCGATCACCCCGCCCCAGGTGCGGTTGCCCACCACCGGACCGAGTTTCAGGGCCTTGATCGCTGCGGTGACGATGTCCCCGTCCGATCCGGAATGCATGTCGGCCACCGCCACGAGGGGCCCACGTCGGGCGTCCATCGGGTAGGACTCCGGCGCGAACCCACGGCCCAGACCCCACCCGATGACCCGCCGGGCGAGTTTCTCGATCACGAGCTGGGAGGTGTACCCGCCCCGGTTGCCCCGGACATCGACGATCAGGGCCTGGCGTCGCATCTCCAACGGCAGATCCCGGTGGAACTGCGCCCATCCGCCGGAAACCATGTCCGGGATGTGCAGGTAGCCGATCCGTCCGTCGGTGGCCCGGTGCACGTGGGCGCGCCGATCGTTGACCCAGTCCTGGTAGCGCAACGGGAACTCGTCGCCCAACGGGACCACCACCACCCGTCGCGCCTGGCCGCCGACCGGTTGCAGCACCAGTTCCACCGGGGTGTTCGCCGACCCGAGCAGCAGGGCGTTCGGCCCGGCCGTGGCACTCGTCGGCACACCACCCACCGCGGTGATCACCTCACCGACCCGCGCACCCACCCCCGGCGCGGTCAGCGGCGACCGGGCCCGACGGTCGGAGGGCTCCCCGGGGATCAGCCGGTCGATCACCCAGCCGTCGGGCCCGAAGGACAGATCCGCCCCGAGCAACCCCTGTTTCGGATGCGAACCGGCCTCGGGCTTCGGCAGGCAGTAGGCATGGGAGGTTCCGAGTTCTCCCTGCAGCTCCCAGATCAGGTCGACCAGGTCGTCGTGGGAACCCAGTGCGGGCAGCAGGGTCTCGTAACGTCGGCCCATCGCCGGCCAATCCAGGCCACCCATGTCCGGCCGCCAGAAGTGGTCCCGCATGAGCCGCCACGCCTCGTGGTACATCTGCCTCCACTCGGCGGCAGGTTCGACCTCGATCCGCACCCGGCCGAGGTCCACCTCCACCCGGTCCGGGCTCGCGGCATCCACCTTCGCGGTCGACGGGATCACGGTGAGCGCATCGGACCCGCTGACCACCAGACGCTTCCCGTCACCGGAAACCTCGACACCATCGGCCTTCTCGGCCAACTGTTCGACCGTGCCCGCGAGGAAGGAGAAACGTTCGAGGACGGCACTCGGGGCCGAGTCCTCGGCCTTCGCACGATCCTCCCCCAGTTCCCCGGCCAGTGGGCGTTTCAGCCACACCAGACCACCTTCCACCGCGCGCAGTCGCTCGTAGCGCGACCCCTCCACCGGCAGGGGGATGACCCGCTGGCTCAGACCTTCGACATCCACAGCAGTGACGGGCGTTTCGTCCTCGACAGCCGGGGTCCGGTCCCACCCGCGTCCCTGCGGACGCGGGCCGAACGGTGCCGGGGTGAGCGCGTCCAGTGCGACGAGCTGCGGACGGCAGCCCTGCGGGAAGGACAGGTCGAAGGACACCGCGTCGTCCACCGGGTCGAAGATCCGGACGGACAGGAAGGCGATGTACTTCCCGTCCGTGGTGAAACAGGGCTCGGTGTCCTTGAACCGGACCGGGGTCACCTCGATGACGGCGCCGTCGGCAGGTCGCCCCATCCGGATCTGCCGCAGTTCGGCCGGGGCCGGCTCCGACCACACCAGCCAATTCGAGTCCGGGCTCCAGGACAGCCCGGACAGGTCACCGAACTCGGTGCGGTGCAACAGCTGCGCGGCCACCGACGGAGTGTCGGCCGGGGTCTCGTCGCCGGTCGGCACGACCAGCAGGCGCCCGTCATGGGTCGCCAACGCAAGGCTCTTCCCGTCCGGGGAGGCCGCCAGTTCCAGGATCCGGCCGCCCTCCCCCGCGGCCAGCACGACCCGCGGGCGGGCCGCCGGGTCGGTCAGGTCCAGGGCCACCACGGCATCATCTCCCTGGGCGTCGGTGATCCAGGCGGCACCGCCGGAACCGAGGAAGGTCGGCAGCCGGTTCCGTTCCCCCGATCTGCCGGCCAGTGCCCGGGCCGGCCCGTCCCGGTGGCTGAGCCAGGTGATGGTCCCCCGCGATTCGAGCAGGCCGGCATCGCCGACCCGGTCGGGCCGGACCGCGGCCAGGTCATCGGCGGCCTTCACCAGCCTCGGCCGGGCCAGGGGACGCGAGCCGCCCAGCCGGATCGGGATCCGGGCAGGTGCCGTCCCGGGGTCGAGGGAGTCCAGCAACCACACCTGCCCGCCGCTGACGTAGGCCACCCGGTACCCGTCCGAGGAGGCGTGCCGCGCGTAGAACTCGTGGTCGGTGTGCCGGACCGGTTCGCCGACCGGTCCGACGTCGTCGAGCCCGACGCTGTAGAGCTGGCCGCGCCCCTCGTGGTCGGAGAGGAACCCGATCCGGTCACCGTCCTCGCCGCCCACCCACACCGGGGAGACCAGGCTCGACGACAGGTCGCCGAGGATCCGGCGGAAGTCGCCGTTCCCCGAGCGGTCCAGCCAGAGCTGGGCGGCGGTACCGCCGCGGTAGTGCTTCCACCAGGCCGGTTCGGAGGTGGTCGAGGTGGAGATCAGCACCCCGCCGTCCGGGCCGAGGGCGAGATCGTGCGCCCAACCGTGGACCAGCCGCCTGCTCGGGCCGCCGTCCACGGGCACCGCGTGGGCGAACATCCGCTGCCGCTCGGCCTGGCCGGTGCTGCTGAGAACCAGCACCTCCGACTCGGACAACCAGCCGCGGACGAAGGTCCGGTCCTGCCCCCAGAAGGTGAGCCGGCGGGAGGGTCCGCCGTCGGCCGGGGCCACGTGGACCTCGTTGGCCCCGGGGTAACCGGCGGTCCAGGCCACCGAGGTGCCCAGGGGCGACAGGCGTGGGCTCTTGGCCGGGATCCCGTCCGAACTGACCCGGTACGCACGGCCGCCGCCGGTGCCCACCGTCCAGATGTCGTTCTCGGCGACGAACACCAGGCGGTCGCCGCGGACGTGGGGGAAACGAAGATAGGACTCGGCTGTCATCGACCCACCGTAGCCACCACTGCCCCCACCGGCCCGGCCGGAACGACGATTCGGGACCTGGGTGGCGATATTTCAGCCACTGAGGTCCCGAATCGTCATACAGCTGTACTCAGGTGTACTCAGGACTCGAACTTGTAGCCCAACCCACGCACCGTCAACAGATAGCGCGGCGAGGCCGGATCCGGCTCGATCTTCGCCCGCAGCCGCTTGACGTGCACGTCCAAGGTCTTGGTGTCGCCCACGTAGTCGCTGCCCCAGACCCGGTCGATCAGCTGCCCGCGGGTCAGCACCCGGCCGGAGTTGCGCAGGAGGTACTCCAGGAGGTCGAACTCCTTCAACGGCAGGGTGATCTCGGAACCGTGGGCGCTGACCACGTGCCGTTCCACGTCCATCCGGACCGGCCCGGCCGTCATGACCCCCGATTCACCCTCCTCGACGTCGAAGCCCCGCCGCAGCACGGCGCGGATCCGGGCGATGAGCTCCCGGGAGGAATAGGGCTTGGTCACGTAGTCGTCCGCGCCCAGCTCCAGTCCCACGACCTTGTCGATCTCGGCGTCCCGTGCGGTCACCATGATCACCGGAACGGCCGACCGGGTACGCAGGGCCTTGCAGACCTCGGTCCCGCTCATCCCCGGCAACATCAGATCCAGCAGGACGATGTCGGCACCGTTACGGTCGAACTCGGCCAGCGCGTCGTTGCCGTTCGCGGCGAGGGCCACGGTGAACCCTTCCTTCTGGAGAAGGAAGGCCAACGGCTCGGCCACCGATTCCTCGTCTTCGACGATCAGAACCCTGCTCACTGTGCTCCTTGCGAAGATCCTTCGAAGTTAACCTGCTCAGATCGTCACCCGGGTGCTGGTACCACCCGAGGACGTCCCCTTTGATTCTGCCGGGCGGTCCGGCAACGGCTGGGCAGACGCAAGATGAACAGTCGGTGACTCGAAACGCCCCTGGCCCGGAATCGGGTTGACGGGGGCCTCCTCCGACGTCGGACTGTCCAGGTCGGCCGAGCCCAGGATCGGCAGCCGCAGGGTGAAGGTGGAGCCCACCCCCAACCGGCTGAACAGGGCGACCTCGCCGCCGTGGTTGACGGCCACATGCTTGACGATGGCCAGCCCCAGGCCCGTCCCGCCGGTGTTCCGGGAGCGGGCCGGGTCGGCGCGGAAGAAGCGTTCGAACACCCGCTCCTGGTGGACCGGGGCGATACCCGTTCCCCGGTCGGTGACGGCGATCTCGACCACCTCGCCGCGACAACGGGAGGTGATCGTCACCGGCGTCGCCTCGGGCGAGTAGTGGATGGCATTGCTGATCAGGTTGGTCAGCGCGGAGACCAGCAGCGGGCGGTCCCCGCGGATCTCCAGACCGGTCTCACCGCCGGAGTAGACGGTGATGCCGGCGGCCTCGGCCGAACTCTGGCTGCGCCCGATCGCCTCGGCGATGATGCCGTCGACGGAGACCACCGCCAGGTCCAGCACCGGGTCGCTGCCCTGCAACCGTGACAGTGCGATGAGTTCGGTCACCATCGCGCCCAACCGGTTGGACTCACGCAGCATCTTGCCGGCGAACCGCTCGACCACCTCGGGGTCGTCGGCCGCGTCCAGCACCGCCTCGGCGAGCAGCGAGATCGCCGCCACCGGGGTCTTCAGCTCGTGGGAGACGTTGGCGATGAAGTCCCGGCGGACCGCCTCGACCTTGGCCGCGGCGGAGTCGTCCTTGGCCCAGACCAGCACCTGGCCCCCGCGCAGCGCCCGGACCTCGGCGTGGACCACGGCAGGCACCCCGCGGCTGGACCGGTCGGTGAGGTCGACGTCGACCGGCTCACCGGCGACCATCGCCCGACCGGTGACCTCCCGGATACGGTCGTCGATCCGGTTCGCCCGGACGACCCCCAGTTCGATCGCCCGGGTGTTGAAGAGCAGCACGTTGCCCTCGCGGTCCAGCAACGCGTAGCCGTTGCTGGACTCCGCGAGGACGATGCGTGCGTTCTGTTCCTCCGACGGTGCCTTGCGCTTGCTGTGCTTGACCTGCCAGCGCAGGGCGACGAGCGCCAGCATCCAGCCGGCGATGGCACCGACCAGTCCCACCGCCACGTACCCGAGAGCATTCATCGTCAGGTGACCTTCGCAGGAAAGGGGTTTCTCAGCGGCCCTGGTTCGCCACGGCGGTGATCGCCGCAGCGGCGGCCTCGGGGTCGAGGTAGGTGCCACCGGCCGTGATCGGCTTCAGGTCGTCGTCCAGCTCGTAGGCCAGCGGGATCCCGGTGGGGATGTTCACCTTGGCGATGTCCTCGTCGCTGATGCCGTCGAGGAGTTTCACCACGGCGCGCAGGGAGTTGCCGTGGGCCGCGACCAGGGTCACCTTTCCGGCCCGCAGGTCGGCGGCGATCTCGCCGTACAGGTACGGCTCGAGGCGGGTGACGACATCGGCAAGGCACTCGGTGGTCGGGGCGGCCGCACCGAGGTCGGCGTAGCGGGGGTCCCCGGCCTGGGAGTACTCGTTGTCGGCGCTGATCGCCGGCGGCGGGGTGTCGTAGGAGCGACGCCAGAGCTGGAACTGCTCCTCGCCGTAGGTCTCCAGGGTCTGCTTCTTGTCCTTGCCCTGCAGGTCGCCGTAGTGACGTTCGTTCAGCCGCCAGGAACGACGGACGTCGATCCAGTGCCGGTCCGCCGCGTCGAGGGCGAGGTTGGCGGTGCTGATGGCACGGCGCAGCAGGGAGGTGTGCAGGACGTCCGGGAGCAGCCCGGCGGCGGTCAGGAGCTCGCCGCCGCGCTTGGCCTCGGCCTGTCCCTTCTCGGAGAGGGGGACGTCCACCCACCCGGTGAACTGGTTGGTGGCGTTCCAGACGCTCTCGCCGTGACGGAGGAGGATCAGCGTTGAAGTCATGTCCCCAGTTTGCCGCACCGACCGGGTTCTCTCCTCATTGGCCCCGTGAACGGCGGGTATCCGCGGAGTGAACCCCTCACCCCACGCCGGTACACCCGCCTCCCCCGCGAGTGGACTCCCACACCCCAGGTTTTGGGGTGCGGGAGTCCACTCGCGGCGTGAACGGTCGGGCCTCAGGCGGCGGCCGGTGCCGGGCCGGAGGGCGGCGACGGGTGGTCACCACCGATCGGCGCCTTCCGGTTCCGCACCCAACGGCGGACGAGCCCGGCGGCGACGGCCACCACGATCACCACCGGCAGGAACGGCAGCACCGCACCGAACACCGCAGCCACCCAGGTGAGGAAGGCGACCAGGGCGTGCCAGCCCGCGGCGAGCCCCTTGACGAACCCGCTGCGTTCATCGACCGCCGGTGCGACGACGGCCTCGTCGACCGGGGCCGATCGGGCGGAGAAACTGACGACCACGGTCGAGTAGGTGACCTGGTCGGCCAGGGCGGCCTGCTGGGCGAGCAGGGATTCCAGGTCCGCCTCCCGGGAGGTGAGCTGGGATTCGATCCGGACGATGGTGGTGACGTCCTTGGCCTCGTCGAGCAGCGCCCGCACCCGGGCGACGCTGGCCCGCATGGTGGTGATCCGGCTCGCCGTGTCGGCGATCTGGGAGGTGACGTCCTGGGAGGTCTCGTTCGATCCGATGACATCGCCGAGTTCACCCATCCGCAGGAGGAAGGCGTCGTACCCGGCACGCGGAATCCGGGCGGTGACGGTGTAGACCCCCTCCCGCTGCTCCGAATCCGAGACGTATCCACCTGCCCCGGTGGCCGCGCTCCGCGCCTGCGCCGCGGCGGCGGTCGTCACCGATCGGACGGCCCGGTCGACGTCCGCGGGTGGGGTCTGTCCGGTGATGGAGGGGTCGAGGGTGAGCCGAACCTGCACGGCCGCAGTCCTGATCACATCCCGGCCGTCCACATTCCCGACCGGCAACGCCTTCTGCGAGCTCTTGGAGGTGTCCTTCTTGGTTCCCTGAGGCTTTCCGGCCGTGTCCGTGCCGACCGTGTCCGGCGTGCCTGCTGCGTCGGTCACGGCAAGGCCCGCGTCGGCGTGCATGGCGCTGGAGTCGCTCCCGGCGGTGCAGGCCGCGGCCCCCAGCATCAGCACGCCCAGGAAGGCGGCCACACCGAGGGACCTCCGTCGTTGCCTACGTGCCACCTGTGACCTGCGCATTCCCCACTCCACCCTGTGTGTTCTGTTCGACGTCCGCGGTCCGGCCCGGTTGTGCCGTGCGGGTCGTATCGACGGGGTGAGGACGAGGAACTGCGTCCGGGCGGTTGCATCCCCGGAGGTCACGGTTGGGCAACGTCGGTTCGAGTCGGTGCGGGGCCGTCGGGGGCGCGGGCAGACACGGCGCATTCATGCGTGCGCATAATTTTGCCGGATCCGGGATAAAGTCTTCCCCAGTCCTGTCCCTGCGCCCGTGTCGGCGCTGATCACCGGAAAGGTAACCGCATCTTGGATGTCTCCGCCGCCTCCGTGCGCTCCTTCCTGGTCCTGGCCAAGGAGTTGCACTTCGGCCGGGCGGCCAAGATCCTGCGGATCTCGACGCCGAGCCTGAGCAAACAGATCGTCCGGTTGGAAGCGCAGGTCGGCGAGTCGCTGTTCGACCGATCACCCCGACAGATCAGCCTGACCGCGGCCGGCCGGGACTTCCTGCCGGTGGCCCAGGAGGTCAACAAGGCCTTCGAGAACCTGCGCACCTGGACCGAGCGCACCCGCGGCGACCACGGCCGCACCCTGACCATCGGCATCGTCGGAGCCGGACTGGGGTCCTACACCGCCCCCGTCATCGCCGCGATCAGCGAACAGCTGCCCGGCTTACGGGTCGCCATCCAACGGATCGAACTCGCCGACTACGTCCTGGCCGATTCCAGCCGCGCCGTGGATGTCGTGTTCGGCTCCCGGATCGCCGGAGCCGGGTACGAGGACGCGGTGGTGCTGGCAAGTTTCGTCGACCCCCGGGTGCTGATGGTCGCCAAGGACCACCGGTTCGCCGGCCGCGAGTCGGTGACCCTGGAGGAGACGAACGCCGAAACCTACATCAGGGTGGGCACTCCCGCCCTGGAGGGTGTGTTGAAGGCCTGGATGATCGATCCACGTCCGGACGGGACGTCGCTCCGCTGGGGGCCGCGGGTCGACCATCTCGACGACGTGATGGACATGTGCGCGGCCGGCCTCGGCGTGAACCTGAGCGTCCAGTCGACCCGATCGCGCTACCAGCGTGAGGATCTCGCCTGGGTTCCGGTGACGGGAACCCCGCCGGGGCATCTGGAGATCACCGCCCGCCCCGGCCACCGGGATCCCGTGGTGGACCGGGTTGTCGAGATCGCCGTCGGCCTCGCGGCGGCCTCCACCGAGTTTCCCTGACCCACCTCCGACAACTCGTCGGCCGCACCTGCACTGCCGTCGCGAGAGCTGCCGGCATTTTCGATGCCCGCGATTCCGACGCCGGCCGTTCCGAGGCCGCCGATTTCCGAGGCCGGCGATTTTCGAGGCCGGCGATTTCCGCCGATCCGGCAACAGCAATGCCTTCGCCGAATGGTTTCGGGTGTACGGATCCGCGCCGTCGGAGAACATTTCGCACCGACTGATCCCGCATCGACCGGACACCACCACGTAAAAAAGGCCAGTCATACGTGGTGAACGTTCACTCAGACGCCTGTGTTGCCCATCAGCTCACAGGCATCGCCCTCACGGCAACAGCGCCCGACCCCCTGATCACGGATAACGCGACCGAAACGGCCTCCCATCAGGGAGGCCGCCGAACGGTCAACGTTGTCAACGCAGAGCGACCAGCCATCACACTGCGTAACATTCTTTCATTTTCCTACTTTTGCATTTCCATTGTGGAAACACCATTTTTAAACGCGCAGCTTTTGCTTGACAGCTGACGAAAGTCTTGTTTAGGTGTGGGTGGTTCCGCCATCGCGACCACCTCCGCGAACCCCGACCCGCACCGTTGCGGTGATTTTCACCGTGGAGGAGGAATGCGTCGGCACCACAGGAACCGGAACGCCCCAGTGACACCTCGCCCGAGACCAGGAGGTACCACCGAGCAGCTCCCTCAGCACATTTCGCCTTCCGGCTCCGGCAGGTCCGAAGGCTCCCACCCGCACAACGATGTGAAGGAGTGTCAGCAATGCCTGCCATGTCCAAGGCTTCACGGCGCAGCTTCTTGAAAGCTCTCGCCGGAACCACTGTGGCCGTCAGCACGGCCACATTCGCCGGGTCCGCGCTCGCGGCCTCCGCGGCCCCGCCGACGGCCGTACCCGGCATCGTCCCCGGCCGAACCCGCCTGGTCCCGCCGAGCAAGATCGGCATCCAGATGTTCACCATCCGGGACAAGGTCAACTCCCTCGGCTTCCGGGCCGTCTTCGAGGAACTCTCCCGGATCGGTTACAGCGAGGTCGAATTCGCCGGCTACACCCAGGGCAGCGTCGGAGCCATCACCCTGCCGCAGCTGCGTACCCTGCTCGACGACTTCGGTCTGCGCGCGGTGGGCAACCACGCCGACCGCACCCAGCTCCTGACGAACACCAATGCCGTCCTGGACGGCGCGGAAACCCTTGGCATGCCGTACATCGGCACCGGGTCCTCCCCCGCGGCCCAGTTCACCAAGGCCTCCTACGACACCTTCATCCCGCAGTGGAACACCGCCGGCGCGCTGGCCCGGTCCAGGGGGATGAAGATCTACCAGCACAACCACCAGAACGAGTTCAGCTTCGCCTCGGACGCCCCCGAGATTCGGCTCTACGACTACTTCCTCGCCAACACCGATCCCGAGGCCGTATTCCTGGAGATGGACGTCTACTGGGCCTACGTCGGCCAGTACCGTTTCCCGGGCTTCGAGCCCGTCCAGTACATCCTCGACAACCCGACCCGTTTCCCGCTCCTGCATCTCAAGGACGGCAAGTCGAACGCGGCCAACGCCAACGGTTACGACATCATCGAGTTCGGCCGCGGCAGCATCCCCTACCGGGAGTTCCTCTCCGCCCTGCCCGACCGAGGTGCCCGAGTAGGACTCATGGAGCAGGACAACGCCTCCGCGTCGAACAACCCCGGATACCCCGCCGGATCCCTCGGTTCCGCCGAGGTCTCCTTCGAGAACATGATCGGACTCCGCGGATGAGCGCCCACACGAAGTCCCCGCGCACGGCCGGCCGCCTCGGTCGACTCGGCATCGCGGCTGTACTGGCCGGATCGGGCCTGGTGGTCCTGCCACAGGTCGCCGTCGCCGCCGAGGCGCACCCGCCCGGGGTCCCGCAGATCTGTGACGCCCCACTGGGTGCGGTCACCGTCAACGTCCAGCTCACCGTCCCGGCCGGAAAGCACTGCGACCTCACCGGTACCACCCTGCACGGGGATGTCGTCGTCGAGGCCAACGGTTGGCTCAGCGGCACCGGTGTGACCCTGGGCCACAAGCTCACCGCCACCAACCCGCTCGGCATCTCCCTGACCGACAGCACCATCGCCGAGAGCGTCACCGTCACCGCCGACAGCGCGAACTGGGAGACCGGGTTCCTGTACCTGACCGACACCAAGGTCACCGGCGCACTTTCGGTCACCGGTGAGGTCGACGTCGAGTTCACCGACAGCGAGTTCACCGGTGCGGTCTCCACGACCGACACCAACTACACCGATGTCTTCTCCTCGAGCTTCGGCTCCACCTTCGCCGTCACGGACAACACCTACGGATCCTACCTGTGCGACCTGTCCGCGGCGGGCAATGTGACCCTCGACGGGAACGGCTACCAGCTCGCGGCCTTCGCCGATGTCGAGGGCGCCTCCTGCGAGGAGTCCAGCACCGTCGGCGGCAACCTGACCGTCAAGAACAACACCGGCGACACCACCCTCGGGACGGTGAAGGTGACCGGCGACATCACCCTTGCCGACAACAACCCCGAGGCCGTGGCGAAGGCCGGTGTCTCGCTCTGCGGCGCCCTCACCGGCCGCATCGGCGGCGCGGCGATCAAGAAGACCTTCTGCGACGACGGCGCCTCGGCCCTGGACTGGGACAACTACGAGAAGGTGCTGCTGACCAAGGACATCGGTGAGCCGATCGACCTCGCCGTTCTGCCGGACGGCAAGGTCCTGCACACGGCCCGCAACGGCGTCATCCGGATCACGGACCCGAGCACCGGTGTCACGAAGACCACCAACACGATCCCGGTCTACGCCAACTCCGAGGACGGTCTGCAGACCATCGGCGTCGACCCGGACTTCGCGGACAACAAGTGGGTCTACGTCTACTACGCACCGCCCGGCACCACGCCGGCCGGCACGGCGCCGAACACCCTGCCCGCGGGTGCGGACCCGGCCACCTACTGGAAGCAGTGGGAGGGCGTGAACCGTCTGTCCCGCTTCAAGTGGACCGGTACCGCCCTGGACCTGGCCACCGAGCAGACCATCATCGAAGTTCCCGTCCAGCGTGGGCAGTGCTGCCACGTCGCCGGTGACTTCGACTGGGACGACGACGGCAACCTCTACCTCGCCACGGGTGACAACACCCCGGCAAGTGCCCCCGGTGCCAACGGTTTCGCCCCGAACAACGACGCCCCCAACATGAACCCGGGCTTCGACGCCCGTCGTGGCGCCGGCAACACCAACGACCTGCGTGGCAAGATCCTGCGGATCACCGTCGCCGCCGACGGCTCCTACACCGTTCCGGCCGGCAACCTCTTCGCCCCCGGCACCGAGAAGACCCGCCCCGAGATCTTCGTGATGGGTGTGCGCAACCCGTTCCGCATCGACGTCGACGGACCGACCAACAGCCTCTCCTGGGGCGACTACGGTCCCGACTCCGGTGTGGCCAGTGCCGAGCGCGGCCCGATGGGCCTCGTCGAGTGGAACACCGTTGCGCTGAACAAGCCGTCGAACAGCGGCTGGCCCTACTGCACCGGCGACAACTTCGCCTACAACGAGTGGAACTTCGAGACCTCCACCCCGCGTGGATTCTTCAACTGCACCGCACTGAAGAACAACTCCCGCTGGAACACCGGCCTCGTCGATCTGCCGCCGGCCA
Source organism: Nakamurella silvestris (assembly GCA_003576535.1). GTDB lineage: Bacteria > Actinomycetota > Actinomycetes > Mycobacteriales > Nakamurellaceae > Nakamurella > Nakamurella silvestris. Next base: position 43,225 of record QXCQ01000018.1, on the reverse strand, counting down.
TCCCGGCCACCCTCTGGTACGGCGACAACCCGGGCGACCAGCCGTGGGACGAGCTGGTCGACTTCGGTGTCGGCGGACAGGGTCCGCACGGCGGACCGGTCTACCACTACGACCCGGCGAACCCCTCGCCGACGAAGTTCCCGGCGTACTGGGACAACAAGGCCTTCTTCGGTGAGTTCGCCCAGGACTACCTGGCCGTGTTCACCGTGGACTGGGACACCAGTGTGGTCGACAAGATCGAGCACTTCCTGCCCAACGACGCACTCGAGACCAACGGTCAGCCCGTCACGGACAACCCGATGGACCTGGAGTTCGGTCCGGACGGATCCCTGTACGTCCTCGAGTACGGTGACGGCTTCTTCCGACAGAACCCGGACTCGGGCCTGTACAAGATCAGCTACGTCGAGGGCAACAAGTCCCCGAAGGCCTCCTTCACGGCCACCCCGATCTCCAGCAGCGCCGCTCCGTTGACCGTCAACTTCAACGCCGCCGGGTCGGTCGACCCGGAGGGTGAGACCCTCACCTACCAGTGGGATTTCGACGGTGACGGCACCTTCGACGCCACGGGAGTCACGGCCTCGCACACCTACACCACCATCGGGCAGTTCACCGCCCGACTGAAGGTCACCGACCCGCAGGGTGGCACCGGCCTGATCTCCAAGGTCATCAGCGTCGGCAACGTCGCTCCGGTCGTCACCATCAACACCCCCGCGGACGGCTCCTTCTTCGAGTGGGGCAAGGCGATCCCGTACCGGATCACCACCGCCGATGCCGAGGACGGCACGGCCACCGTGTGCACCCGCGTCGCCTGGACCTTCGGTCTGGGTCATGCCGAGCACGCCCACCCGGAATCGATCGGGACCGGTTGCACCGGCGCCTGGCCGACGCCGATCGATGCACCTGAGCACGGCGCCACCGAGAAGATCTACGGCGCTGTGGTTGTCACCTACACCGACAACGGCCACAACGGTGTCGCCCCGGCGGCCGGCGAGGCCGCCATCATCCTCAACCCGAAGCTCCAGCAGGCCGAGCACGCCACGGTCCTGCAGGGTGTCGAGGTCGCCGATGTCGAGGGCGCCAGCGGCTCCCGCGTCATCACCGGGCTCGCCTCGGGCGACTACCTGAAGTACGCACCGGTGAACTTCGCCGGTATCACCGGGGTCTCCGCGGTCGCCAAGGGTATCGGCGACCTGCAGCTCCGCTGGGGTTCGGCCACGGCCGCCCCCTTCGCCACCATCGCCATCAACAACCGCGAGGGCTGGCAGACGGTCGAGAAGTCCTTCACCGCACCGACCGGTACCGGTGAACTCTTCGTCACCTCGGCCGCCGGCCTGGACGTCGACGCCTTCACCTTCCTGGGCAACGGCGTGGACGACGTCACCAAGCCGGTCATCAGCCACACGCTGAACCCGGCCGCACCCACCGGTGTCGGCGGGGTCTACAACAAGGCGGTGGCCCTGACCATCGCGGCCACCGACAACGGAACCCTCAGCAGCGTCCAGTACTCCGTCGACAACGGCGGGACCTGGACCACCCTGCGGGCCACCAACGGGCTCTACCCGGCAGTCAACTTCACCACCAACGGCGCGCGCACCGTGCTGTACCGGGCCACCGACAACGGCGGCAACGTGGCGAACGGAACGGTGTCCTTCACCATCGACCTCGCCGCCGCCAACTCCCCGGCCTTCACGGCCACCACCTCGCCGGCAGCCCCCAACGGCACCAACGACTGGTACAAGAGCGCGGTCACCGTCACCCTCGTCCCCGTCGCCGGTATCACCGGGACGGCCGAGTACCGCCTGGCCGGCGGAGCCTGGCTCCCGTACACCTCCCCCGTGGTGGTGGCGGCCCAGGGTTCGCACCTGTTCGAGTACCGTTCCACCGTCGCCGGTGTCACCTCGGCACCGACGTCGCTGGCGTTCAAGATCGACAGCATCGCACCGGTGACCGCGCCGGAGCTGGGCGAGACCTCGCCGTACACGGTCACCCTCGCCAGCGCCGACGCACTCAGTGGCATCCTGTCCACCGAGTACCGCATCGGTTCGGGTGCCTGGACCGCCTACGGGACCCCCTTCACGGTCACCGCAGGGGCTGCGGCCCAGACGATCTCCTTCCGTTCCACCGACAACGCAGGGAATGTCGAGGCCACCCGTAGCCTCGTCGTCCCGGCCGCCCCGGTCGTCCGGACCGCGACCACGACCTCGCTGACCCTCCCGGTCGGCCCGGTCCTGCTGACCGGCAAGTCCTCTGCCAAGGTGGTCGTGAGCGGCAACGGCGGCACCCCCTCCGGGCAGGTCGTCATCTACTCGGGCGACACCCTGGTCGGTGCCGCGCCTCTGGTGAACGGCCAGGCCACCGTCGCGCTGGTCGCCCTGACCGCCGGAACCGTGCAGCTGCGGGCCGGGTACGTCGGCGACGCCACCTTCGCCCCGAGCGACTCGGCGGCGGGTTCCCTGGTGGTGACCTTCGGCGATGTGAAGCCGAACCACCAGTTCTTCACCGAGATCCTGTGGGCGGCCGGCAACGGCATCACCACGGGGCACGACGACGGCACGTTCCAGCCGGCGGCATCCATCACCCGACAGGCAGCAGCGGCCATGCTGTACCGCTTCGCCCACCCGGGTGCCCCCGCGCCGACCTGTACCGTGGCGCCCTTCACAGATGTACCCGTGACGGGGGACTTCTGCGGGGAGATCTCCTGGCTGAAGTCGGCCGGTATCACCACCGGACATGACGACGGCACCTTCAAGCCGGGTGCCACGATCACCCGGGAGGCCATCGCCGCCTTCATCTACCGGGTGGCGAACAACGGCGGCAAGGCCCCGGCCTGCACCAGCGCTGTCTTCCCCGATGTCAGCAAGGCCCACCCGTTCTGCGGTGAGATCAAGTGGCTGGTCGAGAAGAACATCGTCCGCGGTTTCGACGACGGCACCTTCAAGCCCGGTGCCAATGTCGCCCGTGACGCAACGGCGGCGTTCCTCTACCGGCTGGCCGGGTCGCTGACCTGACCGGAGGCTTCAGACGATGTGGGTTGCAGACGGTCGGATCTCGACCATCTGCAACCCACATCGTGAGATCCAGGTTCGCCGTCGTCGTCGGGTCGCCGACCTGACGACGACGGGCACGATCTCGACCGGGTAGATGAGGCGGCTCTGCGGAGGTTCGCGGCACCGGACCCCGGTGGTCCTTCCCCCGTACTTCGGCCGGCACCGAAAGATCCGGCACCGAGAGATGCCGCGGGAGAAGGGCCATCGGCCCATCTGCGAGTTGCTACCAGGTCGATGAAAAAATGGGTGTGGGGCCGGAGAAACTCTCCGGCCCCACACCCGTTCTCAGTACTTCACCCTCTCAGATGTCAGGCAGCGCTCCAGTGTCAGGCAGCGCTCCAGCGGTGCAGGAAGGCCGCAGCCGCCTGACGGTCCACGGGGGACGACGGGTGGAAGCTGCCGTCCTCGAAACCGTTGGCGATGCCCTGGGCCTTGGCCCAGGCCACGGTGCCGCAGAACGGCGCACCGACCTTGACGTCGGTGAACGGTGCCGTGGTGCAGCTCGGGTCGGCCGTTCCCGGGTTGGTCAACCGGTACACGAAGGTGATCAGCACCTCGCGGGTCACGGTGTCGGCCGGGTGGAAGGACCCGTTGGCGAAGCCCTTCGCGATGCCCTTGGACTTCGCCCAGGCGACCGGCCCACACAGCGGGTTGCTCACCGAGACGTCGGTGAACGGAGCCGTGGTGCAGGTGGGATCGGCCTTGCCCGGGTTCTGGGTGCGGTACAGGAAGGCCATCATGGCCTCCCGGCTGATCGCCGCCGCCGGACGGTAGGTGCCGTTCGAGAACCCGGTGGTGATGCCGTTGTCGATCATCCACTGGATGTCGGCCGCGAACTGGTTGTTGGCCGGCACATCGGCGAAGGCCACCTGGAGGGCGACGGCTGCCGAGACCGAGTTGCCACCCGGGCCGGTGTAGGTCGCCGTGAGGTCGTGCTTGCCGACCGCCAGGGTCTTGGGCAGGGTGATGGTCGCCTTGCCGGCGGACAACGCCTTGGTGCCCAGAACCGTGTCGCCGTCCTTGACGGTGACGTCACCGGTGAGGACCTGCCCGGACACCGAGGAGGTGACCGTTGCCGTTGCGGTGACGGCGGTCCCGTAGGTCACGCTGGACTTCGAGAGCGTCAGCGTGGTGGTCGACGAGGTGGCCGAGACCACCAGGTCCACCGCGGCGCTCGACACGTCGTAGACCGCGTCACCGGAGTAGGTGACGACCAGGTGGTGCGTGCCGGCCGCCAGGGTGGCGGGCAGTACCAGTTCGGCCGAGCCCGCGGTCAGCGGGACGGAGCCCAGGACCGTGGTGCCCTCGGTGACCGAGATCGCGCCGGTCGGAACAACTCCGGCGCCGGACACCTCAGCCTTGACGGTCGCCTGGCTGCCGGCCGGAACCGGGTTCGGGCTCGCCGTGGCCGTGGTGGTGCTCTTCTTCAGCTTCGGAGCCGTGACGGACAGCGGCACCTGGATCGGAGTCTTGGACACCGCTCCCTCGAGCTTGACCTGGTGGGCGCCGATCGTGGCGTCGACCGGGATCACGAAGGAGCCGGATCCGATGACCCCGTCACCGTTGGTGGTGACGGTTCCCAGGGCGGTGCCCTCGGGCAGCAGGGTCAGGGTGACCTGCTCGGACGGCGCGAAACCGTTGCCGTTGAACACCACGGTGGCACCCTGCTCGGCGGTTGCCGGCAGCTGGACCTCCGGGTGGTAGACCGGCTCCACGACCTTCTTCGCCACCGTGATCGTGGTGGTTCCGGTGCGACCGGAATCGGATCCGGTCGCCGTGATCGAGTAGGTGCCCTCGAGGGCGTTCGCCGGCACGGTCACCGAGCCGGTGAAGGTCCCGTCGTTGCCGACGACCAGGTCGACCTCGGCCTTGGCCTTGGCCCCCTTGGCGATCTGGGCCAGGGTGACCGGGCCGGTTCCCAGTGCCAGCGTGATGGTCTCGCCGGCCTTGAAGTTCTTGCCCTTGACGGTGACCGCGGTGCCGGGCTCGACATCGACGTTCGGCGTAGCCGTGACGACCGGATCCGGCAGCGGTGCGTCCTTGACCGTCACGGTGAAGCTGGTGGTGACGCTCCCCCGCTGGTCGGCGGTGGTGACGTGGACCAGGTAGCTGCCCGCGTTGGTGTAGGTGTGGACGCCGGAGACGGTTGCCGGAGCACCGTTCTCACCGGCGGTGACCACGGCGTCGACCGGGTTGGTGCCGTCGCCCCACTGGACGACGGCCTGGTAGGCCGTACCGGTGGTGAAGGGGACACCCTTGGCCGCGGTGCCCAGGGCCAGTGTGGCCTCGGTACCGGCGGTCGCGGTGGCCTCGCTCGCCGCGACGGCGGTGAGGGCACTGCCGTTGTCGGCGACCGCGAACAGGTGGATACGTCCTGCTTCGGTCTCGGTCCCGGTCTGGTTCGGCAGGGTGATCGAGGCGATCGTCTTACCGGTCGGGATCGTGTACGGAACCGTGGAGAACAGGAACGGCACAGCGCCGTCCTGGTTGTTCCCGCTCAACCGGTACGGGGACTTGGCCACCACGATGTTGCCGTACTGCGGTGTGCCGTTGGCATTGCCGCCGAGGGTCCAGTCGCTGAACTGGATGGCCAGGGCCTCGCTGGTGCCGTCGGTGAAAGTCACCGTGCCGCTGGTGTTCTGGTTCGCCTGGGTGCCGGAACCGATCAGCGAGATCTTGGTGGTGTCGGCGGGGAGGGCGAGGGCGATGGTCTGCCCGGACCCGATGGCGTTGTCCGGCTTGCCCGCCGCGATGACCGGCAGGGTGAAGGACAGGTCGGTGCCGGGAACGGCGACCTTCTTGCCCTGGACCACACCGACCGAGGCGAGGGCGGCCCGGGAGTACGACCAGTTCTTGGCGTCACAGTTCGCGCCGGCACCTTCGTCGCCGATGCAGACCCGGTTGAAGGCGGTCGACAACGGGGTGACCGGCTGGTAGCCGACATCCACGCCGAGCAGCCCGGTTCCGCTGGTGCTGCCGTCGGTGACGGTGATGCTCACCTGACGCCAGCCGAAGGTGGCGTAGGTGTGGGAGGCGGCCAGGTTGTAGTTGCCCGCGCGGCCGGCCGTGATGACTGCGGTGCTCGGCGTCGTGCCGTCACCCCAGTTGACGGTGGCCGTGTAGTCGGAGGCCTTCTTGCCGGTTCCGCCGTTGAAGGAACCGATCTGGGTGTTGATCGCGACCGTGGCCGCACCGGTGAGGGTTGCCACCGGGTCGACGCTGATCGGCTGCCCGGTGGCCTGGTCGGCACCGGCGAGGAACTCGATCTCGGCCAGGTTGAGGGTGGCCGCGCTGCTGGCGGTCACCTGGATGCGGTACTGCTGGAAGCTGCCCGGCGAGGCGATCTGGAACGGCCGGGTCTCGGTCCGCCACTCGAAGGTCTGCGCGGTGCGGCTGTCGACCGTGGTCCAGGCCTGGCCGTCGTTCGATCCCTGGACCACCCAGGCAGTCGGGTCGCCCGGGTTCGCACCGGAGGTGATCGTGTAGAAGGTCGGCTTCTGCTTGCCCTTGAAGGTCCACCCGATCTGGGCGGTGCCGTCGGCGAAGGTCACCTGGGTCTTGGAGGAGTCGTCGAAGAGCTTCGTGGCATCGACACCGGCCGGGCCGGAGGCGGTGCCCTGGCCGGTTCCGGTGACATCGGCCAAGGAGCTGGGCTGGTCGCCGGCCGGGGTCAGCGAGGTCGGCAGGTCGGCATCGGCGGTGCCCCACGCCGACGGCGCGGAACCCATGGCGAAGTCGAGGGTGGAACCCGGGGCGAGATCGCCCTGGGAGACCCAGTTCTGGCTGTGGGCCTGGCCGTTGACCTTGAGGGACTGGACGTAGATGTTGCTCGCGCTGTTGTTCGGCGCGTTGATCACGAGGTCACCGCCGGGCAGGTGCACGGTGGCCTTCTTGAACAGCGGGGAACCAACGGTGTAGGCCGGCGCACCCATCTGCAGCGGGTAGATGCCCAGGCTGCTCAGGACGTACCAGGACGACATCTCGCCGTTGTCCTCGTCACCCGGGTAACCCTGGCCGATCTCGCCACCGGTGTACAGACGCTGCATGACCTCACGGGCTGCCGCTGCGGACTTCGCCGGCGCGCCGGCGTAGTTGTACATGTACGGGATGTGGTGGGAGACCTGGTTGCTCATGCCGAACTGACCCATCCGCACATCACGGGCCTCGAGCATCTCGTGGATGACCCCGCCGTAGCCGCCGGGCTTGGTGGCGGTCTCCGGTGTGCTGAAGAAGGTGTCGAGCTTGTTCTCCAGGCCCTTCTTCCCGCCGTACAGCGCGGCGAGGCCGGCACCGTCCTGCGGGGCGTGGAAGGCGAAGTTCCAGCCGTTGGTCTCGGTGTAGACGCCACCCCAGGACTCGGGGTCGAAGGTCGCGGCCGACGGGGTGAAGGTCCCGTTGCTGCTGCGGCCCTGGAAGAACCCGGTCTCCGGGTTGAACATGTTGACGTAGTTCTTGGAACGGGCCAGGTAGTAGACCGATTCCTCACGCAGGCGCTGCTTGCGGTCGGCCGGGGTGGCCGGGTCCTCGGCGAGGGCGGCGGCCATGTTGCCGATGCCGAAGTCGTTGATGAACCCTTCCAGTGCCCAGGAGACGGACTCCCCGGTGCTGGTGGCGGTGTAGCCGAGGAACACCGAGGTGTCGAGTCCCTTGCGGCCCACCGAACTCTGGCCGGACAGCACTGCGGCGTTCTTCACCGCGGCGTCGTAGGTCGCCAGCGGATCGGGCAGCTTGACACCCTTGAGGTAGGCATCGGCCAGGGCGACATCCGAGCTGGTGCCGGTCATCAGGTCGGCGTAGCCCGGGGAGGACCACCGGGCGATCCAGCCACCGTCACGGTACTGCTGGACGAAACCGTCGGCGATCTCGGCGGCCATCTGCGGGTAGAGCAGTGAGTAGGCCGGCCACACCGTGCGGTAGGTGTCCCAGAAACCGTTGTTGACGTAGATCTTTCCCGGAACCTTCTTGGCGTTGCTCACCGTGTCGGTGGCAGCACCGCTGGTAGCCGAGACCGGGCTGGCGTAGAAGTACGTCGGCGCGGCAGCGGTTCCGGTGTTCTCGAACTGGGAGTTCGGGTACAGGTTCAGCCGGTACAGGTTGGAGTACAGGGTCTTCAGCTGGGTCTCTGTACCGCCTTCGGTGGAGATGACACCGAGCTTGGCGTTCCAGGCCGCCTTGGCGGCGGCGCGGACGTCGTCGAAGCTTCGGCCGGTGAGCTCGAGCTCGGCGTTGTGCTGGGCCTGGGCCGTGGACAGGAACGAGGTCGCCAGGCGCAGGGTGATGGTCTTCGTGGTGGTGGCGTCGAAGGTCACGTAGGTGGTTCCGGTACGACCGCCCGAGGCGACACCTGTTTTGGTGGGCAAGCTGTCGAAGGTGCCGTACAGGTACATGCGGGTACGGCCGGCGGAGAGGCCGCTGCCGTTGTCCACCCAGCCGGTGACGGTGCCGGTGGCCAGGTCGACGAAGTACTTGCCGTTGTTGTCCACGGTGTCCAGGACGACGTGCGCCGTGGTCGCGGAGGCGGGCACGGTGAACTTCATGATCCCGCCGTGATCGGCCGGGGTCATTTCGGCGGTGATGCCGTTGTCCAGGTTGACCTTGTAGTAGTCGGGCTGGGCGATCTCGTTGTCGTGGCTGAAGGCCAGACCGCGGGTGCCCGCGTTGCCGCTGGGGTTGGCGCTGCCGATGGCCGGCATCACCGACATCTGGTTGCGGTCACCCATCCACGGGCTCGGCTCGTGGGAGATGGCCAGGCCCTGCAGCACCGGGCGGTTCGCGGCGTTGTTGCCCTGCTGCCAGTAGTACTGCCAGGAGTTGGAGGTCGCGTTGGTCACCGGGGTGAAGAAGGTGAATCCGTTCGGGACCGCGCTGATCGGCAGGTTGTTGCCACGGGAGAAGCTGCCGGAGGCGTTGGTGCCGCGGCGGACGTCCACGTAGTTGGTCAGGCTGCTCGGGTCGACCTTGACCGGGGCGGGGTCGATGGTGACATCGTCCAGCCAGCCCTGGAAGACCGTGGTGGCCTTGGCCTGGGTGTTGTCGTAGCTCAGCAGGATGCGGTCGATGGTCTTGCCGGCGGCCACACCTCCGATGTCCGAGCTGACCTGGTTCCACTGGTTGGCGTAGAGGATCTTCCCCTTGCCCTGGCCCGCGGCGGTCAGCGCGAAGTCGTGCTGGTCGATGGCGCCCAGGTCGCTCAGGTAGGTGCCGTCGGTGAAGTGCAGGTCGACGACGACGTTGGTCGAGGGGTAGCTCAGGTCACCGCCGGTGAGTTCCGGGAAGATCCGGTAGGACAGGCGGGTGTCGGCCCCGACGGGGATGTTGACGTCGTAGAGCCGGTTCTCGCCGTAACCGCGGCCGGCAGCCAGGTGGGCGCCGGAGTAGCGCAGCGCCTTCAGACCGGTGTAGCCGGCGGAGGGCTTCATGTTGTAACCGCTGATCGGGCCGTTGCCGACGGCGGTGACCATCGGGGTGACGACACCCTGGGAGTTGGAACCGTCCGAGATGTCCCAGTCGGCCAGCTGGACCAGCGTTCCGCTGCCCACCGCGCTGATGTTCAGCCGGTAGTAGGTGTAGGCGGTCGTGTTGGTGAAGCTGTAGGTGTTCGTGGTGAAGAAGTTGGCGAAGGTCTGGTTCGTCCTGGTGTCGAGGTCGACCCAGGTGGAGCCGTCCGTCGATCCCTGCAGGATGAAGTTCTTCGGCGCGCGCTCGAGGGAGTCGTTCGCCGAGGTCAGGGTGTACTTCGTGACCGCGACGGGAGTTGAGAGCTGGTACCGCAACCACTGCGCGGCGCCGTTGGCCAGCCATTTGGTGCCGGAGTTGCTGTCGGCGACGTTCGCGGCGACCTCCGAGGGCGGGTTCTCCGCGCTGGCGGTGACGGCGACGACGTTGCCGAGCACACTGCCCGGCAGCAGGGAGACCTTGCCGGAGATGTTGCTCTGGCGGGGCTGGCCGTCCGGGCCGAGCTCGACCGTGGAGGTCAGCGTCTGCGGGGTCTCGGCCGCCTCGAAGGAGCTGGTGAAGCCGGTCGCCGGTGCTTCGGATGCGAGTCGGGAGACCGCGGGTTCGGCGAATGCCGCGCCGGGTGCGGCGAGCACGCCTGCCGGAACGGCCACGCCCAGGAGCAGTGCGGCGGCCAGGGTGCGGGCCAGGGGGCGGGAGCCGACCCGGCCGGTGGACCCGGGTGCGTGGAGGGGACGGGAGAACGAGAACCTGGGTCCTCGCCGTGATGCAGGGGGCACATGCGTCATGCTGTGTGGCCTTTCGAGCTGCAGTGATCGAAGGGTGCGGCGGGTCGGTGGCGGCCTGCCGGGGGTTTTCGGATGGTGCGGGTGGGTGGTGGGTTGGTGCGGTGTGGGTGATGCGGTGATGCCGGCTGCTGACGGCCCCCGGCCGGGCCTGGGCGGCCGGGCAGAGGGCAGGGAGCACTGTCGTGTGCTCACTGAAACATCACCCGTAGTGTTCTGTCAACGTTGTCAGGATGATCAGAAAAGAGGTCGGATGATCGGACCCACCAGGGCATAAGTGAACCGCACATATTCAAACAGAACTTGACAAAAACTGACGGTGCTGCGACCTTGATGAGAGCTGACACCGATGTCCGCGCGGACTACTCAACGATCGGGGGGCCGATGCTCGCCACTGTTCGACACGCGACGATTCTCGAGAAACTACACCGCTCCGGAAACGTCAGGGTGACCTCCCTGACGTCCTCCCTCGGTGTCTCGGCCATGACGATCCGCCGCGACCTCAACGATCTCGCCCAGCAGGGCCTGGTCATCAAGGTGCACGGAGGCGCACTGCCGATCGGCACCAAACCGCCTGGCCCGGCTGTGGAACTGGATCGGACCGAGTTCGAGATCGCTGCCCGGGCCGCCGAACTGATCCAACCGGGGATGAGCATCGGCATCAGCTCGGGCACCGCCAGCGAGGCGATCGCCTCCCGGCTCGGGCACATCCCGGACCTGACCGTGGTCACCAATTCGATGACGGTCGCCGACATCCTGCAGGCATCGGCGACGGCCGACCCTCAGATCATCCTGACCGGCGGGATACCGACGAAGTCGGGTGCACTGATCGGCCCCGTCGCCCTGTCCTGTGTGCAGTCCTTCAACGTGGACGTCGCGATCGTCAGCGTCGACGGGGTGGACGTCCGGGCCGGCATCACCGGCTCCGACCCGTGGCAGGCCGAGATCACCCGCGGGCTGGTCGGTGTCGCCCAGCATGTGGTGGTCATCGCCGACTCGAGCAAATGGGGACGGGCCGGCCTGTCCTATCTGGCCGACCTCGACCAGATCGACACCTGGGTCACCGATGCCGATCTCGGCCCGGATGCCGGGTCGGCAAGGGGATCCAACATCGGGGAGATCATCCAGGTCGACGCCGGGTAGCACCTCCCGGGCACGTTTCCCGCGCACCGTAGGTGGCTCCGCGCACACTGCAGAGTGCGCGGAGCCCAACGCGGTGCGCGGGAAACGGGTTCGGCGGGATCAGGCCGGCTGGTGGGCGAGACGGTAGAGGAATGCGGCCATCGCCTGCCGGGAGACCTTCTCGGCCGGGTGGAAGGTGTTGCCGTCATAACCGGTGGTGATCCCCGTGCTCCGGAGCCAGGTGATCTCCCCGCAGAACTGGTTCCCCGTGGTGACGTCGGCGAACGGGGCCGAACCGCAGACCGGTGCCGCCGTTCCGGGATGGGTCAGCCGGAACAGGAAGGCCGCCATGGCCTGTCGGTCCACCGCCGAGTTCGGCTGGAAGAGACCGCCGGCATATCCGTTGGTGATGCCCGTGGTGCGGAGCCAGGCGATCTCGCCGCAGAACGGCGAACCGACCGCCACGTCCGGGAAGGGTTTCACGGTGCAGGGTGTCACGGTCACCCCCGGGTGGGTCATCCGGAAGAGGAAGGCAGCCATGGCCTGTCGGGTCACCAGGCCCGTGGGGTCGAAGCCGCCACCGTCGACACCGGTGGTGATACCCGAACCGGCGAGCCACTGGACCTCGTTGTAGAAGGAGGATCCCGGTGCCTTGTCGAAGAAGTAGACGTCGACGGCGGCAGCGGCCGAGTGCGAGCCCTGCAGGTGATCGGTCCCGGACTCGAAGGCCACCGAGTACTGACGTCGTCCTGTGGCCAGACCCGAACCGGCTTCACGGAACTCGGCCGTAGCCGAGAACGACCCCCCGGAGGAAACTCCGACGACGGCCTTCGTCGCGACCCGGGTGGTGCCGTCGTAGAGCACGGCGGTACCCGAGAACGGCACCGGGGCCGTCACCGTCGAGCTGACGGCCAGATCACCGGTGGTGGCCACGGCGTTCCGGGCGAGGGTGATCGAGGTGGTCGACGGATCCACCACGTCCACGGTGGCGACGACCGCGGTCATCGCCACACCACGCCCGGCGGCCGGCACGCTCACCTGCGCGGTGCCGGTGACGGCGAAGGTCCCGGTGGTGGCATAACTGCCCGGATCGATCGGGTTCCAGACCACCGGGACGTCCGAGGCCACACCGGTTGTCAGATCAAGGCTGCGGACGGTCGCCGGGAGTGCCGGCGCGACGCCACGACCGGTGGCGGAGTACAGGCTGCTCTCGACGACGTTCTTGGCGAAGGCACTGTTCCACACCTTGAAGGAGGCGTTGAGGGTGGCATTGGCACCGCTGCCGGAACCGTAGACCTGGGTTCCCGCCCACGGCCAGACACCCGTACCCACGTTGTTGGGCACATCATTGATCAACTTCATGATGTCCATCGTGTCGTCACCCTGCGACTGCACCGAGTACTTGAACCCGACCGGGTGGTTCGGGTTGTCCAGGGCGTTCGTGACGGTGCCACTGGCCTTGGGAGAGCACTCGGCGATGTTGAACTTGATCCCGGGGAGGATCTTGGAGATGTCGACGATGGTCTGCTGCACCTGGGCGTAGGTGCCGTGCCAGTCCGGGTAGTAGGACAGTCCGATCCGATCGACCATGCCCCCCTTGGCTTTCAGGTTGGTGGACAGACCCTTGATCAGGGTCATCACCTTCTTCGAGACCTCGACCGGATCGAGGGAGATCTTCCCGCCGGTGGTGGGCTGCTCGTAGATGTTGAAGGCGAAATGGAGTTCGGTCTCGATGTGGGTCCCCATGTCCGCGTTCAGCTGTTTGACCGCACGATTGCCGGCGTCGATGAGCTGCGACAGGTTGTCGACCGAATCCAGGAACTCGTGATAGGCCGGGGAATTGACGTCCCCGTTCGCCTCCTCGTACTTGAGCCACTTGATGCCGCCGCCGGGTGCCCCGAGGTACTTGCCCGAGGTGTAGTAGTCGTGGTGGTGGACGTACGGGGTGATCTTGTCGTACTCGCTCCCCCACATCATCCCGTTGGTGATCTCGTTGCCCAGCCCGACGATGGTCGGCGTGGTTCCCTGATCCACCAACGACTTCAGGAAGTCGTAGGTGTACTGGTAGGTCGTGGTGGTCAGATCCGCGAAGGACAGGTTCGCCCAGGAATAGGGTTTCGGCTGGTTCTGCGGATCGGCCCAGCTGTCGGCGTAGTGCAGGTCGATCGCGAGGTTCTGGCCCGCTCCGGTCACGGCCTTGGCCACCCGCCGGGTGTTCTCCGGGGAGTTGTTGCCGGCGGTGGTGACCGGGTTGCCGTTGGTCTCGTTCTTCGGCTCGTTCCAGACCCGCAGGCGGATGGTGTCCCAGCCGAGATCCTTGGTGAGGCCGAAGAAGTTGTTGCCGGTGGCGATCGAGTTCGGGTCGGTGAACCTGCCGCCGCGGACACCGGGGACCGGCGGGTTGTTCCCGGCGTTGTAGTAGTAGGCGTTGGTGTTGCTGCCCTGTTCGGAGGTGTCGGAGCCGTTGTCCATGTCCGGACGCAGGTAGTTGACGATGCTCAGCTCGCGGACCCCCACCGGCGCACCGGAGAGGATCTGCAGTTTGACGTAGTGCAGGCCCTTGAAATCGAAGAGGTCGGTGAAAATCCCTCCGTAGGAAGCATTCTCGGAGCGATCTGCCAGGGTCGACCAGGCCTGGCCGTCGGTCGAACCCAGGAGGCGGTAGCGGTAGACCGAGGTGTTCCCGGCGAAGGTCAGCCCGACCTTGTGCACGGCGTCGTAGGTCCCGCCGAGGTCGACGCTCAGGGTGGCCGGCGCAGAGGTGGCGATCCAGGCCGTCTGCAGGTCGCCGTCGACGGCCTGTGCGGCGTCGCCGTCGGTAGCAGATGCTGTGACCCAGGACTTCTCGGCGATGTTGCTCTCGGCCGGGGTGTTGACAGAGGTGCCGGTGAGGGCGACGGCGGTGGTCGCCGGCAGCACCACCAGAGCGGCGGATGCCACGACCAGGGCCAGCAGCCCCTTCCCGGCTCGACCGGTGCGGGAGGTGATCGAGGTCCTCGACGGTCGGAGGCGATTACCCGACGCGTGTTCGCGGCCGGGGCGAAGAGAGTTCGACATTGAGTCTCTTTCGATAGAGCGGCGTGACGAGGGCGGGCGTTGGACTGCCCGTCGACGCCACCGGAGGAGGTGAATACCTGCAGGTGGATACGGTGCACCCGGTCGCACATCGCTGCCGGCAGGCAGACCGAGCGGACCTATGATGACCCCGTAGATCAACAACTGTCAACAGGTATCAACTAAATTTGCGATCGTACGTCGACAAAAGCGAACAGACTTCAGGTGCGTGTCCACGCCGAACGGACCGCCACACCTGGAAAAGTGGGGGGGCACAGTCCACTCGCGGCGAGAGGGGGCTGCGGGAGAAGGTTTCAGCTGGGGTGGATCAGGTGTGTGAAGGCCTCGAGGTTCTTCCGCGACTGGCCGGTGTCGGTCCGCCAGGCCCACTCGCGTCGGATCGCCGAGGCGAAGCCGCGTTCGAGGATCTTGTTGAAATCCGCGTCCGAGGCCTCCAGCACCACCCCGAGGACGGTGTCGATCTCGGCGGCCGTCACCGAGGCCAGACCGATCCGCCCGACCAGGTGGATGTCACCGGCGGCATCGAGGGTGTAGGCCACGGTGCGCAGACTCCCGTTGCGCTGCAACAGGAATCGGTACACTTCTTCGAAGTTCTCGTCGGGTCGCCGACAGACGAAGGATTCGACGAGCAACTCGTGGTCCCCGACCAGCAGCCAGAGGAGAGTGCGATGACGACGTTCACCCGGCAGGGTCAACAGGAACGCCTGCGGTTCGGTCCGCCGGAAGGAGACCCCGGCCTCGGTCAGGGCCGCCTCGATGACCTCCGCGACACCGCTCACCGGGCGAACCGGCTCAACCCGGGCGAACCGGTCGACCGGAAGTCCTCACGGCCGGCCCGGATCAGGCCGGTCGGCCGGTGCTCGGCCCGGGAATCCTGCAACGCCCGTCGGTAGCTGCTGAGCAGCCCGTCCACCGTCGCCTCCCAGGAGAACCGTTCGGCGTGGATCCGGGCCGAGATCCCCAGTCCGCGCAGCACCTCCGGCTGGGTGGCGATCCCGGCCAGGGCCTCGGCCCAGACGACCGGGTCGTGACCACGTACCAGTGAGCCGGTGATCCCGTCGCGGACCGCGACCACCAGTCCACCGACCGCGGCGGCCACCACCGGGGTGCCGGCAGCCTGGGCCTCCAGGGCCACCAGACCGAAGGACTCGTTGTAACTCGGAACGGCCACCAGATCCGCGGCGCGGAACACCGTGGCGAGCTGCTCCGGCGGCTGCGGCGGCAGGAAGGTCACCCGCTCACCGATCCCGACGGCCCCGGCCAGCTCGGCCAGACTCTCCGTGGCAGCCCACCCGCTGCCGGACACACCTCCGACCACCACGATGCGCCAAGGGACGTGCGGGTACCTCGACTGCAGCACCCCGGCCGCCCGGATCAACACGTCGGGGGCCTTGAGCGGCTGGATCCGTCCGGCGAAGGCGATCACCACCTCATCGGCGGCCATGCCCAGGCGGGCGCGGGCGGCGGCCTTCGAGCCCGGGACGAAGACATCGGTGTCCACCCCGGGGGCGACCACGTCGATCCGGTCCCGCCGGGCGCCGTAGAGGGACATCAGATCGGCCGCCTCGGCGGCGGTGTTGGCGATCAACCGGTCGGATTCGGTGACGACCTGGTCCTCGCCGATCAGCCGGCCGGACGGCTCCGGCGCGTCCCCCGCGGCCATGTAGGCGTTCTTCACCTTCGCCAGGGTGTGTGCCGAGTGCACCATCGGCACCCCCCAGCGGTCCTTGGCCAGGTAACCGACCTGACCGGACAACCAGTAGTGGGAGTGGATGAGGTCGTAGTAGCCCTGGTCGCGGCCGGCCTCGGCGCGCATCACCCCGGCCGCGAAGGAGCACATCTGACCGGGCAGGTCGTTCTTCGCCAGGCCCTCGAAGGGGCCGGCCACCACATGCCGGACCAGCACGCCCGGGGCCAGCTCCACCACGGGCGGCAGATCGGAGGAGGTGGAACGGGTGAAGATCTCCACCTCGACGCCGCGGGCGGCAAGGCGGCGGGCTGTCTGGGCCACGTACACGTTCATCCCGCCCGCGTCCCCGGTGCCGGGCTGTTCCAGCGGGGAGGTGTGCAGGGAGATCGACGCGACCCGGTGGATGTCCCGGACCGGACCGGGGTCCCGGCCCCGATCAGCGTCCCGGGCTCGATCAGCGTCACGGCCCCGATCAGCGCCGATGCGCACCGGAGATCGCCGCCCCACCCCGCCGACCGGGGTCAGCAGGGGAGGCCGTGTCTCATCGCTCATGGTGTTCTCGTACCCAGTCGGTTCGTGGACGACCCGGTGTAGCACCGGGCCGGGGGTGTCCTACAGAGCCGAGTAGTTCTGCCACTCGCTGTACGGGATTCCCCAGTCGAAGATATCCCCATCGCTGAAACCGAGCTGCGGGCCGGTCGAGTTGGTGATCTCCACCGGGTCGCCGTAGATCGTCATGTCGTAGAAGGTCTTGCCGTCGGCCAGGCCCATGTTGATGCAGCCGTGGGAGACGTTCTGCTTGCCCAGGTAGCCGGCACGCTCGGTGTTCTGGTTGACGTGGATGAACTCGCCGTTGTTGGAGATACGGACCGCCCACGGGGCCTTGACGTCGCAGTAGCCGAACCGCGGGTTGCACATGTCGAAGGACTCGTACTTCTCCTGAACGATGTGCACACCGTTACGGGTGGCGCGCTCCGGATCCGCGTCCTGGGCGCCGTAGGAGACCGGGAAGTCCTTGACGATCGCGTCGTCGACCATCACCACGAGGCGGAAGCTGTTGACGTCGGCCTTGACCACGAGTTTGCGGCCGATGTTGAAGTCGGTGGAGATGTCCTCGCGTCCCCAGGCCCCGCCCATGTCGACACCGTAGAGGTTGGCCGTCACCTTGATCTTGCTGTTGGCGGGCCAGTACTTCGCCGGGCGGAAGTGCACCCGGGACTGGAGCACACCGTTGCCGCTGATGTCCTCGTCCTGCAGCCAGGCCCAGGAACCGCCCTTGAACTCCTTGCCGTTCAACATGACCTTGAGGTTCTTCTGGACCTCGGCCTGGTCGGTGATCTGACCGGCGAAGGTCAGCACGATCGGTGCCGCCACACCCACGGTCTTGCCGTTGCGGATCTGGAAGGACGCCCGCATGGTGTTCTTCGGGTTGGCGGTGCTGATCTTGCCCTCGATCGGGGTGTCGACACCGTCGGTGGAGACCGCGGTGCCGCGGTAGTTGTAGGTGGTGCCGTACTCCATCTTCTCGCCGAGGGTCCAGGTGGCGCCGTCCGCGGCGACCTTGCCCGTCAGCTCGGTGCCGTCGGTCTTGGAGACCAGGACGAGGTCCTTGATCTCGGCGTTGAAGACCGTGACCGTCACCGCGGTGGTGGGGGCGAGCTTCGTGCTGCCGGAGGCGGGGGTGGAGGTGATCTTGACGTCACGGCCGACGATCGCGGTCGGTTCGACGGAGTTGCTCGCCGCCGGGTCCCCGCCATCGGTCTGGCCGTTGCCCACCGTGGGGACGACGACCGGCGTGCTGCCGGAATCCCCGGCCCCGGCGGTGTTGGTGACGGTCACCACGAACGGCGGCTCGGTGGAGCTGCAGGCACTGGCGACCAGCGTCAGACCGACCAGCAGGGAGGTGAATGCCAGGAATCGTCGACGGGTCCTGTGGGCGACACCAAAGCTCACGTTGAATCTCCACTCTTGTATTTCGGTCGCGGCTGCCGTGCTCGTCCGGGCAGTGCGGGTGACAGGTACGCACACTCCGCATCTGCACCGGACCACCCGGGACGGAGCAGACTCCGTCCCTGTACAGACGCACGTGGGCCGCCGGGGGTTGCACGGGAGGGGCCACCGGGGTGGACACCACCGGCGAACGTATCCCGCACCCCGTCATTCTCCCACGCTCCGCGCATGGTCTGCGTGACGAAAGGGTCACGGCCCTCGTCGCAGGTGCACGGGGGCCAGATCAACCGTCGAAGGTCACACCGACCAGGATCGGCTCCGGGTGCAGCCGTACGGCGAAGGTACGGTCCACCCCGTCCCGGATGTGACGGGCGAGTTCCAGCAGGTCGGCGGTGGTACCACCGCGGTTGGTCAGGGCCAGGGTGTGTTTGTCCGAGACCTGCGCCCCCGAGCGGCCGGGCAGGTGGAAGCCCTTGCCGAAGCCCGCGCGCTCGATCAGCCACGCGGCCGAGAGCTTGACCGCCCCCGGGTCGCCGGGACCAGCCGGGTAGCGCGGGTAGGTCACCTCGCCCAGCGCAGCCCGGATCGCCTGGTCGGCGACGGCGGCGTCCTCGTCGGCCAGGATCGGGTTGGTGAAGAAGGAACCGGCGCTCCGGGTGTCCGGGTCGGCCGGGTCCCAGACCATCCCCTTGCCCCGCCGCAGGGCGAGGACGGCCTCCCTGACCTGCTGCGGCGGCGCGCTGCCCCCGCCGTCCAGGCCGAGGGCGGTGGCCAGTTCGCCGTAGCGGACGGTGTTCGGCCGCCTGGTGAGCCGGATCGTCACCGACAGCACGACGGCCCGGTCGGTGCCACGCAGGATGCTGCTGCGGTAGGCCAGGCCGAGCTCGGCCGCCGGCAGGGTGATGACCTCGCCGGGTCGGGCCGCCTGCAACGCCCCGGGGCCGGCCGGGATACCGGGGGCCGCCGGGATGCCGGGGCCGGCCGAGTCCCGGCGCCGCAACACCTCGACCGAATGCAGGACCTGGGAGATCTCCGCGCCGTAGGCCCCGACGTTCTGGATCGGGGTGGCACCGGCGGACCCCGGGATCCCGGAGAGGAACTCGATCCCCGACCAGCCGTCGGCGGAGAACTGGGCGACGACGGCATCGAAGTTCTCACCGGCGGCGACGGTCACCAGCAGATCGTCGCCGTCCGGGACCGCTCGCACCCCGCGGGTGGCGATCTTCACCACCGGGCAGGCGACCCCGGCGTCGGCGACGACCAGGTTGGAGCCCCCGGCGATCAGCAGCAACCCCGCACCGGCCGCATCAACCGAGGTCACCGCCTCGACGAGCTCGGTGACGGAAGTGGCGGTCCGGAAGTCGGCCGCCGGGCCGCCGAGGCCGAAGGTGGTGTGGTCGGCCAACAGCACCGGGGCCGCCGAGGGTTCGGCGGGTTCGGCGGGCACAGGGCCGGCGGGCACGGCGGGCTTCGGATCGGACACGGTCCCACCGTATTCGACACCCGGTGACGGCCACGCCTGGGCGGCACCCATCTCCTGATGGAAGGGCGGCCACCACCTGCCCGCGCCCCGGAAGGTGGTGAGGGCGCGCTGGGCGGGACGTACCCGGCCCGCTAAGTTACTGATGGGTCCGGTAGCACCCGGAGCGCCCCGCAGCATCGCCCGTACCACCCACCACAGCAGTACGCCGGAACCGCAGAGTGCGGACCCCGGCGGCAGCCCTAGGAGCCACAGTGCCGACCAAACTCTCCGTCACCCAGCACTTCGACGCCACCCCCGATACCGTGTTCGCCCTGTTCGGCGATCCCACGTTCCTCGCCGCTCGCCTGGAGGCGAACCAGGGCCTCGACCCGGAGATCGTCACCCAGGAGGTCGACGGCGGATCCGTCACCCTCGTCACCCGCCAGGGCATCCCGGCCGAGGTGCTGCCCTCCGCGGTCGCCGGGTTCATCCAGGGCGACCCGTCCACGCAGCGCACCGAGAACTGGACCACCGCCGCCGACGGCACCCACTCGGCCGACTGGGCCGTCACCATCAAGGGCGCACCGGCCAACCTCAAGGGCACCATGAAGCTCGACGCCGAGGGCACCGGGTCCGTGCTGGTCATCGAGGGCACCGCGACCGTGCCGATCCCGCTCTTCGGCGGGAAGATCGAGAAGGTCATCGTCGAACAGGTCACCGAACTGCTGCAGAAGGAAGAGACCTTCACCCAGCAGCACCTGGGCTCCTGACCACACCACCCCGACGGGTCAAGCGGTTCGCCGCGGGACGGGCGCGCGCACTCGGCGCGCCCACCCGCGGGACCACCAACCCGAATCGGCTGCGGCGCAACGACAACTGGATCTGCACCTCCCCGCGTACCGCAGCGGTCCTGTCCACGGGAGAGGCGTTGGTGGTCGACCTCGGCTACGGGGCGACAGCGGTGACCACCCTGGAGCTCGCCTCCCGGCTGCACCGGAGGTACCCGAACGTCCGGGTCCTCGGCCTGGAGATCGACCCCGAGCGGGTCGAACGGGCACTGCCGTACGCCGACCCGCCGCGGATCGACTTCGCCCGCGGTGGTTTCGAACTCGCCGGGCGGGCCCCGCAGCTCGTCCGGGCGATGAACGTCCTGCGCCAGTACGACGAGGCACCCGCCCTCGCCGCCTGGGACGAGATCGTCGCGCGGCTGGCCCCCGGTGGGCTGCTGGTCGAGGGCACGTGCGACGAGATCGGCCGGGTCGGCACCTGGGTGCTGGTGGACGCGGACGGGCCGCAGTCGCTGACCCTGTCCTGTTCCACCGAGCACCTGCAGCGACCGGAGATCCTGGCCGAGCGACTGCCGAAGGCGCTGATCCACCACAACGTGCCCGGTGAGAACATCCACCGGCTGATCACCGCCCTCGGGGCGGCGTGGGACACCTCGGCCGGACTCTCGGTGTTCTCCCACCGCCAACGCTGGGCCGCCTCGGTGGCCCGGTTGGCCGAGCAGGGTTGGCCGGTCCAGGACGGGCCCAGGCGCTGGCGGCTCGGGGAACTGACGGTGGACTGGACCGCCGTCGGCTGATCGGTGCGCGCGTGGAAAGATCGATGCCCGTGTCCACCTCTGCCCCCGCACCCCGTCACCGCACCGCAGCACCGGCCGACCGCCGGTACATCCTGACCCTGTCCTGCCCGGACCGGACCGGGATCGTCTCGCGGATCACCTCCTTCCTCGCCGACATCAACGGCTGGATCACGGACGCGGCCTACCACTCGGACGAGACCTCCGGCCGGTTCTTCACCCGGCAGGAGATCCGCGCGGACTCCCTGTCCTTCGACATCGAGGAGCTCCGGGAGCGGTTCGACCGGGTCGGCGCGGAGCTGGACGCCGATCACCTGCAGGTCACCGACACCGCGGTGCCGAAGACGGCCGTGCTGCTGGTCTCCAAGGAGAGCCACAACCTGTACGACCTGCTCGGCCGCTGGCATGCCGGTGAGCTGGACGTGAACATCCCGCTGGTGATCAGCAACCACCTGGACCTGGAGCCGGTGGCGCGGATGTTCGGCATCCCGTTCGTGCACGTCCCGGTGCCGGCCGATGCCGAGGGCAAAGCCGCGGCCTTCGCCGAGATCCGCCGGCTCGCCGAGGAGCACAACCCCGACGCCGTGGTGCTGGCCCGTTTCATGCAGGTGGTTCCGCCGGACCTGTGCGAGGCCTGGGACGGCATCCTGCTCAACATCCACCACGGCTTCCTGCCGTCCTTCCGCGGGGCGCGGCCGTACCACCAGGCCCATGCCCGCGGGGTGAAGCTGATCGGCGCGACCTGTCACTACGTCACCGGCGAGTTGGACGCGGGCCCGATCATCGAGCAGGACGTCATCCACGTCGACCACAGCGACTCCCCCGCCGACATGATCCGGCGTGGGCGGGACATCGAGCGGGCCGTGCTCTTCCGCGGGCTGACCAACCACCTGCAGGACCGGGTGCTCCGGGACGGCCTGCGCACCATCGTCTTCGCCTGATCCCTCTCGTTCCCGCGCAGACCCCCTGTTGTTCCCGCGCACGTTGTTCGTCCTCGCGCACGATGTTCCGTGCGCGAGGAGCAAGAACGTGCGCGGGAACGAAAGCAGCCCGGACGGGAATCTGCGAGCCCCGACCCGCGTTGCACAGGAGGCGATAACCGCCCGGCGCGTGCGGTGGGACACTGGTCCTGGAAGGGCCGGTCCCCAGACCACCCAGCACGCCCGGAGCAGACGGACGAAAGGACGCCAGCCATGCCAGCCGACCCCGGTGAGTTGTACGAACTCCACCTGGAGGAATCAAGGATCGAGGATCTGCACGATCCCGTGCTGGTGCACGCCCTCGATGGCTTCATCGACGCAGGCTCCGGCGTCAAGCTCGCGGTCGACCACCTCCTGGCCGCGCTCCCCCACACCGTCATCGGTCACTTCGATGTCGACCAGTTGATCGACTACCGCTCGCGTCGGCCCGTCCTCACCTTCGAGGAGGACAAGTTCACCGCCTTCGCCGCACCGGAACTGAACCTGTACCAGGTCACCGACGGCGCCGGCCAGGAGTTCCTCCTGCTCACCGGCCCGGAGCCAGATTCCCAGTGGGAGCGGTTCATCGCGGCGGTCGGCCAGATCGTCGACCGCTTCGCCGTCCGACTCACCCTGGGCATGACGGCCATCCCGATGGGTGTGCCGCACACCCGCCCCAGCGGGATGAGCGCCCACAGCACCCGCGAGGGCCTGCTCGCCTCGAACGGCACCTGGGTCGGATCGGTCCAGGTGCCCGGATACGCCTCGGGTCTGCTGGAGTTCCGCTTCGGCCAGGCCGGACGGGACGCGGCCGGTTTCGCGGTCCACGTGCCCCACTACCTGGCCCGCTCCGAGTACCCCGAAGCGGCACGGCAGTTGCTGCAGGCCGTCTCGGACACCTCCGGTCTGACCTTCGACCTGTCCGCACTCACCGAGCGGTCCAAGACCGTCCGCGGTGAGGTCGACGAGCAGGTCGCCAACTCCGAGGACGTCGCGGAGGTCGTGCATGCCCTGGAGCGGCAGTACGACGCCTTCGTCTCCGGCCAGGGCAAGGGACTGCTCGCCGGCACCACGGCGCTGCCCACCGCCGACGAACTGGGGGCCGAGTTCGAGGCCTTCCTGGCCGATCAGCAGGGTCCCGGGCGGGACTGAACCACCTCCTCCGGCGGCCGCGGGTCGGCCGCCGGAGGAACACGCCTCCCGATCACCCCGGGCGGTTCGGCGCGGGCCGCGCTCGCCGACCCCGTATCGTCCCCTGACGTGGCCAAGGAAACCCTCGTCCGATTGGCGTTGCCGGAACGCGAACGCGGTCCGCTGCGCGCGATACTCGGCCGGATCTTCATCGCGTTGATGTGCATCGTCGTGACCGCCACGGTGGTCTACTCCGAGCGGGCCGGGTACCGCGATGTCGAAGGTGTGGTGGACACCTGGCTCGACAGCTTCTACTACGCCACCGTGACCCTGTCGACCACCGGCTACGGGGACATCACCCCGGTCACCGAATCGGCCAGGCTGACCAACATCCTGTTGATCACCCCGTTGCGTTTTCTGTTCCTGATCGTCCTGGTCGGGACCACCATCGAAGTGTTGACCGAGCGTAGTCGCCAGCAGTTCCGCTACGCCCGCTGGAGGAGACGCGTGAAGAAGCACACCGTGGTCATCGGATACGGCATGAAGGGTCGCTCGGCCGTTTCGGCACTCAAGGACCAGGGTTTCAAGGCCGAGTCCATCGTGGTGGTCGACGTCAACGGCGGCAACATCAAGATCGCCACCGCCGACGGCTGTGCCGGGGTCATCGGCGACGCCCGGCGCGAGGAGGTGCTGCGACGGGCCGAGGTGGCGAACGCCGACCGGATCATCGTCGCGGCCGACCGTGACGACACCTCGGTCCTCGTCACCCTCACGGCGCGCAGGCTGGCCCCGAAGGCCACGATCGTCGCCGCGGCCCGGGAGGAGCAGAACATCCCCGTGCTCCGCCAGTCCGGCGCCGATGTGGTCATCCCGACCGCGGAATCCGCCGGTCGGCTGCTGGGGCTCTCGATCGTGGCGCCCAACGCCGGTGAGCTGATCGAAGACCTCCTCGAACCGGTGGCCGGGCTGCAGATCCGTGAACGAGAGGTCACCCCCTCGGATGTCGGCTTGTCCCCCGCACGATTGACGGCACAAGGTGAGATCGTGCTCAACGTGATCCGCAACGGCATCTCCCACAGATTCGATTCAGGCGGTGTGCGGGTGTTCCAACCCGGTGATCGGATCGTCGTCATCACGGCGAACGGACCCGCAGATCAGCGGGCTGAGGATCGTAAACCGCGTACTTGAGGACGGTCTCGGTGCGGGGCCGGAAAAAAAATTTCCTAGATCGTTATCGTCCTTTTCCGCCCGCTCGATCGGCCTAACTAAATCTGGGGCCTAAACCCCTCAGAGTGGTGGTTTTTGAACGGCGTCATCCATTCAGCTCAACCACTGGTTCGAGCAGTGGTCACCCCGAACGGGAGTGCGACCGACAGAGCCTCCCCCACCCGGTTTTTCGACCCGCATCAGGGCTGTTCCAGGTGCGTACACTCACATCCGGAAGCCTTCGGGAGTCCGATTTCAGGGCGCGGTTGCCCGAGCAGCGTCGGGGCGCATGTTTCACGGAGCACAGGGATTGCCTGCGGAAGTGGAACACGGGGCATCGTGCGTCCGTCTTCGTCACAGGTGAATCAACCAGCTGAAGTGCAAAGGGCCCCAGACGTGATCATTCCTACCATTGACGCCGGACTCGAGGCGTTGGTGCGTGCGGAACTCCCCCTCGACCAACAGGTCGGCGACGTCTCCTTCGACCCGCCCTCGGGAACCTGGTCGGCCGCGCTCAGCCGGATCAACGTCAACTTCTTCCTCTTCGGCATCGGCCGCTCCCCCCAGCCGCCCCGACCCGCGGTCGACCGCCTCGGGCCGGACGGCCGGATGCAGCGCCGCGCTCCGCTGCCCATGCTGCAGCTGCACTATCTGGTCTCCGCCTGGGCGGGCACGATCCGCGACGAACATCAGCTGATCGGCGATGTGCTGACCCTCTTCATGCTCAACCAGGTCCTGCCCGCCGAGCACCTCTCCCCGGACATGCTCTCGAGCGTGCAGCTCACCGTCGCCCACCACGACAACAACCGGGCCAAGGACGTGTGGTCCACCGTCGGCGGCACCATCAAACCGTCCTTCGAGCTGATGGTCACCACCGCGATCGACGCCATGCCGTTCCTGGACCTGCCGCCACGTGCGGAGCGGGTGCAGTCGATGGTCGCCCCGCAACCGAAAACCGAACCCGAGGGTTATTTCGCGGGTCGCAGCACCCGAAACCCGGGCTGACCCATGAGGGTCAGCGCAGACACCGATCTGCTCGATCTCGCACCGGGTGATGCCGCCGACATCACCTTGGACATCGTCAACAACGGCCAGGTCATCGAAGGTGTCACCGCGCGGGTCATCGGCCTGCCGATCCAGCACGTCACCAGCCGCCCGATCATGCTCCCGCTGTTCCCGGACGCCACCGGGCAGATGACCTTGAACATCGGCCTGCCCACCAGTTTCCCGGCCGGCCGGCACCCGCTGACCGTCGAGGTCCACTCCCGGGACGTCCGGGTCGCCCCGACCTACGTCGACCTCGACCTGGTGGTTCCCCGCGTTCCCGCCGTCCGGCTCTCCCCGAAACCGCAGACCGTCCGGGCCCGCCGCAACGCCCGGTTCGTACTCACCCTGGTCAACGACGGCAACACCCCGCTGGACGTCACCCTGCAGGGCGCGGACGCCGACCGCGCGGTCGACGTCCGGTTCCTGCCCGACCACTCGCGGGTCCCGGCCGGCACGAGTGTGGACGTCGAGGTCGCCGTCAAGGGCCCGCGGATGATGCTCGGCACCGATCTGGACCGGACCATCACCGTCACCGCCACCGCTCGGCCTCTGACCTCGGAGCCGGTGGGCCTGCCCGGTGTGGGTCCGGCGGAAGGGCCCTCCCCCTCGGCACCCGAGGCCCCGACCCGGTTCCGCCGCGGCAAACCGGTCCTGCCGGACCCGATCCTGCCCGACCCCGCCGTCGTCGGCCCGGTCGATCCCGAGTTGTCCGATGTCCCGGCCGACGAGACCGTAGTCACCACAACGGTTCTCACCTACCGGCAGCGCCCCTGGTTCACCCGGGGGATCCTCACCTCGTTGATCCTGCTCGCCATCGTCGCGCTCTGGGCCGCGGTGTTCCTCTTCGGGATCAGCTCGGTGTTCTCCAAGGACCCCTACACCAAGACCGTGCCCGCCTCCTTCTACCCGGTCCAGGTAGCCGAGGCCGGGGCAGTGGCGAGCGCCGGGGCCACCGCCCCCGGGGTCTCCGGCAGCGCGGCGCCGCAGAGCGGCGAGGCGGCGGCCGGGTCCCCGGGCGGGTCCGGTTCCGATCCCGCCGCGGCGGCCGTCGCCCCGCCGCCCGCCGGGTCCATGCCCAAGGACGGTGCGATGCCGGCCGGTCTGGGCGGCACCCTCTCCGGCACCGTGACCGCGGCGAGCAACAAGGCACCGGTCGGCCGGATCCTGGTCGAGGCCCTCCGGCAGGTGCGCGGCGGCAGCTGGGTCGTCTCGGCCTCCGCCGCCACCCAGGCGGACGGCACGTACTCGATCGCCGGTCTGATCCCCACGACCTACGCGGTCCGCTTCAGCGCCGACGGGTTCGCCCCGGTCTTCTATGCCGGCGGCACCACGGTCGACACCGCCACCCCGGCCACGGCAACGGCGGGGTCCGTCACCCCCGGCATCGATGTGGTGATCAAGGGCAAACCCGCCACCATCACCGGGTCCATCGACCCGGGTGACACCCTCGACGCCGTTGTCGCCACGGTGACCGTGCGTCCGTTGCAGGGCTCCGGAACCGGCAACCCGATCGCCACCACCAAGACCAAGGCCGACGGCAGCTACACCCTCAAGAAGCTGCCGGCCCCGGGCACCTACGAGCTGACCTTCACCGCCAAGGGCTACCTGGCGACCACCTCGACCGTGAGTGTGGACGGCGGTGCCCAGCGGATCAACCCCGAGGTGCTGCTGGGCAGCAACGTGGCCGCGATCGGCGGTGTCGTCACCGACGGGACGGAACCGATCGGCGGAGTCACGGTCACCACCACCGTCGACGGCAAGGAACTGAAGACCGGGACGCCCACCACCGGCGAGGTCGGGAAGTTCATCCTGGGCGACCTGCCCACCCCGGCGACGTACGTCCTGACCTTCACCGCCGACGGCTTCGCCACCTCCACCATGGTCGTCGACCTCGCCCCCGGCACGAACCAGACCGACCTCAAGGTCGCACTCACCGGCGGCACCGGCACCGTGACCGGCAAACTCAGCGATGTCAGCGGGGCCGGGCTGGGCGGGGCCGTGGTGACCGTGGGAGGCGCGGAGAACGCACCCTCGACGATCACCCTGACGGCGGGCGACATCGGCACCTTCCAGCTGACCGGGCTCGTCTCCCCCGGGTCCTACACCCTGACCTTCACCCTTCCCGGTTACGCCGACCAGACCGTCCCGGTGGTGCTCGAGGTCGACAAGCCACCGGCACCGATCGCCGTGGTGATGGCCACCTCCCTCGGTGAGATCACCGGGGTGGTCACCGGGACGGACGGCAAACCCCTGATCGGGGCCAGTGTGGTGGCCTCGGACGGCAAACAGCTCTACCCGGTGTTCTCCACCGCCGCGATCGGTGGTTCCCCCTCGGGCGGGTACACCATCGCGCAGCTGCCCGCCGGGGTCTACACCGTGACCGCGTCACGGACCGTCGCCGCCGGGACCGCGGTCACCGGGGTCACCGCGGTGATCACCGTGACCCCCGGCTCGGTCCCGAAACAGAATTTCGTCCTCCCCCCGGCGAGCGACCTGCCCGCGAACACCGTCACCTCCACCACCGGAACGGGGGGCTGACATGCGCGTACAGGTCTCCCCGCAACGGGTCGAGTGGAGCGACGGCGAGCCGATCGTCGTCTCCGTCTCGGTGATGAACACCGGCGACCTGATCGGCGGGTACCGGCTGCGGGTGCTGGGCGCGGACCCGGGCTGGGTCACCCTGTCGGCCGAGAACCTCTCCCTGTTCCCCGGGACCACCGAGGTGATCCGGGCCGTGGTGAAGATTCCGGAGGGGATCGGCGCCGGCGACCGCCGGATCGCCATCCAGGTCCGCGAGCTCACCCCGCCCGGGGCCATCGCGGTGGCCGAGATCGATCTGGTCGTGCCGCCGCAGGACGCCCTGCAGGTCCACCTGTCGCCGATGACGGTGCTGGGCGGGCGCAAGGCCACCTTCGGCGTCACCGCCGAGAACACCGGCAACCGGATCGTCAAGGCCACCCTGGTCGGCATCGACCCGGAGGCGAAGATCAAGTTCCAGTTCACCCCCGCGGTGGTGACCCTGGCCCCGGGCGAGCACGCCATCACCGATCTGCGGACCAGCGCCAAACGCCGCTGGTTCGGCTCCCCCGTGGTCCGCGGTTTCCAGATCGGCATCCTGCCGCCGCCGGAGATCGTCCCGGCCCCGGAGATCGAGCCGCTGGCGACCGGGACCTTCTTGCAGAAGGCCCGCGCCGGTCGTGGTGCGATCTCCCTGCTCGGGCTGCTGCTGGCCGTCACCGTGTTCGCCATCGTGATCACGGTCGCCCTGTCCACCCTGGCCGGCACCTCCGCGGCCGACCGGGACCTGGCGATCCAGGTCGCCGCGGCCCGGGACGCCGCCGGCGGCAGCGGCGGCGGGTCCTCGGCCCTCGGTGGTTCGGTCAAGCTCCTGACCACCGGGGATGCGGCGCCGGGTGTTGCGGTCGAGATCTTCTCCGCAGGGGACCTGACCACACCGTTCACCAGCACGGCCACCGCCGACGACGGCACCTGGTCCCTGGACGGGATGGCCGAGGGGACCTACAAGATCCGTTTCCGCGGCGCGGGTTTCGCCGAGGTCTGGTTCCCGGCCGCGCTCACCGGCGAGAACGCCGAGGAGGTCAAGGTCCAGCCGGGTCAGTCCCTGAAGAAACTCGACGTGGTGCTCGGCGGCCTGCCCGCCACGATCTCCGGCAAGGTCCTGGGGGACGACGTCTCCGGGGCACTGTTGTCGGTGCAGATCCCGGCCGCCAACCTGCCGGGGGCGCCGGCCACCGGCACGGCGGGGGCCCCGGCCACCGGCGCGTCCGGTGCCGGTTCGGGCACCGGTTCGGGCGGCGGTTCGGGCGGCGGTTCGGGCGGCGCGGAGGCTCTGCCCGGTGCCACCGTGATGACGGTGCCGATCGGCAACGACGGCACCTTCGCCTTGGAGGGCCTGTCCTCCCCCAGCGTCTACGACCTGGTGGTCAGCAAGGCCGGGTTCGCCACCTCCACCCAGCGGGTCGACCTCTCCGGGGGCGAGGACCGGAAGAACATCGAGATCCGGCTGCGCACCGGTGACGGGCTGATCTCCGGGACCATCAGCGGACCGGACGGGCCCCTGGGCGAGGCGATCGTCACCGCCACCCTCGGCCAGAACGTCGTCACCACGGTGTCGTTGACCGGCGAGGACGCCGGTAACTTCACCTTGCGCGGGCTGGTGACACCGTCCAGCTACGCCATCACGGTCTCCCTGCCCGGGTACACCTCCCAGACCTCCAACCTGGCATTGACGGCCGGGCAGAAACTCGCCGGGGTACAGCTGACCCTGGCCCCGTCCTCCGGGACCTTGGCCGGCAAGGTCACCACCCTGGCCGACAACCAACCGGCCGCCGGGGTCACCGTCACGGTCACCACCGGGGACAAGACCATCGGGACCGTCACCCAGTCGGCCGGGGACGTCGGGGCGTGGACCGTGGCCGGGCTGCCGATCCCGAGCACCTACACGATCACCTTCTCCCGACCGGACCTGCAACCACAGACGGTCGCGGTCTCCCTCGACGCCTCCGGCCAGGTGTCCAGCGGCTCCCAGGGCGAGGGGGTGACCGCCAGCGGGATCTCGGTCGGGATGAGATCGGCCAAGGCCGAGATCTTCGGGTCGGTCACCCAGACCTTCAAGTCCCGGGAGAACCGGCCGGTCGGTGAGGCGGTGCTGACCCTGACCTCCGGTACCGAGACCTACACGGTGAACAGCGCCTCGACCCCGGCCGCGGACACCGGCAACTACCGGATCAGCGGGATCACCCCCGGCACCTACACGATGTCGGTGAGCCTGCGCGGTACGGCTCCCACCTCGGCGATCCTGACCCTCACCGCCGGCCAGGTGCTCGAGTTCAACCCCGAACTCATCCCGCCCGCCTCGGTCACCGGCACGGTCACCGACCAGGCCGGGGTGGTGCAGAACGGGGTCGACGTCCTGATGTACCTGTCGACCCAGTACCCGGCCCAGACCTACCGGACCACCACCACCGATGCCAACGGCGAGTACACCTTCGACGACGTGGACGCCCCGCAGAGCTATGTCATCGAGGTGCGGTCCGCCGCGGCCGGCGCGTTGGGTTCCACCACCATCGTCCTGTCGGCCAGCCAGGCCGCGACGGTGGACATCGTGGTGGGGGCGGTGGTGGCGACCAGTCCGTCCACGAGTCCGTCGACGAGTCCGAGCACCACCCCGAGCACGACTCCGTCCACGAGTCCGAGCACCAGCAGTTCCAGCTCGGTGCCGAGAATGACGACGTCGACGACCGTTTCCAATCCGTCGGCCGGCTCCGACGCCACTACCGACGCGTCCTCCGACAGCACGGTCGGGCCGGCGGCCGTGGCCGACACCGGGGGCCTCACCCCACCGCCCTCCGGCGCCCCGCTCTCCCTCCAGCAGCTCCTCACCCCCACAGGCGGAACATCATGACCGAACCCGGCAACGGCGCACCGCGGTTCGCGCCCGCCCCTGAGATCGCCCTGCCGGAACAGGTGGCGACGGGTTCGGGCATCGCGGTCCAGGTGCCGGTCGTCATCCGCCATCAGAGCCCGGTCCCGGCCCGACTGACGATCACGGTGGTCGGACTCGACGGCCTGTGGGTGCCGGCCCCGCTGACGGTCGGACCGGTGGAGGCCGGGCAGATCAGCCAGGTGGTCCTGGAGCTGCTGCCCGAGCGGGGCGCCCTGGCCGCCAACTACCCCTTCGTCGTGGTGGTCGAGGCGACCCCGATCGGAACCGAGACCAAAACCGAGATGGGGGTCGCCGAGTCGACCCTGATCGTGGACAACCCCGACCGGGTCACCATCACGGTCGACCCGCTGCAGCCGGTCGCGGTGTTCAGCAAGAAGATCCGGGCCCACGTCAGCAATCCGGGTCGCACCGACCGGGAGGTGTCCGTCACCTCCGAGGCCGCCCGTGGTGCGGCCATCCACCTCGGCGCGGACAACATCGTCGTCCCCGCCGGCCGGACCGTCACCCTCAAGGGCCGGATCACCGTCACCCGGCCGCGTTTCGTCGGCCACTTCAACGCCCACACCTTCACCGTGACCGCCCGGGGCCTCGGTGCCCCGGAGTACGTCGAGGGCTCCCTGAAATCCCGTCCGCTGCTGCGCAACTGGGTGACCACGGCCGTTGCGGCCGTGCTGACCATCGCCCTCTGGGTCGGTCTCGGGGTGTTCGCCATCCCGAAGATCTCGAACTACCTCGCGGGCAAGGACGACAACCAGATCTCCACGACGCAGACGACCGCCCCCACGGGTGACGGTGCGGGCGCGGGTGCCACCACCGGGGCCGGCACCGGCGACGGGAGCGGCACCGGGAACGGCGACGGTTCGGGTGACGGCTCGGCGGGTGGTGACGGCGGAACCGGTGACGGCGGCACCCCGGCCGACGGCGGTACCGACGGCAACGCCGCCGACGGCGTCCGGCTGGCGGGCACCATCACCGGCACCAAACCGGCCGGCATCACGGTGAGCGTCGAACCGACCACCGTGGTCGAGGCCTCCGACGACGGTGCGGCCCCGGCCCAGGGACTGGTCGGCGCGGATGTGTTGACGGCGCTGCGGAGCGACTCCCCGATCGGCAAGACCCCGGAGTCCGCGGTGCGTTTCGCCACCACCGACCCGGCCGACCAGCAGCGCAGCACCGAAAGCACCAAGGACGGCAGTTGGTCCTTCGCCGGGGTCAAGACCCCGGGATTCCTGCTGGTCAGCTTCTCCGCGGCCGGCTACCAGACCCAGCGGTTCATCGTCGATTCGGCCCTGCTCGCCGACGCCGAGCCGATGAAGATCGAGATGCTGCCCGGCAACGGGTCCATGTCCGGGGCCGTCACCGGCCCGGGTGGGGCGGTGAAGGGGGCCACGATCACCCTCACCGACGGCACGAGCACCGTCCAGACCAGTTCGGTCTCCACCGTCACGCAGGGCGCGGACGGGAGTGTCCCGCCCGGCAGCTGGCAGGTGAACGGCCTGTCGACACCGGGCACCTACCTGGTCACGGTGGCGGCCGTCGGTTACGGCACCTCCTCCAGCCTGGTGAAACTGGACGCCGGCGGCAAAGCGGTCTCCGACATCGACCTGACCCCGGGGGTCGGCGCCTTCGTCGGGCTGGTGTCCGGCAGTGACGACCAGGGGGTGGTCGGCGGGATCGGCGGCATCACCGTCACCGCGACCGACGGGGACAAGATCACCCGCACCGCCACCACCGTCACCTCCGGCCCGGTCGGTCGGTTCACCCTGCCCGATCTGCCCACCCCGGGCGACTACACGCTGACCGCCAGCGGTCCCGGTTTCCAGAACCAGGTGCGACAGGTGTCGATCGGCAAGGGGGTCGGCTCGACCACGGTCGACATCTCGATGTCCCGCACCGACGGTGTGGTGGACGGTGTCGTGTCGGACGAGACCGGCAAGGGCCTGACCGGCGCGGGGCTGACCCTGACCGGCGGCGAGAACGTCTACAAGACCATGACCGTCTCGGACAAGCCGGGCTCCTACCGTTTCGGCGGTGTGCCCCCGGGGACCTATGTCCTGAGCGCGACCCAGTACGGCCGCCGCACCACCTTCGCCACCGTCGAGATCGAGGCCGCCAAAACGGTTTCGGTGAACCTGACCCTCAAGGCCGCCCTGGGCGACGAGCTGACGGCGGACGGGATCCTGCGCGGGCGGGTCGTCGACGCCCGGACGAACGGTCCGCTGACCTGTGACCGGGCGCCGGAGGCGAACGTCGACTGCCAGATCACCGTGTCCACCTACGCCCCGGTCGCCCCCGCCGAGAGCGGAAAACCCTCCGGCCTGGAGCTGGTGAGCGGAACCTACGGCCCCGGCGGGGATTTCACCCTGCCGATGGAGGGTGACGAGAAGTTCCACGGTCTGTTGCCGGGCACCTACACCATCTCGATCACCGCCCCCGGTTTCGAGGCGGCGACGACCCAGGTGGAGGTGACCCAGGGCCGGCTGACCGCCGTCGCACCGGTGACCCTGCAACCGCTGGCGATGCTCGCCGGCACCGTGACCACCCGGGTCGGGGCCACCGCGACCCCGAGCTGCGTGGTGCTGGTGAAGTCCACCGACGCCGTTCCGGGTGCGTGCACCCTCAACACCAAGGGCACCGCCTGCACCGCAACCAGTCCCGACCAGACGACCTGCCGGGTGACCGGCGCGGACGGATCCTACGAGATCCGCGGCCTGACCGCCGGGGGCTACAAGGTCGTCGTTCTGCCGACCGACCCCGAGTACATCGCCACCAAACCGCTGGAGGTCCAGCTCGACCTCGGCGAGTCCGCCCGCTCCGACGCCGTCCTGGACCGGTGGGGTCGGGCCGAGATCTCCGTGCTGCGACCCAATCTCAACACCCTGGCCCTGACATCGGCCAAGGGTGTCCCGGTCACGCTGACCCGTGACTCCGGCACCGGCGTCGAGCAGGTCAAGGGTACGACGAACAGCCAGGGCCAGATCACCCTCACCGGCCTCGGCGGGGAGTACACGGTCACCGCAGCACCGCCGGACGAGACCGCCGCGGACGGCCGGACCGGGCTCATCGCGGTCAACCAGACCGCCACTCTCGACGTGGTGGTCGTCGCCCAGCTCGGCCCGATCAGCGGCCGGATCGTCACCAGCATCGACGGCCGGATCCTGCCGGTGGTCGACGCCGCCGTCACCGTCAGCGGTGTGGTGAAGTTCAACGGCCGCACCCCCGTCAGCGGCACCGCCACCGTGGTGACGAACAACGAGGGCTGCTACGCGATCGTGCCCGCCGACTGGGGGACGAAACCCGTTCCGGCGGCACCGGACTGCCCCACCGCGACGATCACTCCGGTTCCGGGTGAGTCGAACCCCGTCGGCGTCCTCGTCACCGGACCGGATGCCGTGCCGGAGAACGAGCTCTCCTCCCTCGTCACCCGACCGGTCAGCCTGACCGTGGTCGAGCGGAACCTGGAGCGCACCAACCCGTATCAGGCAGCGAACCAGCTCGTGGCCACCTCCTCGGACGGTCGGCTGTACATCCCGACGGTCGCCCTGGGCACCCAGCCGCGCCCGTTCGGCAACCAGAAGCTTTTCGGTCTGGTCCCGAAGGCCGACGGCAGCCCCTCCGACGAGGGCTCGATCGAGGATGCCGTCATCACCGTGACCCGGCGGGCCGCCGGGTCCGGCGCGGTCAGTGTGACGGTCAAACCCTCCACCGTGGCCGACGCCGACAACATCATCCGCGGCGGCGACCTGACCTGGCAGGACTCGACCCTGACCGAGGTCAACAAGGTCATCCCGGGGCGATACTCGTTGCAGGTCAGCAAGGTCGGCTACCAGAACGGCACGGTCGACGTCTGGTGCGACATCGGCGCCTCCTGCATCATGATCGACCCCGCCACCCAGATCGCGCCCGGCGGAACACCTCCGAGCACCCAGGCCCGGTTCGAGATGTCCCAGCTCCCGCGGATCACCGGAAAGATCACCGCGGGCGGCAGCACCGAGACCCCCGAGCCGTTGTCCAACGCAACCATCACCACGGTCGAGGCCCCGGCCGGGGTCGGCATCATCACCGTCAAGGTGAAGAAGCCCGCCACCGGAGACCCGGAGACCGGCGAGGTGGTGTTCCTCGATCAGAACCTGTCCGGCGCGAACGCGGGCCTGGCCCGTCCCGGCAACTACGTGTTCACCGTCGCTCTCAAGGGGTACGAGACCCGGACCGTCGGCATCCAGTGCCTGAACAGCTTCAACGCCCCCGGTGGTGCCGGGTTCACGAGCGGTTGCCAGCCGCTGACCGTGGACCTGGTGAAACTGCCCAAGGCCGTCGGCTCGATCGACCTCAGCCGGGCCGGCGTCGGCGGGGCCACCAAGGCCGATGTCAAGGTCGCCGTCACCGCCACCCCCTTCCCCGGGATGAACATCCGGGTCGTGATCGGCAACGGCACCACCGACGAGGACGGGAACGGCCAGGTCGACGCGCTCGGATCCCTCGTCTGGGTGGACTCGGCGGTCCTCCCGGGCCAGATCCAGCCGGGCACCTACGGTTTGAGCTACTCGGTGGACGGCTACGTCACCCAGACCGTCACCTTCACCTGCCTCAGCGCGAAGACGTACTGCGGACCGACCGTCTCGGCCGACGGCACCACCGACGGCCCGGCGGTCACCCTCCTGTCGCTGCCGCAGCCGCAGGGCACGGTGAACATCGCCACCCAGACCACACCGGTCGTCGACTGGTCCAAGGCCGTGATCACCATCTCCCAGCGGCCGGCCGGCACCTCGGCGCTGACCGTCACCGCCACCGCGAGCACCACCGATCCGCTGACCGCCGAATTCGTCTGGCGTGACCCGAACCTGGCGGTTGCCGGGACGGTCCGGGCCGGGACCTACGTACTGACGGTGGCCCTGCCCGGTTTCAAGGTCTCCGACCGCTACCGACTCACCTGTGTGAACGGGGAGCTGTGCCTGGTCAGGAAGCTGGTCACCGAGAGCGATCCGAGCACTGATGTGCCCACCGATCCGATTGTGCTGCAACCGTTCCGCAAGTTCAGCGGCAAGATCGTCGCCACCCCGGTGACCTCTGGCCTGGATCTGACGTCCACCTCCTTCCAGGTGGTCAACCTGACCGCCGGGATCGGGCCGATCACACTGACCGCCGAGAACGCGGCCGGGACCGACCTGAAATGGCAGGAGACCGGTCTGCCGACCCAGTTCGTCACGGAGGGCCGCTACCGGATCACGGTGTCCCGCAGCGGTTTCACCGGAGAGACGGTGGAGCTGGTCTGCACTGCGACCACCTGCTCGATCCTGCGCGCCCCGTCCACCACCCCGCAGCCGGTGGAGTTCAGTCTGACGGCGGCCTCCACCCTGCAGGTATCGGTGCAGGCACCGTCGGAGACCACTCCGGGCGCTTTCGTCCCGGTCAACGGCGCCCAGATCAGTCTCTCCGGGACCCAGTTGGCCAAGAACACCGTCACCGCCGCGCCGAGCACGGACTCGGTCAGTTTCCCCGACCTCTCCACCGCGGCAACGGTGAAGGACGGGTACGTGGTCGCGGTACGGGCCGGTGGTTTCAAGTCGATCTCGGTGAGATCGGAGAACGGCACCGACCCGGGCTCGGACGTGACCGGTGTGCAGTGCACCTACGGTTCGGTCCCGATCGACGCCTCGACACCGACCGGTATCGTCGTCTTCCCCGGCGAAACCACCCGCTGCGTCATCACCCTGGACCGCTCGGGCGTCTTCGCCGGGACCGCCTACGCCCTGGTGCCGACCGTCTCCGGTGGAACCACCGGGGTCAGGACCGTCCTGTCCTCGGTGCAGCTGACCATCAGCCACGACGGATCTCCGACCGAGTCCTTCAGCGGGGTCAGTGATTCCAGCGGCAACTTCCGGATCACCGGCACCAACCTGATCGAGGGCCTCAACGACGGCAGCTGGACCGCCACCGCCACCATCAGCGGGTACAAATCGGTCACCGGACCGGTGCTCATCGACAACAAGAAACCCAAACAGGCGAGCAGTCCGAGCCCGTTCCTGACGGTCGACGCCGCGGGGAACGTCACCGTCCTGCTGAGCGTGGAGCCGGTGACCCTGAAGATCAACCTCTACTCCGACGCCCAGCCCGTCACCGAGGGACTCGCGGTCACCCTGACCACGGCCTCGCAGCCCAAGACCTGCAAACTCAAGCCGCAGCAGGACAACCCGGTGCCGGCGTACTGCATCCTCCCGGTGTCCCTGGCCGACTCCACACCTCAGAACCCGCAGGACGACGCCATCTACATCACCGATCTCAACCCGGGCATCTACACACTGCGAGTCGCGCCCTACACCAACAGGTATCAGGGTGTGACCACCCAGATCCAGATCACCGCAGGCAGTGTCCTGCAGGCGACGACGCTGAGCATCGACACGCGCTCGAGCACCGTCACCGGCAAGGTGGTCCTGGACAACACACCGAGCACCACCATCGCGGACGCGAAGGTCTGGCTGACCGAGTCGACCAACACCAACGCCCCGGCCAAGGATCTCGACGACGAGGATCTGGAGTTCACCACCGCCGCCGACGGGGTGTTCACCTTCACCAATGTGCCGGACGGCATCTACCGGGTGGTCGTGAGCAAATCAGGCTTCTCCCGGTACATCAGCGGTGAGGTGACCATCCAATCGGCCCTCAACCCCACCCCGGCGGCCATCGTCATCGGCCTGGGCGCCTCCCAACGCCAGGTGAACGTCGTCCTGAGCACCACCCTGGGCTTCACCTTCAACCTGGCCGGCACCAAGGTCCAGCTCACCCGGAACGACCTGGCCCCCGGGGAGACGGCGACACCGTTGGTCTCGACCGTGGCCAGCCGACCGCAGGGCTGGACGGCCTCCTTCAACAACGTGCCCATCGGCGAGTACGACGCCACGATCATCGAGATGCCCGGCCACCTGTTCACGGTCGGGGACTACACCAGCACGGTGTCGGTCCCGGCCGCCGAGGACGGGGTCGCCACGGGCGACGTCCCGGTGATCAGCACCAACCTCGACATCAACGAGTCCGCCCTCACCATCACGGCCAACTGGGTGCCCAACACCTGTTTCACCACGAACGCGAGCAACGGTCCCTCGGCGGTCCAGGCCGTGATCACCCCGGCGAACGGGGACCCGGCCTACACCACGCAGCAGATGGTGGTGGCCGGCAGCCAGGCCACCAGCAAGGTCTACGTCCCGGCCGGCCGGGACTACGACTTCACCGTGACACCGGCCGAGGACTTCTTCGCCGGCGGCAGCGGCAGCGCCAGCATCGGGGCGGACACCACCACCGTCAGCCCGTCCGCCATCGCCCTGCTGCCCACCAAGGTCCCGGTCAAGGGGATCAGCACCATCGACGGGTCCGGTGCCGCAGGCCTGACCATCACCGGGGTCAACGGTGCGAACACCGTCACCGGCAGCAACACCAACGCAGCCGGGACGACCAGCCTGTGCCTGGAACCCGGGCGGGAGTGGACACTGTCGATCAGCAGGACGAGCACCACGTTGCCGCAGGTGCAACTGCCCAGCCAGACGATCACCCCGACCGCGGAGCCGAGTGCGGCGAACGAACGGACCTTCGCCGGCCGGGTCGTCATCCCGACCGCCGGGGTGGAACTGGTGGCCGGCCGCAACCTCGCGGTCGCCACCACCGTCACCGTCTACTCCGATCCCGCCGGCGCCGTGGTCGCCAGCCGCAACATCACCGTCGCAGCCGGTGGCACCACCGCGAACGGACGCGGCTGGGTCCTCCCGGTCGCGGCCTACCAGATGGGTGTGGTCCAGACCGACGCCTCGGTGGTGTACTCGCCGGACACGGTGAGTGTGGCCGGGGACGGCACCGCCGTCCCCACGATGACCTACAACCGGGTGGTCGCCCTGTTCAAGGTCAAGGACGCACTGGGAGCCAACGTCAGCGGGGCGGCCGTCCTGGTCCGGATCCCGTCCGATGCGGTCGCCGCCACCACGATGGGCAACACCAATGCCCAGGGCGAGGTCAAGGTCTTCGACCTCGTTCCCGGGACCTGGGGGGTGAATGCCTCGAAGGCGGGCTACAACACCGAACCCGACAGTGTGCAGACCGTGGCGGCCTCCGCGACGGCGCAGACCATCCCGTTCACCTTGACCATCACGCCCCCGCCGGACCCGACCACCACGTCCCCGACCGCCCCCGCGACCTCCGGAGGCACCGCGCCGGGCACCACGGCGTCCAGCGAGGAGCCGACCACGGCACCGAGCCCGCCGGTGACCACTCCGACAGCCCCGGCCACCACCTGACCCCAGCCGTTCCCGCGCACGTTGTTCGTCCTCGCGCACGATGTTTCGCGCGCGAGGAGCAAGAACGTGCGCGGGAACAGGGGCCGGGAAGGGCGTGCAGCATGATGGAGATGTTCACCCGACATCCGGTCGCGGGGGCGGACCTGTCAGAGAGGTGGGCTCGATGCCCGAGATGTCCCAGGCAACGGCGCAGCGGACAGCACCCGAGGAGACTCCGGTGACGAGCTCGTTGTACCTCCCACCGCTGATCAACCCGAAGCGGCAGATCGGCTCCCGCCTGTTCGACTTCGACCGCGAGGTCGCGGTCATGGCCATCGTCAACCGCACCCCCGATTCCTTCTACGACCAGGGGCGCACCTTCGCCCTGGACAAGGCCGTCGAGGCCGCCCTGCGCGCAGTGGACGAGGGGGCCGACTGGGTGGACATCGGCGGCGCACCCTTCGCGCCCGGTCCGCCGATCCCGGTCGCCGAGGAGCTGGACCGGGTCCTCCCGGTCGTCGAGGCGATCGCGGCGAGGTCCTCGGTCGTGATCTCCGTCGACACCTTCCACGCCGAGGTCGCACGCCGGTGCATCGAGGCCGGGGCGGGAGTCGTGAACGACACCACCGGGTTGCGCGATCCGGCGATGGCCGAGGTCGTCGCCGCGAGCGAGGCCACCCTGGTGGTGACGCACAGCCTGGCCGAGCCGCGTCAGCCCCATCCGCACCCGCAGTACGACGACGTCGCCGGTGAGATCGCGGACTACCTGCGGGCGCGGGTCGCCGCAGCCGTGGAGGCGGGAATCCCGTTGGACCGCATCGTCATCGACCCGGGTCACGACCTGAACAAGAACACCCTGCACTCCCTGGAGATCACCCGACGACTCTCCGAGATCACCTCCATCGGCCTGCCCACCCTCGCTGCCGTCTCGAACAAGGACTTCATCGGTGAGACCTTGAACCAGGAGAAGGCCGACCGGTTGGAGGGATCCCTGGCGGCCGCGGTGATCTGCATCCTGCAAGGGGCGCGGATCATCCGGATGCACAATGTCGCCGCCTCGGTCTCGGCCGCCCGGATGACCGAGGCGGTACTCGGCATGCGTGCGCCGGCCTACACCCGGCACAACATCTGATGGGCCGACAACGGGTGACGGGGTGGCAACGGGTGACGGGGTGGCTGCCCCGATGAGCACGGAGATCCAGCGGATCTGGCCGTTGCCGGCGGGTGGCCCGGTGGATGACAACATGCTCACCGACTGGCATCTCGGAGCCACCGTTGCTCCGGGCCGGGCGTGGGTCCGGATGAACTTCGTGTCCTCGATCGACGGTTCGGCCGGGCGCGAGGGAGCATCCGGGCAGTTGTCCGGCGACGCCGACAAGCGGGTGTTCGAGATCCTGCGCCGGGTCTGTGATGTGGTCCTGGTGGGGGCCGGAACGGTCCGGGCCGAGGGCTACGGTCCGATGCGGGTGTCGGAGACCTCCGCCCGATGGCGGGCCGGGAACGGACGGCCGGAGCACCCGGTGTTCGCCATCCCTTCCGCTCGCGCCGATCTCGATCCCGGGAGCCGGATCTTCACCGAGGCCCCGGTCCGGCCGATCGTGTTCACGGTCGGGTCCGCCCCGGCCGAACGACGGCGGGCGCTGGCCGAGGTCGCCGAGGTGATCCTGTGCGGCGACGAGGTTCTCGATCCGGCGGTGATGGTCTCGGCGCTGACCGAACGTGGGCTGCCGCAGGTGCTCTGCGAAGGCGGGCCGCACCTGCACGGCAGCATGCTGGCGGCCGGGGTGCTGGACGAGATGTTCCTGACGGTCAGCCCGGTGTTGGAGGGCGGCGGCGGGCTCGGCCGGATCGTTGCCGGGGAGCCCGCCGAACGTGGACAGCACATGCACCTGGTGTCGGTCTTGACCTCGGAAGGGTTCCTGCTGCTGCGGTACCGGCGGTAGCCCCCCGGGTTGCAGGGAGAGCTGCAGCTACCTCGGCCCGGTGGTGGACAGGTTGGAGTCGATCGGTGCGGATCCGTCGGACGCGACGGCCGTACCGGTCTCGACCCGAACCACGATGACCAGCCCGCTGTCCGGGTCGGTGACCGTCAGGTACCGGGTGGAATCGCTGTCCCCGTGCCGATCGAGGACGATCTGGCCGGTGTGGACGTCGTCGCCGATCCCTTGCAGGTTCGTCACCAGATCCGTCAGCAGGTCGTCGTGGGCATCACGGAATCGTGCGATGTCCCCCGCCGACGGTTTGTCCGTCGTCTCGACCGAGGTCGGGAACGGTGCCTCCCGGGCCAGGTCCAACAGCCTCGACGGGATCTCCCCGGCTCCGGAGAGCTGGAAGACGAAACCGAAATCCTCGTTGTCGATCCAAGAGCCCGCATACCGCTCACCGGCCACCGCCGTCATCTTCTCGTCCAGGGCCCCCATGTCGTCCATCAGATCCAACCGTTGGGCCGCTGTCCTCGGGTCGATCTTCTGTCCGTCGGCATAGATCTGGGCCTCCGCGGAGTTCAGGAACTCCTTGCCTGTACCGGCCGGCGGGGCCACCCCGGGAGACTTGATGCTGTCCAGGACCCGATAGGTGATCGCGGGGGTGGCCGTGGATCCCGGGATGCCGCCGTCGGACTCCGCCTGATTCCCAGGTGTTGCCGACGTCGTTTCCGGTCCTGTGGAGGTCGCCGGGCTCGGTGTCGCCGGGCTCGGTGTCTCCGGGCTCGGTGTCGCCGGGCTCGGTGTCGCCGGGCTCGGTGTGGCCGGGCTCGGTGTCGACCGATCGGCATGGGAGAACCACACCACGGACGCGGCGATCAGCACGGTGACGGCCGCGACGACTCCTGGCAGGAACCATCGCCTCCGCGCGCGCGAACCGGTGCGCCGGTCGACCTCCAGGAGCACCCGGTTCACATCGGGCACCAGGCTCTCCCGTTGCTGCATCAGCCGTTTCAACTCGTCCACCGGTCAGCCCTCCTCAGGTTTCAACGCGTCGTGGGCCCGCAGACCGGCCAGACCCGCGGCCACATGTGAGCGCAACGTCGAGGCCGAGCAGCCCATCTCCTCGGCGGCGGCCTGGCTGGTCAGGTCCAGGTAGTACCGCAGGAACAGGGCAGCACGTTGTTGGCGGGGCAGGTCGGACAAGGCCCGATCGAGCACATCCCGGTCGGCCACGGACAGGGTCGGATCGACCGCCGGACGTGCGGTGGCCCGAACGTGCCCGTGGATGCGACGGACACTGGCGGAGGCCGAGCGTCGACCATCGATGAACTGCGAGAACAACATCCGACGCGCATACGCCTGCGGGGAGGAGGCACCGGCGACCGTCGACCACCGCTGGGAAACCTTGACCAGCGTGTCCGCCAACAGATCATGGGCGTCGTCCCGATCCCCGGTAAGGACCGCCGCATACCGTGCGAGTTCGTCGGCATGCGCCTGGACGAACTGTGTGAACTCCACCCCGGATCCCCTCCCCTGCTCGGACAACCCTCTCACTCTCAGACGTTGCCGCGCACCGAAAACGTCCAGTCGGCCGGGGTGGACGCTCGCCCTTCCCGAGTTCTCCTGAGACAACGCCGCCCGGCGAGCCGAGGACAACCGTCCGAAAATGACCCTGACAAATGTCTGGACATCTGTTCGAGTCCTGCGGTATGATGTGGTGATACCGCCAGGGGTGCGGTACTTCTCACGGGAGGGGATCTTCGATCATGACGTCTGTTGATGCTGCGTCGAACCCTTCCGGTGGTGACGCTGGGTTCTGGTCTTCCTCGGACGGGCTGGTTGCTTTGGTGGAGGCCCGCGATTTCGTGGGTGTTGCCCGGGTGTTGGCTGCGGTTCCGGTGGGGGTTGATCCGCGTATCGGGTTGCAGGTGTTGGTGGCCCGTCAGGCGTTGATCTCCCATCTGGAAGCGGCGCAGTTGCCGGGGTTTCATTGGTTGTCGAAGGCGTACGAGGCGGAGAAGAAGTATTTGCCGGAGGAGGCGGCTCTGGCGTTGGGGATCGGT
>QXCQ01000173.1 GCA_003576535.1 Nakamurella silvestris | reverse complement strand
TAACCAAATCCTCGGAGATATTTGTAAACTTTTCATAGGGAATAAATATTCCTTTGCTTGTCATCCGATCATGAAAATAAAAATCAATATGATGGGAAATTAAGTGGTCAAATTTGAGCTGTTCTTGCCAAATGTAGTGAATTAGATTTAGGTGATAACTCAAAAATTGATCTATTCCTAAAAAATGATTGGATGGACGTAATAACTCACTGACACTATCCCAGAAATGAATATCTGGGTTCATGTTTGCCATCAATGCGACTAAATTCATCGTTTCAATTTCTTGAATTTCAATATTTTCATAACTGATGTTGATTTCTAAAATAGCATCTTTCTCACAATTTTTACCTGCTGTACGGTGATTCGCAATCAGCAATATTGTTGTGATTCCTGAAAAGTGCAGA
This sequence comes from Nakamurella silvestris, assembly GCA_003576535.1. Classification (GTDB taxonomy): domain Bacteria; phylum Actinomycetota; class Actinomycetes; order Mycobacteriales; family Nakamurellaceae; genus Nakamurella; species Nakamurella silvestris. The sequence continues at coordinate 648 of QXCQ01000173.1, read as the reverse complement.
ATTCCTTTCATATTGCAATATCTATGATAAGTATCTTGAAGGAGTTCTTCTAAATTTCTTTTTTTTGGCATTTTTCGCATACATTCAGCATAAAAACACGTTGTTATAAAATAATCACCAGCTGCTGCAAAAAAACCAAAGGGTACTTTTCTAATTTTTTGATAATGATCATTGATATTCAGAGTGATATGTTTTTTTGTATCGCTGTATTTTATGACTCCACGTCTATCTGTAGCAAGTATTGCGTAACGATCTAAGTTGAAGGCGATGACTAATGACATAAAAAATCAGGACTATTAAAAGATTGTGAGTTATAATTTAACAAATAATTAAATTATGATAAACAATGAGGTGAAAATGGGTAGGGAATTTGTTGTTAGAGCTGGTCAGCATAAGTTTGAGAGTGGGGCAAAAATACAAACAGTCTTTCCAGCACTTCCTGTGATGATTGATCAACCTTATTCAGCTGCTGTGACTTTTCTTGATGATGCCAAACAACCGATGGCGAATTATAACTATCGACTGATTGCTGAAAATGGGCTTGAAGTTTCGGGAATCACGGATGAGTTTGGAAAAACTCAACCGATTCAAACTGATCAGCGGGAAAAAGTCGATTTGTATATTGCAGATTTACCAAATAATCTCCAA
>QXCQ01000031.1 GCA_003576535.1 Nakamurella silvestris | reverse complement strand
TAAATCAAACATTGATAATTTTTTAGCCAAGCCTAAACTAGATAGGCTGATTGAAGCGACTGCCTTAACAGAATCTATATGATAGACCTTAAACCCTCAATTAACTTTTGGCATGATTTGAAAAGTAACCAACGTGCAGGGATCTGGTTATTCTTGGGTTCGCGAAAGTCTTTACAAATTGTTCGTCCGTCAATTTTACAGCTTATTTTTTGGGGGCTGTTGGGTGCTTGTGCCAATACTTTATTTAGTTGGTTGGTCGCAGGTGATGGTGGGGTATTTAATCGTCAAGGCTTAGTCAGTTATGCTTTATGGCCATTTATTGCTTTGATTGTTGGGATATTCCTCTCTCAACGGACCAATAATCCACGTTTAATGTTGGTGCCTGCATTATTATGGTTGGTGCTTGATACGCATATCATGTTGTTTCAGTGTCTTTTACAGTATCTGGGCAATCATGATCTGTTACCGTATTTCACTTATGATGTGATTCCGCTGTTGTTCTTTGCTTTATTTATTTGGCAGAGCCTTGCAGTGGTTTGGGTGTTTTCGAGAGAGTTAAAATGGCCGTGGTGGGAACGTGCGCTGATCATGTTTGCTACGGTTGCGACGCTGTTTACTTGGCAAGTATCTATTAAAGAGCAGCCGATTTGGAAAGTAGAAGAGGTTCCACCGAGTATCAGTGAAAATGCGTTCTATGCCCAAAGTCGTTTACTCAATAAAGCATTAGAACAAATTCAGTTTGGTGAGTTTGCCAAAACACACTGGTACTTTTTAGGTGTGGCAGGGGCAAGTTATCAGGATGTATTTAAATTTGAGATTGATCGAATTAAAGAGCAGTTCGATACGCGTTTTGGAACATTCGGGCGCTCTATCGAGTTGGTGAATAATCCTGCAAGTATTAACGAGACCCCAATCGCTTCAAAAACCAGTATAGATCTCGCCTTACGCCGTATCGGGCAGCAAATGAATCGTGAAAGTGATGTGTTGTTTTTGTATATGACATCACACGGTTTACCGAATCGTTTTGAATTGGAAAATGAACCGATTGATTTAAGCGATGTTGATCCAAAATGGCTCAGAGAAAGTTTAGATAAATCGGGTATTCGTTGGAAAGTAATCGTTATATCAGCCTGCTGTTCAGGTAGTTTTGTTTCAGCACTGCAATCACCAGATACCTTAATTATTACTGCTTCTGCAGCTGATCGTGCATCATTTGGTTGTTCAAATGAAGCAGATTATACTTATTTCGGTCGAGCGTTCTTTGATCAAGCAATGCGTGAACAAGGCTCATTAAAAGCGGCATTTAAAGAAGCATCTGAAACAGTTGCGAAATGGGAAA
>QXCQ01000163.1:1014-1504 GCA_003576535.1 Nakamurella silvestris | reverse complement strand
CTTATCGTGGAATAATACATGTCGATTCAAATTAACAATTAATTTTGCTTGTGGATATTGAGTAATAAAGTTATGAAGTTGCTTGCAGGCTTCCACTAAAATCCAGCGATCAAGTTTAATTGACAGTTCAATATCGTCATCGAGTTCAATTAAATTGCTAACTTTTTTCCATTGATTTTCAAAAATAAAACCACTTGTGACTTCATAAGTATTAAGACTACTATCATGCTTATCATAAAGCTGTTGATATTTAAGCTGAATTTCACCTTTGTCGAGAGATTGCATGATCTGTTCTAGGATCGGTGCATTTTTGAAAATTGGTTTGGCTTGTATATCTTGGGCAGCAGTATCTTGATGTGTTGGTGCAGGATCTGGTTGCGGCTTTGGCTCTAATTGAAGTGAGTTGCGTTCAAGTTGAAGTGGTTCTACAGGAGTTGAAGCAGGTTCAACTAAAGACAATTCAATTTTAGTATCTTGTAATGTTGCTGTT
>QXCQ01000163.1:799-946 GCA_003576535.1 Nakamurella silvestris | reverse complement strand
CTTGTTCTAAAACATCACTAAAGTTGCTTTCATTAAAGCTATTTTGTTGAATGTTGGTATAACCAATTTTGATGCTTAATGGATAAGTCGTTCCATCAATTTCAAGTAATTGAGGTTTTTCTAAAGCTTGTAGACCATGAATACGTG
>QXCQ01000163.1:0-725 GCA_003576535.1 Nakamurella silvestris | reverse complement strand
AGCAACATGTCAATTTGATAGACTGTTGTATTGGTCTGTTCTTTAATAAAACTTTTAAAGCCATCTAAATACTGAATCGCAGTTTTCCAATTGGATAACAAAATATGATCAGGACAAGCTGCAAAACTAAATAATACCAGCGCATTGGCATTGGCGGGTTGATTAATCAGCGCATATTGGATTTGTTGCAAACTGTTGACGACAGGGCTAATCGCTTTTTTGCTCGATTCGCTGGATTGAGTAGATGTTTTTTGAGAGACAGAATGCGTTTCAATGGTAATTTGAATACAATCTTCTTCATTGGAAGGAAGAAATTCAATCTTCAAAGGATTTTCAGATTTGGCATTTTTATTGAGTGTATCGATTTCAAAACGTGCTAAATCAAATTGTCCTTGGGAAATCTTTTTAAAACGTTGTTTGAAATCGTTGATATTTTGAGGTTGTAAAATATCCAATAAAGGTAAGCCAATGATTTCATTCTCATCTTTTAGACCGAATAATTTTAGATATTCATCATTGGCTTGAGTGTGAATACCTTCTTGAATCAGTGCGACAGCTTTATGTTGTTCTTCAACCAAAGCTTGTGCCTGATTTTTTGCACTTTCAAGATCTGTCAATAAATGTTGCTTGCTTTGTAGTGTGCGGCTATAGGAGAGTGCTCTAATTAAACTGATATAAAAACGTTCAGTATATTCTAGGTTTACAACATCATAGATACCTTTTTG
>QXCQ01000178.1:281-3067 GCA_003576535.1 Nakamurella silvestris | reverse complement strand
TGCTTTGCAAGCAGGGGGTCGTCGGTTCGATCCCGTCTGGCTCCACCATCACTTTGTTTGGTGTAGAGTAGGACGGCAGTCAATCATCGAGGAAAGAACCAAGTTTGCGGACTTTACGAAGTCTGCGTGTTCTGTATGAAATCGTGAAGAGAAGATGTAATCGGATCAACTATCCAGTTGATGTCGCAATGGTTTGCTCAAACCTTGCATTATGATTGGACGCTAACCGCGCCACCGATTGTATCTCGAGAAGCTGGTCTTTCTGCTGATATGATCAAGACTGATGTTTTGATGGATATTGGCAATGAGAGTGATCAAGTGTCTTAAGGGCATTTGGTGGATGCCTTGGCATGCACAGGCGATGAAGGACGTGATACGCTGCGATAAGCGTCGGGGAGGTGCGAATACCCTTTGATCCGACGATTTCCGAATGGGGCAACCCACCTTAGATAGCTAGAAAATCAATTTAGTTGGAGCAACGCTGTTGGGTTTAGGCCCATACAGACCGCTAGGTCGTCGGCCCATGTGGGCCGCCCCCGCGGAGCGCCAGCATCGTAAGATGCGTACGGCGCGTGAGCGAGAACTAAATTAATTTCTAGTTATCGTAATAAGGTATCTACACCTGAATACATAGGGTGTTAGAAGCGAACCTGGGGAACTGAAACATCTAAGTACCCAGAGGAAAGGACATCAAACGAGACTCCGCTAGTAGTGGCGAGCGAACGCGGACCAGGCCAGTGGCAATAGGGAATAAAGTGGAAGAACCTGGAAAGGTTTGCCGAAGTGGGTGATAGCCCCGTACACGTAGAACACCTGTTGTCCTNAACATGGGTCGACCACGATCCAAGCCTAAGTACTCGTGCATGACCGATAGCGAACCAGTACCGTGAGGGAAAGGTGAAAAGCACCCCGACGAGGGGAGTGAAACAGTACCTGAAACCGGATGCCTACAAACAGTTGGAGCCCAAGGTTCGTCCTGGGTGACAGCGTACCTTTTGTATAATGGGTCAGCGACTTAGTGTATCGAGCAAGCTTAAGCCGGTAGGTGTAGGCGCAGCGAAAGCGAGTCTGAACAGGGCGTTCAGTTCGATGCATTAGACCCGAAACCAAGTGATCTAGCCATGAGCAGGTTGAAGGTACGGTAACACGTACTGGAGGACCGAACCCATATCTGTTGCAATAGATCGGGATGACTTGTGGCTAGGGGTGAAAGGCCAATCAAACTTGGAGATAGCTGGTTCTCCGCGAAATCTATTTAGGTAGAGCGTCCAGCGAATACCCCCGGGGGTAGAGCACTGAATGGGCTATGGGGACTCACCGTCTTACTGATCCTAATCAAACTCCGAATACCGGGGAGTACTACTGGGCAGACACACGGCGGGTGCTAACGTCCGTCGTGGAGAGGGCAACAACCCTGACCACCATCTAAGGTCCCTAAGTTATGGCTAAGTGGGAAAGGATGTGAGGATCCCAAAACAACCAGGATGTTGGCTTAGAAGCAGCCATCATTTAAAGAAAGCGTAACAGCTCACTGGTCTAAATAAGGGTCTTTGCGCCGAAAATGTACCGGGGCTAAAGCCATACACCGAAGCTGTGGATGCACATTTGTGCGTGGTAGCGGAGCGTTCCGTAAGCCTGTGAAGGGACAGTCGTGAGACATCCTGGAGGTATCGGAAGTGAGAATGCTGACATGAGTAACGATAAAGGGAGTGAGAGACTCCCTCGCCGAAAGTCCAAGGGTTCCTGCTTAAAGTTAATCTGAGCAGGGTTAGCCGGCCCCTAAGGCGAGGCCGAAAGGCGTAGTCGATGGGAACCACGTTAATATTCGTGGGCCTGCAGGTAGTGACGGATCGCGTGTGTTGTAAGGTCTTATTGGATTGATCTTGCAGCGAAGCGGTTCCAGGAAATAGCTCCTGCATATAGACCGTACCCTAAACCGACACTGGTGGACTGGTAGAGAATACCAAGGCGCTTGAGAGAACTGCGTTGAAGGAACTCGGCAAAATGCACGCGTAACTTCGGAAGAAGCGTGACCTCCATTTAGGCAACTAGGTGGGGGTGGCACAGACCAGGGGGTAGCGACTGTTTACCAAAAACACAGGGCTCTGCGAAGTCGCAAGACGACGTATAGGGTCTGACGCCTGCCCGGTGCTGGAAGGTTAAGAGGAGATGTGCAAGCATTGAATTGAAGCCCCAGTAAACGGCGGCCGTAACTATAACGGTCCTAAGGTAGCGAAATTCCTTGTCGGGTAAGTTCCGACCTGCACGAATGGCGTAACGACTTCCCCGCTGTCTCCAACGCAGACTCAGTGAAATTGAATTCCCCGTGAAGATGCGGGGTTCCTGCGGTTAGACGGAAAGACCCCGTGCACCTTTACTATAGCTTTACACTGGCATTCGTGTCGGCATGTGTAGGATAGGTGGTAGACTTTGAAGCAGTGGCGCCAGCCATTGTGGAGTCATCCTTGAAATACCACCCTTGCCTATATGGATGTCTAACTGCGGCCCGTTATCCGGGTCCAGGACCGTGTATGGTGGGTAGTTTGACTGGGGCGGTCGCCTCCTAAAGAGTAACGGAGGCGCGCGATGGTAGGCTCAGAACGGTCGGAAATCGTTCGTCGAGTGCAATGGCATAAGCCTGCCTGACTGCAAGACTGACAAGTCGAGCAGAGACGAAAGTCGGTCATAGTGATCCGGTGGTCCCGCGTGGAAGGGCCATCGCTCAACGGATAAAAGGTACGCCGGGGATAACAGGCTGATGACCCCCAAGAGTCCATATCGACGGG
>QXCQ01000178.1:0-207 GCA_003576535.1 Nakamurella silvestris | reverse complement strand
CCCTAGTACGAGAGGACCGGGATGGACGTATCTCTGGTGGACCTGTTGTCGTGCCAACGGCATAGCAGGGTAGCTATATACGGACGGGATAACCGCTGAAGGCATCTAAGCGGGAAACCCACCTAAAAACGAGTATTCCCTATCAGAGCCGTGGAAGACTACCACGTTGATAGGCCGGGTGTGGAAGTGCGGCAACGCATGTAGCTT
>QXCQ01000216.1:650-1587 GCA_003576535.1 Nakamurella silvestris | reverse complement strand
TAAATCGATTTCGTGAGTTAAATACTCAAATTGGTAAATCAACTCAAGATATCAACAAATACAAACAATCAATAAAAGAATTAAAAGACCTGGGAAAATTAGGACCACTCACCCAAGAACAAACTAAGGCATTGTCTAGCGCTGAAGCTGGGCTTAAACGTGTCAAAAAGGAGCTTAAAGATCAACAATCAAGGTTAACAGAAACAACTCAAGGGATTCAAAAGTTTGGATTTTCAGTCAATCAACTAGATGACCAAGAAAGCCAATTAAAAAATAAAATTCATCTCACAACGATGGAGTTAAATAAACGTAAATCTGCCCTAGATAATGCAGCTGGTGCACAAGAAAGATTTGCTAAGACTCAATCAATTCTACAGAAAGGTTCTGATATTGCCAAAAAAGGCATGATGGTCGCTGGTGTAGGTGCTGCAACTCTAACTGTACCAGCAAAACTTTCTATCGATTTCGAATCCTCTATGGCAGATATCGCAAAGGTTGTAGATGGATTAAAAGATGATGCAGGCAAAGTTACTCCGGCATATGTTGCAATGAGTAAAGAAATTATCGCAATGTCTTCACGCTTGCCAATGGCTGCCACTGATATTGCCTCAATTGTTGCAGCAGGTGGACAGTCTGGAATTGCTGCAGATCAATTAACTCAGTTTGCTGAATCTGCAGTTAAAATGGGGGTTGCTTTTGATATATCAGCGTCTGAAGCTGGACAAAGCATGGCTGAACTTAGAACAGCCTTCAGACTGAATCAAGGTCAGGTTGTTGAACTGGCAGACAAAATTAACTATTTAGGGAACAACACTCCAGCTGCAGCCAAAGGAATCATGGAAATTGTACAGCGCATTGGACCTTTAGGTGAAGTTGGAGGATTTGCTTCTGGATCTATTGCAGCACTCGGTGCGACATTACGTGGTATGGGAGTTCA
>QXCQ01000216.1:0-575 GCA_003576535.1 Nakamurella silvestris | reverse complement strand
GCAGACCAATGCTGAAGGTACAACGCTTGCAGTGCTTCAGTCTATTTCTAAGCTCGATAAATACAAACAGGCTTCAGTTTTAGGTTCTCTGTTTGGTAAAGAATCATTAAGTGCAATTGCCCCCCTATTAACCAATATGGATGCTTTGCAAAACAACTTAGGTATGGTCGCAGATAAAACAAAATACGCTGGATCCATGGAAAAGGAATATGCTGCACGTGCAGCGACTACAGCAAATAATTTACAGCTTCTGAAAAATAAACTTAGTGGCGTAGCAATCACCATTGGAAATAACCTATTGCCAATGATCAATTCAGGTGTAACAGCCTTCAGCAATATTATTACACGTGTTCAAGCTTGGGCTGATGCCAATCCAGCACTTGCGGCAACACTGACCAAAGTCGCGGTTGGTGGGGTTTTAGTATTAGGTGCTGTTTCAGCTGTATCCCTTGGTGTACTAACCTTTCTTGGTCCTTTAGCCATGCTCAAAATGGCACTAACCACATTAGGTGGAGGTGCTGGTATTGCTGCTGGCGCTCTAAAAATGTTATTAGGTCCCATCAAAATGATTGGTC
>QXCQ01000187.1:42399-42689 GCA_003576535.1 Nakamurella silvestris | reverse complement strand
CTGCCAGGATGTCTAACGACCACCCTGGCAGCGAACGTGCAACGCACGCGGAAGTCGGGACGGAGCGCGGTCAGGGTTGGTGGGGGCGAGTCCCGACGGGCGGGCCGCCGAGGCATTCGGCAGCCTTTGGTCGGCACTCGGCTCTCGGCTCTACGTGCTGCCTGCTGCCTGCTGCCAGGTGCCAGGTGCCAGGTGCCTGCTGCCAGCATCCGCGCTCCGTGCCGACTATCGCGCTGGCTGCGACGCGCGCGGATGTTGGCAAGGAGCGCGGTTGAATTGTCATGGTAAAA
>QXCQ01000187.1:41823-42247 GCA_003576535.1 Nakamurella silvestris | reverse complement strand
GCGTTGATCTCCCACCTGGAAGCGGCCCAGTTGTCCGGGTTTCATTGGTTGTCGAAGGCGTACGACGCGGAGAAGAAATACCTACCCGAAGAAGCTGCTCTGGCGTTGGGGATCGGTATCTCGACGGCGGCGTCGCGGATCGAGGCCGGTGAGATGTTGGTGGAGAAACTCCCCTCAACGTTGGCCTGTCTGTCGGCCGGTCATATCACCTGGGGCAAGGCCCGGACGGTGATCGAGGCGGTGAAGGACGCGAACCCGGCGATCTACCCGGCACTGGAGGCGGCGGTGTTGCCGGATGCTGATGGGTGGAACGTTCCGACGTTGCGGAGGAAGTGTCAGGCGGCGGTGATCTCGCTGGATCCGAAGGGTGCGGAGAACCGTCATCGCAAGGCCGTGGCCCGACGGTACGTGTCGGTTCGTCCTC
>QXCQ01000187.1:41323-41695 GCA_003576535.1 Nakamurella silvestris | reverse complement strand
ACCGGATGCCGGCCCGGCCGAGCCGCCCGCCCCTGCCGGTCGCGCCGAGACTGCAGGGAGTGCCGGTAGCGAGTGCGGGGTCATCACCTGCCCGGCAAGCGATTTCACGTCTGCCGCCCCGGCACCGGCGGTGCCTTTCCTGACGGAACACGCCGATAAAGTGTCAGAAGACGCGCCGCCGGATGTCGGCCCGGCCGTGCGGCTCGCTCCTGTCGGTCGCGCCGAGACTGCAGGGAGTGCCAGTAGCGCGTGCGGGGTCATCACCTGCCCGGCAGGCACTCCCACGTCCGGCACGCCGGAACCGGTGGTGCCACTCCTGACGGAACACGCCGAAAATGCGTCAGAAAACGCGCCACCGGATGCCGCCCCGGA
>QXCQ01000187.1:40993-41123 GCA_003576535.1 Nakamurella silvestris | reverse complement strand
CCAGTAGCGCGTGCGGGGTCATCACCTGCCCGGCAGGCACTCCCACGTCCGGCACGCCGGAACCGGTGGTGCCACTCCTGACGGGACACGCCGTGGAAGTGTCAGAAAACGCGCCACCGAATGCCTGGCA
>QXCQ01000187.1:40628-40895 GCA_003576535.1 Nakamurella silvestris | reverse complement strand
ACCAAGTGCCCGGCAGGCACTTCCGCACCCGCGACCCTCGAGCCCGATGCCGCGTCCGATCCTGCCTGTCCGGCAACAGATCCCGTGTCGGAACTCGTCGACCAGTTTGCCGGTGCTGCCGCCGATGAGGCCCATCCCGATGATGTGTGGTCCATCCCGGACGGGATCCCCGGTGCCCTGGGCCGCCCGGACCCGTTCCCGTTGCAGAACGGCACCACACCCCGGATCAACGTCACCCTCGCCGCGACGACTTTGATTGGTTTGGAT
>QXCQ01000187.1:0-40481 GCA_003576535.1 Nakamurella silvestris | reverse complement strand
ATGCTGTCGGAGTTGGACCACGAGATCGAGTACCGCCCCGGCCAACCGGCAGGTGGTACGACCGACCCGAGGAACCTGCGGTGCCTGTGCACCCGGCACCACCACCTGCGTCACACCCCAGGCTGGACCATCACCACCAATCCGGACCAGACCACGACCGTCCGCTCACCCCTGGGCACCACCCGGACCGCCCCGGCACCCACCGCGAACCCGAACGGCCCGTACCCCCTCGCAGCGTTGGGCGAGACCCCCCGCTGACCGCGCTCCGCCCCGACTTCCGCGCTCGATGCAACCAGCGCGATTGTCGAGAAGGAGCGCGGTCACCAGGAGCCGCACCGCCATTCGAACAGGTGTACCATTCCAGCCATGGCCGGCGGACCGCTCCTGCACGCCGACGCGGATGCATTCTTCGCCTCGGTGGCCCTGCGAACCCGCCCGGAACTCGCGGACAGGCCAGTGGCGGTGGTCGCCCACGTCTTCGTCGCCAGCGCCGGGTACGCGGCGAGGGCCTACGGCATCCATGGCGGCATGTTGGTCCAGGAAGCCCTGCGCCTGTGCCCCGACCTGGTGCTCCTGGACGTCCCGCACGAGGAGGTCGAACAAGTGGGCGATGCCCTCTTCGACCTCTTCCACGAGTTCACCGACGCGGTCGAGCCCGGGTCCATCGAGGAGGCCTTCCTCGACGTCTCACCCACCAGCTGGGAGGACGCGGTCGACTCGGCCCGGGAACTGCGCCGTCGCGCGGCCGCAGAACTGAGCATCCCGGTGTCCGTGGGCGTCGGCCGCACCAAGTTGATGGCCAAACTCGCCTCCCGCGCCGCCAAACCCGATGGGCTGCATGTGATCGGCCCAGCCGAGGAAGCCGCGCTCCGCTCGAGCCTGCCGATCGCCGACGTCTGGGGGATCGGTTCCCGCACATCCCGACGCCTGCTCAGCCTCGGAGTCATCCGGCTCCTCGACCTGGACGGGATCGACCAGGTCGAACTGGAACAGCACTGTGGCGTCACCATGGCCCGCCGTCTGGGGCGGATCCGCCTCGGCACCGATGACGCGACCGTGAATCCGCTACGGCATCGTGACTCCTTCACCGCCGAGAGTTCGACCGCGGGGTATCACCGTCCGGACCGCCCGCCGGTCGAGCTGCTCGAACTGTGCCTACGTCGTGTATGCCACCGCGCCCAGCGGGTCGGACTGGCCGGCTCGCGGCTGACCGTCCACCTCAAGCCCTTCGACGGCTCACGCCCCACCACACTCGACGCAACGGTGGCCGAGGCCACCGGACACGCCGAACTCTGGTGGCCGGTCGTCCGGGCACTGCTGGAGCGCCATGACGCCCCACGGCTGACCGGCCTGGCCGTCACCCTCGGCGGTCTCGTCCCCGCCGACCAGGTGCAGGCCGCGCTGTTCTGAGCACAACCTCCGCCGATCCAGTCAAACCGGACAAATAACGCGTGTCCTCGGCCACAGCCGCGAGCACCGGTTAACCCCGGCGGCCATCGGTTGACTAGGCTCTGCGCCCATGCAGGTTCGCGAATTGAAAGTGCCGGGTGCCTTCGAGTTCACCCCCGTCCAGCACGGCGACGACCGTGGTCTCTTCCTCGAGTGGTTCAAGGTCGCGGAGGTGACAGAGGCCATCGGCCACCCGCTCAACCTCGCCCAGGCCAACCTGAGCGTGTCCCGCGCCGGCACCTTGCGCGGCATCCACTTCGCCGACGTCCCCGCAGGCCAGGCCAAGTACGTCACCTGCCCGGCCGGTGCGGTGCTCGACGTCATCGTCGACATCCGGGTGGGCTCCCCCACCTTCGGCACCGTCGATGCCGTCCTGCTCGACGGCAAGGACCGCCGCGCGGTGTACCTCGCCGAGGGTCTGGGCCACGGGTTCCTCGCCCTGGAGGACAACTCCACCCTGACCTACCTGTGCTCCACGGGGTACAACCCCGGCGGCGAGCACGGTATCAACCCCCTGGACCCGGCCCTGGACTTCCCCTGGCCCGAGGACATGGAGTTCACCCTGTCCCCCAAGGACGAGCAGGCGCCTACCCTCGCCGAAGCGGCGGCCGCCGGGCTGCTCCCGGACTACCAGGTCTGCCTCGACTACATCGAGAGTTTGCGCGTCAAGTAGTTTCAGCCCATGGCCCCCGCGTCCCGCATCGCTCTCATCCGGCACGGACAGACCGAGTGGGCCGCCTCCGGCCGTCACACCTCGGTCACCGACATCGACCTCACCGAGGTCGGTGTCGGTCAGGCCCGTCATCTGCCGACCGTCCTGGACGTCCTCGGCATCCACCCGATCTCGGTCCTGGTGAGCCCCCGGCTGCGGGCGCGGCGCACGGCCGAGCTGGCCGGTCTGTCGGTCACCGCCGTCGACGAGGACCTCGCCGAGTGGTTCTACGGCGACTACGAGGGTCTGACCACCCCGGAGATCCGGGCCCAGGACCCGACCTGGCGGATCTTCGACCACGGCGCACCGGCTGGAGAGACCGTCACCGATGTCCAGCTCCGGGTCGACCGGGTGCTGGCGCGGGCGGCCGAGCTGCTGCCCGCCGGGGACGTCGTGCTGGTCTGCCACGGACACATCAGTCGCGCCCTGGCGGTCGGCTGGACCGGTCTGCCGATGTCGGCGGGGACGGCCATCGCCCTGGATCCCGCCGCCGTCACGGTGCTGGCCGCGCACAACGACGAGCCGATCATCCAGCACGCCAACTACTTCCGGTGACGGAACGAACCCGGCACCGGTCCCCAGCAGAAGGAAGAATCTTGAGCGACAACAGAATCCGGCCCATCCGTCCGGCCGATGTCGATGCCGTGGTCGGGCTGGTCCAGGACCTGGCCGAGTACGAGAAGCTTCCTCAGCTGTGCCACCTGACCTCCGAACAGTTGCACCGAGCCCTGTTCGCCGAGCAGCCGGCGCTCTTCGGTCACGTCGCCGTGGTTGACGAGGTCGTCGTCGGTTACGCCTTGTGGTTCCTGAACTTCTCCACCTGGGAGGGGGTCCACGGGATCTACCTCGAGGACCTGTTCGTCTCCCCCACCCAGCGCGGGTCGGGACTGGGCAAGGCCCTGCTGGTCACCCTGGCCGAGATCGCAGCCGAGCGCGGGTACGCCCGGGTGGAGTGGTCCGTGCTGGACTGGAACACCCCGTCCATCGACTTCTACCGCTCCCTCGGCGCGGTGAGCATGGACGGCTGGAGCATGTTCCGGCTCAGCGGTCCGGCTCTGGCCCGAACAGCGGCGGGAAGCTCGTGATCCACTCGGTGGCCTGACGGCCGATCAACATGGCCCCGGTGACCAGTCCGAGGACCATGAGTCCGATGCCCTGCATCAGCTGTCCGCTCGGGAAGGCCAGGTAGAAGCCGACAGCCAGGATCAGGATCTGAATGGTCAGGCCGGGCGAACGGGCCCATCGCCTCCCCCGCAGCAGCCCGTTGGCCGAGGCCCCGATGAACGCAGCGATCAGCAGGAAGTAGCTCGCGGTGGCCACCACCCACTTCACGTCGGCCTCGTGCCGGGAGAACACGATCACCACCGCCAGGATCAGGATGCCGAAGGTCTCGGCCGCCAGGATCAACCCGGCGATCTTGACGGCCGGGGGCGGTGGGATGGAGATCGGCGGCGGGTCGACCGGTACCTGGTGGGGCTTGCTCACCCCTTCAGGTTATCTCCCGCAGCGGGGTCGCCCCCCTTTGCCGCCCACCCCCGACGCTGCGAAACAGTCACACCGGCCGCACGCGCGAAAGATGTCGGCGCGGTCATGTCGTAGGCTCGCCCTCAATGCGCGCCCTGCTGATCGTCAATCCTCACGCGACCTCGACCACCTCGAGGCGACGTGACCTTCTCGCCCACGCCCTGGCCGGCGAGGTCCAGCTGACGGTCGCCAACACCACCGAACGTGGACACGCCGTCGGGCTGGCCGCCGAGGCCGCGGCCGACGGGGTGGACCTGGTGGTGGTCCACGCCGGGGACGGCACCGTCAACGAGGCCGTCAACGGGCTGCTCACCCGGGGCCTGTGCGACGACGCACCGATGCTCGCGATCGTGCCGGGTGGATCGACGAACGTCTTCGCCCGCGCGCTGGGCATCGACGCCGACCCGACCCAGGCGACCGAGCAGATCCTGGAAGCGCTCCAGGAGAAGAGGTTCCGCCGGGTGTCCCTGGGCCGTGCCGACGACCGCTACTTCACCTTCAACGCCGGGATGGGCCTGGATGCCGCGGTGGTGGCCGAGGTCGAGAAGCAGCGGGCGAAGGGCAAAACGATCTCCAACGGCATGCACATCCGGGAGATGATGAAGTTGTACCTGCGGTCGGACCGCTCCCACGGGGAGCTGACCGTGCAGCTGCCGGACGGCGAACCGGTGAGCGGTTGTCATCTGGCTTTCATCTCGAACGTCGACCCGTGGACGTACTTCGGCAACCGTCCGGTGCGGACCAATCCCGGAACCAGCCCGACCGGCGGCCTGGGTGTTTTCGCCTCCCGGACCCTGAGCCCGGTGCCCGTCTCCCGGGTCGCCCGGCAGCTGCTCCGCCGCAAGGGCGACCCCCAGCACAAACATCTGCTGCGTGCCGATGATGTGTCCGAAGTCACGGTGAGCAGTGACCGACCGGTCGGCTTCCAGCTCGACGGGGACTACCTCGGCGAGCGGAAATCGGTAAATTTCTCCTCGGTGCCCCGGGCCCTCCGCGTCGTCGTCTGACGCCCGCCGTTATCGAGCTGTGACCCTATCGTCACCTGCGCAAACATCTTCTGAACTGATCTGAATCGATCCGACCGGCCATCATTTCGTGAACTCGCGGTAACGAGCCGGAAACGTGACTTACGCAACCTCGTCGTCACAAACCCTTGACATCGGCCCACGATCTGACAGTCTTTACAAGGTTCCTGCTGCGGAAGCAAACCGGTCCCGGTCAAACGGTGAGTGCATGCCACTGGCCCGAGGACCGACCACTCGCAGTGAACACACAGATTTCCACCCCCACGTTCTCACCCAGATTTTTTCACACCCGGATTTCCCGAAGGTCGCCACCAGCGACCAGACTTGAGGAGCAACACATCATGGATTGGCGCCACCGCGCGATTTGCCGCGACGAGGACCCGGAGCTTTTCTTCCCGATTGGTAACTCCGGTCCCGCGCTGCAGCAGATCGCGGAGGCGAAGGCCGTGTGCCAGCGCTGCCCCGTCAGCAGCGAGTGCCTCTCCTGGGCACTGGAGACGGGTCAGGACGCCGGCGTCTGGGGTGCCATGAGCGAGGACGAGCGCCGCGCCCTCAAGCGCCGCCGCGCCCGTGCCCGGGCCCGCAGCCTGTAGACAGCTACGCCGAAAGGCCCCGTCGGAACGCCCTGAGGCGTTGTCCGGCGGGGCCTTTCGATTGTGCGGGTCACTTCCCGCGCACGATAGTGCTTCTCGCGCACCCGATATCGTGCGCGAAGACGAAGAACGTGCGCGGGAGGGGTGAAACCGGTATGAGTGCTACGCCCGACTGCGCAACGGGATCTCAAGGCGCACATCGGTTCCGGTCGCCTCGTAGCGTCGTTGCATCGAGATGTACCCCCGCAGTTCGGCATTCACCAGGGTCCGGACGATCTCCAGGCCGAGTCCCGTCGAACGGTCGAGCGAGAACCCGTCCGGGATACCGCTCCCGTCGTCACTGACCACGACGTTCAACGACTTCGCCGAGCGCTCCACCTCGATGATCACCTGCCCGCCCGGATGGTTGGCCGGGTAACCGTGCTGCACCGCGTTCTGCACGATCTCGGCGAGCACCATGATCAACGGGGTGGCCAGTTCGGTGTTCAGCACACCGAAGGAACCGATCCGGCGGATCCGTACCGAGGTCTCGGCGGCCGACACGTCGGCGATCATCGGCACCAACCGGTCCACGATCTGATCGAGGTCCACCCGATCGTCCGCCGAGGTCGACAGCGTCTCGTGCACCATCGCGATGGTGGCCACCCGCCGGGTCGACTGGTCGAGGGCCCGTTTGACCTCCTCCAGGCCCGAGCGCCGCGACTGCAACCGCAGCAGGGCGGCGACGGTCTGCAGGTTGTTCTTCACCCGGTGGTGGATCTCCCGGATGGTGGCGTCCTTGCTCAGGATCGCGCGGTCCCGCCGACGCACCTCGGTGACGTCACGGACCAGGACGAAGGCACCGGCCAGGCGACCCTGTGGTTGCAACGGCAGCGACCGGAACAGCACGGTGGCCGCGCCCACCTCGATCTCCATCCGGAGGGAGGACTGACCGTGGACGGCCGCGGTGATCCGGTTCGCCAGTTCCTCCGCGTCGAACGGGTCGTTGACCAGTGCGCGCGTCTCGGAGGCCAGGTGCAGGCCGACCAGCCCCTCCCGCATGCCGATCCGGTGATAGGCCGAGAGGGCGTTGGGACTGACGTAGGTGACGATCCCCTGCTCGTCCAGGCGGAGCAGTCCGTCACCGGCCCGCGGACCGGTGAGGATCTCATGGGGCTGTTCCGGGACCGGGAACGACCCGTCCGCGACCATCTGGAAGAGGTCCTCGGCGATGTCGATGTAGACGGTCTCCAGGTTGCTGGCCACCCGGTCCGGCTCGATGATGCTGTCCCGGCTCATCACCGCGACCATCTCGTCCCCGTGCCGGACGGGGATCACGGCGCGCCGCACGGACGGGCCGCCGGCCAGGTCCACGCGTCCCTCGACGGCGATTGCACCGCTCTCCCAGGCCCGCTGGGCGACCGCATGCATCCGAGCGGGCACCTGGCCCGAGACGAGGTCGTCGAGCCACGCAGTGGCCCCTGTGGTCGGTCGGACCTGGGCCACGCAGAGGAACCGGTCCGGACGTCGGACCTCGTCCCCGGCCGGTGCCGTGGTGACCGGGACCCACAGGGTCAGATCGGAGAAGGACAGATCGGCGAGCAGCTGCCACTCGGACACCAGCCGCTGCAGATGGGCCACGGCGGCGCCGGAGAGCACGGTGTGCTCGGCCAACAGATCAGAAAGTGTGGACACGGCTCACGAAACTTTGGCTCGGACGACCGCGACCTCGCGGCCGTGCAGGTCGACGGCGGGCGATCCTGCGGGAGGACCGGGTGGGTCAGGCGATCTCGGCGATCAGGTCGCCCTCCTGGACCACCTGACCCTCCTCGACGGACAGGTTGGCGATCACGCCGTCGGCCTCGGCGATGACGGGGATCTCCATCTTCATGGATTCCAGGATCACCAGGGTGTCGCCGTCCTCGACGGTGTCGCCGTTGGCCACAAGAACCTTCCAGACGTTGGCCACCATCTCGGCGCGAACCTCTTCAGCCATCGTCTGTCTCCTCCACCTACGGGCACCGATGCACTCGGTCCGTTCACACAATTGTCTGGGCTACCGGGAGAGTGGATCGCACCCTCCCGATGAGCACCAATCAAACCACGATTGGGCACTCCGGCGTGCCACCTGGCACCATGGGTAGGCCCGCGCCGTAGACGCGGGCACCAGTTCACGGGCGAAGATCATTCACCCGACAGGCAGCGTGTTCATCGAGCTCATCCTCCGTGACCGCCGCCGACACCGATCGCCGCAGGTGGCGACCTGTGGAGTCGGGTGTCGTTGAGCAGTGCGATCGAGCGGTGCTGAACGAACACAGCGGTGCAGAACCGAGCAGTTGCAGATCACAAGGAGCAAGCATGAGCAAGCGCGGACGTAAGCGGAAGTCTCGTAAGAAGGGTGGCGCGAACCACGGTAAGCGCCCCAACGCCTGAGGCCGACAGCAACCCTGTCAACGCGGAAGACCCCGACAGCTGAACATTCAGCCATCGGGGTCTTCGTCGTTGACAGGGGTGTTCCTGCGGGCCGACCGGAACGGCGCGGCGTGGCGGACCGGCTGCTACTGCGCCGCGGGCTGACTCTGCAGAGCAGCCACCAGCTTGGCCCGGAGCAGCTCAGGGGCGACGTCACCACCGCACTTCTTGTGCAGCAGGGCCTTGAGCTTCTCGCCGATGTCGGACTCCTCCAGACACGGTGAACACCCGTCGAGGTGGTGCTGGATCTGGGCGCGCTGTTCGGCGTCCATCTCGTTGTCGAGGAACAGCCAGACGTCCTGGATCACCTTGGAGCATTCGGACGGCTCGAGATCGCTGACCCCGAGCTCGCTGTTCGATTCGCTGCAGCTCATCGTTCCTGCCCTTCGGTCTTGATGAAACCGCGCTCGGCGGCGTAATCGGTGAGGAGTTCGCGCAGTTGACGTCGGCCGCGATGCAGCCGGGACATCACGGTGCCCAACGGTGTGCCCATGATCTCGGCGATCTCCTTGTAGGCGAACCCCTCGACATCGGCCAGGTAGACCGCGATCCGGAACTCCTCGGGGAGCTCCTGCAGTGCGGCCTTCACGTCCGAGTCGGGCAGGCGGTCGAGCGCATCCATCTCGGCGGACCGCAGGCCCGTCGACGTGTGCGACTCCGCCGCCGCCAGCTGCCAGTCGGTGATCTCCTCCGTCGGGGACACCTTCGGCTGCCGCTGTTTCTTGCGGTAGGAGTTGATGAAGGTGTTTGTCAGGATGCGGTACAACCAGGCCCGCAGGTTGGTGCCCTCGGTGAAGGAGGCGAAGGCCGAGTAGGCCTTCAGGTACGTCTCCTGCACCAGGTCCTCGGCATCCGCGGGATTGCGGGTCATCCGCAACGCCGCGGCGTACAGCTGATCCAGCAGCGGCATCGCGTCCGCGGCGAATCGGTCGGTCAGTTCTCGTGCGGCCACGTCCGGCGCGGCTGCCTCAGGCGGAATTGTCACGTCGTCCCACCGCCCTCTCCCTCGGCCCGCGCTCGACGAGCGCGTCAAAAGCTTGCCCGGCGAGGGTACCTGTCGTTTCGCCCCGCTTCCCTCCGGAACAACCGGATCGGAATGAGGTGCGGAGGTGACGGTCGGGAGGGACGAGGCGGAATAGCTCCGCTCGTTCCGGTGCTCGCCCCCGGTGACGGCCGGAGCCGCGACCGCGGTGTCGGCGATCGAACGCTCGGCGGTCGAACACAACGTGCTGGTCGCACCCATACTTGTTCCTTGCTTCCTGTCGGGGGCCGCGTGAGGAGGGCCATTGCTCCGGCCGACCTGGACCCCGCGTCCTGTTCTCGTCAACAACGACCCAGCCGCCGTCATTCCCGAGGCGACCATTAGGCTGCCGCAATGGCCAGCGCTTCCACCCCGGCTATCGCGGTACTGGTCCGCGGTAAGTTCCCGCACACCCTGCACCCGTACGAGCACGACCCACGCTCGACCGCCTTCGGCGACGAGGTGGTCGCGCTGCTCGGCCGTGACGCCCGGCAGGTGTTCAAGACCCTGGTCGCCAGCGTCGACGGACAGCTGACGGTCGGGGTGGTCCCGGTCGCCGCTCATCTGAACCTGAAGGCCCTCGCCGCCGCCGTCGGCGGGAAGAAGTGCGCGATGGCTCCGGTGGCCGAGGCGGAGCGCTCCAGCGGATACGTGGCCGGCGGCATCTCACCCCTGGGCCAGCGCAAGGCGCTGCCGACCGTCATCGACCGGTCGGCCCTGGAGTTCGCCACCATCTACGTCAGCGCGGGTAAACGCGGGCTGCAGGTCGAGCTGGCACCGCAGGACCTGGCCAAGGCCACCCGCGGCACGCTGGCCGCGATCGCGGCCTTCGACTGACCGTTCCCACCAACCTCTTGGGCTTGAGTGGGCGGCTCCGAACACTTGACCCCCTTCGTTCGTCAGAAGCCGTGTGAGAAGCCTGCCGGATGAGACCGCGTTGAACCCCGCCCACGACGGCGGTGTTCCCGGCCTGCCGCACCATCGGGCCGGTCCGGCGTCCGCCGAACCCGAGCCGCCTGACCCCGCAGCCATGGCCGAGGTGCTGACCGAGCTGCTCCCCTCCCTGATGGGCCTGTCCTGGGCGCTGACGGGATCACGGACGGACGCGGAGGAGCTCGTCCAGACGGCGGTCGCCCAGGTGATCCCCCGGTGGTCGACCATCGATTCGCCGCGGCTCTACCTGCGGCGCACCGTCGTCAACCTGCACCGGGACCGGCTCCGGCGCGGATATGTGATCACCGAACACCTGCGCGCCGAGGTCGATCTGATGTCCGCGGCGGACCACAGCGGCCCCACCGGCCTGCAGATCGACGTCGACCGGGCGCTGGCCACCCTGCCGCCGCTGCTGCGCACCGTGCTCGCCCTGCGCTTCCTCGAGGATCTGTCGGCACCCCAGATCGCCGCACTCCTGGACCGCCCCGCCGGCTCCGTCCGCCGGCTCATCCACGAGGGTGTCACCGCCCTGCGGGTCGGCGGCCTGCTCGCCGATGACCTGTCCGACACCCCCTCGACCGGAGGTTCCGATGTCTGATCCGAGCGGTACCGACCGTGAGCCCGCACCCCTGGACCTGCAAGAGCTGGGCCGAGCGCGGGAGCTCTACACGAGCGCCTACGCCGAGCGGCGGCCCTCCGCCGAGCTGATCGCCCAGGTGCGGGCGATGGCGATGCCCGCCGATCTGCCCACCACCACTGATCTGCCGGCCACCACCGATCTGCCGGCCACCACCGCTCCGGTACGCCCGGGGCGTTGGCGCCGCTGGGCCCCGCCCGCCGCTGCGGCGGCCGTCATCGGAGTCGTAGTGCTCGCCGTCGGGATGCAGAGCAAACACCCGACGCCGGCGGACCGCTCCCCCGACGCTGTGCTGGTCCTGACGGTTCACGCACCCACCACTGAGCCTGGCACCACCTCGAGCACGCTGATCGAGTCCGGCACCCCGACCCGGGTGGTGGTGGAACCGCTGGAGAGCCTGACCGGCAGAGCCGATCCACGGCTGAACGGGCCGGCCGTGGACGAGGCCAACCGGATCTGCGGGGAGATCGGTGCGATGGGGGTGTTCCAGGACAAGGCCGGGGTCATCGTCTTCCGCGCGGCCAAGGGGACGGACCTGCCCGACGCCCCCGATGCGGTGCTGGGCCTTCCGGCGCGGGTGGAGCAGAGCCGTTTCACCTCCGGTGAGACCGATCGTCTGGCCCAGTACATCGCCGCCGAGTTGGTTCGGACCCAGCCCCGCTCGGGATCGTTCGGAATGCAGTACCAGCCCAGCACCGACACCTTCCAGGTCCTGGGCGATCCGGCCCAGTTCGTCCTCGAACTCGCGAAGGCCGACGACCGGATCTCGATCATCAACTGACCGTTCCCGCGCACGATGTTGCTCCTCGCGCGCGATGTTTCGTGCGCGAGGAGCAAGAACGTGCGCGGGAACAGGGAGGGGTCGGTCAGGCGACCGGGGAGACCAACAGGTCCCGCACCTCCGGCGCCTTGAGCCGCAGTTCGTCCGCGCCCGCGTCGTCACCCTGGGTCTGGGAGTTCCGCTCGGCGGTCACCCGGGCCAGATAGGTGGCGACCTCCTGGTCCCGCTCCTCGTCCGACCAGCCCAGGACCGGAGCCATCAGCTCGGCCACCCGTTGGGCGCTCTCCGTGCCGCGGTGGGTGGTCTCGATCGAGATCCGGGTCCGCCGGGCGAGGACGTCCTCCAGGTGCAACGCACCCTCGTGGGTGGTGGCGTACAGCGCCTCCACCTGCAGGTAGTCGTCCGCACCGGGGATGGGCTTGAGCAGTTCCGGGTCCTGCGCGGCCAGACCGAGCACCTCGTGGATCTCCGAGCCGTACCGGTCCAACAGGTGCTTGATCCGGTACGGGTGCACCCCGTGCAGGGTGCCGAGTCGATCCGCCTGGTTCACCAGGGCCTTGTAGCCCTGCGCTCCCAAGAGCGGTACGTCCTCGGTGCAGGAGGGGTTGATCCGGCCGGGCAGGTCCTCGGCGGCCTCGTCGACGGCGTCGGCTCCCATCACCCGGTAGGTCGTGTACTTCCCGCCTGCGATGGCCACCAGTCCTGGTGCCACCCGGGCGACGGCGTGCTCCCGCGAGAGTTTGGAGGACTGGTCGCTCTCCCCCGCGAGCAGCGGCCGCAGGCCCGCGTAGACACCTTCGATGTCGTCATGGGTGAGCGGAACCGCCAGCACCTTGTTCACGTGATCGAGGATGTAGTCGATATCGGCCTTGGTGGCGGCGGGATGGGCGAGATCGAGATTCCAGTCGGTGTCGGTGGTGCCGATGATCCAGTGCGCCTTCCACGGGATCACGAACAGCACCGACTTCTCCGTCTTGAGGATGATCCCGCTCTCGGAGGTGATCTTGTCCCGGGCGACGACCAGGTGCACCCCCTTGGACGCCCGCACCTTGAACCGGCCACGGCCACCCGAGAGCCGTTGGATCTCGTCGGTCCACACCCCCGTCGAGTTGATGACGACCCGGCCCTTGACGGAGGTCTCCTCACCGGTCTCGACGTCGCGTACCTTCACCCCGGCGACCCGGTCGGCCTCCTTGAGGAAACCGATCACCTGGGTGGAGGTCCGCACCACCGCACCGTAGGCCGCCGCCGTCCTCGCGACGGTGAGGGTGTGCCGGGCGTCGTCGACCTGGCCGTCGAAGTACCTGATGCCACCGACCAGGGCGTCCTTGCGCAGCCCCGGCACCAGCCGGAGAGCACCGGCCCTCGTCAGGTGCTTGTGCCGGGGAACCGATCTGGCCCCGCCCATGGTGTCGTACATGATCAGGCCGGCGCCGACGTAGGGCCGCTCGATGACGTGTTTGGACAACGGGTAGAGGAACGAGACCGGTTTCGCCAGGTGGGGGCAGATCTTGGTGAGCATCAACTCTCGTTCGTGCAACGCCTCCCGGACCAGCCCGAACTCGAACATCTCCAGGTAGCGCAGGCCACCGTGGAAGAGTTTGGAGGACCTGGACGAGGTGCCGGAGGCGATGTCCCTGGCCTCGACCAGAGCCACCGAGAGCCCCCTGGTGACGGCGTCGAGGGCCGCCCCGGCCCCGACCACCCCGCCACCGATGATCACCACGTCGAAGGTTTCGGCCCCCAGCCGTCGCCAACTCGCCTCACGTTCGGTCGGCCCCAGCCGCGCCGCCGAGGCAACCCCATCACCGGTCATCTGCATCTCCCGTTCGCCGCGCGCCGAACCGTGGCCGGCGCTGCTGTGCATCTGGCAAGTACCCACTTCAACCGTGCTGACATCAACGCTACCGCCGAGTAGGTCGGGGCCGCCCGGTCTGTCCGTCACATCGGCGGAGGGAACGGGTAGACGGCGTGGTGAGCCGCACGTCACGCCGTTCGGTTCACCGGGAAGCGTTACGATCACAATCGCCCGACCCTGGTCAGCTCCGCCCGTGCGGCGGGAGATCCACTCGGAAACAGGGGGACGACGTCCCAATCAGCACCACGCAGCTTCTGCGGTGCTCGGATGCGGGAGGTTGTCCTTGATTCGTCTGCAGCGCCCTGCCGCGATCGTGGTCGGCCTGGAACTCGTCGCGTTGACGGTCGGGATGATCACCCACGGGCCCCTGCTGGACCTGCGGATCTACCGGATGGGGGCCGAAGCGGCCTACTCCGGCGCGGATCTGCTCTACCAGGCGGCCGACCCGGCCACCGGCCTGTACTTCACCTATCCGCCGTTCGCGGCCCTGCTGTTCGGCCCGACGGCGCTGCTGCCGCAGAGCGTCAGCGCCTTCCTGCTGACCGTGGCCTCGGTCGCCGCCCTTGCCCGGTTCTCGGTGCTGATCTCCCGGCACCTGGGCACCACCGGCTGGTGGGCCCGCCCGCTGCCGTTGCTGGCCTTCGCCCTGGCCACCGAACCGGCGATCTCCACCTTCATGTACGGCCAGATCAACATCATCCTGGCCGCCCTGGTGGCCGAGGACCTGCTCGGACCTCGCCGACGGTTCAGCGGCGTGTTCATCGGTCTGGCCGCGGCGATCAAACTCGTCCCCGGGCTGTTCATCCTGCTGCTGCTGGTGGGCCGGCGGTACGGGGCCGCCGGACGCGCGGTGGCGACGGCCGTCGTCTCCGTGGTGATCGGGGCCCTGGCCCTGCCGAAGTCCTCCCTGGACTACTGGACGGGTACGGCCTTCGATGCCGACCGGGTCGGCGGGGTCGCCTACATCTCCAACCAGTCCCTCAACGGTCTGCTGCGACGGTTGGCCCGCGGCGAGGACAGCCGGGTGCTGTGGCTGGGTCTGGTCCTAATGGTGGCCGCGATCTGCCTGCTGTCGGCCGCCTCGGCCGTCCGCCGCGCTGACTGGCTCTGGGCGGCCTCGGCCACCGGCCTGGCCGCCCTGCTCGCCTCGCCCATCTCGTGGAGCCACCACTGGATCTGGATCCTGCCGATCACCGCCCTGGTGCTCCGGGACGGGCTGGCCCGGCAGGGTTGGCGCCGGGGTGGACTGATCGCACTGGCCGCCGGCTGGGCAGCGGCCGGCCTGACCTGGGTGCTCTACCTGGTGCCGCACGGCGGCGACGCCGAGTACCGGGCCGGCGTGCTCGCCACCGTGGTGGGCAATGCCTACGCCTGGCTGGCGCTCATCACCGTCGCGGTGCTCGCCGCCCGGTTGGTCCGCGGTGCGGTCGACGAGCGCCGTGGCCGTCGCGTTCAGGTCGGCCTCCAGGACCGGAGCCCGGCGCAGAGCCCGGTAGAGACCTGACGTTCACAGCGGGAACAGCCCGTCCGCCGGAGGTTCCGTCGAGACCGCCTCCACCGGGTCCAACAGGCTCGGGTCGTCGTTGCGCACATTGCCGACCCGGTTGGACACCGGTCGCAGCTCCAGCGCTCGCACCAGGGCCTCCTCCGGCGGGGCCAGCAGTTTGCCCAGTTCAGCCGGGTCGGCCTCCGGGTCCAGCCAGTAGTCCCAATCGGCGGCGGGCAGGATCAGCGGCATCCGGTCGTGGATGTCGATCAGCTCCCCGACGGCGTCGGTGGTGATGATGGTGCAGGAGCGCAGTGGCTCGCCGTCGGGCGAGCGCCAGAAGGACCACAGGCCCGCGAAGGCCATCACCGAACCGTCGTCCGGCGTCATGTAGTACGCCTGTTTCGCCGCCCCGGACTTCGCTGCCGAGCCGGCCGCGCCGGGAGCCTTCTGCCACTCGAAGTACCCGTTGGCCGGGATCAGACACCGTCGCCGTTCGAAGGAGGTCTTGAAGGCCGGCTTCTCCTGGACGGACTCCGCACGGGCGTTGAACATCCGGCTGCCGACCGACGGGTCCTTGGCCCAGGACGGCACCAGCCCCCAGCGCATCTGGTCGAGCTGACGCATCACGGCCCCCGCTTCGGGGCTCTCCGGTTTCGAGAGTCGTTCCAGGACCACCGGCACCACCGTGGTGGGTGCGATGTTGTACCGGGGTGATGGTTCCTCCCTCGGGCCCTCGTCCTCCGTCGGGGGTTCCGGGATCGAGAACAGCCCGTACATCGACGGGGTGTCGCTGGTCACCGCGTATCGGCCGCACATACCGCCGAGTGTAGGAGCGTGGTCCTGCGGACCATTGCCCGACCAGGGGTTGACGGCCTGGTCGGGGTGTGTCGGCGGGGCTGTCCGCCGACTGCCGCGGAGGGCGGATGGTGCACAGCCACCCGGCGTGCGAGATCATGGACCTCGTGAACACGGAACTCTCGCACGCCAGCGCCGCCACCACCGCCTGGGCCGCACCCACCGCGACCGGCCCGGTCAGGTCGACGGTGCACGTCCCCGGTTCCAAGTCCCTCACCAACCGGGCGCTGATCCTGGCGGCGCAGGCGACCGCCCCCTCCACCGTCCACGGTGCCCTCCGCTCCCGCGACTCGATCCTGATGGCGCAGGCCCTGCGCGACCTCGGGGTCGCCGTCACCGACGGACCCGACGGTGCCTTCGAGGTGACACCGGGCCCGCTGCGCGGACCGGCGGCGGTGGACTGCGGTCTCGCCGGGACCGTCATGCGGTTCCTGCCGGCCCTCGCGGCGAACGCCGACGGGAAGATCTCCTTCGACGGCGACCCGCATGCCCGGACCCGCCCGATGGCCACGGTCCTGCAGGCCCTGCGCGACCTCGGCGCACTGATCGAGGGCGACGGCCTGCCGTTCACCATCGACGGACGCGGCCGGCTGCCCGGAGGGACCGTCCGGGTGGACGCCTCGGCCTCCTCCCAGTTCGTCTCCGGCCTCCTGCTCTCCGGTGCCACCTTCCGTGACGGCGTCACCGTCGTCCACCAGGGTCCGCCGGTGCCGTCCCTGCCGCACATCGCGATGACCGTCGAGGCGCTGGCCTCGGTGGGGGTCCATGTCGACATGAGTGTGCCGGACACCTGGCGGGTGGAACCGGGCCCGATCAGGCCCTGGACGACCCCGATCGAACCTGATCTGTCCAACGCCACCCCGTTCCTCGCCGCCGCAGCCGTCACCGGCGGCAGCGTGACGGTCCCGTTCTGGCCGGAGGTGACGACCCAGGCGGGCGACGGCATCCGCGAGCTGCTGGCGAGGATGGGGGCCCGGGTCGAACTCGTCGGCGGGTCCCTGACCGTCACCGGACCCGACCAGCTCGACGGCATCGACGCCGACCTGCACGAGGTCGGGGAGCTGACCCCCACCGTCGCCGCGATGGCCGCCCTGGCCCACGGCACCACCCGGTTGACCGGGATCGGACATCTGCGCGGCCATGAGACGGACCGGCTCGCCGGTCTGGCCACGGATCTGACCACGATCGGTGCCACCGTGGTGGAACACGCCGACGGGCTCGAGATCACCCCCGGACCGCTGCGCGGCGGCAGCTGGCTCGCCTACGCCGACCACCGGATGGCGACGGCCGGGGCGATCGTCGGGCTGAAGGTGGACGGGGTGCTCATCGACGACATCGACAGCACCGCCAAAACCCTCCCCGGGTTCGACGGGATGTGGCAGCGGATGCTCGACGCCACCACCCGGGACGAGGTGTCCTCATAAAGAGCCTCGGAGATCGCTGGGACAACGACGACGTCCGGGTCCGACCGGGCAAGAGCTCCCGACCTCGGACGAAAACCCGTCCTGCCCACGAGGATGCGGTCACCGGATTCGTCGTCACGGTCGATCGGGGCCGCTACACCTGTCTGGTGGACGAGGACCGGAAATCCGAGCGTCTGGTGACGGCGATGCGCGCCCGGGAACTGGGCCGGCGTGGTGTCGCCGTCGGTGACCGGGTGGACATCGTCGGGGACGCCTCGGGGAAGTCCGACACCCTCGCCCGGATCGTACGGATCGCCGATCGAACCTCGGTCCTACGGCGCAGCGCCGACGACACCGACCTGGCCGAACGGATCCTGGTGGCCAACGCCGACCAGCTCGTCATCGTCACCGCCCTGATCGACCCGGTCCCGCGCACCGGTTTCATCGACCGCTGCCTGGTCGCGGCCTACGCCGGGGATCTCGACCCGGTGCTGGTCCTGACGAAGGCCGATCTTGCCTCCGCCGACGACCTGGTCGCCGCCTACGCCGGTCTGAAACTCGAGGTGGTCTCGACGGCACGGGAGGACGCCGACGCCGACGGCGTCCGGGCCATCCGCGGGGTCGAGACCGTGCGGGAGTTGTTGCACAACAAGGTGTCCGTCCTCGTCGGGCACTCCGGGGTGGGCAAATCGACCCTGGTGAACGCACTGGTGCCCGAGGCGAACCGGGCCACCGCCGTGGTGAGCGGGGTGGGCAAGGGGCGGCACACGTCCACCTCGGCCCTGGCCCTGCGGCTGCCCGACGGCGGCTGGGTGATCGACACCCCGGGGGTACGGTCCTTCGGGCTGGCCCACGTGACCCCGGACGACCTGCTGGTGGCCTTCGAGGACCTGCTCGAGGCAACAGCCGCGTGCCCGCCCGGCTGCGACCACACCGGCCTGGACGACGAGGGCGACACCGTCACGACCTGCGCCCTCGACGGGCTGGTCGCCTCGGGTGGCGCCTCCCCCGAGCGGTTGGCATCCTTCCGGCGGCTGTTGTCCTCACGCGCCGGCAACGACCTGGAGTAGCGCTCCTACAGATCCTTGGACTTCAACCAGGACAGGGATTTGTCCGCGACCTCCTGCCATCCGTGATCGATGGTCAGGGAGTGACCGCGGTCGGCGAATTCGAACAGCTCGGTGACAGCGTCGGATTTCCGGTACTGCTTCAGCGTCGAATAAGTGATCGCCTTTCCCACGGTGTGGTCCGCGCCTCCGGCGATGAGCAGCAGGGGCCCGCGAGCATCGTTGTCGGTATGGACGGCGGTCTCCGCATGCGGATGGAAATTCGCGGTGGCGGCCTGGAACAACGGTTTGCCAGGTGCCGGAATGGTCCATTTCTCGTACAACTGGGAGGATTCCTCCTCCGGTATCGCATTGCCGAAGGCATAGTGGAACTGCTCGGGGGTCAACGACACCGCCCGACTGCTGTTCGCCGGATTCTTCAGCACCGGGAACGAGGACCGGAGCGAGGAGATCGGCAGCGGGAGAACACCTTTGATGGGCGCGGCATCTATGGCAACACCGGCCACCCCGAGGCCGTCACCCAGCAGTTTCTCCACGATCAAACCACCGAAGGAATGGCCGACGAGCACCGGCGGGGACGGCAGGGACCGGATGACGGCGGCGAAATGTTCGGTGACCTCGTCGACACCGTGGCCGGCAAGGGCCTCCGGATGCGCCCGGGTCTCCTCGACGGTCGATGCGTCCCCCGGCCAGCCGGGGGCGACCGGCGCATAACCGGCCTGTGTGAAAAGGTCGATCCAGGGTTGCCAAGAACTGGCGTGCAACCAGAGACCGTGGATGAACACCACTGGAACAGGAGCGGTCACGTTGAACCCTCGTTCTATACGGCGTGCGCGGAGAATACGAATGGGCGAGCCTGCGGGAAAGATTATTGCCGTCCTTCCCGGTCAGGCAAGGGGTCCCGCCGATCCGTCGGAGGATTCACCCATCGGGTGAGGACGGGGATGTCACACCCGGCGGTCGGGTCTCGTCAGATGAGGTGTGGGCAGCGGGACGACAGCACCATCAGCGACAGCACGATCAGTGACGAACACGAAGGACAGCACATGCAGATCGCAGTAGCAGGAGGGACCGGATTGCTCGGTCGGTTGGTGGTCGCCGCGGCGGCCGACGCGGGACACACCACCGTGGTCCTGTCCCGTTCCACCGGAACCGACCTGATGACGGGCAGCGGGCTCACGGCCGCCCTGCAGGGGTCAGCCGCCGTCATCGACGTGAGCAACATCAGCACCCTCAGCGCGAAGAAGTCGATCAACTTCTTCGCCACCACCACCGGGAACCTGCTCGAGGCCGGGAGGCAGGCCGGGGTCGCCCACCACATCGCGGTCTCCATCGTCGGGGTCGACCGGGTCGACTACGGCTACTACCTCGGCAAACGCCGGCAGGAGGAACTGCTGCTCGCCGGCGACAGGCCGGCGACGGTCCTGCGGGCCACCCAGTTCCACGAGTTCGCCCAGCAGCTGCTCGACCGGTTCCCCGGTCCCGTCGCCCTGGTACCGGCCATGCTCTCCCAACCGATCGCCGCCCGCGAGGTCGCCCAGGCCCTGGTTGCCCTCGTCGGCGACGCCCCCGGCGGGCTGGTGCCCGAACTCGCCGGGCCGGAGGAACTGGAGATGACGGACATGGTGCGCCGGGTGCTCCGATCGCAGGGCAGCCGCCGCAGGGTGCTGAAGCTGCGCCTGCCCGGTGCGGTCGGACGGCAGATGGCCACCGGTGGGCTGCTGCCCACCGGTCCCGGCCCGCGGGGTACCCAGACCTTCCAGGACTGGTTGGCGACCTCCGGAATGCCATAGCGCCATTCACCATGAACAGTGACCGCCCAGACCCTACGGACCATGTCTAGTCCTTAAACTCCAATTGATGTCTCAGGTAAGGCGAATACGGACACGTCTTATTAGTTCCGAGTCGAATACTGCGCTGACCTCAAGGCCAGTCAGTAGTGGCCAACGCTGGGCTAGCTATTGTTCCCGAAGCGTCCACTTCAGTGACCGTCATTGGATGTCAGTCTGGCCTCCAGTCCTTTACAATGCGTGTTATCGGGGTCGAGCTGGAGACCAGCCTTTACCCAAATGGAAGCAGCCTCAGGATCTTTACAGTGCAAGCACAGCCAAGCAAGGGCTGACAGATCGTCCGCAGAAGCTTCAGCAGACCGAGACTCAAGCAGGTCACGAAAAGAGCGAGCCATGAGTACTCGCTCCTGTGAATCTAGATCAATATCGCGTTGCGCAACAAGGTAATTAAACCTGCGAGCAGCGGCGCTCAACTCGTCGAACGTAGGCAACAAAGCTGCTAGCTGTAGGCGCGCATCCATCTCGCCGAGAGGATCATTGGCACTTCGATATAAAGCGATGAGCCTTCGCCATACATCAGCATCGCCTGGAATAGATTCGAGGTAAAGGCGCATTGCACTGATTGCCTCAAGAGTGTTTCCACGTTCCTGATGCAATTCGGACAGGTTCAGCCATGCTGGCGAGTACTCGCTAGCAATGTACTGCAGAACTGATATCTCTTTCGTCAGATCCGTCTTCGACTCAGCACGTTTAGCGATTGTTCGAGTAAGACGATCGACTCGAGCTCCCAATCCTTGCGTCATCTCGGTCGTCGTCATGGCTCCAAACTCGCGGATCAATTCCAGATCTGCTTCGATAGCGAATTTTAGCGGGCTCGTCACAATCTTCCTACGGCCAAATAATGCCGCGGCTAGCGGCACTGAAAGAAATCCTGACGAAGTCGAGTCGTCGATCAGCTCCTCGATTAGAGAGCTTTGACTCAGTTCCATGACAGCGTGGTCGATATCTAGACTGTCGTTGCCGGGGCGCAGAATCACTGCCTCCAGGCCCAATCTTGGCACTAGTGATCGCCAGCTACACAATGTCAGAAAAACTCTTTGAGAGGCCGGGGCTAACGTTGCATAAGAGCGCTCAAATAGTGCATCCAATAGAGAGTCTTTAGTTGCAATAACGCGCTCTGGCGTTACACGGTGCCCAAGCCTCACGACTTCACCAAGGAGGACTTTAGTTATATACGGATGACCGTCTGACTCCTCGAAGAGCAAAGTTTCATATTCACGGTCAACTAAATTTCCAATTCCAAACTTCACAGCGAGTTCATCGACCAGAGTCTTATGTTCGCGCTGAGTCAATCCTCCCACACTTACCGGATAGTCGGCTTTAAACTCACGAGATCTTGTCGTAATAAGCACCTTGTTCGGCAAGCGGACGGCGTTGCTCAAGTAGGTATAGAGATCACCCTGTTCCCGAATCGTTTCAAAATTATCGAACACAAAAATGTAAGGACCATCTTTGTCTTGACCAGAAAGACAGTCCGTCAAAAACTGTTCACTTTCGGCCAGTTTACCAGATCCTTCTGGCCGCATGAGCTTCCAAAAGTCCTTCGCAATATCGACCTTGGTAAGAACGTCAGCGCGTACAACCTTTGGCCCATCCGGGAGGAGGTCGATATCTCGGGCACTGAACCAGACAATCCCATAGAAGGTTCCGATGGTCGCGATCTTATGCAGAACTTCCAACGCCAAGGAAGTCTTCCCTACCCCCCCACGCCCGTGGAGAGTGACAACGGGGTGTCTATCATCGTTCAAGACGCGAAAGAGATCGTCCTCAAGTTCTATCCGTGTAACATAACCCCCAATTTTCGTCGGCATATTGGATAAGACATTTGAGACGATATCAAGATCGGGTTTAGAGCTGGTTTCGCTCGCCGGACGCGCTTCGGCCGGCAGCACCCACTGACTACCGCTCTCTTCCTGCGTCTCGTCGGTAATATACGAGAGGAGTTCGAATTTACCCTTCCGATAATTGCCATTGGGCAACAAAAAGTCATTAAGATCTGGATCCGAAAACAGCAGTCTAGCTTTTCTTGGCTTATCAAGCATGACGTAGACGCCATCCCCTTCGGGCAAAGAATGACTGGCGTCAGTCGAAAGTGTACCAAAGCCGGTGCGATCACCTCCGAACGAGCTAACACGATACTTGCCGGAGAGGTTCCGTTTCAAATACGACCAGGGACGGTTG
This sequence comes from Nakamurella silvestris, assembly GCA_003576535.1. Classification (GTDB taxonomy): domain Bacteria; phylum Actinomycetota; class Actinomycetes; order Mycobacteriales; family Nakamurellaceae; genus Nakamurella; species Nakamurella silvestris. Next base: position 18,652 of record QXCQ01000187.1, on the reverse strand, counting down.
AAGACTGGCAGATTGTCTATCATTTCGTCTATGGATAACCGCAAAGGTTCGCAAATATCTGAGAGTATGGACGGCTTCGACGCTCCGTGGCCTCTCGTCCTATTTCGCAATGCCGCAAATTGCCGAATCCACAATCGGGCGGCGATGCGGGTTCTTGATCGATCTTCGAAATTAGAATCAACTTGACGATACGCGTCGTCCAAAGACAGAACGGCTCGACGCTGCCAATTGTATTCAGAAACTGGGCTCTGAGACGTCAGCGCCCTTTGTGAGACCGCGCCCTCTTTGGATAGGTGTTGACTCGCCGGACCGTTTAAGACATCATCTATGACTTGTGCCCACTCCCCGATTCCATCTGCTCTGACAAGGCGATACTCCAGACCGTAGCGATGGTGTTCACGATCATCTTTTAGTGCCGCGAGTAGCTCAATAGCGATCAGCTTGACCACAAGTTCGCCCATGTACATGAGCTCTAGAAAGTACGCCGTGTCCGACTCACTTTTAGCCACCTCAGCACGGGCCCGCATCCTGTCAAGCGGTACAAAACTATCTGCCATGAGCCATTTCCCCCGGTATTCGAAGCTTTCCCGTTGTCATCAGACCTGAACCGTGCAGACCACATCGTACCATCCGCCCGAAGTTGCAGCTTTGACGAACTGCTTCGGTCACATACACATCATTCAGACACTATCGATTCTCCAGACGTTTCTGTTCGGGACATCCCTGCTGCCGCCGTACAATTTCATCGATTGAGACCTTCCAGTGCACGTGTCCAAGACGCAGAAAGGCGCCGACACGGAATAGTGGACGATCAGTAACTTCGAAGGATCAGTTATGTCGCCCCGGCGCTGCCCTCACGCGTTAAATGCAGCAGGACTAATTGACTGATTGATCAACACCAGGGGTTGGTTTACGAACGCGTGTGCCCTCTTGTGAGCTTTGCCAAAATGAAATTATAGCGAAGGTAGTTTGACCACGAAGATCCACGCGTTGACCGATCAGCACACCGACCCGGTCATCGTGTTGCTAACCGGCGGTCAGGCCGGCGACAACCCGGCCCCTGGTGCCTTTGCTGGACCATCACCAGCTCCGAAACGGGCCCGCCCGCAGGGTTGGGTTCGAGTTACTTGCCGAAAAGGCATACTCCCGCCCCTCGACGCGGGAAGAGCTACGCCGCAGAGGTATTCCACACACAATCCCGGAACGTAGGGCCAGATCGCACGCCGAAAAGCGAAGGGCTCGGCCGGTGGCCGGCCACCAAGGTTCAACACCGACGCCTACCAAGAACGGAACACCGTCGGGCGTGGCTTCGGCCGGTTGAAGCAATGGCGGGGCATCGCCACCAGGTACGACAAGTACGCGCTGACCTTCCGCGGCGGTCTCCTTCTCACCTGCATGGTCCTACACCTCAGACACTAGGAGACACGCTCTAGGCCGCCGCATTCGTCCACACTGTCATTGACGACCACTCCCGCCTGGCCTACGCCGATATCTGTCCCGACGAAAAACCTCCACCGCAGTTGATATCCACAAACGCGCGGTCGCCTGGTTCGACGAACGAGGCGTCACCGTCGAACGGGTACTGTCCGACAATGGATCGGCCTACCGATCACATCTGTGGCGCGACGCCTGCGACGAACTCGGTATCGCACCGAAACGGACCCGCCCTTACCGGCCCCCAACCAACGGAAAGATCGAACGGTTCCACCGAACCCCGGCCGATGGCTGGGCCTACTCCCCTTTGTACGACTCAGAAACCACCCGACGACAAGCGCTACCGGACTGAATCCACTTCTACAATCACCACCGGATCCCACTCCGCCATCGGTGCCACACCCATCAGCAGGCTCAGCAACATGCCTGGACATCACAACTAGTGGACCGCTCGTCTCGGCCGTCCTTGTGCCCGCATCAGGTCGACCGCGAGGTCGAAGACCTGATCGCCTGGCTGCGCCGCGGGATGAAGCTGGACCCGGCGATGCTGATCTGCGAACTCGCCGTGTTCGGAGTGACCCTGGCCGCGTCGACGATCCATCGGGTGTTGCCGCAGCGTGGCGTGTCGCGCCTGCGGGATCTGGACATCACCGGGAACACGATTCGGAAGGTCCCAGCAATCCGTTACCAACACCAGCAGCCCGCTCGATGATCCACGTCGACATCAGGAAGGTCGGCGGACTCCAGGTCGGTGGCGGGTCCGCGGGTCCAGTCTGGCCAAAGCCGCCGCCCGGCAGACGACACGGCCCGGTTAGGCCTACGTCCACACCGCGGTCGACGACTATTCCCGCCTTGCCTACGCCGAGTCCTGCACGATGAAAAGACCGTCACTGCAGCCGGTTTCTGTCAACGCGCTCAGGACTTCTCACCGCGCACGGCTTCATGCATCCGCACCGGGCGTTGACCCACAACGGATCGGCTACCGCTCCCGGTCTTCAACGACGCCGTCGCGGCGACCGGGACCCGGTACCGCTACACCCGGCCCTACCGGCCGCAGACCAATGGCAAGGTCGAGAGGTTCCACCGCACCATGGCCCGGGAATGGGCTCTACGCCCGGCCCTACGACAGCGAAGCTGACCGAGCCGACGCCCTTCCCGCGTTCCTTCACCGCTACAACTACCGTCGAGACCACACCGCGCCACGAGTACTCGCACCGATCCACCGCACGCCCTGCGTCACCAACCTGTCCGGGCAGAACATCTAGCTACCGCTTGCCCAGGTTGTCCACAGGCCCTGCCGCCGTCCACAGACCGCAAACCCGTCGACCCACCGGCGACCCGCACCCGGCACCCTTCTGGGATGGACACCGCCGACCCCTTCGAGCTGCCGATCCATCTGCGTATCCGCGGGCAGCAGCACGATCTGACCCTCAGCTGCCGGCCCGGCAGCACCTTCGCCGAGGCGCGGGGGCCGATCACCGCCGCGGTCGGTGCCGCGGCGGACACCAGGCTGTTCCTCGGCCCGGGCCCGGCCGAGGACAGCTGGATCTGGGGCGTGCCACCACTCACCGTGCACACCCGGTTGACCGACCATCCGACCGATCCGGACCCGGTGGGCCGAGGGCTCTTCGGGGTCTCCTGCGTGGGCGGACCGGACGCCGGCGGGTGGGTGAACCTTCCCGCGGCGGGGGTCCACATCGGGCGCGGAGAGCGGGCGGATCTGCAGATCCTGGACCCGCAGCTCTCCCGGCACCACCTACGGATCAGCCCACGGCCGGACGGCTTCCTGGTCGTCGATCTGGGCTCCACCAACGGGTTCCAGATCGACGGGCGGCCACCCGGGCCGTCAACACTGGTGGGGCCGGAGGAGTTGATCGGGGTCGGCGGCAGCCTGCTGCGCGTCGGCACGGCCACCGAGATCACCGCGCTGACCCGCCCCGATCGTCGAGGACGGATCCGGGTGTTCCGACCGCCTCGACCACCCGCCCCCGCCCCGGCCTCCTGCCCGGCACCACCGGGGCCGGCCCCCGTTCTGCACCGACGTGACATCCCCTGGATCGGTCCGATCACCGGAGCCGCGCTGGGCGTGACGGTCGCGGCCGTGACGGGCACCTGGGCGTTCCTGGCCCTGGCGGTGCTCGGACCGGTGATGCTGGTGGCCGGCGCCCTGGGCGAGCGGGTCGGCGGTCGCCACCGGCACCGTCGGGCCCTCGGCCGACACCTCGACGCCACCAACCGTTACCAGGCCGAGCTCGCCGTGGCCGCCGGGCTTGATCGGATCGCCGACTGGGATCGACACCCGGACCCGGCGGCCGTCCTACGGCGGGCGGCCGTGCGCTCCACCCGCCTGTGGGAACGTCGTCCGACCGACGAGGACTGGCTGCACCTGCGGGTCGGTACCGGAAGCCGCTGGGCCCGACTCCCGGTGGATCCGCCGCCCAGGGTGGGACGGACACCCCTGGTGGTCGACCTGTGGCGTGAGCGGCTCCTGGGCATCGCCGCCACCGATCCGGGTCTGCTCCACTGGGTCCTGGCCCAACTGGTCGTGCTGCACTCCCCCGTCGACCTGCGGATCCGGATCCGGGCCGACGACCCGGTCGTGAACGAATGGCGCCGGGTCCCCCACATCGACGCCTCCCCAGGGGAAGCCCGGATTACCGTCCTGATCGTCACCGGCCGGGCACTCACCGAGGACGAGGAGGTTCTTGCACTGCGGTCCGACCCACGGACCCTGATCATCTGCCAGGCCCCGGACGAGCAGCACCTCCCGCCGTGGTGCACCACCGTGGTCACGGTTGACACCTCCGGACAGGTTCGGCTGACCGGCCCCGGCGGGAGGGCCTGCGGAATGCCGGACGGCCTCGCGCCGTCGACCGTCCGACGACTGATCGCCGATCTGGCCCCGCTGTGCGACGGGTCCCCGACCACCCACCCGGAACCCCCGGCTGCGACAGGACTTCAGACCCTGCTCCCGGCCACCACCGGCCCAGGCGGGCCGAGCCACCGGGCGGTGGTGGTTCTCGGCCGGTCGGCGGCCGGACCGGTCACCGTCGACCTCGACCGGGACGGCCCCCACCTGCTGGTCGCGGGCACCACCGGCTCCGGGAAGTCCGAGCTGCTGACCACCCTGATCATCGGCCTTGCCCTCACGAATCCGCCGAACCGACTGTCGTTCGTCCTGATCGACTACAAGGGTGGCGCTGCCTTCACCGCGGTGCACCCGCTCCCGCAGGTGTCCGCGTTGGTCACCGACCTCGATGTCGGGACCGCAGCCCGGGCACTACGCGGACTGCGGGCCGAACTCCGGGCCCGGGAAGTCGCCCTGGCCGCCGCGGGCCTGTCCGACCACGGTGCCTGGGAACGGGCCGAGCCCCATTCGGCCGCGCCACGTCTGGTGATCGTCATCGACGAGTTCGCCACCCTGGCCGGCGATCTGACCGACTTCCTGGCGGGCCTGCTCGACATCGCCCAGCGCGGCCGATCGCTGGGTGTCCACCTGGTCCTCGCGACCCAACGGCCCACCGGGGTCGTCAGTCCGGCGATCCGGGCGAACATCTCCGGGCGCATCTGCCTCCGGGTCACCGATCCGGCGGACTCCGTCGACCTGATCGGCACCCCGGCCGCCGCCGAGATCGACCCACGCACCCCCGGACGGGCCTACCTGCGGGTCGGCGGGAACCGCCCGGTGCTCGTCCAGACCGCCCACACCCGTCGACTGCTGCCGCTGGACCGTTCGGAGCCGATCCGGGTGCTCGACCCGTATGCCCCTGGCCCCGTCGGCAGACACACGGAACTCGATCTTCTGGTCCAGCAGTGCCGGACGGCAGCAGCAGGTCAGCCACGACCCGCCCCTCCCTGGTTGCCCGCCCTCCCGGTGAGCTACCGGCCGGGATCGACCAGGACGGCGGCCGGCGATCCCGTGCTGGGACTGGCCGACCATCCCGACGAGCGCCGACAACACACCTTCGGTCTGCCCGCGGGCCATCTGCTGGTGACCGGCGCCGCGGGGTCGGGGCGGACGAACACCTTGCGGGCGGCAGCGGCCGTGGCGGGGGCGGCCGTGGCGGGGGCGGAGCTGCTGATCCTCGACCCGGCCCGCGGTCTGGCCGACCTGCGCGCGCACCCCCGCTGCTCCACCTACCTGGACGGGCGGGAACCGGACCTGTGCCTGCGTCTGCTCGACCTTCTCCTGGCCCGCCAGGAGAGCGACAACACCGCCCCGGCCCTGGTGCTCATCGACACCTGGGAGTCCTTGCTGCGCACTGCCGAACCCGATCCGGGACGGCTGCTCCACCGGGTGGCCGAGATCGCGGCCCGGGGCAGCTCCACCCCGATCCGACTTGTCGTTGCTGGTTCTCCCCCGCTGCTGCACGGGTCCCTGCGTTCGTTGTTCACCTCGTCGATCGAGCTGACTGCAGGTGCGGGCATGGGTCCTGGATCGACAGCCGTCCCCGGACGGGCGAGCGTGCGCGGCGACGAGGCCCAGATCCGTTTCCAGCCTGCCGGTTCCGATGACACCTGGACCGGTGCACCTGTGCCGGCGGAAACCTCCCGCACCATCGTCCGACCGCTGCCGGCAGTGGTGCGCGGCAACACCGGAACGAGGGGTTCGGCGGGTCCGATCGTCCTCGGTCTCGGCGGGGACCGGGCCGATCCGGTCGCACTCCCACCGGACCGTGACGGTGCCTTCCTGGTCGCCGGTCCCCGGGGCAGCGGGGTGAGCAACACCCTGGCGGTGATCAGCGCCGCTTCCACACACAGACCGGTGGTCGCCGCCGTGCTGCGGGAACCCGGACGAGCCGAGGAGGTCGACATCCGGGGCGGAACCGATCCCCTGGCCCGCCGGCTCGCCGGGTGCCCCGGCCCGGTCCTGCTCGTCGTGGATGATGCGCACCGGTTCGAGAACCATCCTGCGGCCGAACTCTTCGAGCAGTTCCTGACCCGTCCGGCACCCGGTCGCACACTGGTCCTGGGTGTGCGAACCGACGCCTTGACCCGGGCCTACCGTGGATTCCTCCGGGAGGCGGCCGGGTTCCGCCACGGGATCCTTCTCCAACCGTCACCGGCCGACGGCTCGCTCCTGGAGGCATCCCTGCCGCGGCGCCCCGGGCCGATCCGCCCCGGGCGCGGGTATCTCTGCGACCGGGGCACGGCGACCTCGATCCAGGTGCTGCTGGACGGTGCCTGACCGCCGGCCGCGCAGGATGGACGCCGAAAGGCCGTCGGAGAACGTGCCGGCGGGCCACCGGTTCCGGCCGGCGGTTGTCACAGCAACGCGGCGAGGGCCTGATCGGCGGAATAGGTCTGCAGCACCGGACGTTTCGGGCCGAGCTCGTCCCCCGAGGATCGTCCGGCCAGGCGACGCTGCACCCAGGGCAGGACATAACCACGGTAGTAGTCGGCCTCCTGGCGCAGCGGGTGCTCGGTGTCCGGGAGGGGCTCGGCGGGCTCGGTCCAGGCCGCGGGGGCCTCGTGTCCGACGGCGGCCAACACCCGCGCGGCGACCTGCTGGTGCCCGAACCGGTTCAGGTGCAGCCGGTCGGTGTCCCAGTACCGCAGATCGCTGAGCTCACTCTCCGACCACAGGTCGACCAGGCGGGCCCCACGCCGTTCGGCGATGGCGCGAACCCCTTCGCAGAACCGGTCGCCATGGCTCCGGATCACCTTCCCCAGCGGCAGGTGCCCGGAAGGGTCGGCACCGGTGAACAGGACCACCCCGATCCCACGGTCGACGAACCGCGCCACCACCTGCTCCTTGAGCCGGAGCAGACCGGCGATATCGCAACGCGGGCGCAGGATGTCGTTCCCACCTCCGGCGAAGGTCACCAGATCCGGGGCCATCGCCAGGGCGTCATCGACCTGCTCGTCGACGATCTGGCCGAGCAGCTTCCCCCGGATCGACAGATTGGCGTACCGGAACCGGTCCTCACCCTGCCCACCACCGGTTGCCGCCAGTCGGGCGGCGGTCAGGTCCGCCCAGCCGCGCAGGGATCCGTCCTCACGGGGATCCCCGACCCCTTCGGTGAAGCTGTCCCCCAGGGCCACGTATCGACCGATCCCCTGGATCGGACCGGTCTTCCCCGGTTCGGTGGCCGGCGAACCGGACCGGTCGGTGTCGGCAAGAGGGGCGTCACTGCGGGGTTCCGGCAAGTTACTCACGAGTAGCAAGATAGCCCCGCGTGCTGCCTGCGACAACACGAACACCGCCCCGCCGATGTGAGGTGACCCAGCTCACAGGGTGGAAATACATGCGCAGGAATTAACCTCGGGGCGAAACAGTTGAATGCTCATGTAAGTGCAGCATCTCCTGTCGTGACCTCTCAGCCAGCCCGACCCACGCTCCCCCGGAGCCACCTTTCCCGAAAGGCACCACCATGACCAGCACCCAGACCCTCCTCTCCGCCGGCACCTGGTCGATCGACGAGGTCCACAGCGACGTCTCGATCAAGGTCCGTCACATGGCCGTCGGCAAGGCCAAGGGCACCTTCAAGATCACCTCCGGCACCCTGACCGTCGGCGACACCGGCATCGCCGGAGCCTCCGTCGTCACCGTGATCGACGCAGCCAGCGTCAACACGAACAAGGTCGAGCGTGACGCCCACGTCCGCTCCGCCGATTTCCTCGACGTCGAGAAGTTCCCGACCATCGAGTTCCGCTCCCTGGAGGTCCGTGACTTCGACGGCGAGTCCTTCACCCTCGTCGGCGACCTGACCCTGCACGGCGTCACCAAGACCGTCGAGCTGGACGCGGAGTTCCTCGGCGAGACCGTCGACGCCTACGGCAGCACCCGGACCGGCTTCTCGGCCGAGACCTCCCTGAGCCGCAAGGAGTTCGGCATCGACATCGAGATGGCTTTCGGTGCCGGCAATGCCGTCGTGGCCGACAAGATCGAGATCGCCATCGAGACCGAATGGGTCCGTAACGCCGACTGATCCTGCTTCACCCGCAACACTTTCCGGACCGTCCACCGCATCTGGACGCTTGCCCCGGAAACCGTTCAGCGGGCGGTCCCCACCGGGACCGCCCGCTGAATGCGTTCCCGGGCCCGTTCGGAGAATTCCGACGCCGGGCCCGTCAGGATTCGGTGGTGACCCCGAGTTCGCCGAGCAGGTAGGAGATCTCACCGGGCGCGTACCAGGCCAGCTCGAAGTCCTCCGCACTGCCCAGGACGAACTCGGCATCGTCGTCCCCGATGTCCGCGGCATCGATGACCGCCGCGGCCGCGGCGACCGCCTCGGTCGCATCGGCCCCGTCCACGTGGACCGAAGCCACCTGTTTCCAGGCGACCGGGTAGGCCAGGGTCACCGCGGCCCGGTCCAGGTCCTCGCGGGGAACAGCCCCGTCGACATCGGCGGCCAGCACCACCCGCAAGGTCTTGCGGTCGTCACCCTCCTGCCTGCCGATCAGCCGCAGCGAACCGCGCGCGGCGTCCAGCATCGCCAGGTACTCGAGCTCCTCCTCGTCGGCGACCTCGTAATCGGCCCGCAGGGCCGGGGTCACCGCGAAGGCGGTGTCACCGGCAGCTGCGAACGCACCGGCCTGGAGGCCGGCCGCCAGATCGGCCAGTGTGCTCGACAGATAGATCCTCATACGGTTTCTTTCCCTAGACGTTCATCGGTCCCGACGCCGACGGCACCGTTCTTCCCGGTGGGGCTCGTGCCCGGCGGGCCCGGCCGTCTGCCGTGCCCGGAGTTCACCGTGCCGAGCAGTTCTTCGACGGCCTCGCGGATGTGCGCACCGAACTCATCGACGTCGGGCATCGCGTCCCGGTCGGCGGTGAGACCGAAGTACACGGTCCCGTTGTAGGAGGTGACCGACAACGCCAGGGCCTGACCGGGGGCGAGGGAGGCGACCGGGTACATCGCCACCACCAGCGCCCCGGCGGCGTAGAGCGGGATCTGCGGTCCGGGCACATTCGTGACCAACAGGTTGTAGACCCGTCGCGACAACTGTGATCCCACCCGGGCTCCGAGGGCGTGCAGGGTCGGCGGGGCGAATCGGCCGAGACCCATCAGGGCGTCGGCGCCGACCCCCTGCCCGGACTCGGTGTGGGCCGCCATCGCGAAGGACACCTGATGCAGACGCATCACCGGATTCGGCTCGGACACGGGCAGGTCGACGAGGTAGGAGACCACCGGATCGACCCCGGGCCCCTCCTCGCGGATGGACACCGGCAACATGGCGCGAACCGTGGTGCCTGCCGTCACCGGCTCACCACGGGCCAGCAGCCAGGAGCGCAGCGCCCCGGTGAGGGCTGTCAGGATCACGTCGTTGACGGTCCCGGAATGCACCTTGCGGATCTTCTTGACGGCGGCCAGATCCACCGACACCGCGGCGAAGCGCCGCTGGCCGGAGACCGGCACGTTCAGCGGCGACCGGGGAGCGGGGCGGACGGTCCGGCGGGCCAGCTCCCAGGCCCCGGACAGTCCCGAGCTCAGCCCGGCCACCGCGCTGCGGACGTCCAGCGCGGCCAGTTTGACCACGTCCAGGATGTCCGACGGTCTGCTGGTCAGATCGGCGATGGCATCCACCACGAGATCGGCGTCGCTCGGTGCCGGAGTCGGCAACCAGACCTGCTCCGGCAGGGCCCGGGGTGACGGCGAGATGTCCAGGATCGCCGCGGCCAGGTCGACCGCCCCGATCCGGTCCACCATGGCGTGATGCGTCTTGTTGACCAGGGCGATCCGGCCACCCTGCAGTCCCTCGATGACGTAGATCTCCCAGAGCGGACGGGTCCGGTCGAGGGGGCGCGAGATGAGTCGGCCGACCAGCTCCGTCAGTTGCTCGTCGGTACCCGGGGCGGGAAGGGCCGAACGACGGACATGGTAGGTCAGGTCGAAGTTCTCGTCGTCGACCCAGACGGGGCGGGCGATCCGACCGGGGACGAACCTGACCCGCTGGCGGAACCGCGGCACCAGCGAGAGTCTCGAGGAGATCAGATCGAACAGATCGGAGTACTGGAAATCCGGCCGACCAGGCTGGAGCACCACCACACCGCCCACGTGCAGCGGTGTGCTGCTGTCCTCGAGGAAGAGGAAGGCCGCATCCGTCGGCGAGAGCCTTTCTGTCATGTGGTCATCGTGGCACAGCTGCCGACCTTCCGACCGCAGCGGCCGGGACCAGGATCCGGGTGACACGGGAGAAGGCGGCGTACAGGGCGGAGCCGCCGGCGGTCCGGCTCAGGGTCGAGCCCCTGACCCATGCCGCATCGGTGCTGCGACGATCCTCCGGCAGACCCGCCAACGCCTCCAGCCCGGTGAAGCGGAGCAGGGCTTCGGCGGCCTCGGGATAGGAGGCCGCGGAGGATCTCACCCGGTTGAGCAGCACGGTGGGACGGATCTGCGGGGCGGCTTCGGCGAGCTCGCCCAGACCGCGGATCAACCGTTCCATCCCCGGCGGGTCCGCGGAGCCGACCACCAGGACGAGATCGGCGTGGGTGAGCAAGGACAGCGTGGCACCGTTGCGCCGCGGAGCCACCGTGTCGTAGCTCAGCTCCTCGTCGGACTCGAGCGAGAAACCGCAGTCGGCAACCGTCAGGGCACACAGTCGACGGGCGACGGCGAGGACACCGGGCACGGCGGAGGGTCGCACCTCGGGCCATCGATCCGCCCGGGCGATACCGGTGAGCAGACGCAGTCCCGGAGCCACCGACCAGCACAGCCGGTCCAGTTCGGCCGGTTCGAGCCGGCCGTGCGCGGCCAACCTGCAGGCCCCGGCCAGGCCCGGGGACTCGTCGAGCAGGCCGAAGGCGCTGGCCAGTACACCGCCGTAGACATCGGCATCGACCAGCACGGTCGACACCCCGTGCACTGCCGCCGCATCCGCCAGCCCGGCCGCCACGGTGGTACGCCCGGGTGCCCCGGCCGGCCCCCACACGGCGATCACCCGACCGCCCCCACCGGTCGGTTCCGCCCCGGACACCGACCCGTCACGGCGGCGGGCACCTGCCGGCAGCGCCCGCCGCGGATCCCCGGCCACCGCGGTGTCAGGGCCGAGGTCGGCGAGGTGGTCCACCGCCCGGGCCGCCGCCGCGATGATCTCCGCGACACCCGTCCCGCCGTCGACGACGGTGTGCACACCGATCTGACCGAGCCGATGAACGGTCCTGGGGTCCGACGTCCCGCAGATGCCGACGATCGCCACTCCGACGGAGTGGAGCCGGTCCACCGCTTCGCTGTCGAACCGGCGCACGTTCCCGTCCACCACGGCCACAACGGCACGGCCGGTGGTGGCCGAGGTCAGCAGGTCGGCGATATCGGCGCAGCGGCGTACCACCGTGAAGGTCGAACCCGACCGGTCGAGCGCCGCCACGAGTGCGGACTCCCAGGGGCGCCCGCTGCCGACGGTGAGGACCCCGTTCACCGCTGGGCACCGGTGATCAGGACTGCCGTCACCTCACCCGTCGACAGGCGTCGCACCAGTCCCCCGGCGGCGGTCGGTTCCAGCCGGACCGCGATCCGGTAGCGGTCGGAGGTGGCGCCGGACAGCCCGCCGGACGCCGGTTCCTGGACCGATTGAACCGTCAGATCGGTGGCCAGAACGCTGGTCTGGGCACCCTTGTCCCCCGTGAGCTCGGTCGTCAGGTAGAGGTCCACCCGGGACCCGTGGACCACCCCAGGGGGCATCCGGTCCGGGGCGATGTCCACCACCACCAGTCTGCCGGTGTCCTCCTCCCGCAGCAGTGCCGCCGGCAGCAGCTCCCCCTGGCCGACCTCGGCCGTCACGGTCCGCCCGACCGGACTCGACGCCGTGTCCAGGTACTCCGGCCCGGCCCCACCGAGGTTGACCTCGATCGCAACAAGATCCCCCTCGACCAGGACCGTCCCCGGCGCCAACGGACGCCCGGCGGCCCAGACCGGCACCGTACGGGAACTCGCCCCGATCACCTTGGCACCGACCACCACGGCGGTGACCACCAGCAGCACCCCGCCCAGGACCCGGGGATCGAACCACCGTGGGCGCGCCAGCCTGCGGGACACCGGTGTTGTCGACGTACTCATGACTTCCCCCTCGGACGATCGTCGACCCCGGTTGCACAGGCCCCCCTGGACCGGCGATCTGGGGCACACCCTAACCCCGGGGTCGCGGATCGGGAAGCAGTCGAGGCGACACGTGCGTGTCATCTGTGCACAAACCGGCTGAAACCTCGTCAAATGATGAATACTGGGGTCATCGGTCGCCAACCCGGCCGCTCAACCCCCGCTCCGCTGCCGGACGGGCCGAACGAAGGTGCGCCATGGCTTCCGAAAGGTTCCTCACCCTCACCGACGTCGCGGAGATCCTCAACGTCTCCACCTCGCAGGCGACGGCCCTGGTCCGCTCCGGTGATCTGCTCGGCATCCAGATCGGCGGCCGGAACCAGTGGCGCGTCGAGCGGTCCAAGCTCGAGGAGTACATCGAGGCCGGATATCAGCGGACCGCCGAACTCGTTGCCCAGCAACAGGAGTCGGGCGCACGTTCCTCGTAGCGGTTCAGGTGGGCGATTCAGGTGGGCGATTCAGCCCAGCGGGACCGCCCGGACGTGATCGAGACCGCCGAGCGGCACCAACATCACCGACCGCACCTCCGCGCTCCGCCGAGCCTCCCAGGCCGCGTGCAGCGCCACCTCGACATGGTCGGCGCCCACCCGGTCGATGGTGCCGTTGACCTCGGCCCCACCCGCGGTGAAGACACTCAGCGAGGATCGGTCACGCGCGAGCCCCCGGAGGGCGAACCGCAGGTCGAGCCTGCTGCCGATACCGACGGTCGGCGCCCCCGTCCTGGCGGTCAACCCCTCCACCCCCGTGATGGAACCGATGGGCACCAACAACTCTCGCCCCGGGCTCTCCTCGAGCAGCACCCAGTCCACACCGACCTGCAGCAGCTCGCCGGCCAATCGGGCCGCCCGGGTGGTCACTCGGACACGCAGCCCGAGGGCCCCGCGTAGACGCTCGACCGTCGTGGTGACCCCCTGCACCAGCCGTTCCCGGGCCGGCATTCCCTGTTCCTCCTCGGCCCGCTCGAGATCCTCGAAACGTGCCTCCAGGTCCGTGAACAGCTGTTCCCAGCGCATCGGACCACTGAACCAGGTGAATCCGGCGCGGTCAATGATCTCGCCACCACCTTCGCCCGGCGTTTCGCCGTCAGGTCTGGCCGTCCGGTTGTCAACACTGGCCACCACCCCCTTGACAGGGTCAAACTAGCCATATTTACTTCAAACTACCTCAAATAACCCTATTTGAAGTGATTTGACCGTATTTCACACGAGACGGTGCACCGACTCCGGTCCGAACCGACCGTCTGCTGTCATCCATGGGGGGAACCATGCGTCGTATCTATCTGGCCGGCGGCGGCTGTGCACTGTGGGCCGCACTCCTCACCCAGCTGCCCACCCCGGCGCGTTTGTGGGCCGCGCTCGCCGGGAACACGGCCGACCACCCTGCCGACCAGCTCTGGGCGAATGTGGACCAGGGGGTAGGGCTGGCAGTGGGTGCCATCGTCTGGACCCTGACCTGCTGGGCCTCGGTGATCCTCGTCCTCGGTGCGCTCAGCCTGTTGGCGGGGGTCGACGCCCGCGCCGACCGTCGCGGCCGGGCGGCCGCCGCCCTCGGCAGGGCGGCCGGATCGGTCCTGCCGAAGGTCGCCCCGGCGACGGCCCGCCGGATCGTGTTCGCGGTGATCGGGATGGGCACCCTGGCCGGCGTGACGGCCTGCAGCACACCTGGCACCGAGGGGCCCGCCGCAGCACCCGGTGGGGCACCGGCAGCGGCCTCGGTCGACGCCCGCCCGGCGGCGGCCGCTCCGGATCAGGCCGGCCGGATCTGGGACCTGGACTGGCCCGCGTCGCCCGTTCCCGCACCGACTGCGGACACCGGGCAGGACGGCACCCACTCCCCTGCCGGGTCCACCCACCGGATCGGGCAGATCAGCCTGGACTGGCCGACAACCGGAGCAACGGGCAGACACCGGGACACCAGCGGCGACGTCGATACCCCGGCCGTCAGCCGCCCCGCATCGCCCACGGGCCACCCAGCGGACACCGCCCGCCGACCGTCCGCCGACGCGACGGTGACCGTGGAACCCGGCGACTCGCTGTGGTCGATCGCGGCGGCCCACCTGCCGGCCGGTGCGGACGACAGCCGGATCGACGCCACCTGGCGGCAGTGGTACCAGGTCAACAAGGACCGGATCGGTGCCGATCCCGACCTCATCCGGTCCGGGATGCAGCTGGTCGTCCCACCATCGACGGACCAGGCCTCATCACCGAGGAGCGGGGCATGAGCGAACCGATGGTGGTGACGGCGCCCCACCGCGAGGATGCGGTGCGCGGCCTTCGGCCCTACCTCGGGCCCGCACCCGTCTCCGAGCCGCCCTACGACGACGACCCGGGCGGACCCGGCGCACCGCTGGTCCGGGTCGCACCGACGCGTCGGGTCGTCCCGCTCCGGGTGACAGCGGAGTCGGTGCCCGGTTGGTCCCACGAGGAGGACATCGGCGTCTGCCGTACACCCGTGCACCAACTGCAACCGGTGGAGCGGACGGCACAGATGCTGACCCGGGCCATGGTCGAGGTGCTCGGCGGCCTCCGCCCGGTCGAGCAGCTACGAATCCATTGCGCCGCAGATGTTTTCGCCGGGATACGACTGCGTCAGCTGAACCCGCTCGGCGGCCACCCGCGGGTGGGAACCATCCGGGTCGCCGAGCCGACCGACGGGGTCGCCGAGGTGAACGCCGTCATCCGGGTCGGACATCGCGCGCGGGCCATCGCCTTTCGCCTTCAAGGTCTCGACGGCCGTTGGCGGATCACCGATCTGCAACTCGGCTGAGCGGTGCTGCCTACCTCGTTCCGACGGGCCCGGGAACCAGCCGGGACACAGAACTGCCCCGGACCCGAACCCGGGTCCGGGGCAGTCCCGGTGAAACCACGCTACTTGCGGTTGGTGTTCTTCCCGCCGCCGCTACGACGATCCCGACGAGAACCCTCGCCGGCCGGCTTGCCGCTGCTGCCGCCGTCGCCGTCCTCGCTCGGGCCGGAGTAGGTCAGCCGCTGGCCGCCGCTCGGGCCGCCGAGGCCCTTGCCGCGCAGGGCCAACGGGATGTTGCTCTCGTTGTTCCCGGCTGCCGCCGCCTGCTGGCTCGGCAACGCACCGGCCGGCTTGGTCCGACGACGGACCTGCTGGCGCGGGGCGGTCCGAGTGCCCTGACCGGTACCGCTGGTGGAGACCTGGGCCGACGGCGGCGGAGGCTGCGGTGCTTCCTCGCCGGGCTGGGTGACCTGGACCTGGAGGTTGTAGAGGAAGCCGACCGACTCCTCCTTCAGGGCGTCGAGCATCGACTGGAACATGTCGAAGCCTTCACGCTGGTACTCGACCAGCGGATCGCGCTGGGCCATCGCCCGGAGACCGATACCTTCCTTGAGGTAATCCATCTCGTAGAGGTGCTCACGCCACTTGCGGTCGAGCACCGACAGGACGACCCGACGCTCCAGCTCACGGGTGATCGGCGGGGTCAGCGACTCCTCGCGGTTCGCGTACGCCTTCTTGGCATCCTCCAGCACCGCCGCGGTCACGGTGTCGGCGTTCAGCTCGCCGTGCTCCTTGGCGATGGACTCGGGGGTCACGGTGATCGGGAACAGGGTCCGCAGCGCCGTCCACAGCGTGTCGGTGTCCCAGTCCTCGGCGAACCCACCCTCGGTGGCGCCCTTGACGTAGTCGGTGACGACGTCGTTGATCATGTTCTGGATCTGCTCGTGCAGGTCCTCGCCGTTGAGAACGCGCTTGCGCTCCTCGTAGATGACGGTGCGCTGCTTGTTCATCACCTCGTCGTACTTCAGAACGTTCTTGCGGATCTCGAAGTTCTGCTGCTCGACCTGGGTCTGCGCGGACTTGATCGCCTTGGAGACGAACTTGTGCTCGATCGGGACGTCGTCCGGCATCCGCAGACGGGTCATCAGCATCTCGACGGTCTGACCGCCGACCCGGCGCATGAGGTCGTCACCCAGCGACAGGTAGAAACGGGACTCGCCCGGATCACCCTGACGACCGGCACGACCACGCAGCTGGTTGTCGATCCGGCGGGACTCGTGGCGCTCGGTGCCCAGCACGTACAGACCACCGGCGTCACGGACCTTCTCGGCCTCGACCTTGGTCTTGCGCTCGGCCTCGGCGTGCGCCTCCGGCCACGCGGCCTCGTACTCGTCCGGGGTGTCGGTCGGGTTCAAGTCCCGGGCCCGCAGATCGAGATCGGCGGCGAAATCGGCGTTGCCGCCCAGGACGATGTCGGTACCACGACCGGCCATGTTGGTGGCGACGGTGACGGCACCGCTGCGACCGGCCTGGGCGATGATCGCGGCCTCACGCGCGTGGTTCTTGGCGTTGAGGACCTCGTGCGGGATGCCCGCACGGAGCAGCTTCTTGCTCAGCAGCTCCGACTTCTCCACCGAGGCCGTACCGACCAGGACCGGCTGGCCCTTGGCGTGACGCTCGGCGATGTCCAGGACAACGGCGTCGAACTTGGGGTCCTCGGACTTGTAGATCAGGTCGGCCTCGTCGATCCGCGCCATCGGGCGGTTCGGCGGGATCGGGACGACGCCGAGGCTGTAGGTCTGGCTCAGCTCGGCGGCCTCGGTCTGGGCGGTACCCGTCATCCCGGAGAGCCGGTCGTAGAGCCGGAAGTAGTTCTGCAGGGTGATCGTGGCCAGGGTCTGGTTCTCGGCCTTGATCTCGACGCCTTCCTTGGCCTCGATCGCCTGGTGCATACCCTCGTTGTATCGACGTCCGTGCAGGACACGGCCGGTGAACTCGTCGACGATGAGGACCTCGCCGGAGACCACGATGTAGTCGCGGTCCTTCTTGTAGAGCTCCTTGGCCTTGAGTGCGTTGTTCAGGAAGCCGACGAGCGGGGTGTTGACGGACTCGTACAGGTTCTCGATACGCAGGGCGTGCTCGACCTTGGCGACACCGGACTCGCTGACACCGACGGTGCGCTTGGACTCGTCGACCTCGTAGTCGACATCGCGCTGCAGTCGCGGGACCAGCCGGGAGAAGTCGCTGTACCACTTGGAGGACTGGTCGGCCGGGCCGGAGATGATCAACGGCGTCCGGGCCTCGTCGATGAGGATCGAGTCGACCTCGTCGATGACGGCGAAGTTGTGGCCGCGCTGCACCAGCGCGTCATTCGACCAGGCCATGTTGTCGCGGAGGTAGTCGAAGCCGAACTCGTTGTTCGTCCCGTAGGTGATGTCCGCGCCGTAGGCGACCTTGCGCTCGTCCGGCGTCATGGAGGAGAGGATGACGCCGACCTCGAGCCCGAGGAAGCGGTGCACCCGTCCCATCCACTCGCTGTCGCGCTTGGCCAGGTAGTCGTTCGTGGTGACCACGTGGACGCCCTTGCCGGAGAGGGCGTTGAGGTAGGCCGGGAGGGTCGAGACCAGGGTCTTTCCCTCACCGGTCTTCATCTCGGCGATGTTCCCAAGGTGCAGGGCGGCCCCACCCATCAGCTGGACATCGAAATGCCGCTGACCCAGGGTTCGTTTGGCTGCCTCACGCACCACGGAGAAGGCCTCGGGCAGGATCGAGTCCAGGTCCTCGCCGTCGGCGGCGCGCGCCTTGAACTTCTCCGTGAGCTCGCGGAGCTGGTCGTCGGTCAAGTCCACATAGTCGGACTCGAGCGTGTTGATGTGATCGGCAATTGCGCGCAGACGTTTGATCGTCTTCGATTCGCCTGCGCGCAGCAGTCGGGACAGAACCACGTGTTCACCCTCGGTCATTCGTCTTGAACTGCGGACCCGCCGAACGGCGCGCCGCAACCTCCGGTGCAAGTGCCCCGGCCGGTCCATCGTATGCGCTTGTCGACCAAAGGGCGCCTCGGCATGGCCTGTTCCGAGGTTGTGCCGCGAACTAACGCTGCCCACACATCGGATTCTGCTCGAATTCACATACTTCGACGCGGGACTCCGCACCCCTGCCTTTCGCCGCGAGCGGACCTCCACACCCCGCGCCCCTCCCGCGAGCGGACCACCACACCCCAGATTCCGGGGTGCCACCGTCCACTCGCGCAACAACAGGCCCCACCCACCCGCACCCGCGAGCGGAGCACCACACCCCGCGCCCCTCCCGCCAGCGGACCCCCACACCCCAGATTCAGGGGTGCCACCGTCCACTCGCGCAACAACACCCCACCCCCACCCGCGAACGGACCACCACACCCCACATCCCGGGGTGCCACCGTCCACTCGCGC
>QXCQ01000221.1:663-1193 GCA_003576535.1 Nakamurella silvestris | reverse complement strand
GTTTCAATGGCTGTTTTTAAAATTGAAAATGTTGAAATTTGAGGCGTTTGTGCTTGCCACAATTGATCACGATTCACTGTTTTAACAATATTATGTTGCTGATCAACACGCTTTAAGGTATCTCTCACAGGGATTGCAAGAATCGCATTGCTATTTAAGTTGATTGCTGTATTAAGTAGATTGACAAGACACTCACGTGTTACACATGGACGTGCAGCATCATGTACAAAGACAAAATCATCAGGTTGGGCAAATTGTTCAAGATAGCTTAATGCATTTAGCACGGAGTCAACACGCTCATTGCCACCTAAACAAAAATGACTTAAATGTTTATTTTTTAGAGCCAATGTCTGGGCATAATGATCTTGCTCACCAATTGCAAGTACATAACCCGCAAGTGGCAATTCATTTAAACGGTCGATGGTATGCGCTAAGACTGTTTTATTTTGAATAATTTGATATTGCTTAAGTTCTGTTTTTGAAAAACGACGACCTGAGCCAGCAGCCGGGACAATTGCCCAAATTTTACG
>QXCQ01000221.1:0-654 GCA_003576535.1 Nakamurella silvestris | reverse complement strand
GTACTAATCGTACTCATTTGTACAAATGTTTCATGTGGCTTCACTAGACCGAGATCTAAACGTGCATGTTCTTCTATGGCCTCAGAACCATTTTTCAAATCATACACTTCAGCAGCGAGAATACGGTTACGTTCTTTTAGATCAGCATTGACTTCAGCTTGCTGTTCAATTTGCTGTACTAAAGCTTGGTGAGGAAAATGACCTCCCTCACCAAACCAGAAGCGATATTGCAATACTGCAACGATTAAAATCGCCAGTATTGCAATCACTTTACTTGAAGTAGTTTTAAAGACTTCTAACATTTCAAAGAGATTAATTCAGACCTTTGAATTCAGCTTTACCGCGATAAGCTGCATGAGTCAACTCTTCAATACGAAGTAATTGGTTATATTTTGCAACACGGTCAGAACGGCAAAGTGAACCTGTCTTGATTTGACCAGCAGCAGTACCTACAGCCAAGTCTGCAATTGTAGAATCTTCTGTTTCACCAGAACGATGTGAAATAACTGTGCTATAACCATTTGCTTTAGCAAGATAAATCGCATCTAAAGTTTCTGACAATGTACCAATTTGGTTGTATTTGATTAAGATCGAGTTACCAACTTTCTCATCAATACCACGTTGTAAAATCTTAGGATTAGTTACAAACAAATC
>QXCQ01000094.1 GCA_003576535.1 Nakamurella silvestris | reverse complement strand
AAACACCAGCATTACGTGCCACTGTTGCAGGATGGGGACAAGCCACAGGTGGTGGTCAGTCAAGTGGTATGATTGTAGGTAACCCTGACTTAAAACCAGAAACCAGCGTGAACTATGAAGCATCAATCAACTGGGACAATAATGAGGATTTAGATGCAGGCTTCACGGTATTCAATAGTGAATTCAAAGATAAAATTACAGAAATCCGTACTTGCCAAGGAGACTCTGGAAGTATGAATTGTCCTTGGTTGGGGCAAAATTTTGACTTTGTTAGTCAACGTATCAACGTAGATAAAGCAAATATGCGAGGTATTGAGGCAACTTTTGGTTGGGCAATTACCCCCGATGTTCGATGGGCTACAAACTATACCTTTACGGATACTGAACAGAAGAGTGGGGCANTGGGAATGTGGAGCCGTTTAAACGTCAGAAGTAAAACATCTGAGTATTTAAGCCGTACATCAATGAGTAATGGTAAACCTGCCTATGCAATGGTAGATATTGGATTAAACTATAAACCTTCAAAAGTATTGCAGTTCAATGCAGGTATTTATAATTTATTTGATAAAACCATAGAAACTACGACTTATAATTACGTGTTGGATGGTCGCCGTTACAATTTAGGTTTAATTTATAAATTCTAATTTCTAAATTAAAGTGAGGAAGAAAAGGCGCTTTAAGCGCCTTTTTCTAATTTTAAAATATTTAAAGTTTTATCTGAATAATAGAACTGTTCTAAATAGATTCGTGCACGATTTTTTAAATGTGTAGATGAAATCATTCTTTGGATCACAGGTTCAAGTAAAGCCTGTAATTCATGTTGAATCAATGCTTCATCAATATTGATGTCAGATAAAATCAAATCAAACTGACGCTCTTGGTTTCGAGCATACCAAGTAAGTATGCCATCATGAACTTGTTTCTTTAAATAGTCTGTTTGACGGATATGTTCCCAAATCTCATGACCCATCCCTACTGTTTTTGGTAAGTCATTAATTTCTACATACTGACGAAGTACACCAATCGGGATTTTTTTAATTTTGTGCCATAGATTGGCTTGAAAATGATACAGCTTGTTGTCATCAAATTGTTGATTAATGACTTGTTCACTAAGTTGGCTGATTTTGATAATATTTTTTTGCAAATAATGCTTAACAGTATCATCCAAATTCGTGTCTGTGACAGATTCCAAGACGGATTTTCCCATCTTCATAAAACGTCCAACACCAGGAACTTTTTTATTCATGACTGAATTATCGATATAATCTTGAATAGAATGGTGAATC
>QXCQ01000063.1:58256-80831 GCA_003576535.1 Nakamurella silvestris | reverse complement strand
CTCAATGATGTGTTGAACCCGTTGTTGCGTGCCCGCCGCCTGTCCAAGGTCATCCTCCCGGCGCGACCGGCCGAGGAAACCCCGAAGGTGGCGCTGTGAAGCATGCAGTGGACAACGGCGCGGGAAACAGGAATGCCTCGCGCTCGAACCCGACGGCCAGAAATGTTCCGGCAGGAGATGTGTTGACGACGAAACTGATGGAACCGGCACCGCCCAAGGCGGACCCGGTGATCGAGATCTCCGACCTGCGTGTCTGGTACGCAGGCGCCAACGGCCCGATCCAGGCCGTCAACGGGGTCAGCTTCTCGCTCGCCCCCGGTGAGGTACTCGGACTGGTCGGCGAATCCGGTTGTGGCAAGTCCACTCTGGGCCGCGGCCTGCTGAACCTCCTGCCGCCGAGCGCGGCGGTCGACGGGGTGTTCAACTTCGACGGCACCGACCTGCTCGCCGGTAACCGGACCGAGTGGAACAAGAAGCGTGGCGCGGGCCTTGGCATGATCTTCCAGGAGCCGATGACCCGCCTCGACCCGTTGATGCGGATCAGCGACCACTTCCGCGAGGCGATCCGGACCCACGAGAAGATCTCGAAGAAGGACGCGGACCTTCGGGCCCTGGAAACCCTTCGGGCCCTGGGCATCCCGCCGAGCCGGTACAAGAACTACCCGCACGAGTTCTCCGGCGGCATGCGCCAGCGGATCATGATCGCGTTGGCGTTGGCGCTGCGGCCGAAGTTCGTCGTCGCCGACGAGCCGACCACCGCCCTCGACGTGCTGGTCGAGGCGCAGATCGTCCGCATCCTGGCCGAGATGAAGGTCTCCTTCGCCCCGGCAATGCTGCTGATCACCCACAACCTCGGCATCGTCGCCGAGGCCTGCGACCGCGTCGCCGTCATGTACGCCGGCCAGATCGTGGAGGAGGGACCGGTCGAGCAGGTCTTCGCCCGCCCGCAGCACCCGTACACCCGGGAGCTGCTCAAGTCGACGATCTCGCTGACCACCACCGAACTGAACTCCATCCCCGGTGCGCCGCCGGACCTCGGCGACCCGCCGAAGGGTTGTTACTTCCACCCGCGCTGCCCCGACGCCATGGCGATCTGTGGCGAGAGCAGCCCGCCGGAAGTGACCAGCCCCAACGGAAGTCGGGCGAAGTGCTGGCTCGGCAGTCTCGAATCGGTGAGTGCGGCCGGCCGCGCGCCGTTGCAACGACAGGAACTGAGTGCAGCAGATGAAGCCTGATGTGATGAACCCCGATCTGGCCACGAGCCAGGCCGGCGGACTCAAGACGCAGACCTCGCCCAGCGGTGGGGGCAAGTCCGGCAAGCCGACCGAACCGTTGATCAGCATCAAGGATCTGTCGGTGCATTTCTCGATGCAGGGCAGCTCGATCGGACGCCTTCTGGGCAAGACCTCCGGAGCGGTCAAGGCCGTCGACGGGATCAACCTGGACCTCGCGCCCGGTGAGGTCGTCGGTCTGGTCGGCGAATCCGGCTCCGGCAAGTCCACGCTGGGCCGGGCCGTCCTCGGCCTCGCCCCGGTCACCGGTGGCAGCATCTCCTACCGCGGCGAGCAGATCAACGGCCTGTCCGAGAAGGACATGCGGCCGCTGCGCCGGAAACTGCAGATGGTGTTCCAGGACCCGCACGCCTCGCTGAACCCGTCGATGACGGTGGGCGACGCGATCGGTGACGCGCTCCGGATCCACGGCATGTCCGCGGAGGAGCGACCGGCCGCGATCAACGCGGCCCTGGAGCGGGTCGGGCTCGCCCCGGCCTCCCGTTTCGCGCCGAAGTACCCGTCGGAGCTCTCCGGCGGACAGAAGCAGCGGGCCGTCATCGCCCGGGCGATCTGCCTCGGGCCGGAACTGCTCGTGGCCGACGAGCCGATCTCCATGCTCGACATGAGTGTCCGGGCGAAGATCCTTGGCCTGATGGACGATCTGCGCCGGGACATGGGCCTGACGTTCATCTACATCACCCACGACCTGGCCAGCGCCCGGTTCTTCTGCGACCGGGTGGCCATCATGTACCTGGGCCGGATCGTCGAGATCGGGCCCACCGAAGAGGTCTTCGCCAACCCGAAGCACCCCTACACCCAGGCGCTGCTCGCGGCGATCCCGGATCCGGATCCCAGCCAGAAGGGCCAACGGAACCTGCCCCGCGGCGAGATCCCTGACGCCGCCAAGCCCCCGGCCGGCTGCGCCTTCCACCCGCGGTGCCCGATGGCCTTCGATCGTTGCGGTTGGGAAGCCCGTGACCTGCGGGTGATCCTGGAGCAGCGCTGGACCAAGGTCGACACCGAGACGTACCTGTCGGAGTCGAAGCGGTTCGGCAGTCTCGGGAGCACCGTGACCACCGATTCCAAGGCACTGGTCAAACCCGGCCACGGGAGTGTGGACGATCTGGTCAACACCTTGGCCGAGATCCGTGAGGACGACCCGGAGGAGATCTTCTGGCGGGGTGTGCGATCGGTGGAACCGAAGCCGAACGGGGTCGAATTCTCGTTCACCGAATCGAGCAAACCGAAGTTGCTGCCCATCGTGGACACCGGTGTTCAAGTGGCCTGCCACCTGTATCACTGACAATTGAATTGATGTACTGAACGCCAAGTGCGGCAACAGCTTCCAACGAGGCTGTTGCCGCACTTGTCGTTGTGGCGAATGGTGTGCGGCGTGATCGACCGGTGTCCGGACGGATATGGGCCGGTAGCAGCGACGTAACCTGCGCGAATTGAGGGCTTGATTGAGGACAGTTGTTGGATGCGTGGTGAATTTCTCCCGACATCTGTCCAGTGACCCTTCACACCGATCTCACTAAGGTTCGATCAACCCAGTCTCTGGGACGACCGATCTACCTACATGAGGAGCCGCGATGTCGCTCTTGTCCACCATCCGATCACCGAGAGGTGCCGTAGGCAAGGGGGTGGTGGTCAGCGGCGTGGCAATTCTGGCAGCAACCCTGTTCAGCGCCCCGGCCCAGGCAGCCGCAGCCGCAGCGCCGGCTTCCGCGGCTGTTCCGTACCAGTTGGAGAACGGCGTCACCAAGCCGATCTACTCCTACGAGAACGCGATCCGTGAGCACGTCTGGGTCAAGTCCACCCAGGACAGCGACTACGACGGCAAGCCCGACATGATCGCCGTCGACATCATCCGCCCCCGCGAGGCGGCCACGGCCGGTCTCAAGGTGCCGGTCATCATGGATGCCAGCCCGTAC
Organism: Nakamurella silvestris; assembly: GCA_003576535.1. Lineage (GTDB taxonomy): Bacteria > Actinomycetota > Actinomycetes > Mycobacteriales > Nakamurellaceae > Nakamurella > Nakamurella silvestris. Next base: position 77,623 of record QXCQ01000063.1, on the reverse strand, counting down.
TACGAGTCGACCGGTCGTGGCAACGAGTCCCAGGTGAAGAAGTACGACGCCAACGGACTGCTGACCCAGACCCCGCTCTACTACGACAACTACTTCGTCCCGCGCGGATACGCGATCGTGCAGCCCGAGGTCTCCGGCACCAACAAGTCCACCGGTTGCGGCGACGTCGGCGGCAAGTTCGAGATCGGTTCGATCAAGGCCACCATCGACTGGCTGAACGGCCGCGCACAGGCCTACACCGATGTCGCCGGCACCTCCGCACCGGTGGTCGCCGACTGGCACTCCGGCAAGACCGGCATGATCGGCAAGTCCTGGGACGGCACCCTCGCCAACGGCGTCGCCGCCACCGGTGTCGAGGGTCTGACGACCATCGTCCCGATCAGCGCCATCGACTCCTGGTACAACTACCACCGTTACAACGGTGCCCGGTTCACCAGCACCACCCCGGTGTCCCTGCACTCGCTGGTCTCCCACTTCACCGCCGCGAACACCCCGTGCGCCGTGGTGAAGGCCGACCTGACCGCGGGCAACTCGGTGGACGGCAACTACACCGACTTCTGGGCCGAACGTGATTACACGAAGGACGTCAGCAAGGTCAAGGCCAGCGTCTTCCTGATCCACGGCATGAACGACACCAACGTCAAGCCGACCAACATGGACCGCTGGTGGGCCGGCCTGGCCGCCAACAACGTGCCGCGCAAGATCTGGGTCTCCCAGTACGGCCACGTCGATCCGTTCGACTTCCGTCGTGAGGTCTTCGTGGACACCTTGCACCAGTGGTTCGACTACTGGCTCCAGGGCATCGAGAACGGCATCATGGCCAAGCCGCAGGCGGACATCCAGACGTCCACCACCGACTGGGAGACCGCGACCAGCTGGCCGCTCCCCCTGGCCAAGCCGACCAAGCTGCAGCTGTCCCCGGGTGATGCCACCGCCCCCGGCCTGCTGACCATCAACAAGGCCCCGTCCGGCACCCAGACCTTCACCGGAACCTCGCAGTCCGAGGCCAACATGATCGCCAACCCGACGGTCGTCTCGACCAACAAGCTCCAGTTCCTGTCACCGGTGCTGACCAACCCGGTCCGTATCTCCGGCTCTCCGCAGGTGGATCTCAAGGTTTCGGCCACCCAGGCCGACGGCAACCTGACCTTCCTGCTGGTCGATCTCGGTGCCGACACCTACATCAACTCCGCCAGCGGCGACGGTGTCAGCACCCCCGCCGGTGCGGTCGTCGACTGCCTCGGACAGGGCACCGCCCTGGACACCGGTTGCTTCAAGCGGGTCACCCCGAACATCATCAACACCACCTCGCGGATCCTGTCCCGTGGCTGGGTGAACGTCGACCACCGTGAGTCCCTGGCCACCAAGGTCGCCATGCCGATCAACGAGCCGGTCTCCGTCTCCTGGAACGCCATGCCGCAGGACTGGACCATCAAGGCCGGTCACCGTCTCGCCGTCATCATCGGTGGCAACGACAGCAACTTCCTCACCAACGTCACCCCGACCCCGGACTTCAAGGTCTACCTGGGGGAGTCCTCCGTGACCCTGCCGATCGTCGGGAACCCGGTCTCCGCCTGGGTTCCGGAAGGCTCCGGCAGCCAGACCATCACCGCCAGCCTGGCCGGTGGCGCGCTGAAGATGACCAGCGGCACCAACGTGGTCTCCCTCGGGTCCGCCACCATCACCGGTGTCGACCAGTACCTCTCCGGCAACCTGAACCCCAGCAACGTCGCCGACGGCCGCGGATCCTCCGCCGGTTGGGCCCTCACCGGCCAGGTCAGCGACTTCGCCAGCCAGAACGGCATCATCCTCGCCGACAACCTCGGCTGGACCCCCGCGGCCACCACGGCCACGACCACCCTGGCCGTCCTGCCCGGCAGTGCCGCTCAGGCCATCGCCGGTCAGGTCACCACCCCGGGTGCCGGAACCGGTCTCGGTACCCCGCGCACCCTCTGCCTCGCCGCCCCCGGCCACAGCGCAGGTTCCTTCACCTGTGACGCCGGTGTCAAGCTCGGTCTCCCCGGCTCTTCCCGCCTGGGTGACTACAACGGTCTGCTGACGCTCACGCTCATCTGATCGTCGGACCTCGATTCCTCCCGGTCACCGGTGCCCGACCGCCGGTGACCGGGAGGGGCACACCTGTTCCCGCGCACCGTGTTACGCCTCGCGCACCCTGTTGGGTGCGCAAGAACGAACACGGTGCGCGGGAATTCGTCTATGTGCGGGTCTACGGGCTCAGGGGCCGGCGTAGTTGAAGCCCCCGAGGTTGCCGACGACCGAGGGCTGGTTCCAGCCGTGGTGTTCGGCGAGCACATCGGTCGCGCTACGGCCGGCGATCGCCTCGGAGATGACGTAGGAGTACTCGACGAACACCGCCTCGACCTCGAGCAGGGCGTTGTAGGCCAGGGCGTCCTCCACCTCCCGGGAGATGTCCGGCAGCCCGTCGAACTCGAAACCGCTGCGCACCGAGAGCATCCCGGAATCCAGGTTGAACTCCCAGGCGCTCGTGTACAGCTCCGTGTTGATCCGGTGAACCAGCTCGCCGACCGCCGGGATCCGGTCCTCTGGCACCGTCACCGGCCAGACGGTGTAGAACACCACCCGTCGGGCGTGGGTGAGCACCACACCGACAGTCGGCTCCACGGTCGAGACCTCCATCTCGCCGTCGACCTCCTCGGGCTCGGGGGGTGAAATCTCGAAAGTGCCGTCCTCCCAATCGGTCTCCACCACCCGTCCGGCGTTCTGCAGGCCCGCCACCACCCGCGCGAGCAACGGGGGGCCATCGTTCTCCTCGGCCGGCACCGAATTCACCGGGGGGATGTCGGTCACTGCTTGGCTCCTGCCTTCGAGGTCTCCTGGGCGATCTTCTCCTGGACGAGCCGGAGCAGGATCTGCTGGGCCTCGTCACCGGTGTTGCGTTTGTCGGTGAGCGCCTTCTGCAGCTCGGCGAGGGCCATCTTGTCGACGAAACTCAAGAAGCCGTCGATCTCCTGGTCGGTCGGCTCGGTCGGCAGGGCGAGAGTGCCGATGTAGCAACCGATCGGCTTCTCCACCGGGCCCAGGACGGGCTTGGCCTTGGCGTAGGTGCCGGTCTTCTTCAGGGAGCGCTTGAACTTCTCGTCGCCCTTGAACATCATCTTGAGCTTCCAACCGAACCCACGGTCGCTCTTGCCCTTGCTGTTGACCTCGTTCCGGTCCGAGGCCATGGCCCCGGCCTGGGACCACTTCTCGCCGACGCCCTTGACGGCCCCGGCGATCGAGCCGGTGACGGACTTGAACTTCTTGTACGCGGTCAGCGGATCTGCCTCCTCGCCGACCTCCTTGAGCACCTGGGTGCGGATGACCATCATCTTGCCGTCCTTGAGCTGGGTCTCGTCGATCCCGTAGCCGGCAAGGAACTTCACCGCGATCGGGTCACCCTTCTTCGCGGACATGACGAGGGCGTCGACGGCCATGGCCGGGTCCTTCTTGAGCTGGTTCTCGGCCGAGCCCTCGAGTTTGCCGGTGGCCTCGTCCCGGGTCTTGTCCACGATCCGGGCCAGGACGTCGTCGGCGATGAAATGACCGAGCTTGTGCAGCAGGTCGAGCAGTTTGACCCCGGCCTGGACTGCGGTCGGGATGCCGAAACCGCCCGCGCTGGCCACCGTGGCGATCGAGGTGGACAGCTCGCTGACGCTGACACCGGTGTCCCAGGCGGCCATCTCCACCTTCTTGGTGTAGGTCGCCTCCATCTTCAGCAGCGGGTAGACCAGAACGTCGGGTTCCCCGGCCTTGCCCTTGCCGCGGGTCCGGGCGTCGAAGACCGAGTTGTTGACATCGTTCATCCGCATGGACATGTCGGCCAGGGTGCTGCCGTTGCTGATCAGCCCCAGGGCGGCGATGCCGATGTTGAGCCCGGGGACGAAACTGGCCACCGCGTCGACCACCCCGCTGTTGAGGACGGTGGCGAAGGTGGAGGCGGACTTGGCGGTCTCGGCGGCCGCCTTGACGGCATCGGTCGCCGCCTTGGTCGCGGCGAGGATGTTGCGCGGGCTCTTGGTCTCGTGGGCGGTGCTGATGGCCTTGGCGGCCTTCATGATGTTGCTGACGGTGCCGATCAACCCGCTGATGATGCCGGTGACGGCGCCGATGCCCTCGGCGGCCTTGGTCTCGTCGGACTTCGGGCTCTTGTCCTCGGCCTTGGACCGCTCGCCCTTGGCGACCTGGTCCTTGGCCTCACGGCTCTTCTTGATCAGGGATCCCAGGGGGCCCGGCGTCTTCTCCATGATGCTGCCCTCGGCGTCCGGGGTGAGCCCGGCGGCGACCCCGAGGGCCTTGTCCTTGGGTTTGCCGGCCTGTTTCAGGCCGAAACTCGCCACCTTCCCGGCCATGCCGACGCCCGGGGCGACGGCCTCGGCGGTCTCACCGACGGCGATACCGGTCTCGAGACCGTCCACCACCTTCGGCGGCGGGGTGGGACGGAGTTTGAGTCTCTTGCGGGCGTCGGCCCGCGCCTGCATCTCGACGGCGGGCTGGGTGGGGCGCTGGGAGCGGACCTCTTCGGGTGCCTTGTCCCAGATGTACCGCTCGACGACTGCGCGCATGGCCTTCTCGCCCGGGGTCTTCCCGTTGGCGACCAGCCGGTCGTACTCGATCTCGGCGGCCTCGTACACCCGCTCGACCTTCTTCGAGAGCATCGACCCCAGCTTGCCGTCCTCCTCGGAACGGCTGCTGACGGCGTTCTCGGTGCGCTCCTTGCGGACGGCGCTGGTGAGGCGTTCGGACGCGGTCTCCCGCGGCGGGCGGACGGCCTTGAGCTCGGGGCTGGCGTTGGTCAACCAGATCTGTTTGTAGGCAAGGTCTCTGGCCTTGTCCTCGTCCATCTGCAGGGAAAGCTCGGCGAACAGGGTCTTCTCCGACTCGAGTGCGGCGGCGAACTCGGCGTAGACGGCCTTGGTCTTGTCGTTCTTCCCGGCCTTCTGCTCGGTGGCCAGGCCCGTCGACATCTCCGAACGGGTCTTCATACCCGTGACCCGGTCGGCCTTCTGCGCGGTCGCGGTGTCCTTCTCCAGCGTTTTGTGGGCCTTCTCGTCGCCCTTCATCTTGGCGGCCTGGATCTTGTCCTGCTCCTTGTCCTGTTTCTTCTGCTCCTTGGCCTCCTTCTCCTTGAGCTTGTCGGACTCCTTCTTCGCGATGGTCGCCGGGTCGTCCTTGGTCCACGGCCAACGCTGGACGGTCGACTCACCCTGGACGACGTGCGCTAGCTCATGGGCGAGAACGTGTTCACCCGCGGGGTTGTCGGGCTGGAACTGGCCGGCGCCGAAGAAGATGTCCTTACCGGTGGTGAAGGCTGCGGCAGACACCGAGCGGTTGAGACCTGCTGCGGCGGAGTCGGTGTGGATCCGGACATCGCCGAAGCTCCGGCCGAAGGCGGTCTCCATTCGGCCCAGGACCGGCCCCGGCAGGGCCGAACCCTGTCCGCGTCGGCCGTTGATCGCACCGGTGGTCCCCTCGTCCAGGGCGCCGCCGGCCAGGCCGACGACGGAACCGCCAGCAGCCCGTGGGGTCCGCCGGACGTGTTCACATCCCAGACCGTGCTGGTGCTGTTCGGCTCCGGGGCCTTCGACCGAGCGGCGCAGTCGCGCGAGGGCGCGATCGGCCATGGCATCGGCAGAGGCCTCGGCGGGATCGTCCGCTGCGCCTACCGTCAGCCCGGCGGCCGGGATCGGGCTGCCGACGGAGGCCGGCTCGGGTGACGGGCCAGGGGCGTCCTTCTCCTTCTCGGCAACGGCGTTGGCCTTCAGGTTCTCGGTGCTCATGGCTGGACCTCATTCAGGAGGGCACTCATCGGCGGACCGCCGAGGAGAAGAATTCGCGGCTCGGCACACGCCGACCCAGTTTGGTGTACTCCCGGATCGTGGAATCCAGGACGTGCCGCATGCCGACCAGGCAGCCCTCGGCCACCGCCGCATAGGCGGAGGAGAGGATGATGTTGCGGATCTCGCCGCCGGCCAGCTCCACCGATTCGCTCAGCACCTCGATGTCCACCGGATCCATCGGGTCGGTGCCGGCCAGGTTTCCCAGGTGATGCCGCCACAGCTCCTTGCGGGTGGCCGGATCGGGATCGGGGAAGTGGATCATGAAATGCAGACGGCGGGAGAACGCCGGATCAAGATTCCCGCGGAGATTCGTTGCCAGAACGGTGATCCCGTCGAACTGCTCCATCCGCTGGAGCAGGTAGGCGACCTCCTGGTTGGCGTACCGGTCCTTGGCGTCCTTGACCTCCGAGCGCGAGCCGAAGAGGGCATCGGCCTCGTCGAAGAACAGGACCGCGTTGAGCGACTCCGCCTCGGAGAACACCTTTTCCAGGTTCTTCTCGGTCTCGCCGATGTACTTGTCGACGATGCTGGACAGCTCCACCGTGAACAGGTCCATGCCGAGGGTGTCGGCGATGATGTGGGCGGTCAAGGTCTTTCCCGTCCCGGGGCTGCCCGAGAAGAGGGCGCAGATCCCGGAACCCTTGCCGCCCTTGCCCTGCAGCGGTCCCTGGGCCAGGACCTCGTCGCGGTGCCGGGCCCAGTCCAGCAGCCGTTCCACCTCGTGCCTGGTGTGCTCGGGCAGGACGAGATCGTCGATGGTGGCCGAGGTGGTGGCCGCGGACGCCCGGGAGTTGCGGGACCGGCCCAGTCGACGTGCGGCCTGCCGGATCAGCTCCGAGGAGATCGTCGCGCTCCCGGAGACGGCGGCCATCTCCCGGGCGTGCTGGCCGACGAGGGAGATGTCCTCGGGGGTCAGCCGCAGCGCGGTGATCTCGCGGTCCGGGTAGTTCCCGCCGAGCAGGGGCCACCACACCTCGGCCCGGTCGGACAGGCTCACCCGGGGGGCCGCCACCGAGATCGGCAAGGTCGTGCTCCACATCGGGTCCCACGGATCGGACCCGACCGCGACCACCGGGACCGGTGCCTGCTCCAGGACCGGCAGGAGTCCGGCGGCGCGTTCCGCCCCGGCGAGGATGAGGACGGAGCCGGTGAGCCCGGCCTCCAGGATGAGGGCCTGCACCAGATCGGTGAGGGAGGGACCGTAGGGAACCTGACTGCCGTCGGTGGTACTGGTGGCGGACGGGCGACGGTTCAGGTCGGCCAGGACGCACGGGACATTCAGTTGCAGGCATGCGGCGGCGGCCATCGAGGTTCCGGCGGTGCCGATCGGCGCATGGACCCAGACCAGTTGGTGACCGGCCTCCAGCGCGCCGACCAGGACATCGGTGCCGGCCACGGCCACCGGGACCGGGCTGACCAGCAGCGGGAGCAGGGCCGGGTCGGGGAGGTCGTCGCCGAACAGCGCGGACATCACCCGATCCGGCACGCGCAGGCGCCGGGACAGCAGTGCTCCGTCACCCTCGAAGGTCAGCAGGCGATGACGGCGCAGCGGCGCGAGGCCGCCCAGGCGCGCCCGGGCCGCAGGGGAAAGGAACGGGGCACCGGCCAGTTCCAGGGCCAGCGCGACGGTGGGACGACCGGCTCCCTCGTCACCGGAGAGCATGCCGCACAGCAGATGCAGGGTGGGGTCGAGTTCGGCGCCGACCGCGACGGCGAGGATGCGCAGGTCGAGGTCATCGAGGTCGAACCGGCTCTGCAACAGCGCCATCGGCCCGGCAATGGGGTCCGAGGTCAGAGCGGAATAATCCGTCCGGGCGACCTCGAAGGCGGAGGTGGCGCGGTCCCGGCCGGCCCAGTCGATGGCTTCCCGGCGGGTCAGGGCTCGTTCCAAGCCCGAGATCAGCTCCGCGATCGGTCCGGTACTCACCGGGATGCCCGTGAACCGCAGGACCCGGAATCAGGGTCGGGGCGGTGCGACACCGACCTCATGCCCGCCTCCAACCGTCCGTCAGGGAACTGTGTGCTGATTCTATGCGGCTTTCGTCCCAGCTCGGGCCGGGTGCTCCCGACGATTTTGTGATCAACGGGAGCCCCGCCCCACCGGGTGGCGCGAGAGGGTAGCGCCACCCGTTCGGCTCAAGGTGCGGATCGCAGTCGAACCGACAAACAGGTGACGCACCCTTCCATCTTCTCGAACTCGGAGATGTCGACAGGGACCACGGTGTAACCGAGGTCCTCGATCAGGGCGGCGCTGCGCGGTGCCCCGGCGGAGATCAGCAGTCTGCCCTCACCCAGGTCCACCACGTGGGCACCCGGCTCCTCCGGCATCGACAGGTACATCGGGAAGAAGGCGGGATCGTCGACCACCGGGTCGTAGCCGATGACGGTGCCGTCGGGCAGTGCGGTGACCGCCGACTTCAGATGCAGGGCCTTGGTCAGCGGTACCGCCGTCACCCGGGCCCCGAGCGGTTCCAGATGGGCGCGCAACTGGCGCACGCCCTCGGCGTTGGTCCGGCCGCCACGCCCGACGAACACCCGGTTGTCGATCTTGAGCACGTCGCCGCCGTCCAGGGTTCCGTCACCGCTGATCTCGACCGTGCGATAGCCCAGTCCTTGCAGGGCTGCCGTGGTGCCGGCGGTCTCGGGTTTGCGCTCGTCGGCCCCGGGCCGGGAGATCACCGCGAGGCCGCCGAACATCACGACGCTGTCCTCGACGAAGACCGAATCGGGGCAGTCCTCGGCCGGCTCCACTTCGACCGTCTTCCAGCCGGCCGACTGCATCGCCGAGACGTATCCCTCCCACTGGCGGGCAGCGAGGTCCACGTCCACCGGCTGCCGGTCGATGTGGGTGATGAGGCCCTCGGCCAGTTTCGAGGAGGGGCGGCGGACGAGCGCGGCGCGCTGGGAGGAGGTCATCGGCTCATTATCCGCATCCGGCCGTGACCTGCCTCGTCGACCGCGCTCCCTCCCGACGTCCGCGCTGGATGCAGCGCGCGCGAATGTCGGGAAGGAGCGCGGTCGGGGTCGTGTGGCGGGGTGACACGTTCGCCCGGTCGACGACATAGACCTCATATGATCGCGATCGACGAACATCAGGGGTGCCGCGTGGCAGACAGGGACGCTGCCGACGAGCGCAGCCGCTTCGACGAGTTGTACGAGGCCCATGTGGGCGACGTGCTCTCGTACGCGCTGCGGCGTTCGACCGACCGGGAGGATGCGGCCGATCTGGTCGCCGAGACCTTCCTCCTCGCCTGGCGCAAGCTGCCCGAGATCCCGGCCGACGGCGGTGCCCTGCCGTGGTTGTACGTCGTCGCCGGCAACCTGCTGGCGAACCACTACCGGCGGTCCAGGACCCGGCATGCCCTGGTCGGGGCACTGGCCGACCAGCTCCGCAGACACCCTGTCGCGCCGCCGCCGACCGATGACCGGGTGCGGGCGGTATCTGCCGCGATGGGCCGGCTGAGCCCCGCCGACCGGGAGCTGCTGCGACTGACCCTGTGGGAGGAACTGACGCCGGCGGAGATCGCCCGGGCCATGGACACCGAACCCGCCGTGATCCGGACCAGGCTCCACCGCGCCAGAACCCGCCTGCGCACCGAGGTGACCGCCGGGATCGTCCCCCAGGTCCCGGATGCCGGCTCTCGGGCCGCCTCCATTCACCCCCTGCAGAACTCGAACGAGGGAACCCGATGAACGACGACGAACTGGATCGGCTGATCACGGCCGGGAACCCGGTGCCGCGGGACCGCGGCGGGTTCGGCGACCGGCTGCCGGACCTGCGGCCCGCAATCGTGGAGGCAAACAGCGCCGTCGGTGACAGTTCCTCTAGGGCAACGACTTCCGCGGTCCTGGCCACTGGTAGGGCCCCTCGGCGTTGGCCGGTCGTGCTTGCCGCGGCAGCGGTGGTGGGGGTCATCGCCGTCGTCACCGTACTGACCGTCCCCGGCGGCAGTCCCTCCCCGGCACTACCGCCGAAGGTCGTGGCCACCGCTGTGGCGACTTCCGTTGTCGAAACCACCGGAGCGGAAGCGGCTGTCCCCGCACCCTCGGCCGGTGCCACCTCCACGGTGACGACGATCAATCCGGCGAGCCGGGTGGACCGGTTGGTCGATCGGATTCCCGAATTGGTCGGTCTGGAGCTCGAGTACCGGACGGCTCAGGCAACGGTCATCACCAGCTGCCTGGCAGCCGGCGGGTTCACCACCCTCCCCGCCGGGTTCGATTTCAGTGCGGACGCGACGGAACTGGCTGTGGCCCAGGATGTTCCGGCCGGTGGCGGGGGAGCATGGCTGCCGACACCGTGGCACTTCCCGAACGCGGCCACCATCAGCCCGACCCCGGAGTTCGCGGCTGCCCACGGTTATGGGATCAGTGACGTCCAATCAGCCCAACCGGGAACGGTCTTCACCGCCAAGGGCAAACGATCGGTTGACCCGTTCCTGGGTACATCCCGTTCCTACCAGGAGCGGTTCTGGGCCGCCTACGACGGCCACGACGAGTTCGGGACCGGTACCAAGGTGCCGATCGAGCGGACCTGCCTGGGGCGGAGTCGGGCGGCCCTTCCCGATCTGTCCAGCCCGCCCGTCTCGCCGGCGATGCTCCGTCATCTCGGCACCCCCACTGCCGAGGATGCACAGTACTTTTCCGGTTCGCCGAGCTGGGCGTCGGCCCAGGCGGCCTGGATCTCCTGCATGTCCGCAGCCGGCTACGAGGGTCTGACCGACATCAGTTCCGCACAGACGGTTTTCGCCGTGGTGGATCCGGTTCAGGCCGAGATTCCCGGACAGCCGTGGGCGCCGGCCGGCTCCTACTTCGACGACCCGGAGCAGGCTCGCCGGACCGAGATTGCCGTAGCCGTGGCCGATGCCGGGTGTGCGCGGACCTCCGGGCTGGACGCGGCGCATCAGGAACAGCTGCGGCAGTGGCGCCACCAATGGGTGACCGACAACCTGGCGGAGATGACGGTCTACGAGGCGTGGGTGGACATGAACACGGCGGAGATCCGGGCCGCGCTCGCCCGCGGCTGATCGCCGGGCGCGCCTGCGTCTACGCAGGTAGGGCCTGCGCTCACGAGAATCGAGCAGGTGCGAGCCGATCCGCTGTCTGCCCGGTGCAGAGAGTTCCTGCTCGTTGAGCAGGGGCAATGGTGAGGGATTCGTCGGTGGTTGGCTGTCAGCCGCCGGTCACGAGCCAGCCGTCCCCGCGGTACCGCACCCCAAGGGTGACGGCGCGTGCGGACATGTAGACCCCGATGAACGCCACCCACAACCAGACCAGCCCGGCGGTCCCACCCGGTGCCCAGATCACCACCGCGGCCGCCGCCGGCAGGTAGGCGAGCAGGTTCACCACCCCGGCCTTGGCCAGGAACACCCCGTCACCCGCGCCGATCAGCAGCCCGTCGAGGACAAACACCCAGCCCGACAGCGGTTGGCCGATCGCCAGCACGACCATGGTGGCCGCGATCGCCGCCCGGACCGCGGGATCCTCGGTGAAGGCCGAACCGGCCACGGAGTGCACGGCCAGCACGAGGAGCCCGAACACCACCCCTGCCCACACCCCCCAGGCGAGCAACCGGCGGGACAGCAACCGCACCTGGGTGGTGTTCCCGGCACCGAGGGCCTTGCCGGTCAGCGCCTGGGCCGCGATGGCCAGGGCGTCCAGGCCCAATGCCAGCAGGTTCCAGATGTTGAACACCACCTGGTGCGCCGCCAGGGCGATCTCGCCCTGGCCTGCCGCGATGACGGTCGTGCCCACGGCGGTGGCCCGCAGGGTCAGCGTCCGCAGGAACAGCGGGAAGCCGGCGCGGCCCACCCCGCCGAGTCGGCCGAGATGCGGCCGCAGGGGTACCCGATGCTCCCGGCAGGCCCGCACGGTGATCAGCACCAGCGCCCCGGCCATCAGCCACTGGGTGATGACGGTCCCGACCGCCGAACCGGCCACCCCCAGGTCGAGGCCGTAGACGAGCAGCAGGTTCAGTCCGACATTGCCCACGGCGCCGGCGACCGCGACCACCAGGGGCGTCCTGGTGTCCTGCAGGCCGCGCAGCACACCCGTGCTGGCCAGGACCAGCAGCATCGCGGGCAGGCCGAGGGTGGACCACTGCAGGTACGTCGTCCCGTACTCGGCCACCGCCCCGGGGCCCCCGGTCCACCCGATGAGCAGGGAGGAAGCGGGCCAGCCGATACCCGCGAGCACCACGCCGATGATGACGGCGAACCACATCCCGTCGACCCCGTGGCCCAGGGCACCGGTGATGTTGCCGGCTCCGATCTGCCGGGCCACCTGGCTGGTCGTCCCGTAGGCAAGGAAGACGCTCAGGCCTACGGCCGTGTTCAGGATGACGGCCGCCAGCCCGAGACCGGCCAGCTGCGCGGTCCCCAGGTGACCGATGATCGCCGAGTCCGCCAACAGGAACATCGGCTCGGCCAGCAGTGCCCCGAGGGCCGGGACGGCCAGGCGCAGGATCTCCCGGTTCAGGCCCCGTGGGACCGGTGGGCCGGAGGCGGTCGATGCAGGGACAGGGGCTGGCACATCGGTTACCTTGCCATCTCCGCGCGGGCGGGCTGCAGCGGTACCCGGAGGTGACGGTCGAACGCGACTCCCGCGGGGTGGGGGAGCAGAATCGGATCCCATGACCGGTCTGCTGCCCTCCACCCGACGATCCCTCGACGCCTTCCTCTCCGAGCGCCAGTCCCGGTTCCGGGTGCCGTCCGTCATGGTCGCGGTCCTGCGGGGCGGCGACGAGGTCTACACCGCCGGCCGTGGCACCATCGACGCCCGGCCCACCGGGCCCCAGCCGGGACCGGACACCCAGTACCGGATCGGCTCGATCACCAAGACCTTCGTCGCGGCGGCGGTGCTCCAGCTCGTCGAGGAACATCTGGTGGATCTGGACGACCGGATCGGTGAGTACCTGCCGGAGCTGGCCCATTTCAAGGTGACGGTGGCCCAGCTGCTGTCGCAGTCCTCCGGGATCACGGCCGAGTCACCGGGTCTGTGGTGGGAGCGGACCCCCGGTGTGGCCTGGGACGAACTTGCGGCCCAACTGGTCCCGGGTCACCAGGTGCTGCCGGCCGGTGCCTTCTTCCACTACTCGAACGTGGCCTTCGGCATCCTCGGCCGGCTGATCGAGGTCAAGCGCGAGGCCGGATGGTTCGACGTCGTCCGCGCCCAGTTCCTCCAACCGCTGGGAATGGGGCGGACCTCCTTCCTGCCGGAGGACATCGCTGCCGGCACCGCCGCCCCCGGTCTGGCGGTCCATCCGTGGGCGGACCTGGTCCAGCACGAGATGAGCCATGACGGTCGGGCGATGGCCCCCGCCGGCCAGATCTGGTCGACCGTCACCGATCTGGGGGTGTGGGGCCGCTTTCTCAGCGGTGAGACCCAGGGCATCCTCGCACCGGGGACGGTCGCCTCGATGCACAAGATCCGGTCGGTGGACGACGGCGACACCTGGACCTCCGGTTACGGTCTCGGCCTGCAGGTGAGCCGGCACGAGGGCCGTCGGATCTGGGGGCACTCGGGATCCATGCCCGGATTCGTGTCGGGTCTGTGTATCGACGAGAAGGCCGACCTCATCACGGTTTTCCTGTGCAATTCGACATCGGGACCCGGGCCGGGGTTTGCGACGGAACTGCTCGACGTGATCGTGTCGGCCGAACCGGTGGAGGTCGCGCCGTGGGTGCCGGCCGCTCCGGCAGCCGGGCTGATCGACCTGATCGGGCCCTGGTTCTGGGGCACGGCCCAGTTCACCCTGACCATCGAGGGGTCCGACACCCTGCTGCTCGATCCGGTGAGCGGGACCGGTCGCGGGGCTCGTTTCCGTCAGGACGAGCAGGGGCGGTGGATCGGGGACTCCGGGTACTACTTCGGTGAGGAACTGGCCGTGGTGCGGGAGGAGAACGGCCGGGTCAACCACCTGAACCTGAACACTTTTGTGCTGACCAGGACCCCGTACGCCGAGGAGGCGCCGATCCCCGGCGGGCTGGACGCGCGGGGTTGGCACGCCCCCTCCTGAAATACCTTCTGTTCCCGCGCACGTTGTTGCTCCGCGCGCACGAAACATCGTGCGCGAGGAGCAACAACGTGCGCGGGAACAAGGGGGTTAGACCTCCGCGAGGGCCTCCACCGGTGTCGCCCTGGCAGCGCGGCGGGCCGGCAGGATCGAGGCAAGGACGCCTGCCAGGATCGCCCCGACGAAGACGATCCCGAGATCCCCCCACGGCACGACGAAGGCCGCGTCCCGGCTCGCCTCCCCGAAAGCCGCTGCGGCGGCGGCAAAACCGAAGAGCACACCGAACACGATCCCCACCACCGCCGCCACCACCGCGAGCAGGATCGCTTCCAGGGCCAGCATCTGACGCAGTTGGCCGCGGCGCAGGCCGAGGGCGCGCAGCAATGCCGACTCACGGGTCCGTTCCACCACGGACAGCCCCAGGGTGTTGCCGATCCCGACGATCGCGATGATCACCGCGACGGCCAGCAGGGCGAGCGCCACCGTGATCAGGGTGCCGAGCACATCCTCCAGGGCGGCCCGTTCGGTCCCCGACCCGGACAGTTGCAGGTCCGGATACGGGGCGATGAGCGGGTTGATCTGGGCGATGATGTCGTTGGGGGAGGCGTCGGCGCCGAACTTGAGCCACAGGGATCGGACGGCGGCTGCCGCATCGATCTTCGCCATGTCCACCGAGTTGACGGTGAAAGAGCCGTCATCGGTGATCTTCTGGGCCGAGAGCTTGAAGGTGTAGGTCTGGCCGTTGCGGACGATCGACACCGGGTCCCCGGGGGCCATGTCGCCGCCGAGCCAGCCGGGTACCGCAATGGTTCCCGGGTCCAGGGTCCCGGCCAGCAGCACCCGCGAGATCTGCTCGGAGGAGATCCCGTACAGACGGTAGTCCGAGTCCGGCTCACCCTTGAGCTCGACCTGTGTTCCCACAACGGGTACCACGGAGGCGATCCCGTCCACGCCGGCAACCGCCGACTCCAGTCCGGCGGGCAGATCCTCCTGGGCGGTGGAGATCTGCAGGTCCAGTGGACGACTGAAGGACAAGGAGGCATCCGCCCCGGCCTGGGCCGATGCTGCGGCGACCTGGAGGGTGACGATCGCCCCGACCCCGATCACCAGCGCGGTGCAGGTGGCGGCGGCCCGGCCGGGATTGCGCAACCCGTTGGCCACGGCCAGTTTTCCGGGGGTTCCGGCCAGTCGGCCCAGACCGCCGAACAGTCGGAGGATCCAGGGCAGGACGGTGCGCAGCAGCACCAGGACACCTACGGCGGTGATCGCCCCGCCGCCCATCGCGATCGTCAGATCGTTCATGTACACCCCGCCGCCGAGCAGGGTGCCGCCGCCGACGAAGAGCAGACCGCCGATGGTGTTGCGGGTGATGGCGGCCGACCGGCGCTGCTCGGCGGAGGCGACCGGACGCAGGGCGGCGATCGGTGGGATCCGCATCGCCCGGGCGGTCGGCCCGAGGGCGGCGATCAGCGTGACCAGGATGCCCAGCACCACGACGACGGCCATCGGGATCGGTTTCACCGCGAAGTTCTCGGCACCGACATCGGCGACGCTGACGGCGATCCGGGCCACGCCGATACCGGCGAGGACACCGAGGACGGAGCCGATGACGCCGATCATCAGAGCCTCGGCGAGGGCGGAGCGCCGGACCTGGGGCCCGGTGGCCCCGATGCACCGCATCAGCGCGATCTGTCGCTGGCGCTGGGTGAGCAGGATGGTGAAGGTGTTCGCCACCACCATCGCGGCCACCAGGCCGGCGAGGGTGGCGAAGGCCAGCAGGATGATGCCGATGACATCGCCGCCGTTGCCGAGTTTCTCGATCCGCTCCTGGCCGATCGACTCGGCTGTCCTGGCCAGGTAACGGTCACCCGGCAGGGCGTTGACGGTCGCGGTCAGTTCGTCAGGAGTGGTTCCCTGAGCGGCGAGAAGGTTGACGGTGAAAGGCTTTACGTCCCCCGGGTTGCTGCTCAGCCGCGTGAGCAGGGTCGGTTCGGCGAATGCGCTGTCGGAGGTGTCGGCGACCGCCGAGGCCTTCGTGTCCACGATGCCGACAACGGTGGCAGCCAGGGTGTTCCGCTCGATCAGGAAGGTCAGTGTGCTGCCGACCTGGAGATTGTTGCGCTTGGCGGTAGAGACGTCGACCACCACCTGGTCCTTCCCGACCGGCCAGGTGCCGCTGGCCAGGGTGTACCAGCGCAACTTCGGGTCCTGCGGGATGTTGGTGACCTTGAGCAGTCCGCGACTGGTCGGGCCGCTGAACTCCGCGTAGTTCGTCAGCACCTGGTCGGCCACCGCCACACCGGGCAGCGCCGCGAGGGTGTCGACCTTCAGCGGTTCGCCGTCGTTCGAATCGACCACCACGTCGACCTTGCTGACCTCCGCCGAGACCGATGCGGTCAGGGCCTTTTCGAAACTCGAGGTGAACACCAAGGTGCTGGAGGCGAAACCGACACCGAGGACGATGGCCAGGCACACCGCGGCGAACCTGCCCGGATGTGCTTTCAACTGGGAGAAGGCGGATTTCAACATCACGCCCCCAGGCCGCGCAGTGCCGCCAGCACCGAATCGGGGGTGGGGTCGGCGAGTTCGCCGGCGGGTCGTCCGTCGGCCAGCATGATCACCCGGTCTGCGTAGGAAGCGGCGATCGGATCATGGGTGACCATGACGATCGTCTGGCCACCCTCACGGGCGCACAGACGCAGGTAGGCAAGCAGGCTCGCGCCGTTCTTCGAATCGAGGGCACCGGTGGGCTCATCGGCGAACACGACATCGGGTGCGGTGATCAACGCCCGCGCAATGGCGACCCGCTGCTGCTGGCCACCGGAGAGTTCACTGGGCCGATGGGAGAGGCGGTCCTGCAGGCCCAGGGAGGTGATCAGGGCGTCGTACCGGGTGCGGTCGGGCTTGCGTCCGGCGAGGTCCAGGGGCAGCAGGATGTTCTGCTCGGCGGTCAGCGTGGGCAGCAGGTTGAAGGACTGGAAGATGAATCCGACCCGGTCGCGCCGCAGTCTGGTCAACTGGTTGTCGTTCAGGGTGTTGATCTCGACGTCACCGATGTAGGCCGAACCGGCCGTCAGGGAGTCGAGTCCGGCCAGGCAGTGCATCAGCGTCGACTTCCCGGATCCGGACGGCCCCATGATGGCGGTGAAGGTGCCGGTGCCGAACTCGACGGTGATCCCGTCGACGGCGCGGACGGCAGTGCCGCCGCTGCCGTAGGTTTTCACCAGACCGACCGCCCTGGCTGCCGGCCGGGAGGCCGCCGGGGCCGAGGAAGACTGCGCCGCAGCGGTTCCCAGTTGATCTGTGGGGATGTTCATCGAGTTCCTTTCCGAATGACGGGGGCTGTCACCCTCGCCGACCAAGCGTAGGAAAGGAGGTGCTCACCGGGCATCGGAGCGCGGGCCCGAAGGTGGGCCCGTCAGGTCGACCCCGGTAGGAGGGGTAACTAGTCCCGTGGGGGGAGACGGACTCAGGGTGCGTTCTTGACCAGGCCGGCGCGGAACGCGACCAGGACCAGGCCGACCCGATCGCGGCATTCCAGCTTCGCCAGGAGGCTGCCGATATGGGTCTTCACCGTGGACTCGGCCATGTACAAGGCGGCCGCGATCTCGGCGTTCGTCAGCCCGTTGGCGACCTCCACCAGCACCTCCTGCTCGCGGGTGGTCAGGTGCGCCAGCTTCGGCGCGGGCTCGGTTGTACCCGTGGGGAGGGCATGGCTCACGTGCTCCAGCAGCCGACGGGTGGCGGACGGGGCGACCACCGCGTCACCGGCGGCGACGGAACGGATGGCGGACAGCAGTTCCTCCGGCCGGGCATCCTTGAGCAGGAACCCAGAAGCACCCGCGCCCAGGGCCGCGAACACGTATTCGTCCAGGTCGAAGGTGGTCAGCACGAGGATGCGGGGGGCCGTGCCGGGGGCGGCGAGCAGCAGGCGGGTGGCTTCGACCCCGTCCATCCGCGGCATCCGGATGTCCATGAGCACCACATCGGCCTCGATGCTCGCGAGTCTCTCGACCGCTTCGGCCCCGTCGGCGGCCTCACCGACCACCGCCATGTCGTCCTGCGCGGACAGCAGCATCGAGAAGCCCGCTCGGACCAGCGCCTGGTCGTCGACCAGGAACACCCGGATCGTCACATCAGTTCCCTCGTCGTCGTGGATCGGCCGGCACACCGACGGGGAACTCCGCCCGGACCATGAATCCGCCGCCCTGGCGTGGTTCGGCGGTCAGCCTGCCTCCTTGCAGCGTGACACGCTCGCGCATACCGAGCAAACCGTTGCCGGCGCCGTCGGAGACGACCGCGGCTCCCCGTCCGTCGTCGGTGACGGTGACGGTGAAGACCTCCGCGGACTCGGTGAGCGAGACCTCCGCGGTGGCTTGGGGCCCGGCGTGTTTGAGGACGTTCGTCAGCGCCTCCTGCACGATCCGGTAGACCGTGAGGTCGATGCCCTGGGGCAGCCGACCGGTGGCGGTGGTTAGGAAGGTCACGGTCACCCCCGCCTGCCGGACCTGCTCGACCAGCGACGACAGATCGCCGACCCCGGGTTGGGGGGCGAACTGGGTGGTCCGCGAATCGCCCTCCGAACGGAGGACACCGACCAGTCTGCGCATCTCGGAGAGCGCCTCGCGGCTGGTCTCGCCGATGGTGTGCAGGACCTGGGCGGCCAGCTCCGGCTTCTTCTCCACGGCCGCCGCCCCGCCGTCGGCCTGGACGACGATGACGGACAGGGAGTGGGCGACGATGTCGTGCAGTTCCCGGGCGATCCGGGTGCGCTCGTTGACGGCGGCGATCTTGGCCCGCTGGTCCCGCTCGATGGTCAGCAGACGGGTTCGTTCGGTGAGGGCCGCCAACTGCTCGCTGACGAAGTCGTTGCGCTCGCGCAGCCGCTCGCCGGTGATGTAGGCCGCGACGACGACCACCGCGCAGAGCGCGATCAGCACCTGCAGGAACGGGGACTCCCCCGCGTAGCCCCAGCGAAGTGGGGCGAGCACCGACCCGGCCAGGCCCACGACCAGGGACAACCAGCCCCAGAACTTGTTGCCCGCATACGCGATGGACGCATGGACCATGATCGGGACCAGGCCGATGGCCACCGTCGGTTCGCTGATGTAGCGCAGGTTCACCAGCATCACCCCGATGCTCACGACCAGCGCCGCCTCGGTGAAGTTGCGCCGGAAATACAGCGGGAACGCGGTCAACAGGGCCAGGGCCATCCGGTAGCTGGTGCCGTAGGTGGCCCGCTGCTCGATGACCAGGACGATCAGAAAGGCGGTGGCCAGGGCGGCGTCACCGGCCCACCGGTTCCGCTCGAGCCAGCGGTAGACGGCCTTACGCATGTCTGTCACGGTAGCGGGCCTGTGGCTTGGGCGGATCCTTCCGTGGGCGGAGACGTTCACTCTCTCCTGCTGACCGCCGCCAGCATCCGCGCTCCGTGCCGACTATCGCGCTGGCTGCGACGCGCGCGGATGTTGGCAAGGAGCGCGGTTGAATTGTCA
>QXCQ01000063.1:57532-57979 GCA_003576535.1 Nakamurella silvestris | reverse complement strand
TGGGGCAAGGCCCGCACGGTGATCGAGGCGGTGCGGGATGCGAACCCGGCCGTCTACCCGGCGGTCGAGGCGGCGGTGTTGCCGGATGCTGATGGGTGGAACGTTCCGACGTTGCGGAGGAAGTGTCAGGCGGCGGTGATCTCGCTGGACCCGAAGGGTGCGCAGGACCGTCACCGCAAGGCCGTGGCCCGACGATATGTGTCCGTTCGTCCTCTGGATGACGGGATGGGGTCGTTGACGGTGTTCTCCGCAGCGCAGGACATCGAGACGATCTTCCAGGCCTGCCAGGCCATGGCCCACGCCAAGGTTCCGGGGGATGACCGCCCGGTCGGCGCCCGCCGGGTCGACGTCATGGTCGAGGTGTTTCAACAGGTGCTGGTGACCGGGCAGTTCGTGTACAAGAACCCCGCCCGTGCCGCAGGTTCCGCACCCAAGGCCCCCAGTCGT
>QXCQ01000063.1:34535-57504 GCA_003576535.1 Nakamurella silvestris | reverse complement strand
ACACGCCGTGGAAGTGTCAGAAAACGCGCCACTGGATGTCGGCCCGGCAGAGCCGCCCGCCACATCCGATATCACCTGTTCGGCAGGCACTCCCACGTCTGGCACGCCGGAGCCGGCGGTGCCTTTTCTGACGGAACACGCTGTGGAAGTGTCAGAAAACGCGCCGCCGGATGCCGGCCCGGCCGAGTCGTCTGTCGCATCTGATACCACCTGCCCGGGAGGCAATTCCACGTCTGGCACGCCGGAACCGGCGGTGCCTTTCCTGACGGAACACGCCGAAAAGGTGTCAGAAAACGCGCCACCGGACGTCGGCCCGGCCGAGCGGCTCGTCCCTGCCGGTCGCGCCGGGGGTGCCCCGAGTTCCGGCAGCGAGCGCGACCACGTCACCTGCCCGGCCAACACTCCCGCTCCGATGACCCCGGAACGGGCGGTGCCTTTTCTGACGGGACACGCCGAAAAGGTGTCAGAAAACGCGCCACCGGATGCCGAGTCTGATCCATCGACAGGATCGGACATCATCTGTCCGGCAACAGATCCCGCACCGGGCATAGCCTGTCCGGCAAGCACTTCCGTGTTGGAGCCCCGAGACCAGTTTGCCGGTGCTGCCGCCGATGAGGCCCACCCCGATGATGTGTGGCCCATCCCGGACGGGATCCCCGGTGCCCTGGGCCGCCCAGACCCGTTCCCGTTGCAAAACGGAACCACACCACGGATCAACGTCACCCTCGCCGCGACGACTTTGATCGGGTTGGACGACCAGCCCGGCTCGTTGGATCGGTACGGGCCGATCACCGCCTTCCAAGCCAGGGCGATCTCGTTGGGTGGGGATTGGTACCGGATGATCACCGACCCCCATACCGGGGTGCTGTTGGATCTGGGTAGAACCAGATACCGACCAACGCAGGCGTTGGTCGACTATGTGTGTGCCCGGGACCGGACCTGCCGGTGGCCCGGCTGCCACCAACCCGCCATGTTGTCCGAGTTGGACCACGAGATCGAGTACCGACCCGGACAGGACACCGGTGGCACGACCGACCCGAGGAACCTGCGGTGCCTGTGCACCCGGCACCACCACCTGCGTCACACCCCGGGCTGGACCATCACCACCCATCCGGACCAGACCACCACCGTCCGATCCCCCCTGGGAACCACCCGGACCGCCCCGGCCCCCACCGCGAACCCGAACGGCCCGTACCCCCTCGCAGCGCTGAACCTGGATCAGCAGTGAGTGTCACCTGCGAGGGGCGCTCACTTGATCCAGGCGGGTGTTGCACTGGTCAGCTCGATCGAAGTCGGGTATACATGGCCATGACCGAAGATGTGGGTCGAGAGGACAACGTCGCCCAGGACCGGTTCGGGGAGGTCGCCGTGATCGAGTGGAGCCGCCGGCGTCTGATCCTGACGTCACTGGTGTTGCTTCTGATCGGTGTCGGACTCGCCGCGTGTACTGGCACAGTGGGACTCGGCTCTTCGCTGAGCATCGGTACCGATCATGGGACGGAATGTGTGCCGGTCGGCACCCTTGAGGACAAAGCCGATATGACCTTCGGGTTCGACACCTTCTCGAACCTCAGTTCCAAGGACGTCACGATCACTCGGGTAGATCTCGTCAACCCCCGCAACATTGCCGTGGCCGAGGTCTATCTGGTTCCCATGCTTGCCGACGGGCGCAGTACGGCGGTGGGAGTCTCGAGCGTCTGGCCGCCTGCAGATTGGCAGACGGCTGGTATCCCGGGCTGGCAGCTGAGCAACTACACCGACTTGAAATTACCGGCCCTGGTGGATGGGGATCCGTCGACGTTCAATGTGCTGGTCCATCTGGTCGTCGAAGAGGGCGAGGCCCCGGCCTTTGACGCGATGAGGGTGACATACACGGACGGCGAGGACACGTACTTTCAGGACACGACCACGTCGCTGGTCGTGCCGAGAAGCTGCTGACCCGCCCGCCCCCCGCTGACCGCGCTCCCTCCCGACAATCGCGCTGTTTGCATGCAGCGCGATTGTCGGTAAGGAGCGCGGTCAGCGCGGGTGGTGGGCAGATCAGCCGTTACGGCCGTCCCGCCAGGTGAGCCACTGCTTGACCCCGCTCAGGTCGTAGTCCGGCCCGGTGATCCCGATGGTGAACAGGCTCACCCCGAGGTCGGCCAGCGCGTCGGCGTCGGCCTGGGTCGCCTTGGCGATCTCGGTGGACTTCTCGATCTCGCCCGGGTCACGGCCCACGACGGCGCAGTGCTCGTCCAGGATCCCGGACTTGCGCTGCATGGTCTCCAGGTCGCCGAAGGCGTGCCAGATCTGTGCGTACTGGGCGACGTAGCGCAGGGTCTTCTTCTCTCCGCCCCCACCGATCAGGATCGGGATCTGCCGGGTCGGGGCCGGGTTGATCACTTCGAGGCGGTGGGCGATCCGGGGCAGGAAGGTACCGAACAGGTCCAGTCGCGACCCGGCGGTGCCGAACTCGTAGCCGTACTCCTGGTAGTCCTTCTCGAACCAGCCCGAACCGAGGCCGAGGATCACGCGGCCGCCGGAGATGTGGTCGACGGTCCGGGCCATGTCGGCCAGCAGATCGGGGTTCCGGTACCCGCCCCCGGTGACGAGAGGCCCGAACTCGACCCGTTCGGTCTGCTCGGCCCAGGCGGCGAGCATCGTCCAGCACTCGTAGTGGGCGCCGTCCGGATCTCCGTACAGGGGATAGAAGTGATCCCAGTTGAACACCACGTCCACACCCATCTCCTCGGCGCGGAAGACCGCGTCCCGGATCTGGCCGTAGTCGGCATGCTGGGGCTGAAGCTGGACTGCCACGCGGATCTTGCGGTCGGACATGTGTTTCCCCTCGGCGCTGTGACATCGGTTCATCTCCAGCCTAGGACCGCCCGGTGAACAACCGCCGTTCGGGCCGCAGGTGTGCTCGCCCACAGGGCATTCATCTGCGGACCTGCATCGACTAAGCTGGACAACGGTGCGCCGGGAAGTCTGGTCGGCAATGTAGTTTGTCGACCGCATTTTCACCGCTTGTGACGGATCCGAGAGGTCCCCTGTGTCCCACCGCCCCACCCTTTTCACCCGCCCCTCCTGGGCCGAGAGCGCCCGTGTCGCCGCCATCCTGCGCAAGGAAACGGTGGGTGGTGCCCTGCTGTTCCTGGCCACCGTCATCGCTCTGGTCTGGGCGAACTCCCCGTGGTCGGACTCCTATCTCCGCCTCCGGGACACCAGCTTCGGCTTCGAGTCCCTGCACCTGAAGCTCACCGTGGGTCAGTGGGCGGCGGACGGTTTGCTGGCGATCTTCTTCTTCGTCGCAGGACTGGAACTCAAACGCGAGTTCGTGGCCGGGAGCCTGCGGGACCCGCGGCGTGCGGCCATCCCGATCGCCGCGGCGGTCGGGGGAGTCGCGGTCCCGGCGCTGCTGTACACGGTCATCAACCTCGGTCGGCCGGAGGCCCTGGACGGCTGGGCGATACCCACTGCGACCGACATTGCTTTCGCCCTCGGTGTTCTCGCGATCATCAGCACCCACCTGCCGTCGGGCCTGCGGACCTTCCTGCTGACCCTGGCCGTGGTGGACGACCTCATCGCCATCACCCTGATCGCCGTCTTCTACACGAGTTCCCTTGCCCTGACGCCGCTGTTGCTCGCGCTGATCCCGTTGGCCCTCTTCGCGGCGCTCGTCCAGCGCCGGGTCCGGTCGGTCTACCTGCTGCTGCCGTTGGCGATCGCCACCTGGGCTCTGGTCCACGCCTCCGGGATACATGCCACCGTGGCCGGCGTGCTCCTGGGATTCATGGTGCCCGTCCTGCGTTCGGAGAAGAACGGTGGCCCGGATGCCGGCCCCGGTCTGGCGGAGCACTTCGAGCACCGGTTCCGTCCCCTGTCGTCCGGGCTCGCGGTACCGGTCTTCGCCCTGTTCTCGGCGGGTGTGGTGGTGGGCGGGTTCGACGGCCTTGGCGAGTCGCTGACCGACACCGTGACCCTGGGGATCATCATCGCCCTGGTGGTCGGCAAGACGGTCGGGATCTTCGGGGCCACCTACCTGACCGCGAGGTTCACCCGGGCAGACCTGGACAAGGATCTGGCCTGGACGGATGTGCTGGGCCTGGCCATGCTCGGCGGGGTCGGGTTCACCGTGTCCCTGCTCATCGGGGAACTGGCCTTCGGCGAGGGCAATCCGAGCGCGGACCACGTGAAGGTGGGGGTGCTGGTCGGTTCGGTGCTCGCCGGCCTGCTGGCCGCCGTGGTGCTGCGGTCCAGGAACCGGGTGTACCGCAGGATCGCCGAGGCGGAGGAGCTGAGCCAAACATCGACCGACATCGATTGACGGGCATCCGGGCAGCCGTCATACTCCCCGGATGGAAACGCTCGGGTCCACCCGGCTCTCACCCGCAGACGTCAGCACCTACGCGGAGTGGTTCTCGTGTCTGGCCGACCCGACCCGGGTGCGGCTGTTGCACACCGTCGCCACCGCCGGCCGGGAGGTCACGGTCGGCGAACTGGCCCAGGCGCTCTCGATCAGTCAGTCCACCTGCTCCCACCATGTGCGCAAACTCGCCGAGGTCGGATTCCTGTTGGTGCGCAAGGAAGGAACCTCCTCCCTGGTTGCCGTCAACCAGGCCTGCTGCACCGGTCTGCCCCATGCCGCCGACGCCGTGATGGGACTGGCCCCGGCCTCCACCATCGACCCCGCAGGCCCCCCGGGTGATGTGACGATCAGGCCGGTCAAGGCCCAGGACTGGGACCGGATCCGGCAGATCTACCGCGAGGGCCTGGACACCGGCAACGCCTCCTTCGACACCACGGTGCCGAGTCAGCGTGCGCTGCAGGCGAAATGGATACCCGGTCAGGTGTGGATCGCCGAGATCGGTTCCGAGGTGGTGGGTTGGGCCGCCCTGACCCCCGCTTCGACGCGTAAGTGCTACTCCGGTGTCGCCGAGACCTCCGTGTACGTCGCTGCCTCCGGCCGTGGCCGCGGCGTGGGGAAAGCGTTGGTACACCAGCAGGTTGATGCCGCAGGGCGGGCGGGTCTGTGGACCCTGCAGACGTCGATCTTCGCCGAGAACCGCGCGAGTATCGCGATCCACCGGTCGGCGGGGTTCCGAACCCTCGGTGTGCGCGAAAGGATCGGCCAGTTGCACGGCGTCTGGCGGGACACCGTTTTCATGGAGCGCCGGGTCGCGAACTGACCACGGGCCGGCCCGAGCCCATCCGCACTCAGCCGCGCCCGTAACTCAGCCGCGCCCGCCCGCTGCCCTGCCGGCCGCCCGACCGCTGAACAGGCAGCCGCCGAGGAAGGTCCCTTCCAGCGCCCGGTAGCCGTGCATACCGCCCCCGCCGAACCCGGCCGCCTCGCCTGCCGCGTACAGCCCGGGGATCGGCCGGCCGCTGCTGTCCAACGCCCGGCTCGACAGGTCGGTCTCCAAGCCGCCCAGGGACTTCCGGGTCAACACCTGCAGGCGTACCGCCACCAGTGGGCCGGCTTCCGGATCGAGGAGTTCATGCTGCTCCACCGTCCGCATCTTCCGATCACCGAAGTACCGTCGGGCACCGGCGATCGCCACCAGCTGCGGGTCCTTGCCCAGGCCGCTGCGCACCTGGAGATCACGCAACCGGACCGTCTCGGCGACCTGTGCGGCATCGATCAGGTCCTCGCCGACGAGGTGATTCATCTTGGCCACCAACCCTTCCACCGTGGGATCGGTCAGGAAGTCGACCCCCTTCTCCTGGAAGGTGCGCACCGACTCCGTCGGCCCGTCACCGAGCCGGTTCTTCAGCAGCAGGCCGACAGATCGACCGGTCAGGTCGGGGTTCTGCTCCGAACCGGACAGGGCGAACTCCGGACCGATGGTCCGCTGGTTCAACAGGAACCAGGAGTGGCCGTACCCGGTGGAGGTGATGTGCCGGACGGTGCCGAGGGAGTCGAAACTCGGCCACAACGGTGGTGGCAGCCGGTTCCCCCGGGCGTCGAGCCAGATCGAACTGGGGCCGGCCAGGATCCGGATCCCGTGCCGAGGCCAGACCGGGGAGTGGTTGACGATCCCCTCGGGGTAGTGCCACATCCGGTCGGAGTTGATCTGCCGGGCACCGGCGGTCTCGGCGACACCCAGCATCAGCCCGTCGGTCGATGCCGGGACCCCGGCAAGCATCTCCTTCGGCGGATCACCGAACCCGGCCGGCCACTGGGCCCGGACCAGGTCGTGGTTCCCGCCGATCCCGCCCGAGCAGACGATCGTCGCCCCGGCGCGGACCTCGAAGGTGCCGACGACCGTCCGGCTGGAGGCCTCGCCCCTGGCGGCCGCGGACGGCTCCAGCACCTCACCCGTGGCACCGACCACCGCCCCGCCGTCGGTCAGCAGGCCGGTGACCCGGCGGCGGAACCGCAACACGATCCGGCCGACCTCCACATACCGCATCACCCGGCGCAGGAACGGTGTCAGGACCCCGGGCCCGGTGCCCCAGGTGACATGGAACCGGGGCACCGAGTTGCCGTGGCCGGCGTTCGTCGAACCGTCCGAGCCGGCCGTCACCGGGTACCCGCCGCGTTCGGCCCACTGCACGATCGGGAACAGCCCCACTCCTTGGTCCTTGAGCCAGGAACGTTTCTCGCCGGCGGCGAAGTCGACGTACGCCTCGGCCCAACGGTGCGGCCAGTGGTCCTCCGGACGGTCGAAATCGGCCGAGCCGAACCAGTCCGCCAGGGCGAGCTCGGCCGAGTCCTTGATTCCCAGCCGCCGCTGCTCGGGGGAGTCCACCAGGAACAGGCCGCCGAAGGACCAGTAGGCCTGCCCGCCCAGGCTCGCCGCGGGCTCCTGGTCGACGATCATCACGCGGCGACCGGCATCGGCAGCCTCGGCCGCCGCCACCAGACCGGCCAGCCCGGCTCCGATCACCAGCACGTCGGTGTCGACGGGGGAGTGCGCGCCCATGGGATCTCCTCTGCTCCTGCCGTTCGTGGCAGCCGATGCCACACCGGTCCATGATCGCCCACCGGCACCTGCGCCGCCCGACTCGGGTGGGTGAGAGAAGGCGGGTCCTGGCAGGCTGGAGACCGTGGATCATGCTCAGCGCGGTCGTACGGCCGACGTCGTTGTCATCGGGGCGGGCCAGGCCGGCCTGTCCGCCGCCTACCACCTGCAGCGGACCGGGACCGATCATCTCGTCCTCGACGCCAATCCCGCCCCGGGTGGTGCCTGGCAGCACCGCTGGCCCAGTCTGACGATGGCCACGGTCAACGGGATCAGGGAACTTCCCGGGTTGCCTCGGCCGGAGACCCTGGACACCGAACGTGAGCGGCGGGCCAGCGAGGTGATCCCGGCCTACTTCGCCGAGTACGAGGAGCATTTCCAGCTGGCGGTCGACCGGCCGGTGCAGGTGCAGCGGGTGGAGTCCTCCGACGCCGGGTTCACCGTGCACACCGGCACCGTCACCAGCACGAGCACCGTCACCAGCACGAGCACCGTCACCGCCCGCGGGCTGATCAACGCCACCGGCACCTGGGACAAGCCCTTCTGGCCGTGGGTGCCCGGGCGCGAGCGCTTCCGCGGCACCCAGCTGCACACCCACGACTACCCGGGGCCGGTCCCGTTCGCCGGTCGACGCGTCCTCGTCGTCGGTGGCGGCATTTCGGCCCTGCAGGCGTTGATGGAGCTCGGCCCGCTCGCGGAGCAGGTCTTCTGGGTGACCCGGCGGGAGCCGGTGTTCGTCGAGCGGGAGTTCACCCCGGAGCTGGGGCGGGCGGCCGTCGCCATGGTCATCGAGCGGGTCGAGGCGGGGCTGCCGCCCCTGTCGGTGGTCTCGGTGACCGGCCTCGGACTCAACGACGACGTCCGGCGCGCACAGGCGGCCGGGTACCTCGACCGGCGGCCGATGTTCACCGAGCTCACCGAATCCGGGGCGCGCTGGGCGGACGGTACGGAGGTCGAGGCGGACACGGTCCTGTGGGCGACGGGCTTCCGGGCCGCCCTGGAACACCTGGCGCCGTTGCATCTGCGCGGACCGGGCGGGGGGATCGTCATGGACGGGACCAGGGTGGTGGCCCAACCCCGGCTGCATCTGGTGGGTTACGGGCCGAGCGCGTCGACGATCGGTGCCAACCGGGCGGGTCGAACCGCCGTCGCCGAACTGCGCCGGCTTCTGGAGCTCTAGGACAGCGACCTGGAGCCCAGGGCGCCGATCAGGCCAGGTCAGGGCCCGGAAATGCAACATGGGTGGTCCCGCAGCACCGGTGAAGGTACTGCGGAACCACCCATGAGGTATTGAGCTCTAAGGCTCAATCAGAGGACGGTGACACCAGTCGCCTGCGGGCCCTTCGGGCCCTGGGTGACGGTGTAGCTCACACGCTGGTTCTCTTCGAGAGTGCGGTATCCACCGGACTGGATCTCGGAGTAGTGAACGAAGACATCCGCACCCGAATCCTCGGGGGTGATGAAGCCGAAGCCCTTTTCAGCGTTGAACCACTTGACGGTTCCGTTAGCCATGATGTTTCTCCTTTAAAGCAAGTATCCTTCGGCTTCTCGCGAACACGAAAAGCCGGGTCTGTCTACGAATCCGACATCTCTGGATACTTCGATCTAGAGGATCCCACGACCGCAATGCTGCCTTGCAACCGCTGTAACACGAACACTTGGCATTGACCGGGATCATTGTGGCACGCGCGGAGACACACGGTCAATCGTCAGTTGCGATCCGTAGGCGGATCGCGTGGCCGTTGACGCGCCAAAATCCCTGTTCCTGCAGGTGGGTGGCTCGAGGTGGGTCAGAAGATCGGCAAGCGTTCAACTTCTGTTTCCCGGTCGTGGTGGGCCGTGCCGCTGCATCGGACCGCCCGACCACCCCCTCACAGCCGTCCGATCACCCGCTCACAGCCGTCCGGCCTCGATGATCCGTCGGAGGAACTGCTGCGTCCGCGGGTCCTGAGGACTCCCCAGCACCTGCTCCGGCGGCCCGGTCTCGGCGACCGACCCCTCGCTCAGGAACACCACCGCATCGGAGACCTGCCGGGCGAAACCCATCTCGTGGGTCGCGACCAGCATCGTCATCCCGTCGGACTTCAGATCCTTGATCATCGCCAGCACCTCGCCGACGAGTTCGGGGTCCAGGGCGCTCGTCACCTCGTCGAACAACATCAGCACCGGTTTGTTCACCAGGGCGCGCACGATCGCCACCCGCTGCTGCTGCCCGCCGGACAGGGAATCTGGGCGGGCCGTCGCCTTGTCCCGCAGCCCCACCCGGGCCAGCAGCTCCATCGCCTCGGCCTCGGCCTGGTCCTTCGGCACCCCGTGCACCTTGCGCGGAGCCAGGGTGATGTTGTCCAGCACCTTCATGTGCGGGAACAGGTTGAAGGACTGGAAGACGATGCCCACCCGGGAGCGGATCTCGTCGGGGTCGACCCGCGGGTCGGTGATGTCCTTCCCGTCGAGGAAGATCTGGCCGTCGTCGACCTCCTCGAGCAGGTTCACGCAGCGGAGCAGGGTCGACTTGCCCGAGCCGGAGGCACCGATCAGCGTCACACACCGGTGCCGGCCGACCTCCAGGTGCAGATCGCGCAGGACGACACTGCTGCCGTAGCTCTTGCGCAGTCCGGTCACCCGCAACAACGGCTCATCGGCCGCCCCCGGGTGAGCAGGATCCTTCGAGAGGGAGGTCATACCGTGCCACCGCCGATCCAGCCCTGACGACGGGAGATGTAGTCGGTCAACCTGGTCAGCGGGATCGTGATCAGGACGAACAGCACACCGGCCACCACGTAGGGGGTGTAGTTGTAGGTCTGGGAGGTGGCGATCTGTGCCCGCAGCACCGCGTCGTAGATGACGCCGAGGACCGAGATCAGCCCGGTGTCCTTCTGCAGTGCCACCATGTCGTTGAGCAACGGCGGGAACACCCGGCGCACCGCCTGGGGCACCACGACATGGCGCATGGTCTTGCCGTGGGAGAGCCCGAGGGACCGGGCCGCCGCCCGTTGGGACGGGTGCACCGATTCGATCCCGGAGCGGAAGACCTCCGAGACGTAGGCGCCGTAGGTCAGCACCAGGGCCGTGCAGCCCCAGAACAGCGGGGAGCTGGGCAACCATCCGATCCGCAGGGTCGGCATCCCGAACCCGAGCATGAACAGCACCAGGATCAACGGCAGCCCGCGGAACACGTCGGTGTAGACCGTCGCGGCGGCGCGCAGCGGGAAGTAGACCGGCCCGCGCAGGGTCCGCACCCAGGCCACTGTCAACGCCAGGATCAGGATCGCGATCTCGCAGACCACCATCAGCCGGACGTTGAGCCAGAGCCCGTCGAGGATCTGCGGGAAGACCTCCCAGCCGTAGTCCCACTTCAGGAAGGTCTTGCGGAAGCGCGGCCAGCCCTCGCTGGTCATCACCAGGGCAGCCAGGACGCCGACCACGATCAGCGTCGAGGCGAAGGCGATCCACCCGCTGCGGATCGTGCGGGAACGGCGGTAGGCCATCCGCTCCCGTTGGACCGGTGAGGGCTCCCAGCCGTCCGTCGGCTCGGAGCCCTTCGCCGGATGTGCGTGTGGCGGCACCGGGTCGCGGTCAGCTCAGGACGGGAGCGGAGGCCCCGTCGGCGATCCACTCGGCGGCCAGGTCCGCCAAGGTCCCGTCGGCACGCAGGGCGTCCACCGCGGCGGTGGTGCAGGAGGTCATCGCCGAGTCCTTCTCCAGGACCAGCCCGAGCTGCTCGCCGGCGTCACCGACGGCCGGCAGCTGGCCGACGATGAGTCCGTCGGTGAGCTGCGCGCCCGTCATGTAGAAGGCGGTGGGCAGGTCGACGACGAGGCCGTCGATCTGGCCGCCCTGCAGGGCCTGGGCGGCGAGGGCGTTGTCCTTGAAGACGGCGGGCTCGGAGGTCGGGGCGATGGTGGCCGCGATGGCGTCCAGGCTGGTGGTGCCGATCATCGCCCCGAGCTTGGCGCCCTTCAGGTCGGCCAGCGAGGTCTTGCCCTCGATCGGGCTGCCCTTGACGGTGATCACGGTCTGGGTGACGTCGTAGTAGCCGGAGGAGAAATCGACACTCTCGGCGCGCTTGGCGCTGATGGTGAACTGGTTGATGTCGAAGTCGAACTTCTTCGGCGCCGGCGAGATCGCCTCGTCGAAGCCGACCCGGATCCAGGTCACATCGCCCTTGGCGAACCCGAGCTTGTCGGCGACGGCATAGGCCACCGCCGATTCCAGGCCCTTGCCGTTGGTCGGGTCGTTGTCGACCATCCACGGCTCGTAGGCGGGTTCGGAGGTGGCGATGGTGAGCTTGCCGGCGGTCTTGGTGGCCAGGCTCGCCGGGACGCAGTCGGCGGGCAGGGCCGAAGCAGTGCCGGAGCCGGACGACGTCGCGGTGCCCGACGAGGTGTCGGCCCCGGTGGACCCCGCGGTTTCGGTGTCCACGCTGGTCGACGGCGCAGCCTCGGAGGTCGTGGTCCCCGGAGCGACGGCCGAGCCTGTCGCCTCGGCGGTCGCGGTCGCCTCCGGGCTCGCTGCGGTCTTGCTGCCACAGGCGGCAACCGTCAGGAGGGCTGCGGCGGTCAACGCCAGCAGGGTGACGGAAGGACGTCGGATCATCGGGATCTCCTCGAGGCAGAAATGGGACCGGCCGGTCTGGTTACCGCTTGAGCGCGTTGGGTACCACTGCGGCGGACCCGGTCCGCCCCTTCCCCGGACGTGCCGGGTCGAACCTTGTAGATCATACGGATCGGGAAGGGTGGAGCCGGGTCCGTGGACCGATCGACCTTGCGTTGGTGTGTCACCATCCATGGAAGACACAGTTTTCGCGGGAACCGGTGGGGGCGAAGAAGCCTGAGACCGCGAATGAACCAGACCAGAAAGGGAGTGGTGTCGGTGGACAGTGCCGCGACCGGTGGAACCAGCGCCGCAGAGACGATCACCCACAACGACGAACTGCGCCGTTTCGAGCTGACCAGGCAGGATGTGCCGCTCGCACATCTGGAGTACGTGCCGCGGACCACCGACGGCGTCGTGACCTGGACCTTCACCCACACCTGGACCGAACCGTCGGCCCGCGGTCAGGGTTTGGCCGCCAAGGTGACGGTCGCCGGCCTGGACGCCGCCCGCGCCGCCGGGGTGACGGTGATCCCGGTGTGCCCCTACGTGTCCGACTACATCGCCGCCCACCAGGAGTACGCCGACCTGCTGCCGTTGGGCGGACGCGACTGATGAGCCGGTTGTGGACCCGCCCGGCCAGCGTCACCGAGGCGAAAGAGGCCGCCGCCGAGGAGGCCAAGGTCGCCGAGACCCTCGGCGCGGAGTACGTGCGACCCGCGCGGATATCGCCGTTCCGGGTGGGCTTCCTCGGTGGTGCCGGGCTCCTGCTCGCCTACATGGCCTACCTCTCCCTGGACACCATCCGGGGGACGTTGATCCTGATCGCCATCGCCGGGGTGCTGGCGATCGGACTCGACCCGCTGGTCAGCCTGCTGATGCGGGTGGGCCTGAAACGCGGCTGGGCCGTGCTCAGCATCATGGTCGGCCTGATCGCGGTGCTGTTCGGGGCCGGATACGCGATCGTCCCGCCGATCGTCTCCGAGGTCTCGCAGTTCATCGTGAACCTGCCGACGACCCTGACGAACCTGCAGCAGAACTCGACGATCAAGTCCCTGGACGAGAAGTTCGGGTTCATCAACGAGATCAAGAACTCCAACGTGCTCAAGGAACTGGCCCCCGGGGCCGCCGACGGCATCGTCAGCGCCGGATTCACCGTGGCCGGGATCGCCTTCGACCTGTTCATCATCATCATCTTGACCATGTACATCCTGGCCGGCTTCCCGCGGATCAAGCAGGCCGCCTGGCGGCTGGCCCCGGCCTCGCGCCGGCACCGCATCGCCGAGCTCGGCGAGGGCATCCTCAAGCAGATGGGCGGCTACCTGGGCGGGGCGACCCTGATCGCCATCCAGGCCGGGCTCGTCGCCGGGGTGTTCGCCTGGATAGTCGGGCTGCCCTACCCGTTCGCCATCGCCCTGGGGGCGGCGGTGCTGGACTTCATCCCCGTCATCGGCCCGATCATCGTCGGGGTGTCGATGATGCTGATCGGCTTCACCCAGTCCGTCACCATCGGGATCGTCGCGGCCGGTTTCTACCTGATCCAGCATCTGTTCGAGGCCTACTGGCTCTACCCGAAGGTGATGCGACGGCGGGTCAACATCTCCACCGGGTCGGTGGTGGTGGCCATCCTCATCGGCGGTGCGCTGCTGGGCGTTGTCGGGGCACTGCTCGCGGTGCCCATCGCCGCCGCGATCCAGCTGATCGTCCGAGAAGTGGTCTTTCCGGTCCAGGACGCCTCGTGACGATCGGACCCGACCCGAACGGGAGGGGGAGCAGATGAGCGGGTGGACAGAGAAGGACATCCGGGACCTGACCGGCCTGCGGGCCGTCGTCACCGGAGCGAACGCCGGGCTGGGCTTCCGCACAGCCCTCGAGCTGTACCGGGCCGGCGCGGAGGTGGTGCTGGCCGTCCGCAACACTGCCAAGGGGGCCGACGCCGCCGCCCGGATCAGACTCGCCGCCCGGGAGGGCACCGGCAGCCTGCGGGTGTCCGAGCTGGACCTGTCGGACCTGGCCGGTGTCGCCGCCTTCGCCGACCGGGAGCTGCCGTTGGGTCCGGTGGACCTGTTGGTGGCCAACGCCGGGATCATGATGGTGCCCCGGCTGCAGCAGACCGCCGACGGCTTCGAGTCCCAGATGGGCACCAACCACCTCGGCCACTACGCCTTGATCGGCCGGATGTTGCCGGCCCTGTCGCCGACCGCCCGGGTGGTGTCCCTGTCCTCGATGGCCCATCGCGGGGCCGGGCCGCTGGACCGCGGGCTCGGGTTGGTCGGGAAATACACTCCGATGTCCCGGTACGCCCAGTCGAAGCTCGCCACGGCGATGTTCGCCGTCGAGTTCGACCGTCGGCTGCGCGCGGCGGGTTCGACGGTCCTGTCGGTGGCCGCCCACCCGGGCTGGTGCGCCACGGACCTGTTCAACCGCACCTACGACGACGCCCCGAGCCGGTGGGTCACACTCAGCCGCCAGGCCTCGGCGCTGCTGGGGTCGCCGGTGGAACACGGCGTCCGCCCGCAGCTGCGGGCGGCGGTGGGTGAGGACGTCTCCGGCGGGGACTACCTCGGCCCACGGTTCATGATCCGCGGGGCCCCGGTCAAGGTCTCCTTCGCCGGACCGGTGTTCGACCGGGCCGACGGCAGCTGGTTGTGGGAGGAGTCCGCCGAACTCACCGGAGTCACCTTCGACCTCTGAGGTTCTCCCCGGGTGCGGCACGATGGGGGAGCGGCCGTGCCGGCCGCGAGATGACGAGGAGCTGGTGTGAGCGCAGAACTTTCCGACACGTCCGACGAGGCAACGGGGATCACCGGGTCGGCCCCGGCGACCTGGGGCGAACCCCGTTCCAAGACCGTGACCTGGTACGACCCGCGGCAGTACCGCACACCCGCGCAGGAGATGTCGGGCCTGGAGCTGTTGCAGGCGATGGCCGCCGGGGAGCTGCCCCCGCCGCCGATCATGTTCCTGCTCGGCGGCGGAGCCCTCGAGATGACCGCCGAGCCCCAGCACGTGAGCATCCGGACCACACCGGACGAATCGGTCTACAACCCCATCGGCATGGTCCACGGCGGGTACATCACCACCCTGCTGGACACCGTGGCGGCCTGCGCCATCCACACCACCCTGCCGGCGGGTGTGCCGTACACCTCGGTCGAGATCAAGGTGAACTTCCTGCGCGCGGTACAGGGCGGGATGGACCTGACCGCCCACGGCTGGGTGACGAAACCGGGACGGAAGGTGGCCTTCGCCGAGGCCGATCTGCGCGATGCCGCCGGGGTGGTCTACGCGACCGCATCGACCACCTGCGTCATCCTGGGCTGAGAAATGCGCTGACCGCGCTCCGTCCCGACGATCGCGCTTGCTGCATGCAGCGCGGATGTCGGAAAGGAGCGCGGTCAGGGGTGAAACGGGTGGATCAGCTGGTGCGACGGCGGGTGGTGAGGACCGCCCCACCGCCGAGGATCACCA
The DNA here is from genome assembly GCA_003576535.1 of Nakamurella silvestris. Taxonomy (GTDB): domain Bacteria; phylum Actinomycetota; class Actinomycetes; order Mycobacteriales; family Nakamurellaceae; genus Nakamurella; species Nakamurella silvestris. The sequence goes on along the minus strand of QXCQ01000063.1, from coordinate 42,496 downwards.
GAACGACCACGCCGCCGACCACCCAGACCCACACCGGGATCTCGGAGGAACTCTCGACGGCAGCGACCACGTTCGGTGTGCCGGTACCGGCCGTGGTCAGGTTGAACCGGACGTCACCGGTGACGGGATGGCCGTCGGCCGAGATGATCCGGTAGCCGATGATGTACTCCCCGGCCGGGCCGAGCGGGTTCACCGTCGCCGTGACGTTGCCGTCGAGGATGGTGATCTTGCCGGCCTCCCACCGGGTCGCCGGTCCTCCCTCGGTGACCGGCGGGCCGGTCACCGTCACGATCGGCTCGTAGTTCTGCACCGGCTGGTCGAAGCTCAACGTGATCTCGGCCGGGCCGGCGGTCAGCTGGGCGCCGGCCGCCGGGGTGGAACCGATCAGCGAGTTGTGCGCCGAGGCCACTCCCGCGCCGAGCAGGGTGAGTGCACCGGCCACCACGGCCACGAGGGTGACGCGCAGGGTGGTGCGGGGGGTTTTCCGGGGTGTGTCCCGGGGGGAGAACGTCATCGATCAGGCTGCTTTCTTACGTCCACGAACTGCGACAAGGGCGATCCCGACACCGGCGAGGCCGAGGACGGTACCGACGATCCCGAAGATCAGTGCGGTGGTGCTGCTGTTGCTGTCATGATCCTCCGCCGAGGCGTCGACCGTGGCTCCGCCGTGGGAATCGCCGTGGCCGTCGGTGGCTGCGCCGACGATCTTGAGGACCGGCGCCGGGTGCTCCGGCTCCTCGGCCCCTTCGGCCTGGACCTGGTCCCAGTTGACGACGGTTCCGTCGGAGTAGGTCTGCTCGGTGTTGAAGACGATCTGGTCGACGGTCGGGACCGGGCCGACGCTGACGTCGAACTCACCGAACTGGCCGACCGCGATCTCGTTGCCCGCCTCGGCGGTGAAGATGATCTGGGTCACCGCTTCGGAGATGTTGGTGTTGCCGGAGGCGATCGGGGCGGGGAGGGTGGTCTTGACCAACTCGGCCTTCCAGCCCGGGAGCTGCTTGGTGCGGACGGAGGCGAAAGCCGACTCGGCCGGGATGTTGATGACCACCTTGTCGGTGGTGGCATCGGTCTTGGACTCGTTCGGCACCCGGAAGGTGAGCTTGCTGTAGCTGCCCGGTGCGACCTCGCCGGGGGTGACGCTGACGTGGGCCATGGCGGTGCCGGCCCCGATCACCAGGGCGGCCGCAGCGGCTCCGGTGACGATGGCGATCCGGCGGAAGAGGCCACGGCGGCGGGGTACGCCGGCCGACGGGATGACGGTCGGTTCAGCGGTGGTGGAGAAAGACATCGATGTTCCTTCAGGGATGTGAGGTGGTCGCGCGAGGGTGCCCGGGGTGCGGCGCGGTACCGGGACCGCAGAGCAACGCACCTCGGGTGTCGAGCGAGAGGAAACCACCCGGGACGAAGCCTCGGGTGGGAAGAAGGGAGTCTGGACCCGTTCGCGGGTCAGGCGGCCACGGGTGGGCCGCGCCGGGAGCCGCTGCTGAGCAGGTCGGCCGCCACCGGTCGCCACTGCCGGACGTCGACGATCGCCGTCCAGCCTGACCCGGCACGCACCGGGCCGGCCGGAACCATCCGCAGGATCACCCGGCGCAACGCCCGGGCCAGGCCGAACAGGGCCCGTTCCCCGCGGGAGAGGATCACCGAGGTGACCACGGCCGCAACGGCGTGGAACAGGATCATCCGGCCGGCATCGAGGGTCATCCGGTGGTCGGCATGGGTGGAGGCCACGAACCCCAGGTGGAACAGCCCCTGGGCCACGGTCATCATGCCCAGCACCCCGATGAAGGAGCGCTGTTTGTTGGCGAAACCGCTGACCATGAAGCCGACCAGGGCGATGACCACCGACAACGGGGCCAGGCTGGGGGCCTCGCCGCCGCCGACCACGTGGCCGAGCAGGGCGAGCTGGCCGGCCACGACGGCGAACACCGCTGAGCGGAGAAGCCGCCAGCTGCGCGTCGTGGGGTCGGTCACGCCCGTGAGGGTACCGCGCCGACCATGTCCGACATGTTTCAGGTCGCCTCGGGTTTCCCCCGCGTTCAGATGCGGGTGCCGACCAGGTAGGTCATCAGGTCCCGGTCGATCTGGTCGAGATCGTTGCCGATGGCGCGCAGGGTGGCCCGGCGCCGGGAGGTCGGCATGGTGGCCGAGGCGGCGGTCGCCGCGGCCAGATCGGTGAGCCGGGTGGTGGCGACGTCGACGAACCTGGCGACCTCGAGTTCCCCGCCGCGCCGGTCCCGCAGCTGACCGATCGCGCGGCTGAGGCCGTCGATCCTGGCCTCGGCCGGTCCGGTGACCCCGCGGTAGGCGGCGACCTCGGTGGCCGTCACACCCAGGCGTTGGGCGCGTTTGGTGTCCAGGAACTCGCGGGTGCCCGCGGCGGCCTTGTAGGCGAAGGGGGCGATGACGGGACCGGCGACCTTGCCGACGGCGATCAGCTTCTTGGCCGACTTCGGGTTGGCCAGGGTGGCCACGACCGCCCCCACCTTGCCGACCGGGCTGCTCGGGATGGCGGCAGCGGCCGCCAGATCCACCGCTCCGGCGGTCTCGTCCTTGGCCTTGGCGGCCTTCTTGTCGGCCTTCTTGCTCGCCTTGCTGCTGGTGGCGGCTGCGCTGCTCGTGCCGGCCTTCTTCTTCTTTTTGCCGAACATGTCAGGTCACCTCTTCCGATTGACGCGTTCGTGGACCGGCTGGATGGTCCGTTGGCATGTCCAGTCCGCTCAGCCTAATTGGATTTCTCGTCCGCCACGCTCTCCGGTGGGTACCCGAAAGCCGCGCCGTCATGGGCTGTCGGCCCGGGGTCGTAACCTGAGGTTCGTGAGTGCGACATTCCCGACGACCCGGTTGACCCCGCCCGAGGCCGGTCGCTGCCGTCGTCGGGTGCACCTGGACCACGATCCGGACCGGGACCGCACCACCCGTGAACAGCTCGATTCCTCCGGCCTGCTGCGGATCGCGGAGTTGGACGCCCATCGGGACGCCGTCCTGGACCACTTCCCGGACGCGGTGGTCGGCCGGGTGCCGGACCCGTCCGATCCGGCCGGGATCTTCCTGCGTCCGCCGCTGCGCAGCGGGTCGCGGGTCGGCACCCCCGAGTTGTTGATCACCCTCGGGGGCGGGTACGTCCCGGTCCTCATCCGTGGCCACCGGACCCTGGACCCGGGGTCCGGTGCCTGGGTCTCCACCCTTGCCGCGCCGACCGAGAGAGCCGTCTCCACCCGGTTCCGGACCCGGCCCCATGCCGCCGATGCGCTGGCGCTGGCCCATTTCCACCGGTTGCTCGGTGACCTGGGTCTGGCCGCCGACGAGGCGGTCGGCGGGGTGATCGGCAAGGGCAACCCCGGTGGGGAGTTCCACATCACCTGGCATCGGCTCGATGTTCCCGGGTCCTCGGTGCTCCAGGACTACGACCTGCGTTTCGCCGATCGGTACGCCGTCGCGGTGGCCGCGGCGACCCGGGCCGCGCCCCTCGCACTGCCGAGCCGGGTGGGTGAATGCCGTCGCTGCCCGTGGGCGGCGGTGTGCACGGCCGAGATGACGGCCGGGCGGGACGTCTCCCTGGTCGCACCCGGTGCCGACGGATTCCTGCTGAAAGAGGCCGGGGTGGGCACCGTCGACGCCCTTGCCAACGTCGAACCGGAGGTGCTGGAGCAGATCCCGCTCACCGGGATCGTCGCCGGTACCGCCCGGTTGCGGGCCCGGGCCTGGCAGCACGGCGCGAGCCTGGTCCGACGGACCGAGCACCCCGCCGTCACCCGCGCCGACATCGAACTCGACGTCGACATGGAGTCCTACATGGAGGACGGCGCCTATCTCTGGGGGACCTACCTCACCGGGACCACTGCCGGTTCCAAGCTGTTGCGGGAGAACGGGTTCGACGAAGGTTATCGGCCGTTCGTCACCTGGGAGCCGCTGCCGACCAGCGACGAGGGACGCGCCTTCGCCGAGTTCTGGGCCTATCTGCGTTCCCTGCGCACGCTGGCCCACGGCCGTGGGCTCAGCTTCGCCGCCTACTGCTACTCCCGGGCGGCGGAGGAACGGTGGCTGCGTTCCACCCCGGCGCGGTACCCGCAGGTCCCGGGCATGCCCGCGGCCGCGGAGATCACCGAGTTCATCACCTCGGACGACTGGGTCGACCTGTACGCCGTCATCGGCGAGGAGTTCGTGGTCCCCGGATCGCGCAAACTCAAGTCGGTGGCGACGGTGGCCGGCTTCTCCTGGCGGGACCCGGAGCCGGGTGGTGCGAACTCGATGGTCTGGTACAGCGGGGGTGTGGCCGACCCGCCCGACCTGGGCCTGCGGGAACGGGTGCTGCGGTACAACGAGGACGATGTGATCGCGACCCTGGAACTGCGCCGGTGGATCACCGATCGGGCGGCCGCGGAGACCATGTCCGCGGCCGAACTGGAGGCCGCCCCGCCCCGCTGGGGCTGAACCCCTCCCTCGTTCCCGCGCACGATGTTCGTTCTCGCGCACGATGTTTCGTGCGCGAGGAGCAACATCGTGCGCGGGAACAAGGGGGTTTTAGCGTGGGGCCATCCGGAGAGCCCCGTCCATCCGGATCGTCTCGCCGTTGAGGTAGTTGTGGTCGGCCAGGGCGAGCACCAGCTGGGCGTACTCGGCCGGATGACCCAGGCGGGCCGGGAACGGGACCCCCGCCGCCAACGACTTCTGGAACTCCTCGGTGATCCCGGCCATCATCGGCGTCTGGATGATGCCGGGGGCGATGGTCATGACGCGGATGCCGTACTGGGCCAGGTCGCGCGCGGCCGGCAGGGTCATCGCGGCCACCCCGCCCTTCGAGGCGGCGTAGGCGATCTGGCCGACCTGGCCGTCGAAGGCGGCCACCGAGGCGGTGTTGACGATGAGCCCGCGGGCACCGTCCTCGTCGAGCACCTCGGTCCGCGAGATCGCCTCGGCGGCAAGGCGTAACACGTTGAAGGTGCCGATGAGATTGATCCCGATGACACTGTTGAACAGCTCCAGGTCGTGCACACCCTTCTTGCCCAGGATGCGCGAGGCCCAGCCGACACCCGCACAGTTGACGGCCAGCCGCAGGTTCCCCCCGGCGGCGGCCTGGTCCACCCCGCGCTGGACGTCCTCGGCGCTGGTGACATCGGCGGCGACGGCAGTGATCCCGGTGCCCGGAGTACCCGCCTTCTCCCAGCCGGCGGCCAGGTCGAAGGCGAACACCTGCGCGCCGGCGGCGGCGAGTGAGGTGGCCGTGGCCGCTCCGAGGCCGGAGGCCCCTCCGGTGACGATGGCACTGATTCCGTTGACCTGCATGGTGTTTCGCTCCCCAGGGTTGCTGATGGACTAGAGGTGCCGACTCAGTCGGCCGGTGGGATCCACAGGAACAGCTGGTGGCCGATCTCGTGGTACCCCACACGTTGGTAGACCCGCATCTCGTCCGGTCCGGCCGCGGCCAGCACACAGGCCTGCGCGCCGCGGGCGAAGGCGGCAGCCGTCAGCTCGGCGGTGATCGTGCCCCCGATGCCCTGGCCGCGCATGTCGGCCAGCACCCCGATGGAGTTCAGCTCGGCGATGCCCTCGCGGATGGGTTCGACCCGCCCGGCCCCGGCCGGGGCGCCGCAGCCCTCGCGGGCCAGGGCGACGGAACCGGTGTCGGACAGCGCTTGTCGAAGGCCCTCGATATCGGGCCCGCCCGGGGGCACCGGTTCGCCGAAACTGCGGTTCATCGTGTTGGCGCAGGCGATCAGGAACCAGTCCGGGGTGCCCTCCCCGGTGCGGATGTCGACGGAGAGGTCGTTGTTCTCCGGGGGTGCGACGAGGTCCTCGGGGGTGCAGGCCAGGACCGTCACGGCGTCCTGGGTCTGGAAGTCGGCGGCGAGCAGGGCGGCACTCACCTGCGGGGCACGACCCGGGATGAACTCCACCCGGGGGATACGCCCGGCGGCCCGGGCGGAGTTGATCAGCTCGGTGACGTCCTCGGCGGAGGGGACCGCGTCGTCGTCGACCACGGCGTAGTTGAGGTACGGGTGCTCGTTGTCCTCGGTGACGGTGAGGGTGAACGGGCCGACGGTGGTCACCGTGCGGTTGGCGATCGCACCGGCCCGGGCAGCGCTGTTGAAACGGGCCAGCAGCTGGGCGTCACTCGGCGCACTCACCGGGCCTCCGATCTGTCGAGCGACCTCGATGTCGCTGTTGGTCCATCTTGGCAGTGCGCGGCAGGGACCGGGAAGCCCGGTGGTGTGAGATACGCGGCCGGACAGCGGCGGTCAACCGGTAGGCAGGGCGTCAACCGGTAGGCAGGGCGGCGAACAGGTCGACGGAGTTTCCGTCCGGGTCGTGGACCGTGGCGTACCGCTGGCCCCAGAAGGCATCCCAGGGGGCGGTATGCCCGTGATGTCCGGCCTCGACCAGCGCGGTGTAGACGGCATCGACCTCGGCCGGGCCGTCGCACACGAAGGCGAGACTGATCCCGTGGCCACCCGCCGGGGCCTCCCAGCCGGGATCGAAGGACCGGATCACCTCGACGGTGTCCCAGGCCAGTCGCAGACCGCCGGGCAGAGTGGTCTCGACGTGGCCCTGTGCGTCGGCGTCCGGCGGGATCGTCAGACCCAGGAGACGGTAGAAGGCCAGCGATGCGGCCATGTCCGTGACGACGATGCCGACGAGGTCGAAGCGGGGTGCCATGGGTGAAAGGTCCTTTGTCCGGTGGGGCCGTGACGCCGTGTCTACCCCGTGGCCCCGAAACGTACCTCGTTCCGGGCCCGGGCCTTGGCCGCCTCCACCTCGCGGTCCTTCGGCGGGGCGGTGGTCACCAGGGCTTCGAGCAGATGACGGGTGATGTGGGCGATCTCGTGCACGGCATCGTCGAACGCGGCCTGGTTCGCGGCAGAGGGCTTGGTCGCCCCGCTGACCTTCCGGACGTACTGGAGGGCAGCGGCGTGGACCTCGTCATCGGTGGCGGCCGGTTCGAAGTTGTGCAGGACGCGGATGTTTCGGCACATGTGTCCAGGTTGGCACAGGCTGGCCGGTTCTGCACGGCCGGATCTTGCGGTGGGATATGCGCAGATGTGAGCGTTCCCAACTGCGCATATCCCGCCGCGAGACGTCGGCGGCGGGGTCGCGTCAGCGCTTCTTGGGCAGGAACCTCTTCGCCGCGAGGGAGGCACCGGCCACGACTGCGGTGACGACCAGCACCGACGGCCAGGCCCCGATCTTCTTGGCCAGCGGGTGGGAACCACCGAAGGCCCCGGTGTACAGGACGGCAAGACCAGCTGCGGCCGGCACACCGACCTCCTCCTGCCACTGACGGCTCGCCAGCGCGCCGGCACCGGTCAGCACCAGGCCGCCGAGCTGACGTTTCTTGGTCAGGCGGGCAACGGAGTAGCCACCGATCAGGCCAATACTGGTGATCGCTTCGGTGGGCAGCTGCTTCAAGGTCACTCCTGGGGCAGGGATCCGGCGACGGGTCGCCGGATCGGTACGGATGTCCGGGCCCTTCGGCGTCGAAATGCCCGTGCCTCCACCATACGAAGGATCACCGGCGTGGGCGGCCGTTCGTGAGGGATCTCCCGCCCTCCCGCTCTCCCGTGGGTCCTGCTCGCCCGCGAGTCCTGCTCTTCCGCGAGTGGACGCTCACGCCCCACGCCCCTTCCGCGAGTGGACTGCCACACCCCGCCTTCTCCCGCGAGTGGACGCTGACACCTCAGAATTGGGGGTGTGGCAGTCCGTTCGGCGGGCCCGCGCCTCGTCCCCTTCCGCGAGTGGACGCTTACGCCCCAGAATCTGGGGTGTGGCAGTCCGCTCGGCGAAGGCCCGGCGGTGTGGCGGTCCACTCAGCGGGGGCGGGAGGTGCCGCAGTCCGTTCGGCGGGGCCGCGCGTCGTCCCCTTCCGCGAGTGGACGCTGACACCTCAGAATTGGGGGTGTGGCAGTCCGCTCGGCGGGCTCACGCCCCGCCTTCTCCCGCGAGCGGACGTTCACGCCCCG
>QXCQ01000063.1:31253-34343 GCA_003576535.1 Nakamurella silvestris | reverse complement strand
GAATTGGGGGTGTGGCAGTCCGCTCGGCGGGCTCACGCCCCACGCCCCTTCCGCGAGTGGACGTTCAAACCTCAGAATTTGGGGTGTGGCAGTCCGCTCGGCGGATGCGCGATGCGAGGGGCGGGGTGCCCGCCCTCAGCCGTTGGGCGGGTGGGCCAGCTCGATCTCGATCCCCTTCAGGAAGCCCAGCTCACCGCGCAGCAGTTCCATCGCGATCGGGGCGATCCCGGTGGCCCCGGACAGGTCGACGAGGATTGAGGTGATCCCACCGGCCGCGGCGACCTCCTCCAGATGACGGATCAAGGTCTCGCTCGCGACGAAGTCGACGTCACCCCGGACCAGGACCCGCAGTCGGCCGGCACCCTCGTCCTCGACGAGGAACGGATGGGTCCGGCGCGGCAGGTTCAGCATGTGCAGCCCGTACCGCTGGGACAGCTCGGTCAGGGCGGCCACCCCACGCAGGCTGTTCCCCGCCGGATCGAGCGGCGGCGCGAACACCCCCAGCCCCATCCGGCCGGGGCTGGCGGCAATGATCCCACCGCTCACCCCGCTCTTCGCGGGCAGGCCGACCCGCAACATCCATTCGCCGGCGCGGTCGTACATGCCGCAGCTGGCCATCAACGAGAGCGCGTGCCGCGCCGATTCCGGCGTCACCACCTGCACCCCGGTGACGGGGTTGAGGCCACCGCCGGCCAGGGTGGCGGCCGCGACGGCGAGATCGACGGTGGTGACCCGCACCGCGCACTGGCGGACGTAGTCGTCCACCGCCTCGTCCGGGTCGCCGGACAGGGCACCGGCGGCGGCCATCAGGTGCGCCAGGCCCCGGTTGCGGTGGGCGGTGCCCTTCTCGGACCGGTAGACGACCTCGTCGACGTCCAGGTCCCGGCCGGCGAACAGGGACAGCCCGGCCAGGATCCCGTCGAAGCGCCCGGAGCCGGCCCCAGCCCCTGAGCCGGCCCCAGCCCCAGCCCCGGAGCCGGAGCCAGGGCCACGCCCGGAACCGGACCCGGAGGGAAACAGAGCCGTCGTGGCGATGGCCCCGGCATTGATCATCGGATTCCGCGGGTGCCCGGCATCGTCGAAACTCGCCGCGTTGAAGGCCTCCCCACTGGGCTCGGAGCCGACGACGGTGTGCACCCCGTCGAGTCCGATCCGGTCGAGGACCATCGCGTAGACCAGCGGTTTGGAGATCGACTGGATGCTGAACGGCACCCGGGCGTCCCCGGCCTCGTAGACATGTCCGGACATGGTGACCAGGGCGATCCCGAACTGCTCCCGGTCGGCCGAGGCCAGCTCGGGGATGTAGTCGGCCAGGTCGCCGCCGCGGTGTTCCCGCGCGTCCCCCAGAACCGCGTCGAGTGCGGCCTCGACGGAGTTCGTCGGGACGGCGGACCGCGATGCCGTCATACGTCGGGGCGGGTGTCGGCGGCCAGGACGAGCCGGTGGACGAATGCGAGTTTGCGGGTGACCGGTTCGACCAGGTCGAAGGGGTACAGGTCCCGTGCCCCCATCGACCGGTTGACCTTGTTGAACATGAACGAGGCCCAGTGCCAGTCGTCGAGCAGCCGGTCGACGGTGGGCTCCCGGTAGACACCGGTCGGTTCGATCTCGCGGGTGCCGCCCACCCCGGACTCCCGCAGCTCCACCCCGGCCGCCGCTGCCGTCGACAGGGTGCCGGTGATGTGCAGGTAGTGGGCGAAGGTCTCGGCGAAATCCTCCCACGGATGCATGGTGGCGTACTCGGAGATGTGCGCCTTGGCCCAGTCCTCGGGGGCACCGAGCCGGTAGTGCCGGGCGATCGAGTCCTGGTAGCTGGCCCGTTCGTCACCGAACAGCTCACGGCACTCGGCCCATTTCTCCTCGTCGGAGCAGAGGATGTTCTGGTAGTAGTGGCCGACCTCGTGCCGGAAGTGCCCGAGCATGGTGCGGTAGGCCTCACCGAGCCGGACCCGCAGGGACTCCCGGTGGGCGTCAAGGCTTTCCGCCAGGTCGATGGTGATCACCCCGTTCGCGTGGCCGATGATGACGTTCTCGCCGCTGTGGCTGGACAGCAGGTCGAAGGCCAGGCCGCCCTCCTGCTCGTGGAACGGGGTGATCGGCAGCCGCAGTTCGAGCAGTTGGGCGATCAGTCGGCGTTTGTCGGTACCGGCGTCGGCCAGCCGCTCCAGGGCGAGGGTGTCGTCGTTCTCCGGGCGCCGGCGGGTGAGCCGGCAGGAGAAGCACAGGCCGCTGCCGCCGTCGGCCGGGGCGAGCCAGTTGCACTGCCAGTGCCGGTTCCCGCACGGGTACCAGGTCTTCCCGTCGATGACGACGGTGCCGCCGTCGAGGGGGAAGAAGGCGGCCCTGTCAGGTTGGTAGGCGATTTCCCTCCCGCAGGTCGGGCAGCCGAGGGACTCGATGTAGACGCTGGTGCGGCAGGCCGGGCAGCGGAACGATGTCATGGGGAAATCATCCACGAGGGCCCGGATCTGACGTCACGCGCGGTGGCCGAGGGCCTGCCGGGCGAGCAGGATCCCGCGGCGGCGCATCAGATCCCGTTCGTCCTCACCGAGGGCACCCGGCCGGTAGTAGTCGCGGGGCATGGCCCCGACCCGGATCAGAACGTCCCTGGTGGCGCGGGTCATTGCGCGGGTGTCCTGTCGATCGAGGGTGCCCGTGTCGGCGGCCCGCCAGCCCAGCTCCAGCATCGCCTCCGCGAGGAGGTCAGGACTGTGATCCCCGAACGGGACGTCGGTGTCCGCGCCGGCGGCCAGTTGGAGCAGCAGCAACGATCCGGCGATCTGCTCGGAGGGGTGGGTGACGATCGGTAGCTTCCCGGCGATGTGCCGCCACAGATCCAGTGGTCGGTCGACCAGTTTCCGACCGAGGGCGGTGGTCTGCACCACGCCCTTGACGGTGCGGGAAAGGCCGAGCCGGCTGATGGACTCCCGGAAAACAAGCACCGGACGGGCGTTGCTCTCCCGGCTGAACGTGCCGTGCCATTCCGCGGCCAGGTTCAAACGCTCGGCGATGGCCTTCACATGGGCCGGTGGCAGGTGTCCGGCCGAGCTCAACTTGATACCGTCACCGATCCGGCCGAGCCACCAGCGG
>QXCQ01000063.1:0-31235 GCA_003576535.1 Nakamurella silvestris | reverse complement strand
CGTCATCTCGGTCGCGGTGGCGAGATCGATCTCCACCTCCGCCCCGAGGTCGGCGGCGAACACCAGCTGCCAGATCTGGGTCGCCGGGCTGCCGCCGACACGATCGACGATCTCGGTCAGGGCGGCAGGCAGGGTCTGCCGGGCGAGCGCCTGCTGGTGGACCGTCTGCAGGGCCAGGTTCACCACGGCCGGATCGAAGGTCTCCGGGGTGAACTCTCGCCCCAACCATTCCTGCAGGTCGGGATAGCGCGGGTGCGCAGGGTCGGCAAGCACCTGCAGCAGGTCCTCGTAGCCCGGCGCGCCGCCGCAGTCCTCCGGTGGGCCCGAACGGGCACCGTCGATGCAGACGGCATCGGCGGCGTCAGGGGTTCGATCCGTGATCGCCTCAAGGACAACGGTGTGTACCCAGCTGTCGCCGAAGTCGTACTCGTACGTCAGGGTGTCGCCCACAACCGAGAGCACCTCGTCCAGCCGCACCTGGGATTCGGCGGTCCCCGTCATACCTTCGTCGAGAGAGGAATCCATCAGGTACTGCTGATGGTCGCCGGGGCGTTCCCCTTTCTCGAAGAGGTGCAGATGGCTGTCGGCCCAGCCGAAGGCCGCCTGGAGCACCGTGTGCATCTGGGGCAGGCCGAGATCCGAGGCCACGTCCAGCTGCCGCCAGATCGGTGGGTCGACGTCGACCAGGGTGGCGCGGAGTGTGTAGGTCACCACGTCCGACCGGCGCGGACCACGAAGTTCCTGCTGCTGGGGGGGTGCGAACGCGTCGAACCCGGAGAACTCCCCGAGCCCGTCCGGCATGGGGAAGGTCGGTGTGGGCGGGCCGTGGGCGCCGTCTTGCTGGTCGGTCATGGCTCCATTACAACCCAGCGGCCCATGCAACGGAGGGTGCCACGGGCGACACCCGTTCTTCTGCGGGTGTCGCCGCACTCTGGTAGTACCGGAGGGGTGACCAACGACCTGAGCAGCTCCGACCAGAACAGCACCGCGCCCGTCGCGGAACCGGCCACACCCTTCCACGATCTGGACGCCTATCTGGCGCTGCCCCGGGGCAGCGGACTGGCGCTCTCCCGTGATGGCAAACGGCTGGTGACGGCGGTGGCCACCCTGGATCCGGAATCGACGGGGTACCGGACCGCCCTCTGGGAGGTCGACCCGGCCGGGGTGCACCCGGCCCGTCGGCTGACCCGTGGGGCCAAGGGGGAGTCCGGGGCGGTGTTCACCTCCGACGGAGACCTGCTGTTCACCGCGGCTCGACCGGACCCGACCGCGAAATCCCAGGAGGACCCGCCGGCGGCGCTGTGGCGGCTCGCCGCCGAGGGTGGCGAGGCTGAGCTGATCGCCACCCGTGTGGCCGGGGTCGGCGGGGTACGCACCGCTCGTGACGCCCCCGTGCTGGTGCTGTCCTCGGATGTGATGCCCGGGGCCGCCGACGACGAGCAGGACGAGAAGATCCGGACGGCCCGGAAGGACAAGAAGGTCCAGGCGATCCTGCACACGAGTTACCCGATCCGGTACTGGGATTCCGATCTCGGCCCGGATCAGCCCCATCTGTTAACCGCAGATCTGACCGGCCTGCAGGAGGAGAGCGCGGGGGAATCACCTCGTCGCCTGCCCCTGACCGACCTCGACCCTAAGCCCGGCAACGGGCTGCGCGAGGCGGAGTACTCCCTCAGCCCGGACGGGCGGTACGTCGTCAGCAGCGTCCGGGTGTCCCAGGCCCAAGGCTCCCAGCGTTTCGAGGTCGTGCTCTTCGACCGGTCCAACGGCGAACGCCGGGTCCTGGTGAGCGACCCCGAGGACAGTTTCTACTCGCCGGTGTTCTCCCCGGACGGAGCCTGGGTGGCCTTCGCCCGGGAAACCCTGTCGACCCCGGAGGTGGCACCGCGGATCACCGTCCATGTCGTTTCGACAGCAGGTGAGGCCCGTCAGGTCGCGGTCGGCTGGGACCGGTGGGCGGTCGGACTGGCCTGGCTGCCGGACTCCTCCGGGCTGTTGATCAACGCCGACGAGAACGGCCGGTCGCCCATCTTCCATCTCGACCTGGCCTCGGACACCGTCACCCGGGTCACCGAGGACGACGCCACCTTCACCGATCTGCAGGTCGCCCCGGACGGTTCCGCCGTCTACGCCCTGCGGGTCTCCTACGCCCGCCCGTCACACCCGGTGCGGGTCGGGCTCGGCACCGGCGATCGAGGGACGGTGACCGAACTCCGTGGGCCGTCACCCGCGCCGGCGCTGCCCGGCTCGTTGACCGAGGTGACCACCGACGTGGCCGGGGTGCCGGTTCGCGCCTGGCTCGCACTGCCCGAGGGCGCAGGTCCGGCGCAACCGGCCCCGTTGCTGCTGTGGATCCACGGCGGACCGTTGAACTCCTGGAATGCCTGGTCCTGGCGGTGGAACCCGTGGCTGCTGGTGGCTTCGGGGTATGCCGTGCTGCTGCCGGACCCGGCTCTGTCCACCGGGTACGGGCAGGAGTTCATCCAGCGTGGCTGGGGGAACTGGGGCGGTGCCCCGTACACCGATCTGATGGCGATCACCGATGCCGTCGAGGCGCGCGAGGACATCGACGAGAGCCGGACGGCTGCCATGGGCGGCTCCTTCGGCGGGTACATGGCGAACTGGGTGGCCGGGCACACGAACCGGTTCAAGGCGATCGTCACCCACGCCAGCCTGTGGGCCCTCGACCAGTTCGGGCCGACCACCGACGCCGCGTACTACTGGGGCAGGGAGATGTCGCCGGAGATGGGCGCGGCCAACTCCCCGCATCAGTTCGTCGACCGGATCGCCACCCCGATGCTGGTGATCCACGGGGACAAGGACTACCGGGTGCCGATCGGCGAGGGCCTGCGGCTCTGGTACGAGCTGTTGTCGAAGTCCCAGCTGCCGCAGGACGACAACGGACAGACCCCGCACCGGTTGCTGTACTTCCCGAACGAGAACCACTGGGTGCTCAGCCCGCAGCATGCCAAGGTCTGGTACCAGGTGGTGCAGGGGTTCCTGGCCGAGCACGTCCTGGGTGCGGGGGCGGGGGAGCTGCCCGAGGTCCTCGGCTGAAACCTCCCTGTTCCCGCGCACGATGTTCGTCCTCGCGCACGTAACTACGTGCGCGAGGAGCAAGAACGTGCGCGGGAACAGGGGGTTTGCAGGGAGGCAGAGCGTTTCCGGGGCCCGGCTCGTTGTAGCAGGTATGGACCGACGTGGGGGAGCAACCGGGGTGGACCGAGCCGGACCGGAGTCGACGGCCCGGGCGATCCGGGAGCAGCTGCCGTGGATGTTGTCCGTGTCCCGTGCGCTGACCGGCTCCCGGGACACCGCCGAGACCCTGGTCCAGGACACCGTGGTCCGTGCCTTGCCGCATGTCGAACGCTGGATCGACTCACCGCGGCCGTACCTGCGTCGCACCATGACGAACCTGCACATCGACGACCTGCGCCGCCGCCGGCTCATCGAGTTCGTGCCGGAGCCGGAACGGCATGACAGCCGGTCGGACACCATCGGCGACGTCGATCTGAGGCTGGACATCGCCCGCAATCTCGAACTGATGCCGCCGTTGCTCCGGCTCGTGCTGATCCACCGCTTCCTGGAGGACCTGAGTACCGGCCAGGTTGCCGAACTCATCGGGCAGACCCCGGGTTCGGTTCGCCGACTCACCCACCAGGGCCTGACGCTGCTACGGCGCAGCAGCCTCGGTGCGGCCGCTCCCTCACTGTCGGAAAGTGATCTCAGATGAACCAGATCTCGCAGGTCAAGGCCGCCCTGGCCGAGTTCTACCCGCCCGAGGAACCGCGCCCGGAGTTCGCCGGGCAGCTGGACGCGCTGGTGACGGCCCATTTTGCCGAACCGGTCCGTGATCCGCGCAAGTTGTCCCAGGACGTCCCCGCTGCGGGCAGGCTCGTTCGCTGGCGGTACCCGCTGATCGCGGCGTCCGGTGTGGCGGTGATCGCGGTTGTTGCCGTGACGGCGGCGGGGCCAGGTGCCTCCCCGGCGGCCCCGGGAGTCGGAACCTCCAGCGGGGCAGGGGATCCGGCCGCCTCCACATCGTCAACGAGCGCCCCTGCGAGCATCACCTCGGTGGAGATGCCGGATCTGACCGGACTCGATCGGAGGTCCGCGGTGGACAGGTTGGCCGGTCTCGGGATCCTGGTGGATCTGGTGGTGGAACCTCGGGGTGGGACGATCTACGACACCTCGCGGGTCATCGAGCAGTCCCCGGCCCCGGCCGTCATGGTCGACCTCGGAACCCGGGCGACCCTCACCGTGGAGGGTGCGGCAAGGGAGGGTGGACCGGTTCGCGGTGCCGCCTCCACATCGGTAACGGTGCCCGACGTGACGGGGTTGACCTACGCCGAGGCGGTCGGTCTGCTGCGCGCGGCCGGGGTCACCGTGCCCTTCCTGGAGAATCGGGCGATCATTCCGCCGGACGGGACAGTGCCCACGGGAGGCCGGGAGAGCTGGTCCCCGATGTCCTACGAGGAGACCTCGGACCCTGCCCTCGTCGGCAAGGTGGTGACCCAGGTACCTGCCGCCGGATCGGTGGTCCCCTCCGGCACCGCGGGGCTCGTCACCGTCGGGAAGGCACCTGGCCCCGGCTGAGAGTTGTTCCCGCGCACGGTGTTGTTCCTCGCGCACGTAATTACGTGCGCGAGGAGCAAGAACGTGCGCGGGAACGGGGGCACCCGGAACGGGGCCGCTCAGTCCAGAGCGGTCAGCCCCGACAACGCGTGCGGCAGGTCCTCGGTGTGCAGCACCCCGAGTCGCTGGGTCGCCCGGGTGAGAGCCACGTACAGATCCCCCAGCCCACGCGGGGACCGGCCGACGATCCGCGCCGGCTCCACCAGGATGACGGCGTCGAACTCCAGACCCTTCGCCGAGATCGCGTCGAGCACCACGACCCGTCGTCCCATCCCGGCGGTGCCGGAGGCCTCCGGCACCGACTGCTGCACCGCGGTCAGGATCGACCCGTCCTCATCCCCCGGCACGAGCACGGCCAGCTGCCCGTCCGGATGGTCGGCCACCTCGCGCAGCACGGCGGCGGCCACTGCCTCGGGCAGGTCGAAGTCCGTCACCTCCCGGCTCCACGGGGTGAAACCGCTGCGGCGCACCGATACCGGGACCGTCAGCCCGGGGGCGACCACGGCGAGCACGGGGGCGGCGACCTCCATGATCTCCTCGGGGGTCCGGTAGTTGACGGTCAGTTCCTCCAGCCGCCACTGGTCCTTCACATGCGGATTCATCGCCCGCGCCCAGGAGGAGGTGCCGGCCGCGTCCGAGGTCTGGGCCACGTCGCCGACGATGGTCATCGACCGCATCGGACAGCGGCGCATCACCATCCGCCAGGCCATGGGGGAGAGCTCCTGGGCCTCGTCCACGATGACGTGTCCGTAGGTCCATTCCCGGTCGACCGAGGCACGCTCGGCGGTGGTCAGGTAGGTCAGTTCCTCCTCGTTGATCGAGGCGAGCTGTTCGGCGGTGACCATGCCGAGGGTGAAGGCGATCCCGGAGTCCTCCTGGCCGGCCGCGGCCGAGTTCATCGCCTCCAGGGTGCGCTCGGCGAACTCCAGCTCCTCCGCCCGGGCCAGGGCGCGGGCGCGGTCGGCCGCGCCGATCGGGCCGAGCAGTTCGGCGGCCTCGTCCAGCAGCGGCACGTCGGCCACGGTCCACTCGAAGTCCTCCGGGTCGGAGGGCAGCTCCCGGTGCAGCCGGTCCCGGTCGGCCTGCTTCCAGCCCGGGGTCGCGAATTTCAGCCTGGCCGGGGAGGCCAACAGGTCGGCGACCAGCTTCTGGGCGGTCAGGGCCGGCCAGATGTCGGCCAGGACGGCCTGCACCCCGGCGTCCTGGGCGAGTTCGCGGCGGACGTCGGCGAAGTCCGGGCGGCCGGCGCTGTCCTCCAGCTGACGGACCCCCGGGCGGCCGGCGATCTGCCGGGCGAGCCCGTCCAGAACGACCCGCAGGAACACCTGGCGGGCCCGGTTGTGCGGGAGCCGGGAGCCCCACGCCTGTCGCCGGGCCTTGATCAGCAGGCTCGGCTCCAACCGCAGCTGCCCGTGGTCGTACCGGAAGCTGACGGCCCGTTTGGGCAGGGCCTGGCGGTGCAGGACCGCGTTGTCGATCACCTTGGCCATGCTCAGCTGGCCCTTGAGCTCGGCGGCTCCGGCGGGTTCGACGGCGGTGGCGGTGACCCCGGGGAACAGTCCGCCCATCGTCGAGAGCACCACGGAGGACTCACCCAGGTTCGGCAGCACCTGGCCGATGTAGGACAGGAAGGCCTCGTTGGGCCCGATCACCAGCACACCGTGGCCGCCGAGCCGCTCGCGGTGGGTGTAGAGGAGGTAGGCCGCGCGGTGCAGGGCGACGACGGTCTTGCCGGTGCCCGGACCGCCCTGGACCACCAGCACCCCGGTCCGGTCGGACCGGATGATCCGGTCCTGCTCGGCCTGGATGGTCTCGATGATGTCGCCCATCCGGCCGCTGCGAGGTGCGTTGAGGGCCTCCAGCAGGGCCGAGTCGCCGGCCGCGCCCAGATCGTCGTGGATCGCCACACCCGGGGCGGCCTGCAGGTACTCGTCGGCAACGGCCTCCACCCGGTCCCGTCGGGTCCGGATGTGCCGGCGCCGTCGGACGCCGAGCGGGGTCAACGCGGTCGCGGTGTAGAACGGCGTGGAGGAGGGCGCGCGCCAGTCGATCAGGAGCTGACGTCGTTCGTCGGTGCCGTCGGTCAGGCCCATCCGGCCGATGTGCAGGGATTCGCCGTCGTCGGTGTCCAGCCGACCGAAGGCCAGTTTCGCCTCGGCCGCGGTGAGCATGCTCAGCTCCTGGGAGTAGCGGTGCTGCAACGCGTCCCGGTTGAACCGGCCGGCCGGTGTGCCGTCGGAGGCGTACCGGGCGTCGGCCCGGCGGCGGAGCGCGTCCTCGCGCATCTCGGCCAGCCGTTGGTACATCCGGCTGATCAGTACCTGCTCCTCGGCGACAGCCGTGGTGGTCGGTGTTGGTTCGATGATCTCGGGCAAGATGCTCCATACCTGAAAGGTGTCGCACACCGATGGTGCGAAAAGTTTTGACCGTCAAAGCTACCGCAGTTCACCTGGCGTGGAGCATCACTCCAGGTGAGGGTCAGTCCCGGGCGGGCATCGTCTGCCAGGCGTAGCTCTTGAGCATCGCGCGGGCCTGGTCGGGGGTGATCTGCGACTGGCGCAGGTAGGACTGGACGACGAGCCCGTCGAGCATGGCCACGAACTCCACCGCCTCCCGTACCGGGTCGGTGACGGTCAGGGAGCCGTCGGCGTGCCCGCGACGGAGCAGGCCGGCCACGACGGCGTGCAGGTCGCGGTAGATCTGCGACTGCCAGGCGGAGTACTCGGCGTTGTGCGCGGCCAGGGTCCAGAAGTCCAGCCAGAGCCGCCAGTGCTCGCCGGCCCGTTCGTCGGAGGCCAGCAGCCCGTCGATGACGACGTCGAGCCCGGCCCTGCCGGTGGCGGCCTCCTGGGCGGCGTCGGTGATCGGTGCGGAGTAGATCAGCATCTCGCTCTTGAGCACTTCGGCGAGCACCTCGTCGATGCCGGTGAAGTGGTAGGTGACGGTACCGAGGGCCACGTCGGCGGCGGCGGCGACGTCGCGCAGGGTGGTGGCGTGCAGTCCGTGTCCGGCGATGACGGTGCGGGCGGCCTCGGTGATCATCTGGCGGCGGATGTGCGGAGGTTGCCGTGTGCGCGGCGGGCGGGCGGGGGCCTTCCCGGTTTCCTGCGTGCCGGTTTCCTGCATCTGAACCTCCTTCGGCGCTCATTGTCCTCACCGCCCGGGTTCGGGACCAAGTGTGGTGCCGTCGTGCGGTTCTCGCCCGGGCCGAGGAGTACCGGACGGACCATACGAGGACCCCAGATCAATCACCCGAGCGGGCGGATGACTGGGGCGATTCCGGCTGCTATCGTGACGATATCATTAATCGTACAGTCGACCGATAAGTGGTCTGATTGACCGAGAGGCCACGTATATGTACCTGCTCCGTAAGCCGATCCTGGCACTGTCCTCGAGCACCGCGGTGCGCGATGTGCTGACCAAGGCGCCCCTGACCCGCTCCGTCGTCAACCGCTTCATCCCCGGTTCGACCCGGTCCGACGCCATCGCCTGTGTGGCCGACATGCACGGCAAGGGCCTGCAGGTCACCCTGGACCACCTGGGCGAGGACACCCTCGACGAGGCCGACGCCACCGCCACGGTCGACGCCTACCTCGACCTGCTCTCCGAACTCGACCGCCGGAACCTCGCCGAAGGCGCCGAGGTGTCGGTCAAGCTGTCCGCCGTCGGTCAGGCCCTGCCGAACAAGGGCCACGCCATCGCGCTGGACAACGCGAAGCTGATCGCCACCGCCGCGTACACCGTCGGTGCCCGGCTGAACCTGGACATGGAGGACCACACCACGGTCGACTCCACCCTGGAGATCCTGCGCGACCTGCGGGTCGACTTCCCGGACACCGCCATCGCGATCCAGGCCATGCTGCACCGCACCGACGCCGACCTGGCCGACCTGGTCCACGAAGGATCCCGGGTCCGCCTGGTCAAGGGTGCCTACAACGAGCCGGCCACGGTCGCCTACCAGGGCCCCGAAGCGGTCGACCTGGCCTACGTGCGGGCCATGAAGATCCTGATGAACGGCAAGGGCTACCCGATGATCGGCTCCCACGATCCGCGGATGATCGAGATCGCCGGACACCTGGCCAAGCAGGCCGGCCGGGACAAGGACAGCTACGAGTACCAGATGCTGTTCGGCATCCGCACCGACGAGCAGATCCGACTGGCCAAGGCCGGGAACACCGTCCGGGTCTACCTGCCCTACGGCGCGGACTGGTACGGCTACTTCACCCGCCGCCTCGCCGAGCGCCCGGCGAACCTGCTGTTCTTCGCGCGGGCCGTCGTCGGCCGCTGAGTTCTCCCCCGGCCGCGACCGGGGCCCGGATATGAACGGACCGCGCTCGGGAACGAGCCGCCAGGTCCGACGAGCACCACCTTCCAGACCCACCACCAGAAAGAGATGACGACGTGGACGCAATCACCAGCCCGCCCGCCCCGATCAACGAGACGGTGCTCGACTACGCCCCCGGCAGTCCTGAGCGCGCATCACTGAAGGAGGCCCTCGCCTCCTTCACCGAGCCGCTCGACCTGCCCGCCGTCATCGGTGGGGTCAAGCGCCGCCCGGCCGGCGAGGCCTTCAGCGTGGTCTCCCCGCACAACCACGCGCGGGTCCTCGGCCACTCGGCCGAGTCCACCGCCGCCGACGCCCAGGACGCGGTCGACGCCGCCCTGGCCGCCGCCCCGGAATGGCGTCGCCTGAGCTTCGACGACCGCGCCGCGATCATCCTGCGTGCCGCCGACCTGCTCAGCGGCCCGTGGCGTGCGCGGATCAACGCCGCGACCATGATCGGCCAGTCCAAGACCGCCTACCAGGCCGAGATCGACTCCGCCTGCGAGCTGGCCGACTTCTGGCGCTACAACGTGCACTTCGCCCGGGGCATCCTCTCCGACCAGCCGATCGCCAACTCCAAGGGCATCTGGAACCGGACGGACCACCGCCCGCTCGAGGGCTTCGTCTACGCGATCACCCCGTTCAACTTCACCGCCATCGCCGGCAACCTGCCGACCGCCCCGGCGCTGATGGGCAATGTCGTCATCTGGAAGCCCTCGCCCACCCAGCAGCTGGCCGCCTCCCTGACGATGGACCTGCTGACCGAGGCCGGTCTGCCGGCCGGTGTGATCAACCTGCTGCCGGGCAACGGGATCGCCGTCTCCGACGTGGTTCTCACCCACCCCGAGCTGGCCGGTATCCACTTCACCGGTTCCACCAAGACCTTCCAGCACCTGTGGTCGACGGTGGGCGCCAACATCGGCGGTTACCGTTCCTACCCGCGGCTGGTCGGCGAGACCGGTGGCAAGGACTTCGTTCTCGCCCACGCCTCGGCCGATCTGGACGTTCTGCGCACCGCGCTGGTCCGCGGCTCCTTCGAGTACTCCGGGCAGAAGTGCTCCGCGGCCTCGCGGGCGTACGTGCCGCGTTCGCTGTGGTCGAAGCTGCGTGACGACCTGGCCGCCGAGACCAACGGCCTGACGATCGGTGACGTCGAGGACTTCAGCAACTTCACCGGTGCCGTCATCGACGACCGTTCCTTCGCCAAGCAGAAGGCCGCCATCGACCGTGCCCACGCGACCGACGGCATCGAGGTGCTGGCCGGTGGTACCTACGACGACGAGGTCGGCTACTTCGTGCGTCCGACCATCCTGGTCGCCGAGGACCCGACGGACGAGATCTTCTCGACCGAGTACTTCGGACCGATCCTGGCCCTGCACGTCTACGAGGACGATGCGTTCGACCAGGTCCTCAAGACCGTCGACAGCAGCACCCCGTACGGCCTGACCGGTTCGATCATCTCCGCCGACCGCAACGTGGTCGCGAAGGTGTCGGAGGAGTTGCGCTTCGCCGCGGGCAACTTCTACATCAACGACAAGCCGACCGGCGCGGTCGTCGGCCAGCAGCCGTTCGGTGGGGCCCGCTCCTCCGGCACCAACGACAAGGCCGGTTCCCCGTTGAACCTGCTGCGCTGGACCTCCCCGCGCTCGATCAAGGAGACCTTCGTCGCGGCCCGTACCTCCGGGTACCCGCACCAGGGCTGATCCACCCCCTGTACCTGATCTGATCCACACCGTCCCGCGGTGGGATATGCGCACGATTTCGGCCGAAAGGCTGCGCATATCCCGCCGCGGGATTGTGTGTTTCAGCGGGGGAAGATCGTGTCGATCTCGGCCAGGTCGGCCGTCGACGGCTGCCAGGCCACCGCTGCCGCGGCATTGGCGGTGATCTGCTCGGCCGAGGTCGCCCCGGCGATGACCGAACTCACCTCGGGACGGGCCAGCAGCCAACCGAAGGTCAGCTCCAGCATCGTGATCCCCCTGGCCGACGCGAAGGCCGCCAGGGCTTCCAGGGCGTCCCACGGGGCCGACTCGATCAGCTGCGGTTTGAACCTGCTCAGGCGGGAGTCGGCAGGCTGGGAGTCCCGCCGGTACTTGCCGGTCAGCAGGCCGTTGGCCAGCGGGTAGAACGGCAGCACCCCGACCCCGAAGGCGGCTGCCGCCGGCAGCAGCTCGTCCTCGACCGCCCGGTTGAGCAGCGAGTACTCGTTCTGGGCCGAGATGAAGGGTGTCGATCCGGCGTCACGGGCGGTCCAGGCGGCGTCGGCAAGTTGCCAGCCGGCGAAGTTCGAGTGGCCGAGATACCGGATCTTGCCCTCCTTGACGAGCTCGTCCAGGGCGGCGAGGGTCTCGGCGATCGGGGTCGCCGGATCCGGGGCGTGCAGCTGGTAGAGGTCGATCCAGTCGGTGTCCAGACGCCGCAGGGAGGCCTCCACGGCCTTGCGCAGGTAGCGCCGCGATCCGCGGGCGTCGAAATCGGGTCCGTTGGCCCCGTTCATGTTCATGCCGAATTTGGTGGCGATCAGCACATCGGCCCGTCGGGTGCCCAGGGCCGCGCCCAGCAACTCCTCGGAGCGGCCCTGGGGCGCGCCGTAGACGTCGGCGACGTCGAAGAGCGTGACACCGGCGTCGATGGCGGCCGAGACGACCCGCTGGGTGCCGGTCAGATCCTCGGTGGCCGCCCCCCGACGACCGAGGTTGTTGCAGCCGAGTCCGGTCGGGGATACCGCCAGTCCGGAATTTCCCAGGCGGCGAAATGAGTTCTTGTCCATGGAGTTCAGCGTACGAGTCCCGGTGCGCCGGATTCCGGCGGGCGTGTGGAACGATTCAACCGGCAGTGCGTGGACGGAGGCGTCGAATCTCACGTCTATTTGACCTATTTGTCTGATTTATCCCGACCGCCTCCGACGTACAGTTAGCAAATCCTCCTGCTCCGCGGGTGCGATACGAGCGCGTCCGCGGTCCTGGGCGCCAATTCTGACCAGTGTGAACACAAGAACGGAGACCCCATGACCGTGGGCAAGATCGCGGTGATCGGAACGGGTTATGTCGGGCTGACCTCGGGCGCCTGTCTGGCCAGTCTCGGACACCAGGTGGTGTGCGGTGACGTGGTGCCGGAGAAGGTCGCCTCCCTGTCCGCCGGCCATGTGCCGATCCTGGAGGACGGGCTCGACGCCCTCGTCGCCGAAGGTCTGGCCAGCGGCAATCTCTCCTTCGTCCTCGGTGCGGATGTGGCGGTGAAGGGAGCGAAGTACATCTTCCTCAGCCTGCCCACCCCCGACGACGGTGACGGTCGCGCCGACCTGTCCATCGTCCGGGCCGTCGCCAAGCAGATCGGGCCGCTCCTGGAGCCGGGTGCGATCGTGATCACCAAGTCCACGGTGCCGGTGGGCACGGCCAAGAAGCTCGAGAAGATCATCGGGCGTGAGGACGTCGCTCTGGTCTCCAACCCGGAGTTCCTCCAGGAGGGCACCGCGGTCAAGAACTTCATGAAGCCCGACCGGGTGGTCGTCGGCTCCAGCGACCTGGCCGCCGCCCGCGAGGTCGGGGAGCTCTACGCCTCTCTGGGGGCCCCGCTGGTCGTCACCTCCGCCGAGTCCAGCGAGATGATCAAGTACGCGGCGAACGCCTTCCTGGCGATGAAACTCTCCTTCGTGAACTCCATCGCCGCCCTGGCCGAAGAGGTCGGCGCCGACATCCAGGAGATCACCCGCGGGATGAAGGACGATCCCCGCATCGGGGACAAGTTCCTCAAGGCCGGACCGGGCTGGGGTGGTTCCTGCTTCCCCAAGGACACCAACGCCCTCGCGGCCATCGCCGACGACCACGACATCCGTTTCCCGTTGCTGGACGCGACCGTCACGGCCAACCGTCAGGCCAAGGACCGCGTCGTCGACAAGATCCGGGCCGCCGTCGGCGGGGACCTGGAAGGCAAGACCGTCGCCCTGTGGGGGCTCACCTTCAAGGCCGGCACCGATGACCTGCGCGACTCGCCCGCGCTGCTGATCTCGAAGCTGCTCGCCGGTGAGGGTGCGTTGCTGCGCGCCTACGACCCGACCGTGCACGAGGACCTGGAAGCCTCGGCGCGGAACCCGGAGATCACCGTCGCCAGCGACCCGCACGCCGCCGCCGAGGGGGCCGATGTGATCGCCCTGCTGACGGAGTGGCCGGAGTTCGCCGACATCGACCTGCAGAAGACCGCGGTCTCGACCGGGACCCGCACCATCGTGGACGGCCGGAACATGCTCAGCCCCGAGGCCGTCACGGCTGCCGGGTTCACCCTGATCCCGTTGGGGCGCCAGCCGTAGCACCGGCGATTCCCACTGCAACCGCGGCGCGGTGGCCCCACCGGGGTCACCGCGCCGCTGTGCATGGATGGTGCTGTGGTGCGATTCGGGCTGTGGATGGTCCGATTCCGACCACCTGGAACCCGAATCGTCAGACCGCAGCCGTGCGGCGGGTACGCAGCCAGTAGCCGAGCGATCCGGCGACCAGGACCCCGGCACCGGCCGTCCCTCCGGCCCGGGGCACCTTCAGGCCCATGTCGGCCTGTCGAAACTGTGGTGTTGCCTTGTGGAAACGACTACACTTTGGTGACATGACTACCGCCCGACACCCCCTCGGACCTGGGGAAGCCTTGCGCGAACTTTCCGTGGGCGCTTTTGTGCGTGTGGGTGATCTTCCAGGCACGAGCGATGCAGCCAAAGCCGCCCTGTCCCGCGCAGCTCGCCACGGTGTGGTCGTAGCTGTGGCGCGTGGCCTGTACTACAAGGGTGCCCCGACGCGGTACGGAATGGTTCGACCTTCCCCGGAATCGGTCGCCCTTGAAATTGCCGGTCCGGCCGGTGTCGGTCCGGCCGGGGTCTCGGCCGCACGCGCCCTGGGTCTGACCACTCAACTGCCGGTCAGGCCTGAACTGGCCGTAGTGGGGCGTCTGCCGAAGGGCGTGCACGACGTTCACCTGGTGTCCCGTGCCAACAAGCTCCGCATGGGTCTGAGCTACCTCGAGATCGCCGTGCTGGAGACGTTGCGTTCATGGAGGAGCACCGTCGAGGGCGGCTGGTCTGCCTTTGTGACCGCGGTGAAGGACCTGGTCAAGGTCGGACGGGTTCGCTTGGACAACGTGCACGCCGCCGCTGGAAAAGAGCACAACACGGCACTCGCTGAGTCGCTCACCCGGCTGTTCGACGCATTGCCGGCAGCCGGGGCGACTGCGTGACACCGTCTCCACCGTGCCTGCGGAAAGACCTTGCCGCTCTCACGGCCCTGGTCCAGCGAACGGCGGCACACCTGGCGATCGACGAGGCCTTTGTCGCGAAGGACTTCTGGGTGACGGAGGTCCTTCGTTCCGTCGCGCCGGGCGTCAGTGAAATCAACGGGACGACCGGACAGGAGTTCGAGGTCGTGACCGTATTCAAGGGCGGTACGAGCTTGTCGAAGGTGGTTCGGATTGATCGAGCGGTTCTCCGAAGATGTCGACCTGCTCGTAGTCTTCCCGGAAGGTATGGGAGCGACGCCCAGAGATCGAGCGCTGAAGAAGTTGGCCGGCCTCGCTGCGGAGCGCCTGCTGCTCTCGCCCGACCCGCTCGCCTCCATATCGAAGAAAGGGGTCAAACGGGAGGTCCACCTGGCATACTCCACCGTCGTACGACCGCACGCGCAGATACAAGAACTTGTCCGACTCGAGATGGGTTCGCGCGGCGGCACCGATCCCCACACCCGACATCGTGTGCGTTCCATGGTCGCCAACTACGCGATCAACGAACTCGGCGAGTCAGACGACACGTGGGAAGAGTTCGCGGAATTCGAGGTCAACGTCCTCAACCCCGAACGGACGCTCCTGGAGAAGTCCGCGCTGCTCCATGACATCGCTGTGAACGCATGCAACGATCCGCAGAGTGCGTCGGCTGCTCGGATGCGGACCTGCGGCCGGCATTACTACGACGTAGCCGCACTCGTCAACTCGCCTGCCGTGCGTGCAGAACTCGAGAATCTTGGAACCGAAGGCATCGCAGATCTGGCCGCCCGTATCGATGAGGTGTCCGACGCAGCAGGCTGGCCGTGGACTCCGCGCCCTACCGGAGGCTACGGCGACAGTCCGGCGTTCACTCCTCCTGACGAATTTCGCGTGATCGCCGAGGTGGCCTACAACGATGCAGTCACCATGGTCTACGGGGCACGGCCCACCTTCGAAGAGGCCCTCACCTCCATCCGCCTGCACATGCATCTGCTCTGAATGATCCAGAGTTCCCCGTTTCACCTCGTCCCGGGAATCTGTGGTGCGATTCGGGCTGTGGATGGTCCGATTCCGACCACCTGGAACCCGAATCGTCAGACCGCGGCCGTGCGGCGGGTACGTAGCCAGTAGCCGAGCGATCCGGCGATCAGGACCCCGGCCCCGGCGATGACGGAGCCGGCCGGCAGGGTCGCGGCCAGCACCACACACCCGGTGAGTCCGACGGCCGCCACCGCGCGCGTCCCACGCCCGGCACCCTGCAGCCGCCAGGCGGAGGCGTTCGCCACGGCGTAGTAGACCAGCACACCGAAGGAGGAGAAACCGATCGCCCCGCGCAGGTCCCAGAAGGCGGCGAGCACGGCGATCACCAGCCCGATCGTCAGTTCGGCGGTCCGGGGCACACCGGAGCCCGGCTCCACCCGGGCCAGTCGGTGGGGGAGATCCCGGTTGCGGGCCATCGCCACAGTGGTCCGGGAGACCCCCAGGATCAACGCCATCAGTGAGCCCAGGGCCGCCACCGCCGCCGCGATGCTGACCACAGGCACCAGGGTGTCCACGCCGACCGCCCGCATCGCATCGGCCAGTGGTCTCGTGGACCCGGCGAGGGCGGACGATCCCAGCACGTCCAGCAGCATCACCGCCAGCGTCAGGTACAGCACGACGGTGATCCCCAGGGCGATCATGATCGACCGGGGGATCGTCCGCTCCGGGTGACGAACCTCCTCGCCCAGGGTCGCGATCCGGGCGTATCCGGCGAAGGCGAAGAACAGCAGGCCAGCGCCTTGCAGCACGCCCAGCACTCCCGGGTCCGGAACGGCCCCGTGCGCGATCGGGTGCGAGCCGGTCAGACCGACCGCGGCGACCGTCACCAGGACCACCAGGACCACCGCCACCAGGTAGCGGGACACCCGCGCCGACTTCTGCACCCCGGCCGCGTTGACGGCCGTGACGGCCAGAACGGCGCCGACCGCCACCCACCTGGCCTGGTCCGGCCAGAGATAGGAACCCACGGTCACCGCGATGGCGGCGCAGGAGGCGATCTTGCCGATCACGAAACCCCAGCCGGCCAGGAAACCCCAGAACGGCCCGCACTCGGCCCGACCGTAGAAGTAACTGCCGCCGGCCACCGGGTGCACGGCGGCCAACCGGGCCGTGGAGCGGGCGTTGCAGTAGGCGATCCCCGCCGCCAGCACCAGACTGACCAGCAGGAGTTCCCCCGCGGCCGAGGTGGCCGGGCCGAACACGACGAACACCCCGGCCCCGACCATGGCCGCGAGTCCGATGACCACCGCGTCGGTGGTGCCGAGCCTGCGCAGGAACACCCCGGGCGTCGTCAACGGATGGCGGAGGTGGCGTCCAGGGCGGCGGCGGTCCGGTCCCCGCCGATGTTCTCCCCGGTGATCACGAAGACCACCCGGCGGGACACGGCGACGGCCTGGTCGGCGAAACGCTCGTAGTAGCGGCCGAGCAGGGCGAAGTCGATGGCGGCGGCCACCCCGTGGGACCAGTCGGCGGCGAACAGCGCGTCGAAGAGCTGCCGGTGCAGGGTGTCCATCAGGTCGTCCTCGGACTCCAGGCTGGCGGCGGCGGACACGTCCGAGCCGTTGAGCAGCCGACCCGCGGTCTCGGAGAGGTGCACCGCGACCTGGCCCATCATCTCGATGATCGTGCGCACCTCGGCGGGCACCTCGGTGTCGGGGCCACGGCGTTCGGCGGTGCGGGCCACGTGGACGGCGAGGATGCCCATCCGGTGCAGGTTGGAGACGATCCACAGGGCCGAGACCACCCGGCGCAGGTCACTGGCCACCGGTGCCTCGCGGGCGAGCAGGTCCAGGGAGACCTGCTCCCCTTGCGCCAGCATGTCATTGAGGAAGGTCTCCTGGCCGATGACCTTCGAGGCCAGGACGACGTCGGAGGTCAGCAGCGCCGTGGTGGCGTCCCGCATGGCGTCGCTGGCGACCAGGGCCATCAACGTGCGGTGATCGCTGAGCCGGTCCAGCCGGAATTGGAAGTCTTCACGCATCCATGGAGCCTAGGAAGACCAGGCTAACGCCGGAATTCCTTCGATGAATGGCGGATGAACGTCAGTTGGCCATTCGGCGCCGGGCAGGTGTTCCCGGCCCGACCTGTTTTCCCGCGCACTCTGTTGCTCCTCGCGCACGTAACAACGTGCGCGAGGACGAACAACGTGCGCGGGAACGGAAAGAGTGGGTCAGCGCTCGGGGGCTTCGAGGCCGGCCGGGGTGGTGTCCCCGCCGACGTTCTCACCCGTGACGAGGAAGATGACCCGACGGGCCACCGCCACCGAGTGATCGGCGAAACGCTCGTAGAAGCGTCCGAGCAGGGAGAGGTCGACGGCCGGGGCCACACCGTGGGACCAGGTGGGGGACAGCAGCGCGGCGAACAGCTCGCGGTGCAGGGCGTCCATCTGGTCGTCGTCGGCCTCCAGGGTCCTGGCCAGCTCGGTGTCGCGGTTCAGCAGAACCTTCTCGGCCTTGTCGGCGAGGTCGACGGCCACGGTCCCCATCCGCTCGAAGATCGGCCGGACCGGCTCCGGGAGCACCGGGGCGGGGTGCCGACGGCGGGCGGCCTTGGCGACGTGGATGGCCAGTGCGCCCATCCGCTGCAGGTCGGCGACGATCCACAGGGCGGAGACGACCACCCGCAGGTCGGAGGCCACCGGGGCCTGCAGGGCCAACAGTTCCAGGGCGACGTCCTCGGCGCTCGCGCGCATCTCGTCGATCTCCAGATCAAGCCCGATGACCGATTCGGCCAGGGCGAGGTCGCTGTTGAGCAATGCCGCCGTGGCATCGCGCATGGCATCGCTGGCGAGACGGCACATCCGTCCGCCGTGTTCGCCGAGATCGATGAGTCGGGTTTGATAGGCCTGGCGCATATGCCCAGGATAGGCGTACCGGAGAGGTGCTCCGGCCGCATTTCGTGAACGCCAGGTGAATGGCTGACGCCGGGTTGGCAAAAAACGCCGCCGTTGGTGTCCGTTACGTCCCGATGCCGCGCTCCTTCTCGACAACCGCGCGCGTTGCAGGCAGCGCGATTGTCGAGAAGGAGCGCGGTCCGTGGGAACCGCCGAGCGGGGAACTACATGCAGCCGGCCTCGCCGGCGTTGACGGAGGCGACGTCGAGGGTCTCGGTCGGGGTGACCTCGCTGGAGGTCGCGGCGGCCGTGCTTCCGGCCGTGTCGGACGGGGTGCTGCTCGAGGCGGAGGCGGAGGTGCTCGTGCTGGTGGTGGTGCTCCCGGCCGAACTGCTCGGGACCGAGGCGGCCAGGTCGGCGCGCACCTGCTCGCCGACGGAGACCGCCTGGACGGTGCCGTCGAAGCTGGTGCCCAGGACCAGGTCGACCCGGTTGCCCAGGCTGTCGTCGACGGCCAGGACGGAGCCGGGGACCGCGCTGGCGACCGTCAGGGCGGCGGCCAGGTTGGCGGAGGCGTACTTGACGGTGATCCCGGTCTGGGTCTCGTCGGCACCCAACCGCAGCAGGTCCTCGTCGGTGATGTTGAAGCCGAGGTCGTTCAGTGCGGCGCTGGTCTCGGTGCTCAGACCGGCCCGGTCCGCGGCGTTGACCAGGCGGATCTGGGTGTCACCCGGGGAGACCGACAGGGTCGGCGGCGGGGGCGGGGTGGCGGTGGTTGCCGTGGTGCTGGTGGAGGAGCGGGTGCTCGCCGCGGTGGTCGAGGCCTCGGTGGTGCTGCTCTCGGTCGACGGCGGGACGACCACCGCGCCCGGGACCGGCTCGTCGGCGCGGAGGGCGTCGAAGAGCCGACCGGCGTTGACGGTGTCCAGGTCCAGGGACCGTCCATCGCCGGCGTCGAAGGTCGGCAGGGTGTAGAACGTCACCCGGGCCGGGTCGAGGTCGCCCATCGAGTCGGCCAGGGTCAGCATGTCGCCGACCTCGACGTTGTCGCGGATGGTGTCGCTGAAGAAGCTCTTCACAAAGGTGTTGAGCTTGACCGGGTTGAGCAGTACGTCGGCGGACTTGGCCTGGTTGAGGATGGCCGAGAGCAGGATTTGCTGGCGGCGGATCCGGCCGAGGTCGTCGGTCACCGGGCCGGCCACCTTGCGGGCCCTGGCCAGGTTCAGAGCCTGGTCGCCGTTGATGGTCTGCTCCCCGCCGTTGGCCAGGATGGTGCCCAGGGTCAGGTCCTCGATCGGCCCGCAGGCGTTGATCTTGACCCCGCCGAGGGCGTCGACCATGCCCTTGAAACCGGCGAAACCGATCCCCAGGAAGCGCGTGATCTGCAGGCCGGTGACCTGCTCGACCGCATCGACCAGGCATTTCGCCCCGCCGATGGAGTAGCTGGAGTTCAGGTGCAGCTGGCCGCCGGGGGAGGCCTCGCGGGTGGACCCGGTGTAGCGCTGGTTCGCCTCGTCCCAGGTCTCACAGGTCAGGTCGTCGATCCACAGGTCACGGGGGAGCGAGACGATGGAGACCTGCTGCCGATCGGCGCTGATGTGGGCGACCATCATGGTGTCGGAGTTGGCCACACCGTCGTACTCGGGGTCGTCGCCGCCGTTGGCGCCGTCCCCGTTGTCCCCGGCCCGGGAGTCGGAGCCGAAGATCAGGAAGTTCTCCTGCTGGTAGTGCACGACCGGTTTGACGGGTTCGGGCGCACCGGTGGTAGCCCGGGTCGTCGTCTCCGTCGGCGGGGATTTGACTGCGGTGATCGGGGCCAGACCTGCATCGATATGGCGGCCGGCGTCCTTGGTGTTGTTCAGGACCACCCAGTAGGAGCCGACGTAGATCAGGACCAACGCGGAGAACACCGCCAGCACCGAACGACCGGCGAGCATCAACTTCTTGCGCGGGTGCAGGTCTGCGGCGGCGGGCTCGACGGCGGATTCGCCCTCGTCGGTGACGAGGGAGGCACGCAGGTTCGAGCGGACGTCGTCGGCGTCCTCACCCTCGGCGGGGACGTTGACGATCCGCGGGAGGACCTCGGTGCGATCGTCGAAGATGTAGGTCGGGACGCCGGCGGTCACCGGATCGATGTCGCCGTGGTTGTCCCCTGCGGTGATGTCCTCCGGGGTGGGGAGTTCGATCGCGGCGGTGTGATCGGTGTCGGCCTGATCGGCCCCGCCCCTGTCGTCGGTGCCCGACGACAGGGGCGTGGGCGTCTCGTCCGGCAGGACCGCTTCCGGCTGGTCGGCCGGGAGGCCGGTTTCGGCGTGCGGGGTGTGCTCGGGGACCAGATCGGCCGGGTCGACACGGTCGCCTGTCGACGCTGCGAGGTCGGCTGCCGGCTCGGCGGGGGCAACCGGCTCCACCGGTGCGGCGGGTGCCGTGATCGGGGGGATCGGCGGCAGCGTGACCGACGTGGGCACAGCCTCCGGGCTCTCGGGGGCGGCCGGGCTCTCGGAGCCGGTCTCGGCGGGGACCGCCGGGGTGCCGTGTTCGATCGGCGCCCGGTCGCTGCGACGGCGACGACGCGGGGTGGCGGGCTCGTCGGAACCGAGTCTGGCGAGCAGGTCGTCGACCCGGGTGGCGTCCATCCGTTCGGCCGTCCACCGGCGCGGACGCTCCCAGGGGGCCGAACCGTCGGCCGGGCCGTCCGCGGGGACGTCCGGTGTCGACGCCTGGCCGGGCACCTCGGGGTCGTTCCCGGAGTGACGGCCGGTGGGATCGTTCGGGGTGCTCGCGGGTGTTGCGTCGCGCGGCTCGTCGCTCACGCGACCTCCTTACCTGCAGCCGACAGCCGTCGCCGTCGAGCTGATCGCTCAATCTGTGCCCGTTCGGCGGGACGCCGGCACGGTTCGAGGCGGGTCGGTCCGACCTGCCTGCTGTTCGCCGCTTCACTCATCGGATGAGGATGCTCAAATGCCGGTGAATCTTCGAACCGCATGACAAAGGCAGGCAATCCCGATGGGATTGCCGCCCCTGATGGTACGGAGTGAAAGACGTTCATGTCCCCTCCCCGGTTGCACGGGAGGGTGAGGTTTAGTTCATATTGCCCAGGTAGGGCCGGGGGATCTGCGGAAATACCGGTGGCAGTACGTCATTTCCACATGGATGTCTCAGGAAAGGCACAAGGGAAATGTGACTGCACGCCCCTGATCGATCTGCAGATGCACCATCGTCAGATCAGTCCCGACCCGTCTGATCCCGGAGTAGATCTCCACGAGCGCCGGTATCCGGTAGGCCGTACCCGTCGCCGTGCTGGTCGGCGGGGCGTACTCGGGGTCGGCCTGGAGTTCCTGCCACACCGGGCGGAAACCGACCGTGACCGAGGCCGGCGGGCAGTCGCGCTGGGCCTGGGCCGAGCCGGTGGCCATCCGGCCCACGAGGGCCTTCTGCTGGTCGGTGACGGTGCCACCGGCGGTGGTGTTGAACTCGTCGAAGAGGTCGAGGACCGCTCGGGCGTCGGCGGTGGGGACCGCAGACGGGACGAGGGCCAGCGGATCGGCGGCCGTGCTGGTCCCGGGCGCATCCGAGCCGCTGGTGCTGATCGGCGCCGGGCTGCTGTCGAGCGTCGGGTCCGGCAGGGCGGTCCCGGAGGTGCAGCCGGTGAGGGCGAGGCACACCAGGGCCGCACCGGTCAGGCCGCCGCGCGCCCGCCGTCGGCCGGGACCGTCAGCCGCCACCGGCGTCCAGTTCGGCGTCCACCGGGACCAGGAACTCCTCCGGGTCGTCCAGCCAGCCCTCGGGCAGGTGCACCCGTTTCTGCGGGGAACCCTGCCGTCCGCGGGGGCCGTCGGCGGCCTCCGGGAAGGGCTGGTCGAGGTCGAGCTGGGCCAGGAGATCATCAAGCTCGTCCAAGGTGGACACCAGACCCAGGTTGGCCCGGATCGGTCCGCCCACGGCGAACCCTTTCAGGTACCAGGCGAAGTGTTTGCGCAGGTCACGCATGCCGCGGTCATGGCCCATCTCCTCGCAGAGCAGGACCGCATGCCGGCGCAGGACGGTCGCCACCGTTCCGAGGTCCGGCGGGGTGGGCAGCGGCCGACCGTCGAAGGCGGCGGCGAGGTCGGCGAACAGCCAGGGGCGGCCCTGGCAGCCACGCCCGACCACGACACCGTCGCAGCCGGTCTGCGCCATCATGTCGAGGGCGTCCTGGGCGCTGAAGATGTCTCCGTTGCCCAGGACCGGGATCGAGGTGACGGCCTGTTTGAGTTCGGCGATCCGGGACCAGTCGGCGGTGCCGGAGTAGTGCTGCACGGCCGTGCGGCCGTGCAGGGCGACGGCGGCGACCCCGGCGTCCTCGGCGATCCGGCCGGCATCGAGGAAGGTGATGTGGTCGGGGTCGATGCCGACGCGCATCTTGACGGTGACCGGGATGCCGGCCCGTCCGGCGACCTCGACCGCACCTTCGACGATGGAGGCGAAGAGGCGTCGTTTGTAGGGCAGGGCCGAGCCGCCGCCGCGCCGGGTCACCTTGGGGACCGGGCAGCCGAAGTTGAGGTCGATGTGATCGGCGAGGTTCTCCTCGACCACCATCTGGACCGCCTGACGCACGACGACCGGATCCACCCCGTAGAGCTGCAGGGACCGTGGCTGCTCCTCCGGCCCGAAGCGCACCATGTCCATGGTCTTCTCGTCACGCTGGATCAGCGCGCGGGTGGTGACCATCTCGCAGACGTACAGGCCCGCTCCGAACTCCCGGCACAACCGGCGGAAAGATCCGTTGGTGATGCCGGCCATCGGGGCGAGCACCACCGGTGGCCAGACGTTGTACGGGCCGATGGTGAGCTGCCCGGCGGTCGGAGCGGGTGCTGCCGACACAGGAGCGGTGGCGGGTGCTGCGGTCAGGGATGAAACGGTCACGCCTCCCAGTGTCCCTGATGAGGACGGTGCGGGGCCACCGGCCGGGCGGGTGCCCGGGCCGGTGGACCACCCCTGGGCGTGCGGTCAGCGGTTGTGCGTGCCGGAAATCACCTGGGGAAGAGCCTCACCTGGCGAGGAACTCCAGCAGTACGCGGTTGAATTCCTCGGCGTGGCTGACGTTGCAGCCGTGCGGGGCGTCGGGGATGACGTGGAGTTCGCTGCCCGGGATCGCGGCGTGGGTCCGCCGACCCGAGCCCTCGAACGGGACCGTGGCGTCGCTGTCCCCGTGCAGGACCAGCGTCGGCACCTTCACTTCCGTCAGATCCTGACGGAAGTCGGTGGTCCCGAAGGCGGCCATACAGGCCAGTGCGGCACGTTTGTTGGCTTGGGCGCACATGGCCAACGCCTCCTGTCGTTGCGCCTCGGTCACCTTCAGCACCCCGTTCGCGGAGAAGAAGGTGGTCACGAAGTCCTCGTAGAAGGCGTCCTGGTCCTGGGTGAGGGCGGCGGTCATCTTCTCGGCCTCGGCCGGTTCCAACGGCCCATCCGGATTGTCGTCGGTCTTGAGCAGGTACGGGGGCACCGCGGAGGCGAAGACCGCGCTGTGGATCCGCTCGGTCCCGTAGCGGGAGAAGTACCGCGCAACCTCGCCGCCGCCCATCGAGAACCCGACCAGGGTCACGTTCTCCAGGTCGAGCTCGGTGAGGAGCGTGTGCAGGTCCTCCGACAGGGTGTCGTAGGTGTAGCCGGTCAGGGGGTGGTCACTGCGGCCGAAACCGCGCCGGTCGTAGGTGACGACGCGGTGGCCGGCCTGTTCGAGCACCGGGACCTGGGCGCTCCAGGACTCGCCGGACAGCGGCCAGCCGTGGATCAGGACCACCGGGCGGCCGGTTCCGCCGGTGTCGTCGACGTGCAGTTCGGTGTTCTTGAAAATGCCGTGGTGGGCGGTGATCTCCGACATGGGATGAACTCCTTCTCCTGGGTCCGGCGCTACCGGCCTGCACACCACGGTGCCGAAGGCCACGCCGTGGTGTGCGGGCGGCGCGCAACTCCTGGTGCCCAGGGACGGCCGGCAGCCAACATGTCCGGCCGAGGAAAACCCAAAGGGCCGGTGCCGGACATGTTCCGGCACCGGCCTTTTCAGGTCTTCCTACACCCTTCGGGGTGACATCTCCTGGTTGTCAGACCAGATGGCATCGCCCTTTCAGGGGGTGCCCGGCAGAGTGTCGAACCGGTGCAGGAAGGCAGCAAGGGCCTCCCGGGCGACCGGTGCCCGGAACGGGGTGCCCATCACGCCGGCGGAAGCCGCCGCCGGTGCTCAGGCCGACCTGGGCCATCCACTCGATCTCCCGGTGGAAGGTCGCGGTGGGCGGCACGCCGGCGAGGCATACGGCCCTGTGGCCGGACCGGTGGCGTCCCCGGCGGCAGGACCGCGCCCGGCGCAGGCTCCAGACGTAAGCTCACGTCGCCCGGGCCCCGCGGCAGCGCGGACATGCCCACGACGCCCGCCGCGGTGATGGGTAGGTGTTCGGCTTCAAGTCGACCGTCGCCGACACCGCCGGTTCGTTCCATCCCAACGAACTCGGCATGCAGCGGTCGCCAATGCGCTGACCCGCTTGGTGGGATGACTCGCGTATCGGACCGCACCGGTGTGGCCGGCCGGGCCGGAGCGGCGGGGGCAGCCGAGTCGGCGACCACCTTCCACCTTCCCACGGCATACCGCCTCGTCGATCAGAACTGGCCACGCAAGGATGGTGTGCAGGGCCGATAGCCGCTCCACTAAGTAGTGCGGATCTACGCGTGACCGCCATGAACTCACCACCCCCGCCGACTGTGTGGCCAAGCAGGAACCGCTGGGAATCGTTTGATGTCAGGAGTGTGGTCTCGTCCGGTCTGGGTTCGCTGGAAGGTACCTTGAGTTCGCCCGGGTCCAACGACGTGCAGAGGGCGTACTAGCTGTTGCATCCCGGGACGTTGGTGACACGCGGGTGGGCGTGGTCCTGGAATAGGTGAAAGTCTCCTGGTTTGGTGTGAAGCGACTAAGAAACACGCCGAACCAGGGAGGCCAACGCGAGCCCACCGCAGGTGCCCCGTTGCCCCCGGAAGGGCGCCGGAGGCCCAAGTGAGCGGGCCGATTCCGGGCGTCCGATCTGTCACGCGGCCGCCGAGGCCGGGGTGGCCCGCCAAACCCTGGCGAAGTGGCATCACCGGTGGAAAGAAGGCGGTCAGGGCGGTTTACACGACAGGTCATCGCGCCCGTACCGATCGCCTAATCAGACGGATCAGCAGGCCGAGGACATGATCTGTTGGTTACGGCGCGGGATGAAACTCGGCCCGGTGATGTTGGTGGCCGAGCTGGCCAATTACGGGTTCGTGGTGGACGCCTCGACGATCCACCGGGTCCTGGTCCGCCGGGGAATCTCCCGGTCGCGCGACCTGGACGTCACGGGTGAGGACATGCGCGTCGGTGCCGGCGACAGCACCACGGGTGGGACCGACAGTGAGCGCGCAGCTCCGCGGCGGTATGAGTACCCGGTCGCCGGGCACATGATCCATGTCGATGTGAAGAAATTCGGGAAGATCCCCGACGGTGGTGGTTGGCGGGCCCACGGCCGGGGAACCGATGCGCACCGGGCTTCCAAACGCGGGAAACGACCAGGGTGGGTGTACCTGCATACTGCGATCGATGACCACTCCCGCCTGGCATCTCCCCCAGCCCTAGCGGGCCGGGAGGTGCCCCCACCGAAGAACTTGCCGACGAGAAGGCCGTGAAAGCAGCCGGTTTCTGGGAACGGGCCGTCCTGTTCTTCCACGCCCACGGGATCGAGGACATCCACCGGGTGTTGACCGACAACGGGTCCTGCTACAGATCGAAACTGTTCAACAACGCCGTCGCCGCGACCGGCACGACCCACAAATACACCCGCCCGTACCGGCCCCAGACCAACGGCAAGGTCGAGCGGTTCCACCGCACGATGGCCCGCGAGTGGGCCTACCAACAGGCCTGGCAATCCAACGACCACCGCAACAGCTAACTGACCGAATTCGGAGCACAGGTATAACTATCACCGTCCCCACACCGCACTACGAGGCCTCACCCCAGTCATGCGCACCGACGCTGTCACCAACCTCCATGGATGCAACACCTAGGCGATCATCGCCCCGCTGGACGAGGTAGCCGGCCGCACCCACCTGCTCCGGGTTGCAGCAGGCAGGGACTGGAAATGGGCGGACGACGACGTGGCCACAGTCCTGGGGACCGTCGGGACTCTGTACGACGAGCTCGACGCCACCCGCCGGGAGATGCCTAGGTTCGCCGTAGAAGAGACCACGACGGGCGAAACGGGATCTGCCGGCAGCTCGGGATCACCCGCCGCACCCTGGACCACTGGATCACCCGATGGGAACAAGCAGCCGACACCGACGCGGCAACGGGACAACGCGGTAGCCGAGTCGGTTGAAGGGGTGGTCAGGCTGTCAGGCCGATTGCTGGTGTCGGGACAGGTACTCGTCCAGGGCCCGGCGGGCGACCTTGGAGGCGGGGACTCCTTCGGCGTCGGCGAGGTCCTGCAGGCGCTGCCGGGAGTCCGGATCGACCCGGAAGGTCAGGTGAGGGGAGTGGGAGGCCTTCCCGGTCAGGGACGGCCGGCCCACGGAACGCCGTTCGGTCTCGACCTGCTCGGCGACCTGCAGACGCACCGAGGCCACCGCGGCGTCGACATCGGCCTCGGTCATCCCGATCTCGTCCAGCTCCACATCGGGGCCGTCATCGAAGGTGTACGGGGGAAGTTTGCTGTTGACCATCGTCTACTCCTTGCCTCGGTTGATCATCGCGTGGATCACGTACAACCCGGTCGGCTCCACCACGGCGATGACTTCCAGTTCGGTGCCGTCCTCGTCGGGCCCGACCATGAAGTAGGCCGGGTCACCACTGGGCAGGGTGGCCTCGCGGGTGGTCGTGGCATTGTCGATCGCGTAGCGGATCTGATCCTTCTTGATCCCGTGTCGACGGGCGGAAGCTGCGAACCGGATCCTCATACCCCTATTATGGCACACAGTATTGATTGTGTGCAACATAAATAGGGGCGGACTATCTACCAGAATCGGCGGCCGCACATCGTCGGCGACCGTGACATAAGCCCGGTGGTGGTCAGGCTGGTGGGGCGACTTTCGTCGTCTCCGGGACGGGCCATCCGGCCAAGCAAGAGGCCATCGCCGAAGCGGTCGCACTCATCAATGGCGTGGGGCTGGCCGGGGTTGCGGCCCGCAGCTGACCAGCGGGTGCGAACTCCCGATCAGTGACGGTCGTCGGCGGGACCCCGTTCGGTCCCGACCGCGTCGGTGGCCTGCTGGCGCACCGAGGCGACCGCGGTCTCGGTGTCGGTCTGGGTCATCGCGATCACTTCCGCTTCGGGGGTCGAGCCGCATTGGAACGGTGTGTAGCGCTAAGGAGGGCTGGTGGTGTGGCTTGGCGCTACCGGCCGTTCTGGAACAGGCAGTTGTCGGGGCGTGGGTGGTCGTTCCGGTTTCTTGGAAGTGGAACGAAGTGTCGCGATGGGTCAGGAAGACGTGTCAGCGAGCGGGACTCGTTCCAAAAGTTGTTCCATGAAGACCGGTCCAGAATCACGTCGTAGAGACGATTTCCGGTACGAGTGAGAGATGGACACTGCGGCACCGCGCACTTCGGGCGGGTTCGACCTCGGGTATGCGCGGGTCTCGACCACTCGGCAGAGTCTTGAGCGCCAACTCGAGGCCCTGACAGTCGCTGGGATCGCGGCGGCTACGTCGATGGATGGATGCGCGAGAATGGCGCTCATGGCAGACGAGGACGAGGTGCGCCTGATCGAGGCAGCGATGCGAGAGACGGGCTGGGCGGAGTTCATGAGCCTGGCCGGCGCTCTGCGTATGTGGACCAGGCTCTCGCATGAGGTCGAGGCCTACGCAGGGACGATTGACGACTACACCAACGACCTGACGACGCGCAACTACATCGCCGGGGCGGCGTCCCGAGCGTCGGTCGGCCTTCGGTTCAGAATCGGTCACCTGGTCGCCGTGGCCGACGAGTCGTTCCGAACCGCGACCATCGAGGATGGCGACCAGCGGTTGGGGCCCTACTACCGGATCGAGAGTAGCGCCGGGTGGTGGTGGCATCGACGGCCGTCATCTGGGCCACTAGCCGACTACCTCGACCGCGCCACCGACACCGCCTAAACGCTCAATCCGCCCCTGCTACTACCAAGACCCCGTCATGGGCGCGAGTGTACTGAGGGCACACGATCTCAGTCGGTAGCCAGTGGCGTCCTGCGGAACACAACCTCGACATAGCAGATCTCTCCCTCGACCACATCGAGGATGATCCAGCAGCCGTCACCGAGGTCTACCTCAGGATTACGAAGGCTCGGACCCCCCGCACCATCGGGCCGTGCCACGGTGTAGAAGCTCTGGCAGAAGTCGTCGCCACATCCGCAAGCCTGAACGACCCGGAGTTAGCTGACCTGCTCGGCCAGGTCCAGCTCCCCCTCCGTCACCAGGGCACCGTGCAGGTCACGAGCGAACCGCGGCCACCGATCGATGAGCTCTTCCTTGCGCTGAGCATGACAGATCCCTTCGACTCGGGGTCGAGCCCTGCACAGACCTAAGCGCTACCTTCCGTTCCATTGCGGCTCGACCCCCACTTCCTCGGCGGGGTCGTCGAGGAAGGTGTACGGGGAGTCGATGGTTTTGAGCGTCATCATCTTGCTACTCCTGATCTCGGTGGTTCCTTGCTCGGGGGACGTTCAGGCTTTCGCCGGTCAGTGCTGGGGTGTGAGCCCGGGAGTAGAGTCGGGCAGCAGCGGGACGCCCCAGCCGGAGGTCGCTGGCGATGACCTTGAAGGAGTTCAGGGCCAGGACACCGACGGTCGCGCTGGCGAGCGCCACCACCAGCAGCGCGATGGTCAGCGGGTGGCGCTGACCTGCATAGGAGTCGGCGACGGCGTACACCGCAAACAACAGCTGCGTTATCAGCCACATCTGCCGGCTGCACGCGAAATTTTGCTTGGACAACGCCGTATCCGTTCCACGGCTCGGCGTCCGACGGGTAAGAGACCGGACCGTCGAAAGTAGCCTCACGGCCCCCGTCTGGGCCGTCCCCGAAGACTTTCACGCCCGGACCGAGCACGGCTAAACAAAGAGCCTGAACAAGATGCTCGAACTCGTCAGGTCCCAAACGGTCGAGTGCGTAGTCCAGCCGTTCAGTATCAACGACAGACGGTCCACTTGCGTACTGTGCGCACACTGCGACGCAGGTGGTCGGCCAGCAACTGCCTTCCGGGGTGGTGCGTTCGGATACGTGGCAGCTATCGAGATACGACCACCAATTCAGGGTGGAGTGGTCGTCGCGAGGACTCTGAGACCCGGCTGGCCAATCGTCCTAGCTGCCGTCTGCGTCCGCTCATTCTGGCTCGGCCGGTTCCCCATACGTGCATCCGTGGTCGATCCCGAATGGCACCGAAAGGCCAGGTGACCGGTGTACGTATACCCGGCACGAATTTGATGAACGGTGATCCCCGGCTATCTGGCTCCGCGCGGTGATCGTGTTGGTACAGGGGAATCGACGCTCGGGTGTCAGTGGATTGCCCATGTGGGGTCGAATCCGGGGGAGTGGCTGTAGGGCTGGGCATGATGCGTAGCGCTCTGATCGCTGCGCCGGTCAACAGGGTGGTGGCGATCGGGTCATCGACTACCAGGTCGGCCGTGGTGATCAACGCTTCGAGGTGTTGCACGAGTTGCCGATGTGCGCGGACCCAGGTCAGGAGGGCTTGT
The DNA here is from genome assembly GCA_003576535.1 of Nakamurella silvestris. GTDB lineage: Bacteria > Actinomycetota > Actinomycetes > Mycobacteriales > Nakamurellaceae > Nakamurella > Nakamurella silvestris. The sequence continues at coordinate 1,458 of QXCQ01000063.1, read as the reverse complement.
GGGTCGTGCAGGGCGATGTGTTGGCCTTCGTCCCATTCCAACGCGTGCAGGATAGCGATGTCCCGGGTGCCGTCGTCGGTGGTCGCGGCGATCCGGGTGCCATCGATGTCATCGGCTGATTCCCGGGTTTCTGCGCCGGCATCAGCGGCGACCCGGCGATATTGGTCCAACACGGTATACATGAACTCGATCAGTGGGTCCACCGGTCAGACCGCGGCGGTTGGAAAGAGTTGCTGTTGTCCGTCACAGACTTTCCGGTTGGCGCGGGGCCGTCGGGGTGTTGCCCCTGCTATACCCAAACACTTGCGGGTGACCAGGGATTACATGTAATTAGCCCGTCACGGCGTTGCTTGGGCTGTCCTGTCAGGCGCGAATTGCCTGCGTGATCATCGCAACCACCGCGATCACTCCAGTCCTGGATAGGAAGATTCGGTGTCTTTCATTTGGGTTGGGTGCCAAGGGTCTGGACTGACTGTTTGGTTTGAGTTAGATTCCTGTTGCCCTCAGCGGTGTGCTGCCGGGCGGTCGACCAGTGGTGTTGTCGCTGCCGTCAGAGAGGGTACGGGCTCGCATGCTCGCTAGGTTGAGATATCTGTTCCTGGTGGTGACTGTGGCCATCGGCTTGGCTGTCGCGTCGGCACCGACGGCGGACGCGTCGATCACCTGGTACACGAAGCTGTGCGTCGGCTTCTCGGGCTGCAACAATTCCGGGCACGGGAACGCTGGCTACCAGAACGAGTACTCGCAAAGCCACTGGGGAATGTTTGGCGGCCACAACTGCACCAATTACACCGCCTATCGGCTTATTAAGGCCGGCGTGAATGCTAGCTACCTGCAAGGCCACGGGATGGCCTACGAGTGGGGCACCCAGGCTGCGGCGCACGGGGTTGCGGTCGACAAGAATCCCGTTGTCGGGGACATCGCCTGGTGGACCCCCGCGACGGGGATCGGGTCAGACGGGCACGTCGCTTACGTGGAGTCTGTGAACATCGGGGCAGGGACGTTCGTCGTATCCGAGGACAACTACGGCGGCGACTTCGACTGGCGCACCTACCGGATCAGCGAGGTCACCGGGTTCATCCACTTCGGGGGGACAAGCGGCCGGATAGCCGATGGAGCCTTCGTCAGCTACCAGGGCAACGTCTATCGCATCGCTGGCGGAGCCCCGATCTACGTCAACAGCTGGAGCGCGGTCGGGGGACCTCAGCCCACCACCACACTCACGGACGCACAATGGTCCGGCCTTCGCGCCTACCCCGCCGATGGCACGTTCATCGCAGACCTCGGCGACGGGCGGGTCTATGTAACCGCCGGTGGCGCGCCGCTGTATGTCGCTGCGGCCGACGCCGCTCAGGTCCCCGGCTGGGGATCCCGTCCCGTCATTGGCGTTGACCACTTCGCAGTGGCCAACTTCGACCACCTGCGCCGTTACCCGGTCGATGGCACGTTCATCGCCAA
>QXCQ01000135.1 GCA_003576535.1 Nakamurella silvestris | reverse complement strand
CTTTGAGATAATTAAAGTATTGCTTTTTATAGCGTTGTAAAGTTAAGCGTAAAGTTTTTAGATGTTTTTCATAATGGCGATGAGATAAATATTCGACCAAGGCATTTTGAATAAATGAATTGACTGAAAGTGTACTCATTAATTGAGTGTGTTGAATATGTTCAGAAAATTTTCCTGCATAGACCCAACCTATTCTAAAACCTGCCCCCAAAGTTTTAGAGAAAGACGAGCAGTGTAGAACCCAGTTTTGCTGATCAAAATATTTCATTGGGAGCGGTTTTTTTTGACCATAGTAGAGTTCTTCATAGACATCATCTTCAATGAGATAAATTTGATGAGTATGCAGAAGTTTGGCGAGCTTGAGTTTAATCTCATCACTTACAGTGAAACCAATGGGGTTTTGACTATTCAACATCATCATACAAACTTTGATGGGATATTTAAGAATAGCTTGTTCAAAAGCCTCTAAATCAATACCATGCTCAGCATGTTCAGGAATGGTAATCACTTTTAAACCGAGACGTTCAGCTGCTTGCCATGCGCCATAAAACATGGTTTCTTGCAATAAAATGTAATCTCCAGCATGCGTTAGCGCTTGTAATGAAAGATTTAAGGCATCTAATCCACCAGAAGTCATCACAATATCCGAGGGATCAGTTGGGATACCTTGCATAGCATATTTTTGTGCAATAGTTTTACGCAGTTGATAATTTCCTGGCGGCAAACTGGGTGTTTGTTCATAACTGCGCCGTTGCTTTGCAAGTTGCCCTAGTGATTGAATAAGCTTGGCTGAATATAACAATTGGCTATTTGGAAATGCAGAACCCAGTGGGATGATATTTTCAGATTGTATCGATTTTAAATATTTAAATACCACTGAGTTGATTTCAATCGTTTCATTGACGACATGTACTGGTAGGCTGTGTTGAGAAGTTTGCTCAACGACAAAATAACCAGACTTTTCTTTTGAATAAATCAAACCCTGCGCTTCAAGTTCTTGATAAGCATTCATAACGGTAATTAGGCTGAGTCCAGATTGTTCAACTTGCTGTCGAAGTGAAGGGAGTTTTTCATGTGCTTTCCATGTCCCATTTTCAATCAATACTTTAAGACTATGTGCCAGTTGTTCGGATTTATACATGACATTATTCAAGACAAGTTGTGAAATAACTATAACAGATCACATCGTTTCAGCTCTATCTGTTATATATTTTTTA
>QXCQ01000020.1:263-1379 GCA_003576535.1 Nakamurella silvestris | reverse complement strand
CGATTATTTGTTTGCCCCGTCAGTTCCACGTTGCTGTGGTGGAGTTACGCGATGAAAAGCATATTCGAGGTGCTAGACGCTGGTTTGCTGCTTATTTAATCCTTACCATTATTGCCATTATTCCAATTGCCAGTTGGGCACTGCATGCAGCACCGAAATATTTAACCATTCCAGATGTTGCGGTACTTTCTTTACCGATTAGTTATAACCAAGACTGGTTATCTTTACTGGCATTTTTAGGGGGATTTTCTGCATCTACAGGGATGCTTTTGGTCTCTTCTGTCGCACTGTCTATCATGCTGAGTAATGACTTGATCATGCCTGCTTTATGGAAATTTGGCATTCTTTCCCGTCATGATAAACGCTTACCGCAAGTGCTTAAATTTACACGTCGTGTGTGTATTTTAGCGGTGATGTTACTTGGTTTTCTATTCTTCCATTTCTTTAATGATATTGACCAACTCTCAACTTTTGGTCTTTTGGCATTCAGTGCTGTTGCACAGTTCTCACCAGCATTGATTGGTGGTTTATATTGGCGAGGAGGTAGCCGCCAAGGNNGCTTACCTGTTGAGTATAGTGAGTTCGCACATCAGTTTTTAATGTTTGGTCCTTTAAATATCGAATGGTTAAGACCAGAAGCATTATTTGGTTTTGAATCATTCGCACCATTAACACATGGTGTTATTTGGGCACTCGGATTAAACATTACCTTATATATCTGGGTATCTCGAATTTATCGCCCAAGTATTGCTGAACAAATACAGGCCGAAAGCTTTTTCTATTACGAAACCAAACCTTTACCTGCGCAAAATACTTCGACTGATATTAACTATTTGCACCACGATGTCGCCAAGCTCAAAGTTGGCGATTTAATCGCACTGGCTAAACGTATCACTGGTGAAGGACCTGCAACACACGCATTTCAGCAGTTCTGTGCTATGAACAATGTGGTTTTAAATGAAAATAGCAGTGCAAATGGGATGTGGTGGCGTTTTACCGAACAGTATCTTGCTGGAACGATTGGTGCAGCATCTGCGCGTACCTTATTAACTACAGCGATGGTCAATAACGGCTTAGCCTTGGGACAAGTTGCCAACATTCTTGACCAAGCCTCAC
>QXCQ01000020.1:0-198 GCA_003576535.1 Nakamurella silvestris | reverse complement strand
AGTGTGGTGGATGAAAATATGTGTCTGGTGGCATGGAACAATCAATACCTCAAACTTTTTGATTATCCTAAAGATCTCGTTTATGTCGGTTGTCCAATTGCAGACTTGATTCGTTATAACGCTGAACGTGGTGAATGTGGTCCTGGCTCTGTAGAAGAACATGTACGCAAGCGAATTCACTGGATGAAAGTCGGAAGT
>QXCQ01000234.1:189-98137 GCA_003576535.1 Nakamurella silvestris | reverse complement strand
CCAGCCAGCCCGGTGTCCCACACCAGGCTGGCGCAGAGGGGATGTTGCTCCTCGCGCACGAAACATCGTGCGCGAGGAGCAGTTACGTGCGCGGGAACAGGTGGATTACTTGACCGAGATGCACCCCGTGACGTTGCCGCCAGGTGTGGAGGTGGCGTTGATCGCCGTCACACACAGCTGGTGGGCCTTGCCGCCGGACGGAAGCTTCAGGGCGAGATCGAAACCGTGGCCGTAGGCGCTGACCGTGGTCTTCTTGCCCTTCTCCTCGTAGACGAAGCTCTTCTTGTTCGCCGTGACCGTGTTCTGCACCTTGCCGTCCAGGGTGACCTTGACCTTGATCGCTCGGACGGTGTTCGGGTCGCCGACACTGCCGACGACGTGGAAGGACTTCTCCCGCAACGCGCTTGCTGCGAAGGTGCCGATCGGGCTGTCACCGGTGGTGAAGGACCGGCAGCCGATGTTCGGATTACCGCCGGGGGCTCCGGCCGGTTTGATGGCAAAGGCGCAGACCGTGTGGGTCCCCGCAGCGAGTTTGGTGGGCAGGAACGAGCTGAATCCGGTGTTCGTGGTCACCCCGGGGTACTTCTTGGCGACATCCGGACGCGGTTGGTTCGCCGACAACCCGGTGAGCAGTTTCCCGTCGAGTTTGATGTGGACCTTCAGGGATTTCTGCGGGGAGCCCTTGAAGGCGACCCACCCCTTCACGCCGATACCGCCGGGCACGTATTCGCCGAGATCCAAGGAGCCGAAAGGCGCTCCGACCGCCGCCGCCTGGGTGACGGCGGTCGTCGGGCTCGCCGAGGCCGGCACCGCCCCGACCGAGATGCCGGCGAGAACCACCGTGGACAAAATGGACATTGCGAGTGTTCTACGCACAAATCCCCCTCATTGTCAGACAATGCCGACGTCGGCATCGGAAAGTCAATCGACTCTAAATGCGTAGGTACCCGATTCACCAGACGCATAACGCGGAAGGGAAAAGCAATTCATTCAAACGAGTCCGTTCCCGCGCACGATGTTCAACCTCGCGCACCGTGCAACGTGCGCGAGGACGAACATCGTGCGCGGGAACAGGGGAAATTCAGCTGGATCGGACGGACTTGCAGGTAGTCCCGTCCGTGCCCGGTGTGCCGGGTGCGTTCAACGCAGAGGTGCACACCTGGTGGACCTTGGTGTCGGCAGGCAGGTTGAAGGCGAGGTCGAACCCGTGCCCGTTCGCCGGCTGGGTGGTGCGATTGCCCGCCCTGTCCTCGTAGACGAAACTGGCCTTGTTCGCCAGGATCGTGTTCAGCACCCGGCCGTCCAGGGTGATCCGCACCTGGATCGGACGGGTGGTGTTGGGATCGGCGACCGCCCCGACCACATGGATGTGACGATCACCCAATCCGCTGAGGTCGTACCCGCCGAGCGGGCTGTCGGGAACGGCGAAGGAACTGCACCCGATCTGCGGATTCTTCCCCGGGGCACCGGCGGCCCGGATCGCGTAGACGCACACGGTGTGGATCTGTGCGGTCAGCCCCACGGGCAGGAACACCCGGAACCCAGTGTCGGCGGACACCCCGGGGAACTTCCGTGCCACGTCCGGGCGCGGTTGGTCGGCCGTCACCTGCGTGACGAGGGTGCCGTCGAGGTACACGTGGACCTTCAACGGGCGCTGCGGGGTTCCGCGGTAGGCGGCCCAACCTGCGACGATGACCCCACCGGGGGTGTACTTGCCCCCGTCGAGCACCCCGAAGGGTGCGCCCGGAGCCGCGGCCCGTGCGGCGGGTGCGGTTTCGGCCGCCGCACGGGTCGCGGCGGGTGCCGACCCAGACGCCGCGGCCGTACCGGCCGTCAGCCCGGCGACGACGGCCAGGAGTGCAGTGACGAGAGCGACCGAATGTGATCTGCGCATTGCTGCCCACTTCCGCAGGGTTGCCGAGCGGCAACGGTGGTTCCCGACCCACCGACCATAAGGCCGCAGGCGGTCTGCCACCAGTGGAAACCCCCAGTTCCCGCGCACGATGTTACTCCTCGCGCACGAAACTTCGTGCGCGAGGAGCAGGAACGTGCGCGAGAACGGGGGCCGTCAGCTCCGGGGGTGCAGATCCTGCTGGCGGTCGCCGACCATCCCGGCCGCCACCGTGGTGCCGTCCGCGGGATCGACCAACAACAGCGAACCGACCCGGCCGCCGTTCCGGTACGGCTCCACCGGCAGCGGCTCCACCAGGCGCAGGGTGATCAGCCCGATGTCGTTCAACGCCAGCTGCTCGGGCGACTCGGCCACCTGCAGGGTGTCGATGTGCAGCAGGTGGTCGAGGGATCCGACGATCACCCGGGAGGTGCTGGTGCCGTAGCGCAGCAGCAGCCTGGCCCCCTTCCGCAAGGGCTTGTCCCCGAGCTGGGTGACCGTGGCCTGGAACTCGGTCAGCGTGCGGGGTGCATCCGCGGCCGCGGCCAGCAGGTCCCCACGCGCGATGTCGATGTTGTCGGCCAGCAGCAGAGTCACCGACTCACCGGCATAGGCCACCTCGCGCGGCCCGTCCGCGGTGTCGATACCCACGACGGAGGTCGGGATACCTTGCGGCAGAACGACGATCGGATCACCACGGCGCACGGTACCGGCGGAGATCCGACCGGCGTACCCGCGGTAGTCCGGATCGGCCGCGTAGTCCGAGCCCGGTCGGATCACGTACTGCACCGGGAACCGCATCGACTGGTCGTCCCGGTCATGCGTGATGTCCACAGTCTCCAGGAACTCGAGCACGCTCGGTCCGTCGTACCAGGGCATGGCCTCGGACCGGGTGACCACGTTGTCGCCGTTGAGGGCCGAGATCGGCACCGCCACGACATCCTTGATCCCCAGACCCGTGGCGTAGTCGGCGAACTCACCGGCGATCCGGTCGAACACCTCCTGGTCGTAGTCGACCAGGTCGATCTTGTTGACCGCCAGCACCAGGTGTGGCACCCCCAACAGGGCCGCCACGGTCGCGTGGTTGCGGGTCTGCGCGATCACACCGGTCCGCGCGTCCACCAGGACCACCACCACATCGGCGGTCGAGGCACCCGTGACGGTGTTGCGGGTGTACTGCACATGCCCGGGGGTGTCGGCCAGGATGAAGGTGCGCGCGGGGGTGGCGAAGTAGCGGTAGGCGACATCGATGGTGATGCCCTGTTCCCGCTCCGCCCGCAGGCCGTCCACCAGCAGGGAGAGATCGACGGTGGCCGAGCCACGCGCGGTACTGGTCCGCTCGGCTGCCTCCAGCTGATCGCTGAGCACCGACTTGGAGTCGTACAGCAACCGCCCGACCAGGGTGGACTTGCCGTCGTCCACCGAACCTGCCGTGGCGAAGCGGAGCAGGCCGCGGTGGACGGGCGTCGCAGGCCCTGCGTCCGGCACCGGGTTCTCCCGCTGATCCTGCACCTGGTCGGCTCCGTTCGAGATGATCGTGGTCATTAGAAGTACCCCTCGCGCTTCCGGTCCTCCATGGCTGCCTCGGTCATCCGGTCGTCGGCCCGGGTGGCCCCACGCTCGGTGATCCGGGTCCCGATGATCTCCTCGATGACGGCGGCGACGGTGTCCGCCGAGGAATCGACGGCCCCGGTGCACGACATGTCGCCGACGGTCCGGTAGCGGACCTGCCTGCGGACGATCTCCTCACCCGGCTTCGGGCCGCCCCACTCCCCCGGGGTCAGCCACATCCCGCTGCGCGAGAAGACATCCCGTTCGTGGGCGTAGTAGATCTGGGGCAGTTCGATCTGCTCCTTGGCGATGTAGCGCCAGACGTCGAGCTCGGTCCAGTTCGAGATCGGGAAGACCCTGGTGTGCTCACCCGGTGCGTGCCGGCCGTTGTACAGGTCCCACAGCTCCGGGCGCTGACGACGCGGGTCCCAGCCCCCGAAGGCATCGCGGATGGAGAAGATGCGCTCCTTGGCACGGGAACGTTCCTCGTCACGCCGGGCACCGCCGATGACGGCGTCGAAACCCAGATCGTTGATCGAGTCCAGCAGCGGCACGGTCTGCAACGGGTTGCGGGTGCCGTCCGGGCGCTCGGCCAACCGACCGTCGTCGATCCAGTCCTGGACCTTGGCCACGTGCAGACGCAGCCCCCCGGAGGCGGCGACCTCGTCCCGGTAGTGCAGCACCTCCGGGAAGTTGTGGCCGGTGTCCACGTGCAGGAGGGCGAACGGTACCGGCGCGGGGTGGAAGGCCTTGCGCGCCAGGTGAAGTACCAGCACCGAGTCCTTGCCCCCGGAGAACAGGATGACCGGGCGATCGAACTCGCCGGCCACCTCCCGCAGGATGTGGATCGCTTCGGACTCCAATGCGGCGAGCTGCGGGTCGGCAGCTACCGCGGGTGACACCTGGGTGCTTGTCACAGCAGATTCCTCTCGGCAAGCAGACTGGTCAACAGGGCGACACTGGTGGTCAGATCGACGGCGGCGGTGTCGATCCGCAGATCCGGCTCGGCCGGGATCTCGTAGGGGTCGGTGACCCCCGTCATGTTGCTGATCTCCCCGCGAGCGGCCTTGGCGTACAAGCCTTTCACATCACGGTCGGCGCACACCTCGACGGCGGTGGACAGGTGCACCTGGATGATCTGGGTGCCCTGTTCCAGGTGGTGCTCCCGGATCTCGTCCCGCACGGCGGCGTAGGGGGCGATGACCGGGACGATCACCACCACACCGTGGCTGGCGAGAAGCTCGGCCACGAAACCGATCCGCCGGACGTGGGTGTCCCGGTCCGCGCGGCTGAACCCCAACCCCTTGGAGAGGTGGGTCCGTACCTCGTCACCGTCCAGGATCTCGAAATCCCTTCCCAGGTCGATCAGCTCGGTCGCCAGCGCGTTGGCAATGGTGGTCTTGCCGGCCGAGGGCAGGCCGGTCAGCCACACCGTCACCCCGGCGGCGGCACGGGGCGCGCCCGCGAGCGGCGCCTCGGTCCGATCCTGTTCGTACGTCGATCCGGTCGTCATTTATGCAGCCCACATTCGGTTTTCGTCGTTCCGGCCCATCGCCCGGCACGTGCGTCCTCGCCGGGCTGCACCGCCCTGGTGCACGGCTCGCAGCCGATGGACGGATAGTTCAGTTGCAGCAACGGGTTCATCAGGACCCCGTTGATCTCGGCGTAGCGGCGGACGTCGTCCTCGGTCCACCGGGCGAGCGGGGCGATCTTGACCCGGCCCTTCTTCTCGTCGAAGCCGACCACCGGGGTGTCGGCCCGCGCCGGGGACTCCTCCCGGCGCACCCCGGTCGCCCAGGCCTCGTACCCGGCCAGGGCGGCGTTCAACGGGGCGACCTTGCGCAGGGCGCAACACAGATCCGGGTCCCGGTCGTGCAGTTTCGGGCCGTACTCGGCGTCCTGCTCGGCGACGGTCTGCAGGGGCAGCAACCGACGCAGGTTCACCTCGTACACGGCCTCGACGGCGTCGGCCGTTCCGATGGTCTCGACGAAGTGGTAACCGGTGTCGAGGAACAGCACGTCGATCCCGGGCATGACCTTCGCGGCCAGATGGGCCAGCACCGTGTCCTGCATCGAGGCGGTCACGGCGAGGCCGGCACCGAAGGTCCGAGCCGCCCAGCCGAGAATCTCCTCCGCGTTGGCGTTCTCGAGTTCTCGTCCGGCATCCACAGCCAGCTGTCGTAACTCTTCACGGCCACGTACGACGGTGATCATGTGGTCTCACCCGTCGGTTCGTCGGTCGAGATGAGCGATCCCGACAGCCCGAGGAACTTGACGCTGAACACCCGAGCGCAATCGCGGCAGGTCCAGGCCCCGTGCGAGGCCTCGTGCGGCCACAGGTTCGTCTCCCCGCAGTAGGGGCAGTACTGGGCCGGAGCCCGGTTCGTGGTCATCGCAGCAGTTCCTCCTCGGCGCGGGCCACCCACTGGGCGAACCGCTCCCCGCCCTCGCGGTGCTGCTGGAAGTTGACGATGACCCGCTCGACGAAGTCGGTCAACTCTGCGCCGGACACCTTGTGTCCCCGCAGTTTCCGCCCGAACCCGGCGTCGAGCCCGAGGCCACCGCCCAGGTGCACCTGGAAGCCGTCGGTCTGGTTGCCGTCGGCATCGGTGACGAGCATGCCCTTGAGCCCGATGTCCGCGGTCTGGGTCCGGGCACAGGCGTTGGGGCAGCCGTTGAGGTTGATCGTCAGCGGCACGTCGAGATCGCCGATCCGCTTCTCCAACTCGTCGACCATCGCGATGCCGCGGGCCTTGGTCTCCACGATCGCCAGCTTGCAGAACTCGATTCCGGTGCAGGCCATCATGTTCCGCCGGAAGGTCGACGGTTTGACGGAGAGCCCGAGTGCACCGAGACCCTCGACGAAGGAGTCCACCTTCTCCGGTGCGATGTCCAGGAACACCAGCCCCTGGTCGCTGGTGGTGCGGATCCGTCGCCCGCCATGGGCTTCGGCGAGATCGGCCAGAGCGGTCAGCACCGTTCCGGAGACACGGCCAACGGTCGGGTTGACCCCGATGTAGAAATTGCCGTCCTTCTGCTCGTGCACACCGACGTGATCACGGGAGCCGTCCCAGACCGCCGGGGCGGGTCCGTCGATCAACGGGCGCCCCAGGTAGTCGTTCTCCAGCACCTGCCGGAACTTCTCGATACCCCAGTCGGCGACCAGGAACTTCAGCCGGGCCCGGGTGCGCAACCGGCGGTAGCCGAAGTCGCGGAAGATCCCGATGACACCGGCCCAGACGTCGGCCACCTCGTCCAGCGGGACCCAGGCCCCGACCCGCTGCCCCAGCATCGGGTTCGTCGACAGCCCGCCGCCGACCCAGAGGTCGAACCCCGGACCGTGCTCGGGATGGACCGATCCGATGAAGGCGACGTCGGCGATCTCGTGGGCCACGTCCTGGCGCGGGGAACCGGAGATGGAGGTCTTGAACTTGCGGGGCAGGTTCGAGTACTCCGGCGAGCCGATGTACTTGGCGATGATCTCCTCGATGGCCGGTGTGCCGTCGATGATCTCGTCCTTGGCGACACCGGCGACGGGCGAGCCGAGCACCACCCGGGGCACGTCGCCGCAGGCCTCCGCGGTGGACAGTCCGACCGCTTCGAGCTTCTCCCAGATGTCGGGGACGTCCTCGATGCGGATCCAGTGGTACTGCACGTTCTGCCGATCGGTCAGATCGGCGGTGTCCCTGGCGTACTGCGTCGAGATCTCCCCGACCACCCGCAGGCTGGCCGGGGTCAGCAGACCGCCGTCCATCCGCACGCGGAGCATGAAGTACTTGTCCTCGAGCTCATGCGGTTCCAGGACGGCGGTGCGGCCGCCGTCGATCCCGGGCGCACGCTGGGTGTACAGACCCCACCAGCGGAAACGTCCACGGAGATCGGCCGGGTCGATACCGTCGAAGCCGGTGTACCGGTAGATGTTCTCGATCCGCGCCCGACAGTTGAGCCCGTCGTCGTCCTTCTTCATCCGCTCGTTGGGGTTCTGCGGTTCGCGATGCCCCAGACCCCATTGCCCCTGGCCCTTCTGCTGGGCAGGAGCGGGTCGGCGGCGGTCCGGCGCACCGGCGGCTGCCCGCGGGGTGCGGGCGGCGACGGGTGCGTCGGCTCCGGGAGCAACCTCGGGTGCAGGGGAATCAACGGCAGAAGTGACGACTTCAGCAGGTACGGACGAAGGCACGGCGAGTCCTCGATGAGCTGTGGCCATCAGGAGACGAACGCACGCGAGGACCGGTTCGACAGGAACGGGCGGCGAGATCGAATCCCGACGGCTCGATACGAACGGCGGTCGGATTTATCTGCGGAAACGCCGACAGGTGCTGCTCGCCACGCGCAGGAGGTCCACCTCACGGCGCGAGACAAGGAGAACACCTTGATTCGACATGTGGCAGAGCATAACCCGGTATTGACAACATCAGTTATTCTGATCAAAACGGTCAACAATACATCACCGAATACGGGTCGGGAAGATTCACCGCCGTTCCGCCGGGAATGCCCTGCATTTGCGCCCGACCCCCGACCTGGGCAGGTTTCCTCCCGCACGGCGCGGCCACCCACTCGACTGTGACCGACGCAACACTCCCCTGCCCTGTCCGGCGGTCGGTCCCCGCCCGGTGTCGGTGGTCTGGGGCAGGGTCATCGCCATGGACACCTCCTCGTTGATCTGGGCCCTGGCCCTGCTGCTCGTCGGCCTCGCCCTCGGCTTCTACCTGGGCCGGGCGAACCCCGCCGCCAAAGCCGCCCCCGAGGAACGCGCGGACGCCATCGCCGTCGGCGCGCTGCTCGCCCCCGCAGCCGATGCGCTGGTGCGGGTGGAAGGTCAGCTCCGGGAGATCGAACGTGAGCGGGTCGGTTCCTACACGGCGCTGCGGGAGCAGGTCGCCGCCCTGCACCGGACCTCGGCCGAACTGGGCCAGCAGACCAGGAGCCTGGCCGGCGCCCTGCGCTCCCCGCAGATCCGCGGCCGGTGGGGGGAGCTCCAACTGCAGCGCATCGTCGAACTGGCCGGAATGACCGAACACTGCGATTTCGACACCCAGGTGACCGTCGGGTCGGGCGACAACCTGGCCCGACCCGACCTGGTGGTCCGGTTGTCCGGCGGTCGAACGATCCCCGTCGATTCGAAGGTCCCCTTCAACGCCTGGCTGCAGGCGCTGGACTCCGAGGAGAGCGGCACCGGCGCCGATTCCCAGGGCCACCTCCAGGCGCATGCCCGGGCCGTCCGGCACCACGTCGATCAGCTCGCCCAGAAGGCCTACTGGCGACACTTCCAACCGAGCCCGGAGTTCGTCGTCATGTTCATCCCCGGCGAGCCGTTGCTCGATGCCGCCCTTTCCCGGGATCCTGGGCTGACCGAGTACGCCTTCTCGAAGAATGTGGTGATCGCCACACCCACCACCCTGATCACCTTGTTGAGGACGGTCGCGTACAGCTGGCGGCAGGAGAAGCTCGGCAGCCACGCGGAGCTGATCCATCAACTCGGACGGGATCTGCACGGTCGGCTCGCCACCATGGGCTCCCACCTGACGAAGTTGGGTCTGAGCCTGACAAGGTCCGTTGAGGCCTACAACGCCTCGGTCTCCTCCATCGAGTCCCGGGTTCTGGTGACGGCGCGCAAGCTCACAGATCTGGGTGTCAGCCAGACGCGACTGGACGAAATCGAGCAGATCGACCGGATGCCGCGGTACCCGCAGGCGGCCGAGTTCGCCGAGGACACCGCCACCGGATAACGGCAAAGGTCCACCCCACCAGCCCCGCCGCGATACCGTGGACCCGTGAGCACTCCAGATTCAGCCGCGCCGGCCACCGCCAACGCCTCGGTCATCCCGACCCTCAAGGGCCTCCCCTGGTGGGCCGCGGTCCTGCTCGGGCTGCTGCCCGCAGCCATCGGAGCCTTCATCAACATCTCCGGTTCGGACGGTCAGCTGGAGGGTTCGACCCTCGGTGCGGCTTTCCAGATCCTGAGCATCGCCGGCTGTGTCCTGGCGGCCCTCGCCACCCGGCGGGGCTCCATCTTCACCCCCATGGTGCAGGGACCGCTGGTGATCATCGTCGGGCTGACCCTCGCGCTCCTGCTCAGTTCCAACGTGAAGCTGTCGATCCTGTCCTCCGCCACCGTGTACGTCGCGACCTTCCCGACGATGGCCATCGCCACGGGTGCCGCGCTCGTCATCGGCGTGATCCGGATCTTCGTTCAGCCGCTGCGTTCGACCGCAACCTCGACCCCGGTCACGCCGCAGCACGTCTGACCAGGGAGAACCACCTCTTCACCGGCGGTTCCTGCTCTCGCGCGGGTGTGCACCGTCAGCGCGGAGACTGCCGGATCAGGGCTGACCGGACAACAATCCGGGGCCGACAGACGTTGTCAGCTAGGTGAGCGCACATTCCGCAGACCTCCCTGGAACCGTCTCCCCCACGCCGCGATCGGCCGGACTCGGCAACGTGCTGTCGATCCTGCTCGGGATCACCCTGGGGATCGGCCCGGGGATCGGCTGGAGCGCCGGGTTCTCCCGCGGCCAGAACGTGCGCTGGCTCCCGTTCTGGGTGGGCCTCGGGCTGGGGGCGGCCTATGCGGTGGTCCTGGTGCTGCTGATGCGGTACGTGATGCGGATCCGCGATGACCACCTCGCCCTCGCGGCGGTGATGATGCTCCCGTTCGCCGGCTGGAGCGGCACCACGGCCGTCGACCACTTCAACCAGGCAGTGGACCGGGCACCGGTGCAGATCCACGTCGTGACCGTCCTGGGGTACACCCATGCGGTCAAGGGCCCCTCCCACAACACCGTCCAGCACTGGGCCGACGGGGAGGCGCCGTTCACCATCGAAGGAAACTTCGACCCGGGCAGCTCGGTGCTGATCCGGGTCCACCCCGGCAACCTCGGCTTCGAGTGGATCGACAGCCCACCGGTGCCCGCACCCACACGACCGCACTGACCTCCAGACACCGGTGCCAGACGCGCTGTGTCAGGTCAGCCTCTGAAGGGCGCCGGTGCGCCCTCGGCCGGGCTCAAGCCTGGGCCGGGCGCAGATCCTTGCGCAATTCCTTCGGCAGGGAGAAGGTCAGCGTCTCCTTGGCAGCGGTGAACAGTTCGACATCGGCGAAGCCGCGTTCGGCCAGCCATTCCAGCACACCCTCGACGAGTTCCTCGGGCACCGACGCCCCGGAGGTCACACCGACGGTGCTGACCCCGTTCAACCAGCTCTCGTCGATCTCATGGGCGAAATCGACCAGGTAGGAGGTGCGCGCACCCGCGTCCAAGGCCACCTCGACCAGACGGACCGAGTTGGAGGAGTTCCGGGAGCCGACCACGATCACCAGATCGCACTCGGGCGCGATCTGCTTGACCACTTCCTGGCGGTTCTGGGTCGCGTAACAGATGTCGTCACTCGGCGGGCTCGTCATCAACGGGAACCGACGGCGGAGCAGATCCACCGTGTCCAGGGTCTCGTCGACGCTCAGGGTGGTCTGGGACAGCCAGATCACCTTCGAAGGGTCGGCCACCTCGACCTTGTCCACGTCGGAGGCGTCGTTGACCACCTGGATGACCTCGGGGGCCTCCCCTTGGGTGCCTTCGACCTCTTCGTGGCCCCGGTGGCCGATCAGCAGGATGTCGTACCCCTCGGCGGCGAACTTCACCGCCTCCTTGTGCACCTTCGTGACCAACGGGCAGGTCGCGTCGATCACCCGCAGGTTACGGTCGGCCGCTTCGTGATGGACGGCCGGGGAGACACCGTGGGCCGAGAAGACCACCAGCGCACCCTCCGGGACCTCGTCGGTCTCCTCGACGAAGATCGCACCGCGGGCCTCCAGGGTGGCCACCACGTGCTTGTTGTGCACGATCTGCTTGCGCACGTAGACCGGGGCGCCGTACTGCTCCAGGGCCTTCTCCACGGTGATGACGGCGCGGTCCACCCCCGCGCAATATCCACGGGGGGCGGCGAGCAGGACACGGCGATTCGGCACAGACATAGGACCATCGTAGAGGCGTGCACCTACGGCGGCTCCCGATGAGGCAGGCTGGACACATGTCATCCCCGCTGCCCTTCGTGGTTCGTGTCGCCGCCGGCCTCGTCGCCGAGGCCGTTGACGTGGTTCGACGCCTCCCCGAGGAGCTCCCCGGACTGCCCATCGCCCTGGCCGGACAGGCGGCCAGAGCCTCGATGAGACTCAACCAGCACCTGACCGACTGGGCGGCCAAGGGCGACACGGCGCTGGCCGGGCTGCCGTTCGGTCAGGGCGAGGAGTCCGAACCGGCCGAGCGCACACCCTGGTCGCGGATCGACGACGAGGACGGCGTGGAGGTCGCAGGCGACCCGGGCGTTGAGGACCCGGGCGTTGAGGACCCGGGCGTTCCACCGCTCCCGAGCGAGGAGCGCGGGACAGGTACCGCCCCGAGCGATGACACCGGACCCGTCCCCGGCTTCGACGGGTTGACGCTGTCCGAGCTCCGCCATGTGCTCAAGGAGCTGACCGCGCCCGAGGTGGCCGAGCTGGTCACCTACGAGCAGGAGCATCAGAACCGGGCCTCGTTCCTGACCTTGTTGTCCAACCGGCTGACCACCCTGGAGCATCCGTGACGGCACCACCGGCGCGGGCCGGGGACACCAGCCGTGAGCAGCCGTGGCCGGTCCGTGCCCTGGCCCAGCGGATGACGGAGTACATCGGTCGGGCGCCGGCCGCCTGGATCGAGGGCCAGATCGCCCAGATCAACCTGCGCCCCGGGTCGAGCGTGGCCTACCTGACCCTGCGGGACCCCGCGGTCGACATGTCGATCTCGGTGAACTGCCGCCGCACCGCCCTCGACACCCTCGCCCGACCACCCGCCGAGGGTGATCGGGTGGTGGTCCACGGGAAGTTCGACTTCTACCCCGGCCGCGGATCGTTGTCGTTCCGGGTCGACGAGCTGCACCCGGTGGGTCTGGGCGAGCTGCTGGCCCGGTTGGAACGGTTGCGAGAGCTGCTCCGGGTCGAAGGGCTGACCTCCCCGGCGCGGAAGAAGCCGTTGCCCTTCCTGCCGCGGACCGTGGGTCTGATCACCGGCCGGGCCAGTGCCGCGGAATCGGATGTACTGGCCAACGCCCGGGCCCGGTGGCCCGCCGTGGTCTTCCGCATCGTCAACACCGCGGTCCAGGGATCGGGCGCGGCCGCCGGTCTGATCGATGCCCTGGCCACGCTCGATGCCGACCCGGCGGTCGAGGTGATCATCCTCGCCAGGGGCGGAGGGTCGGTGGAGGATCTGCTGCCGTTCTCCGACGAGACCCTGTGCCGGGCGGTCGCCGCCTGCCGGACCCCGGTGGTCTCGGCGATCGGTCACGAGCCGGACCATCCGATCGTCGACGACGTCGCCGATGTGCGGTGTTCCACCCCCACCGACGCCGGCAAACGGGTCGTCCCGGATGCCGTGGCCGAGGGCCGTGCTGTCGATCAGCTGCAGCGGCGGGCCCGGCGGGCACTGTCCGGCTGGGTGACCACCGAGCAGGCCCGGCTCGCCTCGTTGACGAACCGGCCGGTGCTGCGCGACCCGCACGGTCCACTGCTCCGGCGGTCCGACGAGGTGGCGGCCGTCGTGGCGCGAATCCGCCGGGACGCCGACCGGACCCTGGACGCGGCCGAGGCAATGGTCAGACATCGCCGGGCCCAGTTGACCGCCCTCGGTCCGGCGGCCACCCTCAGCCGCGGATACGCGGTCGTTCAGGTCGACGGTGCCGTTCTGCGCTCCACCGACCAGGCACCGGCCGGGTCCGCGCTGCGCATCCGGGTGGCCGACGGTGCGGTGCTGGCCGTCAGCTCCGGGACCGAACCGGCTCCGGGCTGAACCGCCGCCGAACCGACCTGACACCCCTGACCCACGGACAAGAATGGCACCCACTGCAATGGCGACGAAGAAACCGGCCGACGTGAGCGCGGCCCCCGACGAGGCGGTCACCGCACTGTCCTACGAGCAGGCCCGCGAGGAACTCGCCCACGTCGTGGAGCGCCTGGAGGCCGGCGGGCTGAGTCTGGACGACTCACTGGCGATGTGGGAGCGGGGTGAGGAACTGGCCCGGGTGTGCGAGAAGTTCCTCGCCGGTGCACGTGAACGGGTGGATGCGGCCTTGGCCAGGGCCGAGGAGGACCACTGACCGACGGCCGTACTCAGCCGTGGGAGGTGTCGGTCAGCGACGCTCGGGGCAGCGTGAACTCGAACACCGCGCCACCACGGTTGTAGGTCACCAGTCGTCCGCCGTGCAGGCGGATGTTCTCCGCGACGATCGCCAGGCCCAGCCCGCTCCCCTCGGTGTGCGCCCGGGCACGGTCCCCCCGGGTGAACCGGTCGAAGATATACGGGGCGAGTTCGGCGGGCACCCCCGGCCCGGAGTCGGCCACCGCCACCGAGATCTCCTGCGCCCGAGGATCAACGGCGATGGTGACGGTGATCGGCGGCCGCCCGTGGCGCAGTGCGTTGCTGATCAGGTTGGTGACGACGGCGTGCAACCGGCGCGGGTCGGCCGACACCGTGCACTCCGCCGGGGCGTCCACGGTGACGCCCTCCGCGGCGATCCCTTCGATCGCATCATCGACCAGGGCAACCAGATCCACCAGCTCCGGCCGGAACTCGGCCGCCCCGGCGTCGAACCTGGACATCTCCAACAGGTCCGCGACCAGGGCGCTCATCCGACGCGCCTGGGTCCGGACCAATTCCGCCGAGCGCTCACGACCGGCGGGGTCGTCGCTGTCGAGGGAATCCGCCGCGGCGAGCATGGAAGCCACCGGGGTGCGCAGGTCATGGGCGACATCGGCGACGAAACGCTGTTGCTGTTCGTCCTTCTCGCGCAGCTGCTCGATCGATTCGCCCAGACGCGCGGCCATGACGTTGAAAGACACCGCCAGGTCGGCGATCTCGTCCCTCCCCTGGACGGGAAGGCGCACCTGCAGGTCCCCTGCACCCAGTCTGGCGGCCGCTCCTGCGGCTACCGACACCCGGCGTTGGATCCGGGTCGCCGCCGCCGTTCCCAGTCCCAGGGCCAACGCCGACACCACCAGAGCCACCGCCCCCAGCTGCAGACGCAGATTCCGCAGCTCCGCCTCCATTTTCCGGGTGCTGTAGAACTCCACCAGCACCAGGTCGGTGGAGACCTGCCCGGCCACCACGAATTGCGGATCGTTGCCGGTGTCGGTGCTGAAGGTGAAGGGGGCCAACCCTTCCAGGGCGATCTCGATCGCCGCAGCCGGCACGACCCCGTCGAATCCCTGGCTGACGACAGCCGGCAGGTACCGGTCGTCCACCCTGGTCGACAGCGGCCCCGATGGCCCACGGAGGTTCACCACCGCCCACTGCAGCCCAAGTCTGCCTTGCATGAAGTCGGCGACCCGGTCGACCTTGCTGCCGCCCTCCGGGTTCTCGTGCTTGTTCGCCTGCTGGGCGTCGGAGGCGAAACCGGCCAGGGCAGAGGCGACGAACCGGTCCCGGGTGGACCCCGCCTGCAGCCGGTAGGCCACAACCGCCATGGCCACGGTCGCAGCCACCACGAGCAGCAGGACCGTCAGCGCGATACCGGCCCGCAGCCCCAACCGGGACCACAGGTCCGGACGCCGCCCCGCGGGGGTCGCCGGAGAGCTCGCGGTCACGGCACGTCCAACCGGTACCCCAGCCCGCGGACGGTCCGCAGCAGCGAGGGGTTCCCCGGATCCGGCTCGATCTTGGCCCTCAGCCGCGCCACCGCGGCGTCGACCAGCCGGGAGTCACCGGCGAACCCGTAGTCCCACACCCGTTTCAGCAATGCCTGGCGGGTCAGCACCTGGCCGGGATGGTCGGCGAACTCCAACAACAGCCTTGTCTCGGTGGCGGTGAGCCGCAGTTCCGCACCGGCTCGGAACACCTTCATCCCGGCCCGGTCGACCGTCAGGTCGCCGACGGTCTCCACCGTCGTCGGTGGTGCCGGTTGCACGGCCGCGCGCCGCAGGATCGTTTTGATCCGGGCGTCCAGCACCCGCGGTTCGACCGGTTTCACGACGTAGTCGTCCGCGCCGCCCTCCAACCCGACCACCACGTCGACCGCATCCCCCCGAGCCGTCAGCAGGATGACCGGGACCAGGTCACGGGCGCGGATGCGGCGACAGACCTCGAAGCCGTCGATCCCGGGGAGCATCACGTCCAGCAGCACCAGGTCCACCGGTGCCGGTCCCGGCAGCAGCATCTCCAGGGCCTCCTCGCCCGAGCCGGCCACGGTCAGCCGGTGTCCCAGGCCGCCGAGGGCCAGCGCCAGGGCCTCGGCGAGTGCGGAGTCGTCCTCGACCAGCAGCAGACGTGACATGTGGTGATCTCCCGGGGCGGTGGTACTGCGGTGCGCAGTCAGAGGTGCCCCACGATCATGACCCACCGGGTCCGGGGGCCGGGCTGAAACCCGGATGCGGCAGCCGGGGCAGGGCCCGACCCTGCTGCTCCGGCCGGTACTCGAAATGCCACCACTCGTTGTCGTAGGTGCGGTAGAGATCGTGGGCGGCCCCGTACTCCTCCAGCCACGCCGCACCGGCCCGCGGCCGGACGTCGAAGGCGGTACCGGCAACGTGCGCGGACTCGGCAGCGGGGAGCACGTACCGGCGTGCATGCGCCGCCGAACCGGTCTCGACCACCTTCTGTGCGAAGTACGCCTCCTGCTCGGCGTGGTCACGGTGTCCCGAGGTCAGCCCGATCAGCTGGCCGTCCCGCCAGAAGGCGATGGTCTGCGCCTGGGTGAACTGCCGCCTGGCCTCGGGTGTCAAGCCGGTCAGGGAGGTCCGCGGGAACCGCAGGCTCAGCGCCCACTGGCAGGCCACGTACCTGCTGCGCCTGGGGCTGCGCAGGAACGCGGGCAGCAGCAACAACCGGCCGAGGACCAAAGTGGCCGTCGAGCGCATCCGGTCGCGGGTGCTCTCCGGGTAGTGGGGGCTCTGCGCCGCCGGGCGGTGGACCAGTGAAATGCTCATGTCCTCCACCCTGGTCGGGCTGTGTTCCGGTTGCTCCACAGCCGTGTGACCTGGTGTCGACGAAATGTGACAGTTCGGCACGGCTCGCCCGGTGGTGGGGTTCGTCGTCACACCGCTGAGGATGGCACGTGGCGGAGGTCACGGCTCGCCGGGGTGCTCACCTGGGGTGATCCGACTTCGATCCCTTCACCCGCCGACCAAGATCAGTTACTGTCAGGTGTGCTGTTGTCGCAGCGGGTTACATTATTCCGCTCCCTGGGTATCCCCCGTCTGGCGGGGCGTACCCCTGGACCGACGGAGGCGAACATGCGGCAACGCCAGCTGGACCGGTCCTGGCAGTACGACCTGGCCCCGGCCCGGGCGAATGTACTGGCCGTGATGTTCCTGGCCGGCGCGGCGATGTGCGTCATCTCGGGCTGGATCAACACCTTCCCGGGAGCCCCGATCGGCCTCTACCGCGGGGTGGCCGTGGCCGGAGCCCTCATCGCCCTCCTGCTTGCCGGACGCGGGGACACCCTGCCGCGATGGGCCATCCAGGCCCTCCTTGCCCTGTTCTCGCTGATGATCGGGGTCCTGGGTTACGCCGCCGCCCGTGACGTCGCCGTCATCTCCCTCGGACCGGCGGTGATCGCGGTGTCCACCTACGCCGGTTACTTCTCGGTCTCCCGGTCGTTGTACCTGCAGGTCACCTGGAGCACCGGAGTGTTCGCCGTGAGCGCCCTGCTGGCCCCGATCCGCCCTCCCGTGGTGAGTGTGCTGACCGTGATCGTCACGGCGTGGGCGCTGGCCCTGCTGCTGAACAGGCTGACCACCGAGCTCCGCCGGCGCAGCACCACCGATGCGTTGACCGGGGTAGCCAGTCGCACCGCCTGGGTCGACATCGCCGAGCGGACCATCGGTGCCACCCGCGGTCAGGTCACCGTCGCGATCATCGACATGGACAACTTCAAACGGATCAACGACAGCGCCGGCCACCTGGCCGGCGA
This sequence comes from Nakamurella silvestris, assembly GCA_003576535.1. Taxonomy (GTDB): domain Bacteria; phylum Actinomycetota; class Actinomycetes; order Mycobacteriales; family Nakamurellaceae; genus Nakamurella; species Nakamurella silvestris. The sequence continues at coordinate 80,766 of QXCQ01000234.1, read as the reverse complement.
CCTGCTCCTCCAGGAGGTCACCGCCGCCTGGCAGAGGTTGTTGCCGGCCTCGGCCCTGATCGGCCGCTTCGGCGGGGACGAATTCGTGGTGCTGTTCACCGATGCCGCGGCCGCGGAATGGATCGGCCGGATGACCCGGATCCATCCGGCCCCGTGGTCCACCGGCCTGGCCCAGCATCTGCCGGGGGAATCGTTGACCGAGCTGCTGCACCGGGCCGACCTGAACCTGCTCGACCGCAAGCGCGCCCGCCAGTCCGACTGAGGGCGCGGGATCGCCGGGCAAGCACCGCCATGGGGGCCCTGCGGGTACCCGTACCGGCAGACCCTGGCTGATCGCGGCGGGCGGGAGTTGAGTGGATCCCGGGGCCGTTCCCTCGACCCCCGGACGAGGAGGATCCCCGAAACATGAAGCACATTTCCCTGGGCGGCCTGGATGTCTCACGCATCGGCCTCGGAGCGATGACGATGGCCGGCACCTACACCCATGAAGGCTCCCTGGACGACACCGAGTCGATCCGCACCATCCACCGGGCGCTGGACCTGGGGGTGACCCATATCGACACCGCAGAGATCTACGGGCCGTTCCACAGCGAGGAGGTGGTGGGCGCGGCCGTCAAGGGTCGACGCGACAAGGTCGTCATCGCCACCAAGTTCGGGCTGGTGTCCCACGCCGGCGGCGGCCCCGGGCACATCGACAGCTCACCGGCCAACGTCCGGGCAGCGGTGGAGGGCTCGCTGGCCCGGCTGGGCACCGACCACATCGACCTGTACTACCAGCACCGGGTGGACCCGAACACCCCCATCGAGGACACCGTCGGTGCGTTGGCCGACCTCAAGGCCGAAGGGAAGATCGTGCATCTCGGGCTCTCCGAGGCCGGACCGGAGACCATCCGTCGGGCCCATGCGGTGCACCCGATCTCGGCCCTGCAGACCGAGTACTCCTTGTGGACCCGCGACATCGAGGCCCAGATCCTGCCACTCCTGCGCGAGCTCGGCATCGGTCTGGTCCCGTACTCCCCGCTCGGCCACGGTCTGCTGACGGGGCAGATCCGCTCCGTCGACGATTTCCCCGACGACGACTGGCGCAGGACGAACCCGCGCTTCACCGGGGAGAACTTCACCCGGAACCTGGCCATCGTCGACGAGGTGCAGGCGATCGGAGCCGAGATCGGTGCCACCCCGGCCCAGACGGCGCTGGCCTGGTTGCTCACCCGCGGCGCGGACATCGCTCCCATCCCCGGCACCCGCCGGGTCGCCCGGGTGGAGGAGAACACCGCCGCCGACGGTCTGGAACTCACCGCCGCCCAGCTGGAACGGCTCGACACCCTGGCCCCGGCCGCCGGAGCCCGGCACAACGAGGCGAACATGGCCCGGATCGAGAGCTGACCCGGGCCGGTCGCGGTCGCCTCAGGCGCGCTGCCCCGCCACCAGGTTCGCGACCGCCTGGTCCACCGGGGTCCCACCGCCGGTGAGTTCGATGATCACCCGACTCAACGCCCCCTCGTGCAGGACCGCTGCCAGGAAGGCGGCAACATCGTCCCGGGTGACCGCGCCGTAGTGGATCGCCGGGCCGGCGGTCACGCTGCCGGTCCCCGGGTCGTCCAACAACTGACCGGGGCGCAGGATGATCCAGTCGAGGTCCGAGGCCGCCAGGTAGACGTCGGCGTCCTTCTTCACAGCCATGTAGTGCTCGAACCCGGCCGAGGAATCCGGTCCTCGACCCGCCTCCAGGAACACCGAGACGACCGCGAACCGGGAGACCCCGGCCAGCGCAGCGGCATCGACAGCCTTGCGCAGGCCGTCACCGTCGATGGCCGTGGTCTTGTCCAGGCCGGTCCCGTGGGCACCCGCCGAGAACACCACCGCGTCATGGCCGCGGAACTTCTCGGCCAGGTCCGCGGCGGAGTCGGCGATCAGGTCGCCGATCACGGGTGTCGCACCGCCGGCCGTCACCGTCGCGGACTGGGAGCCCTCCCGGTGCATCCCGCTGACCTCGTCACCCCGCTTCGTCAGCAGGGCGGCAAGCCTGCGGCCGACACCACCGGCCGCACCGATCAGGAAAACCCTCATGGTTGCTCCGTTCCGCCGCGGCGCGGGTGTGAACCCGGCCCGACTCAGATGGTGGTGACCGCGACGGCCAGGGCCACGAAATCGGGCTCGGCGGCCGAACCGGTGATGACGAAGGTGACACCGTTCGCCTGACGGACCCAGGCGACCTCGTTGCGCACCCCCGGGTAGACTTCCCAGTTGACGCCCGCCTCGGTGATGGAGACCGTCGAGTTCAGGCCGTTGCCGATCTCCTGGCCGAGCACATCCGCCGGCGAGGCTCCCGACTGGATGACGGTGATGTAGTTGCCGCTGCCGGTGAGCCATCCCCCGCGCACCAGCGGAACGACGTCCTTGCCGTAGTTCTCCGGGGTCTTCAACAGGAAGGAGTTGGCCTCCCAGTCGGACGGGATCCGCTTCGGGACCACCACCGGGATGTTCAAGGCGGGCCCGGCGCGGGTGAAGCCCGTGGTCACGTCGGTGGCCGGCGGGGGCGCGTCCTTGGCACCACCCGGGGCGAAGGAGAACCCGCCGTAGGCACCGACGACGAAGAGCAGCGCGCCGACCAGCACGGCCATGCACACCACCATGTCGCGGGTGGTCATGTTCCGACGATCAGCCATCTGCGGTTCCTTCCCCTACGAGTCCTTGCCCGGCGCGCTCGGAGCGCACAACCCCTCCATCATCCCATTCCCGGCGGCCCCCTCCTCCACGCGCGCCTGCGGCAGCAGACGGTTGTCGCTGATCAGTCACGGATTGTTCGCCGAGGTGACCCTCGGTTGAGACGCAGGACACGCAGGCCCGCCTGGATCGAGGGAGGTCGGCCCACTACCGTCTTGGCCATGGCTGAACACAACGGCGAGTTGGCCGGATCCGAATTCCGCATCGAACACGACACCATGGGCGACGTCTACGTCCCCGCAGCAGCGAAGTACCAGGCGCAGACCCAACGGGCCGTCGAGAACTTCCCGATCTCCGGGCGTGGACTCGAGCGTTCGCAGATCAGGGCCCTGGCGTTGATCAAGGCCGCGGCCGCGAAGATCAACGGTGAGCTCGGTGTGATCGACTCCGAGATCGCCGCGGCCGTGTCCGCGGCGGCGACCCAGGTGGCCGGTGGTGGATTCGACGGCGAGTTCCCCATCGACGTCTTCCAGACCGGCTCAGGCACCAGCTCGAACATGAACACCAACGAGGTGGTGGCCACCCTCGCCACCGAGGCCCGTGGTTCCAAGGTCCACCCGAACGACCATGTCAACGCCTCGCAGTCCTCCAATGACGTTTTCCCCACCTCGATCCATGTCGCCGCCACCGAAGCCGTCGTCACGGATCTGATCCCCGCCCTCGACCACCTCTCGAACGCCCTCGGGCGTAAGGCGGAGGCCTGGGCCACGGTCGTCAAGTCCGGCCGCACCCACCTGATGGATGCCACCCCGGTGACCCTCGGCCAGGAGTTCGGCGGCTACGCGGCCCAGGTCCGCTACGGCATCGAGCGTCTGCAGTCCTCCCTCCCCCGTCTGGCCGAACTGCCCCTGGGTGGCACGGCCGTCGGCACCGGCATCAACACCCCGCCCGGCTTCGCCGCCAAGGTGATCACCGAACTCGCCGAGGTGACGGGCCTGCCGTTCACCGAGGCGCGCAACCACTTCGAGGCGCAGAGCGCCCGGGACGGTCTTGTCGAGACCTCCGGTCAGCTGCGCACGATCGCCGTCGGCCTGACCAAGATCTGCAACGACATCCGTTGGATGGGATCGGGTCCGCGGGCCGGCCTGGCCGAGATCCACCTGCCGGACCTGCAGCCCGGATCCTCGATCATGCCGGGCAAGGTCAACCCGGTGCTCCCGGAGGCGACCCTGATGGTTGCCGCCCAGGTGATCGGCAACGACGCCACGGTCGCCTTCGCCGGCTCCCAGGGCAACTTCGAGCTGAACGTCATGTTCCCGGTGATGGCCCGCAACCTGCTCGAATCCATCCGGTTGATCGCCAACGTCTCCCGGCTGCTGGCCGACCGGTGCATCGACGGCCTCGAAGCCGACGTCGCCCGGTGCCTGGCCTACGCCGAGTCCTCCCCGTCGATCGTCACCCCGTTGAACAAGTACATCGGGTACGAGGAGGCCGCCTCCGTCGCCAAGCAGGCGCTCAAGGAGAACAAGACCATCAAGTCCGTGGTGCTCGAGCGTGGGCACGTGGAGTCCGGGAAGCTGTCGGCCGAACAGCTCGACGCCGCCCTCGATGTGCTCTCGATGACCCACCCGTAACCTGCATCCCCGTCATCTGCAACGCTGTTCAACTGCACCACCCTCCCTGTTCCCGCGCACGATGTTCGGTCTCGCGCACGATGTTTCGTGCGCGAGGAGCAAGAACGCGCGCGGGAACAAGGGGGGCGGGTTCGGGTCAGCCTGGGTCGACCAGGACGCTGCGCCACTGCCCCACCCGCACCGGCAACATCGCTGACGAAGTCAGTGTGTCGGTCCCCGACTCGCCCGTGTTCGACGACCACACCACCGACCACCTCGCCGTCACCTCCAACGCCCACGTGTTCCGCCCCCCGGTGCGCTCGGGTGTGGACCGGAGCCGGAACACGTACCCGCAGTCAGGGGTACCTGTGACGTGCGGAGCCGGCGGCTCACCCGCACCCGCACAAACCACCGGGGTGTTGCCCGGTTCGTTCGACGACCACGTCGTGGACGACAGTGTCGCCGTCGCCACCACCGACACACCCCCCGCCGCCACCCGAATCGACAACGGATCCGGCTCATCCACCCACAACCACGTCCAGGTATTCACCGCCACCCGATCCGGCACCGGACCCACATGCACCACCGGCGCAGACACCCTCAACCGCCCCACCGCACTCACGGCCAACACCTCGGCCGACGGCGGCGCTACCGGGATCACCACACCCGGAGACGGCTCTGACTCTGGCGCAGGCGCACGCACCGCCACCCGCCGAAACCACACCGGACCCGCCGACTCATCCGGCTCACACGAAAACCTCTCCAACAACGACTCCCCCGGAACGCCAGTGCTCCCCAAACCACCCGACCCGGCCGCCACATTGTTCGACACCGACCGCCACGCGCAGGTCTGCGCGAGGGACCCGTCTGCCGATGGCCCTTGATCAGGATCAGTCGGCCCTTGTGAGTCCGCAGCGGTCGCCGACCCAGGCAGCGCGAGCACCGACGACGTTGTACTGGTGTCGACCCCGACCGTCAGCGAGTCGCCGACGATGTCGTTTGCACCGTGAATCGTGATGGGGTCATCGTCGACCGACGACGCGGTTGCATTTCCTGTCGAAGTCGCCAGAATGATCGGGACCGCCACAAACAGGCACATCAGGCGAGCGGCTGCTATGCGCCGTTTCCGTGGAATCAACATGCGGTACTCGTAAGATAATAGAGCTGCCGAATCTTCCAGCTGCCGATGGAATCACGAGTGAACTCGCCCACCACAAGTTCCTTTTCGAACCCCTTTGTTCGCTTCTTCATCGTGCTGACATACCTTGAACCGAAGGAACTCTCATCCAGGCAGTCACCGATGTAGGCAGCACCCTTGACTACGCCGAGTGCGAATCTTTCTCGTTTCCCGGACCAGGCGATGTGATGGCGAACGGTACCGTAATTCTCCAGTCCGCGATCACGGAAATACCCCCATTCTTTGATGACATCCGTTCTGATCGGATCCACCGCCACCGTGCCGATCGCGGCTTTCAGATCTTCCTGTGTCATCGCGGTGCTGGTGGTGTAGATCCGCCAGTACTGGAGCCAGACCTTCTCGATCTCCCGTTTCGCCTCAGCCTCCGGATCTGAGGGGCGGTGGGTCGTCGCCGGGGCCGAGGAGGGGGAACTCGACATCGAACCGCTCGGCGGCGGCACCGACAAGGTCGTAGGCGTGGACACACCCGCCACCGTCGGCCGCAGCGAAACCGTCGGGTCCGGCGGCTCCTCGGACGTCTCCACCACCGATCCGGGCGGTGCCCCCGTCCCGGCCGACGTCAGATCCTCCACCCGCGACCCTCGGACCGGATCGGCCACACACCCGGAAACGGTCACCGTGGCCCCCAGGATCACACCGAGACACACGGCCCTGACCGTACGAGACATATCCCCCACCGTTCCCCTTGGGCGACCCCCCGCCCTCCAGGACCCGGCTTCCCCGGGCCCGCAGCCGTCACACTAGTCAGCGACCACGCCTACCGGAAGAGCTGTCCACACAGGGCGTGTCACCAGCCCCGCGCCACCCCCCAACGGCTGTTCCCGCGCACGATGTTGTTCCTCGCGCGCGCTACATCGTGCGCGAGGACGAACAACGTGCGCGGGAACGGAAGGGGGTTAGCGCTTGGGCGGCGGCGTCCAGGTCCCGGGCGGGGCCGGCGGGATCTCGTCGTCCGGGTCGTCGTCGAAGTCCGGCCGCCACTGCGCGGTACCCGGACCGGAATCGGCCCGACCCGCCGCAGGGTCGTCGGTCCCCGGCCTGATCTCCTCGGTCTCTGGCCGGATCTGCTCGGTGCCAGGGTCGCCCTGGTGGGTGAACAGACCGTAGTTGTCCTCGTGTTCGATCGGTTCGACCGGGGCCGGCGGAATCTGCTCCGTTGCCGGATCGGGCAGCGGGATGAACTGGGTCCGCGCCTCCTCCGCCGGAATCGGACCCTGCGGGCCCTGACCGGAGTACAGGGCCGGACCGTCGCCGGGCGCACGCCCGGACAGCAGTCCGTGGTCGTCGGCCGGTACGCGTGGGGACTGGAAGGTGCGCGGGCCCGTGGTGTCCATCAGCTCGGTCTGGGCCTCCTGGGCAGCGGCCGCCTCGGCGAGTTCCTCCTCGCGCAGCAGGCGCTCCTCCTCACGCTGCTCCTCGCGACGTTTGGCCAACCAGATCCAGATGATCACCGCGGCGACGATCAGCACCACGAGGAGACCGGCCAGGAGCCACCAGATCGCCTTCGAGGAGTTCGAGTCCTTGTTGACGTCGGTGACAGGCGGTGCCGTGGTGGCGGTGGCCGCCGTGGTCGCCGGGGCCGAGCTGCTCTCCGTCGTCGCCGCGGCCGAGCTCTCGGTGGTGGCCTCGGTGCTGCTGGCAGCGGTGGTGGTGGCCGCCGAAGTGGTGGTCGCCGGCTCGCTGGAGGACGTCACCGGTGCGGCGAGCACGGTGAAGTTCGCACTGGCCGATGCGCCCGAGGTCTGGCCGACCACCTGCAGGATGTGCGCGCCGGGGAGGAGGTCCTCGGTGATGTCGAACTGCACCCGCAGGGTGCCCTCCTTCGTTGCCGTCATCTCGCCCAGGTCCTTCGGATCGGAGAAGACGGTCACAGTCACCTTCTCCTCGGGCAGAAAGCCGGAGAACAGGACCGTCTGCTGGGCGCCGACCTGGATCTGGTCGGAGAGGATCCCGTCCACCGTGATCTTCACCGGCGCCGTGGTCTCGGCGGAGGTGGTCGACTGTTCGGTGGTGCTCTCGGCGGTGGTGGTGGGAGTCGTGGGCGTGGTGCGGCTGGTCGGGGTGGTCTTGCTGGTCGCCGAGGTGGAGGTCGAGGTACTGGTGGAGGTGCTCACCGCCGGTACGAAGGCGACGGGAACGGTCAGGTCGTTCGCCCGGTCCTTGGGCTTCTCCGCGTCCGAACGCGCGTACACCGCACAGGACTGGGTCTGGCAGTCGACGCTGTCGCCGGCGGCCGCGGCCAGGTTCAGGGTGAGGGAGAAGGATCCGTCCTCACCCCAGGTGATCGCCCCCTCGGCATCCGGGTCGTCGGTGATCCAGGCCCAGCTGGTGGTGCCGTTCTGGCTCGGCACCGAACCGCCGATGCAGGAGGACAGGTCCTGGCTCTTCTTGAAACCGGCCTTGCAGACCGCCAGGTAGAGACCGTGGTCGGTGTCGAACCCGGTGCCGCTGACGGTGATCGGTGCATTCACCGCTGCCAGGTCCGAGGCCGGGTCGACGGTCAGGCTCCGATCCCCGTCCACGACCGTGACCGGGGTCGCCGCCACCACTGCGGCAACCGGGGCGGCAGTAGCGGTCGGAACCCGATCACCGACCGCGCTCGACACCACCAATGCCGCGCAGATGCTCGCGACTGCCAGCAGCCCCGCCGCTGTTCGTCCACGCTGCATTCGGATCCTCCTCCAAGGGGCCGGGCCGAGATGCGGCCCAGAACTGTCCCAGTGTCCCAAAGTTCTGGTGCCCCGTCCGAACGAGCGGTGAACTCAGTGGGCGCGTCGTGGGATCCGCTCGCCTCGGGACCTGGCCGCGAAGAGCACCAACGCGCCCAGCCCCAGAAGCAGCGCACCGATCCCGATCGGCCGACCGGGGCTCGCCAGTCCGGTGGCCGCCAGGCCCCCGGACTGGCCGGTGACGGTGAGGACCTCCAGGGTGGTTTCGGCCGAGCGGCCCGAATCGGAGCCGGTGAGGGTGACGGGCTGTGCGCCCAGCGGCTGATCTGCGGGAACTGTCCAGCCGAAGGTCACCGTGCCGGAGGAATCGGCCACCCCCGAACCCAGATCCCCCACCACCTCGGTGCCGCCGGCCAGGGCCGCGACCTCATCGGCCGGGGCGAAACGCAGGGGCAGCTTGACGTCGAAATCGCGGTTGCCGGTCTGCCGGTGATCCACCCGCAGGTACAGCACGCAGCCGTTGGCCGCCTGGGCGCAATTGACGAATTCGTCACTCGACTGGACCGTCATCGTCGCCGAGGCGTATCCGCTGCCGCTGATGGAGTTCACCACCTGCTCGCTGCCGGCGTACGGATGGTTGGTCAGCCAGGCCGACCCGCCGGAGCCGCCGGCCATGTCCACACCGCCGATGGCGGGGCTCGCGAGCCCTCCCGGGACCTCGGCGGCAACCATCAGGTAGTACCCGTTCGGATTGCTCTTGGTGCCGCCGCCGGTGCCGTCCACTCCCTGGGTCAGCCCGGAGACGGACACCGAGACGCTGGTACCTGCCGTCAGCACCAGGGTGCCGTTCTCCTTGGCGATCGGGCTGCCCCCGGCCGCCGAGACCGTCATGGCCTGGCCGTTTCCGTTGCCGGCTGACACCGAGGCCGTTGCCGGCACATTGCCGACGATCGAGCCGCCGACCCGCTCACCCGGCTGGAAGCCGGTTCCGGTGAAGGTGACCTGCTGGCCGCGCTTGGCGCGGGACGGATCCACCGAGGCGGTGAGTTCGGCCGGGTCAACGGTGAGGCCGTACTCGGCCCGGTGACCGGCCGCGTCCTCGGCAACCACCCGGTGTTCCCCGGGGGTGACGGCCGGGATCCGGACGGTGGCGGTGAACCCGCCGGTTGTCGTTGCCGTGACACTGCCGAGGGTCACCGGGTCCGAATGCAGGGTCAGGGTCACCGCGCCGGTGAAACCTTTTCCGGTCACGGTCAGGTCCTCCCCGACCCCGATCCGGGCCCGGGAGAGTTCGATCGCCGCAGCGGCTGTCGCCGGTGGTGCGGTCGGAGTCGTGGTGGTCGGGCCGCCGGTTCCCCCGTTGCCGTTCCCCGATCCGTTGCCCCCACCGGTGTTCGCCGCCGAGACGGTGACGGTGGTGGCCGCGGTCTTCCCGGACTTCAACCCGGTCAGCACGACTTCGGCGGTGCCACGCGGGAACTCCGCGCCGACAGTCCAGCCGAGGTCGACCTTTCCGCTCGCGTCGGCCTTGACCGTGCCCAGATCGACCACCGCGGAGGGGATGTCCTTGTCCGACTTCACGAAGGTGACCGGAAGCCGGACGTCGAAGGCCCGGTTGGAACCCTGCCGGTGGTCCACCCGCAGGTACAACACACACCCTTCCGGGACGGTGGTGCAGTCGGTGAAGTCGTCGGAGGAGACCACCGGGTACTTGACCGTGAGAGCGCCGTCGGAGCCGTAGTTCTCGACCACGGATTCGCTGCCCACATACGGGAAGTTGGTGATCCACACCGAGCTCTTGCCCTCGCCGGTCAGGTCGACACCGCCGATGGCCGGGCTGGCCGCCTTGCCCGGTCCCTGATCGACGGCCGTCATCAGGTAGAAGCCGTTGGGGTTTTTCGCGGTGCCGCCGCCGGTGCCACCGGTCCCGGGGGTCAGCCCCTCGATCCGAACGCTGAGCGCCGCGCCGTCGACGACCAGTACCCGGCCGTCCTGACGGGCGATCGGGTGCCCGTCTGCGGAGCGGACGGTCATCCGCTGGCCGTTCTTGTTGGTGGCGCTGAATTCTGCGGGGGAACCCGGGTTCGCGGTGGCCCGCACCTTCTCCCCCGCGGCGAAACCGCTGCCGGTGATCCGGACCGCACCACCCTGGGCGACCTTCGACGGCGCAGCGGCGGCCTTGGCCACCACCGCCGGCGCAGGTGCCGTGGTGGAGGGTGCCGTGGTGGAGGGTGCCGTGGCGGAGGGTGCCGTGGCGGAGGGAGCCGTCGTGGAGGGGCCGTTGGTGGACGGCGCAGTCGTCGAGGGTGCCGAAGTGGTGGTGTCTGTCGGGGCGGTCGGGTCCGTCGGGGCGCTCGACTCGGTCGTCGGTTCGATGCTGACCGGGGCGCTCTCCGATGGGGTGGTGTCGACGACGGCCTGTGCCTTCGCCGGAGGCTTCGCGGCCGGGGTCATCCCGGCCGGGGTGGTCAGTTCCGGGGTGGTCAGTTCCGGGGTGGTCACTGCTGCCGAATCCACCGTGCCGGCACCCGCCGTGGTCGGGGTGAGGGTCTGATCCGCATCTGCCGAGGAAGCAGGGGTGCCCCCTGCGGCCGCTGCCGATATCGGTTGCTGCGAGGAGGTTTCCGCGACACCGTCGGCAAAAGCCGGACCCGCTGCGGCGGTCAGCACCACTACGGCCGCAAGGACGGCACCACCGGACCTGGCCCAGCCCGTCGATCGGGGGACGGACGAGTTCCGGTTGCGGCGAACAGGAAATGACCAGGTGGTGCGCATGAATCAGTCTCCAAGCAGTCAATCTTCGGGTGAAGCCGAGCATCTCCGGAGACCACCGACACGGTCGGGCCCCGGGTTCCTCCGGAAGAAAAATCTACCGGAGCGGAAAAACACCACTGGCCGCTGACGGGTGGTGAGACCCGTCAGCGGCCGATGGTCATTCGTCGGTGCGTGCCAAAACGTCAGACCGCCGGGTGGGTCAGGCGGTAGAGGAACGCGGCCAGGGCCTGGCGGGTGATCTTCTCGTTCGGCAGGAAGGTCCCGTCATCGTGTCCCTTGGTGATCCCCTGGGCGGCAGCCCAGGCGATCTCGCCGCAGAACTCGTCCTTGACCTTCACATCGGTGAAGGGCTGGCTGGTGCACTTGGGTGCCCGGGCACCGTTGTTGGCGAAACGGTAGGTGATCGCGGCGAAGGCGGCGCGGTCGATGGGGTCGGCCGAGTGGTACTTGCCGGTGGTGAAACCGTTGATCAGACCGACGGACTTCGCCCAGCTGATCTCCTTGCAGAACTGGTGGTTCACCTTGACATCGGTGAACGGCGCAGTGGTGCAGGCAGGGGTGGCGGGCTTGCCGGCCAGACGGTAGAAGAAGGCGGCAGCGGCGTCGCGGGCAGCGTTGTCGTTCGGCTTGAACTCACGGGTGGAGTACCCGGGAACCTCGAAGCCGGTGGAGATGCCCTCCTGCGCCATCCAGGCGATCGGGGCGGCGAATTCACCGGCGGCCGGGTAGTCCGGGAACGGGAAACGGAACTCGAACGGCGCGGTCGCCGAATCCTGGCTGCGGTCCGGCATGCCGTGGGCGCGGAAGGTGTAGACGGCGTACTTGCTCTGACCGGGGACCGGCTTCACGTCGAGCGTGGTGGTGAAGGAACCGTCCGCGGCGATGTCTCCGCCGGCTCCTCCGCGAACCCAGGCGAAGGCCGAGTACAGGGCTGCGTTGGTGTTCCAGTCCGTCGGGTTGGTGGTGCGGACATCGACCGGTCCGACGGCCAGGTACACACCCGGCGAGGCCGGGTTGTAGCCCTTGCCGGTGATGTTCAGGGTGCTGGTGCCCCAGGGCAGGGGGCTGCCGTCGCCGGCGACGGTGATGCCGGGTGCGGTCCACTGACCGGAGATCGGGGCCGCGACCTTCTTCGGATCACCGCTCGTGCTTCCCGTGGCGAAGAAGAACGGCTGCAACGACGCATCGAGCGCGTTGACGAAGGTCACCGGGAAGGAATCCACCCGCGGGGCGACACCGGTTCCGGCGTAGGACGGGGTGGCGGCGAACGTCGACAGGGCCGGGTTCGTGCCGTCCGGGGTGACCGTGGCACCGGTGAAGTCGGCCAGGGTGGCGACCACGGCAGGGGTGGAGGTGGTCTGGCCGACCGAGCTGACCGTTGCCTTCAGCGTTCCGGTTCCAGCGGCGTCCACCGACAGGACCGGGTTCTTGATCAGGATCTGAACGGTCGGGATGCCGAAGTTGGTGTACGGGCGGATGTCCACCGTGGCATCGAAGGCGATGGTGGTCACGCCGGCCGCCGACACCGAACGCACACCGTCGGTGAAGGTCCAGCCGGAACCGTTGTTCGCCCGGGTGACGTGCCCGGACTCGGTGCTGGTGCCCTGAGTTCCAGGGGTACCGCCCGGCAGCCAGCTGGTCACGTACTCGGAGATCCGCCAGGTGAAGGAGGCTGCCGAGGTGGGCTCGGGGGCGGACTGCTCGGCCGCGGCCGTGCCCTGCCCACCGGCGAGGAAACCGCCGAGGACCACGGCCGCGACCGCGGTCGTGCCACCCCAGCGGTGCAGTCGTGAGGGGCCCGTGCGGGGCCGGTTGATGGTGGAGCGCGTTGTCGTCAAGCGCGTTGCCTTCCTGGTTCCGGATGTGCTGAATATCGAAAAATGCGGGGACGAAAGAGATTCGCCGGTGTCTAGAGGGCGTTGAAGCGGTGCAGGAACGCGGCCATCGCATCGCGGGCGACATTGTCGACCGGGGAGAACTTGCCGTTGGCGCCGGTGCTGATGCCCTTGGCCTTCATCCACCTGATCTCACCGCAGAAAGGATGGGTGATCCCGACGTCGGTGAAGGGCTTGCCGGTGCACTTGGGTGCTGTCCCGTTCGGCACGGCCATGCGGTACAGGAAACGTGCGATCGCCTGACGTTCGACATTCGCCCCGGGCTTGAAGGTTCCGTCACTGAAACCGCCGGTGATACCGGATCCCTTGAGCCAGTTGATCTCCCGGCAGAACGGGTGGGAGACCGGGACATCCGGGAACGGTGCCTTGGTGCAGGCCGGGGCGGTCTTCGCACCCGGGGTGAGCAGGTGCGTGCGGTAGAGGAACGCCGCCATGGCCTGGCGGGTCACCGCGGCGGCCGGCTGGTAGTCCCCGTTGGGGTTGCCGGTGGTGATACCGGTACCACGCAACCAGGCGACGTCCTGGAAGAACAGGCCGGACCTGTAGTCCCAGAAGGGCAGCAGGATCTCGACCGGCTGGGAGGTGACGGTGGCGCCGGCGGTGAGGACCACCGCGTAGCTGCCGGATCCGAGACCGGTCGGCACGGCGGCGGTGATGGCGACGGTGCCACTTGCGGTACTGGTCTTGCTGCCGAAGGCCGCGGTCGGCACCGCGGCGGCGTTCGCGACGAACTTCAACGGGAGTTTGATGTCGAAGGCGCGGTTCCCGGACTGGCGGTGGTCCACCCGCAGGGACAGGTCACAGCCGGCCGGCGCATCGGTGGGATTGGTGCAGTCGAAGGCGGTGTCGCTCTTGTTGATGATCAGGCCGAAGGAGGAACTGCCGTCGGCGGCGATCGCGGCGGCTACCGACGGGCCACCGATCGGGTTGTTGGTGATCCAGGCCTGCTCGCTGGACCCCTCCATCGAGATTCCGCCCACCGCCGGGGAATTCACACCGTTGTCGACGTGCTTGGCGGTGAAGAGGTAGAAACCGTCCGGGTTCTTCGGGGTGATCGGGCCGGCGACCGCACCCCGCGGGAGGCCGGACACGACCACATCGACCTCGGTGCCGCTGACGACGGCCAGGGATCCGTCGACCCAGCCGATCGCGGCACCGCCCTTCGGGGTGATCCTGATCGACTGGCCGCTCTGGTTGGCGATGACGGCGCTGGTGGTCTTCAGCCGGGCGTTCACCGAGGTGTTGGCCGGGAATCCCTTGCCGGTGACGGTCAGGTTGGCCTTGACCGTCCCCGGGTTCAGGTCCGTGGTCGCCGTGGGTGCGGCGAGGGCGATACCGGTGACGGTCAAGGACAGCCCGAGGGCGGCGGTGACCAGGGTGCTGATGGTGGTGCGGCGGAGATTCCTCATACTCAGTGCTGCTCCTCGGTTCGCGGCGCGACGCCCAGGCGATCGCAGGCCTCGTGGTACATCCGGACGACCTCGGCGCGGATCTGCGCACGGTCGGCCAATGGTTGCTGCCAGGGGATCTGGACGACGACGGGTTGTCCGTCGACGGTGACGGTGAATTCGGCGGCCGTCAGGTCAAGGTCGGTGAGTTCGGCGGACGTGGCCGTCGGTGCCTCCCCGAGAGCCCGGACGATCAGCAGGTTGTCGCCCACGTGATCGCTGTTCATGTGCTTCTTGATCGCACCGATCACCTCGGGGGTGAGCCAGGTCATGGGTACTGCTCCCGTCGCTTGCGCGTGATGAGGACGATGATCAGACCGACCACGACGACGGCGATCACGCCGATGATCCAGCCGGTGTTGGAGGTGGACTCCGGTGCCGCCACGGTGTCGACCCCTGCGGTGCTCGGCGTGACCTCCGACTCCGAAGCCGCGCTGGTAGCCGCGGCGGTGTCGGTCCCCTCGACGGAACCGGCGGCCGAGGTCTCCGTCGAGGCCGAGCCGCTGGTCGGTGCGACACCGGAGGAGATGACACCGGAGGGCGGGGCGTCCGGGGTGGTGACGGCATCGGAGGTGGCCGCGGCCGCGCTGCTCGACGTCGGCGCAGCGGTCTTGGTGGGCTTCGCCGGGGCACTCGAGGACGCCGGGGGCACCGCCGCGCCGGATTCGGCGAAGGTCACCGGGATGCGCAGATCCTGGGACCGGTCGCCCGACCGGGTGTGGTCGTTGCGGCTGGTCACGACGCAGGCGACTGCGCGGCAGTCGACGCCGTTGATCTCGTCGACGGCGGCCAGGTTGAGTGATACCGCGAAGGATCCGCCGGTCTCGTAGGGCAGGGCCAGGCCCTCGCCGTAGGGCGGCGGGTTGGAGGAGATCCAGACGGAACCGCCGGTGGTGCCTTCCATGTCGACGCCGCCGAGACAGGGCGTGGGGACCTTGCCAGGCCCGGTGTCGACGCAGAAGGCGACGTAGATGCCCTTCGACTCGTCGAAGCCGTCACCGGTCACGGTGACCTTCTGGCCGGCCGGATCGACGTTCTCGGCGACGGAGACGGTCAGGGTGCGGGTGCCGTCGGAGACCGACACCGGTTCGGAGGCGAGGGCGGAAGCGGGGGCGATCAGGCCGAACAACAGGGCGGTGAGTGCGGCGAACACCAGCGAACCCTTCAGTACGGGACGGCCGATCCGACGATCGGCGGCCGATGGGCAGGGCAATGCTGGAACCGCAGGCATCTGTCATCCTTCTGTGCGCTAGGTGAGCCGAACCTAACATAAGATAGCGTTGCCTTACTTACCCTCACCAAACTCTGTCATCATCACCACAACGCCTCACCTGCGTGTACCTGCACAGGCGGGCAGTTCATTACGATCGAAGATCACCTCGCATCGCCGTCAGACCTCCCGCACGCCCGAGAAGGAATTCCATGACCCGCAACGAATCGAGCCCCCACCCGGTGGCCACCCGCCGCCCGCTGCCGGAATCCGATGAGGCGAACACCTTCTCGGCGCTGATCCGCCAGCGCACCTGGGGGAACCACGCCCAGGCCGAGGGTGAGGGTTTCATCCACGCCCTGTTCCGCGGCGAGTTGACCCTGGCCGACTACGCAGCGATGACGACCGCGCACTACTTCATCTACCAGGCCCTCGAGGCCACGGCCGGACCGCTGGCCGAGGATCCGATCGCCGGCCCGCTGATCCACCAGGGCCTCAACCGTGAGGATGCCCTTGCCAAAGACCTGGCCTCGCTGTTGGGTGCCGGATGGCAGCAGCACATCACCCCCTCCCCCGCGACCGCCGCCTACGTCGCCCGCATCAAGACCCCCGCCCTGGACGATGCCAATGCCGCAGCCAGGCACTACATCGCCCACGCCTACACCCGGTACATGGGTGACCTGTCCGGTGGACAGATGATCCGCAAGCGCCTGGTGAACCATTTCGGGTTCATCGAGTCCGACCGGGTCGCCTTCTACGAGTTCGCCGACCTCGGCCCGCTGGGTGCCTTCAAGGACACCTACCGCGCGGCCCTGGACGCCCTGCCGCTGGACGAGGTCGAGCAGGAGGCCCTGATCACCGAGGTGGTCGAGGCCTACCGCCTCAATGTCGCCCTCTTCGACGAACTGGAAGTTCAGCGCCAGGCTGCGATGTGAATCTTGTTGTGCCACTGACCATCTCCCCGGGAACCTCCCCGAGCACCTCCCCGGAAAGTCAGCCCGCAGTCGTCGGTGTCCGCAACGGACACCGACGGCTGTGGCGACCGGTCGCCCTGGTACTGGTCCTGCTGGTGGCAGCCGCCGGATGCTCCATCCGCCCGCTGCCGACCGGCTACGGCCAGACCACCACGGCCGCCGTCACCGACAACGGGGACGGCAGCGCCGACCTGGGGTTCGACCCGCGGGACATCCAGCCGGTCGTCAGCAACCCGGAGCCGGTGCTGCCGGTGACCGTGCACTCGGCAGACGGTCCCGAGGTGACGGTCACCTCGATCGATCGCATCATCGCGGTGAACCTGTCCGGTTCCCTCGCCGAGATCGTGTTCACCCTGGGGTTGGGTGATCATGTGGTGGGCCGCGACATCTCCTCGACCTTCTACGCCGCCGAACATCTTCCGGTCGTGACCCAGGGCCACGACCTGGCGACCGAACCGATCCTGGCGCTCAACCCGACGTTGATCCTGGTGGACGGATCCGTCGGCCCCCCCGAGGTGATCGATCAGATCCGTGCTGCGGGTGTGGCAGTGGTGGTGATCGACGAGGCCTGGTCCCTCGACGGTATCGCCCCCCGGATCTCGGCCGTGGCCACCGCCCTCGGGGTTCCAGGGGTGGGGATGCAGCTCAATGCCCGTACCGAGAAACAGGTGTCGGCCGCGCTCGCGTCCGCACCGAAGGACCACGAGAAGCTGCGGGTCGCCTTCCTGTACGTCCGCGGGACCGCCGGGGTCTACCTGATCGCCGGCGACGGTTCCGGTGCCGATTCGATGATCGAGGCCATCGGGGCCGAGGACGCCGGCACCGCGATCGGGCTGAAGAAGTTCCGGCCGTTGACCAGTGAGGGGCTGATCAACGCCGCCCCCGACGTCATCCTGGTGATGAACGAGGGGTTGACCTCCGTCGGCGGTATCGACGGCCTGCTGAAACTGCCCGGAGTGGCCCAGACGCCCGCCGGGGCGAACCGCCGGGTGGTGGCGATGGACGACAGCGCGCTGCTCTCCTTCGGTCCCCGTACCGGCGAGATGGTGCAGGCCCTGGCACGGGCCGTGTACCGGACAGGAACCTGAGAAAGTCCATGGCAACAACCGTTTCCTCCTCGCAAACGGCCGTGACCACCGCACCGGCCACGGTGCGTCGGATGCGCGCTTCCGTACTGCTGCCGATCCTCACCATCGCGCTGATCGTCGCTTGTCTGTTCGCCGCCGGCATCGGCCAGGTGCCCACCTCTCCCGGTGAGGTCATCGGGTCGATCCTGTGGCAGCTGGGTTTCGACCGCCTGCCCACCGCCTTCTCCCTGCCCGCCGACCCCCAGGGGTATTACACCCTGTGGTCGGTACGTTTCCCGCGGGTGCTGATGGCGGTCCTGGTCGGAATGGCCCTGGGCTGCGCGGGCGCGCTGATGCAGGGTGTCTTCGGGAACCCGCTCGCCGAGCCGGGTGTCATCGGGGTGTCCTCCGGCGCGGCCGTCGGTGCCTTCACCGTGATCGTCTTCGGCATCTCCACCCTCGGCAACTGGACGATCGCGGCCGCGGCGTTCGTCGGCGGTCTGGTGACAACCCTGTTCGTGTATGCACTCTCCCGATCGCGTGGCCGGTCGGAGGTCGTCACGTTGATCCTGACCGGTATCGCCGTCAACGCCCTCACCGGGGCGGTGATCGGTTTCTTCACCTTCATCTCCGACGACTCCGCCCTGCGCGACATCGCATTCTGGAACCTGGGTTCCCTGTCCGGCTCCTCCTGGGCGACGATCTGGGTGGTCCTGCCCTGTCTGCTCGTGGGCCTGGCCGTGGCCATGGGATCGGCCGGCAAGCTGGACCTGTTGGCCCTGGGTGAGACACCCGCCCGCCACCTCGGTGTCGATGTCGAGCGGCTGCGGATCAAGCTGATCGTGGTGGTGGCGCTGCTCGTCGCCTCCGGGGTGGCCTTCACCGGCGTCATCGCCTTCGTCGGACTCGTCGTCCCCCACCTGATCCGGATGATCGCCGGACCCGGTCACCGCTTGCTGGTGCCGGCCAGTGCCATCGGCAGCGCCCTGGTCCTGGTGCTCGCCGACCTGATCGCCCGCACGATCGTGCCCTCCCAGGAGCTTCCGCTCGGTGTGCTGACCGCTCTGGTCGGCGGCCCGTTCTTCTTCTACCTGTTGTTGCGCACCCGTTCCCGCGCCGGGGGTTGGGGATGAACCTGCTCGGCGGTCTCGTCCACCGCCCGCGGCAACCGGCGGCCACCAACCCGGGTGACATCCTCCTCACGGCCACGGATCTGGTGGTGGAGCTGGGCGGACGCCGGATCCTGGACGAGGTCTCGTTGACCGTCCGGGCCGGTGAGGTGATCGCCCTGGTCGGCCCGAACGGAGCCGGGAAATCGACGCTGCTCGGTGCGCTGGCCGGAGATCTGGTCCCCGGCCGGGGCCAGGTCCTGCTGGCCGATCGGCCCATCGGCGGGTGGACCCCGGTCGAGCGGGCCATGCGCCGCGCGGTCCTCCCGCAGTCGGTGGCCCTGTCCTTCCCGTTCACCTGCGCCGAGGTGATCGCCATGGGCCGGACCCCCTGGTCCGGCACCTCACAGACCGACCAGGACGAGGCAGTCGTGCGACAGGCCGTCACGGACTGCCAGGTGGCTGACTTCGCCGGACGCGCCTTCAACACCCTGTCCGGGGGCGAACGGGCCCGGGTCGCCCTGGCGAAAACCCTGGCCCAGCAGGCGGATCTGCTCCTGTTGGACGAGCCGACAGCGGCCCTGGACATCCGGCATCAGGAACTGGTGCTGCGGATCGCCCGAGAACAGGCGGCCGCAGGCAAGGGCGTGGTCGTGGTCCTGCACGATCTGGAACTGGCCGGGGCCTACGCCCACCGGGTGGCGGTGCTCGACCGGTCACGGGTGGTCGCCGAGGGTCCGGCCGCGGAGGTGTTCACCGCTGACCTTCTCAGCGCGGTCTACCAGCACGAGGTCGAGGTGTTCCCGCACCCGCGTACCGGTGTGCCGATGGTGATCCCGCGCCGCGACTGAGCACTGCCCGCGAGGGCGCCCCCACCACGTGATGCCGTCGGCCTCCACGTGGCGAAGGCGCCCTCGCGGGGGGAGTTCTCAGCCCATCTCGGGGAACTCCAGCATCTCCGTCACCAACGCGGCGATGGGCGAGCGCTCCGACCGCGTCAAGGTGACGTGGGCGAAGAGCGGGTGACCCTTGAGAGCTTCGATCACGGCGGCGATCCCGTCGTGTCGACCCACCCGCAGGTTGTCCCGCTGGGCGACGTCGTGGGTGAGCACCACCCGGGAGTTCGCCCCCAGCCGGGACAGCACCGTCAGCAACACATTTCGTTCCAGGGACTGGGCCTCGTCGACGATCACGAAGGAGTCGTGCAGGGATCGTCCCCGGATATGGGTGAGCGGCAACACCTCCAACATGCCGCGGGCGATCACCTCGTCCACCACGGCCGGTGATGCCATCGCCCCGAGGGTGTCGTAGACGGCCTGGGCCCAGGGGCCCATCTTCTCCCCCTCACTGCCCGGCAGGTAGCCGAGTTCCTGGCCACCCACGGCGTAGAGCGGACGGAAGACGACGACCTTGCGGTGGGCCTTGCGTTCCATCACCAGCTCCAGGCCGGCACACAATGCCATGGCCGACTTCCCGGTGCCGGCCCGCCCGCCGAGGGAGACGATGCCGATCTCGTCGTCCATCAGGACGTCGAGGGCGATACGTTGTTCGGCCGACCTGCCGCGCAGGCCGAAGGCCTCGCGCTCCCCCCGGACCAGGCGTACCTGTTTGCCCGGTGTCACTCGGCCGAGGGCGGAGCCGTTCGGGGTGATGAGCTTCAACCCGGTGTGGCAGGGCAGATCCCGGGCACTGTCGATGTCGGCGACCCCGGCGGCGAACAGGGTGTCTACCTGCTCGGTGGGCACCTCCAGTTCGGCCATTCCGGTCCAGCCCGAGGGGACGATGTCCTGGGCTCGGTACTCGTCCGCCGGCAGGCCCACGGCAGAGGCCTTGACCCGCAACGGCATGTCCTTGCTGACCAGGGTCACCCGGCGGCCCTCGGCCGCCAGGTTCAAGGCACAGGCCAGGATCCGGGAGTCGTTGCTGTCGGTGCGAAATCCCATCGGCAGCACCGTCGGATCGGTGTGGTTCAGCTCGACATGCAGTGTCCCGCCCTCGGTTCCGACCGGAATCGGCTGGTCCAGACGTCCGAACTCGATCCGCAGGTCGTCCAGGGTCCGCAGGGCCTCACGGGCGAAATAGCCCAGCTCCGGATGGTGCCGTTTCCCCTCCAACTCGGAGATGACGATCAACGGCAGCACCACCTCGTGTTCGGCGAACCTGGTCAGGGCACTGGGATCGCTCAACAGGACCGAGGTGTCGATGACGTAGGTGTGTCGATCGGGCAGGACCGTGCGGGATCGGGTGCTGCGCTTGGACTTCGCCGGAGATTTCGGATCCGGGTGTTGCGGCTCTGCGGCGGCGGAATTCTCGGAGCCGGTCGCGGCGGCATCGACGGAGGACGGGGCAGATCGGAGTACGGGCACTGAGGACTCCCTTGGCGCGGCATCACGCCCACACTCGAGGTGACCGGTCGGCCCCTAGCGGTTGATGTCCGGCTGTGGCCGGTCATCACCACGGGGACCGAATGCCGGCCCCCTCGTGTCCGTTGCTGTTGCAGCACACACGATCAAGGCCTCCCGTTCCGAACCGCTTCCCCGCGGCCCGGTGATTCCGACGCTACGCCCGCCTTCGGCGGCGAGTGGCCCGGACACGCAACGGCTGTGTGAATAGTCGGTTTCGTTCAGGTCTCGCACACGGCGGAGGAATCCCCCCGTGCGTGCACCCCGTCCCGGTAGGAAAACGGTCATTCTCACCTGGTCGACGTCGACTCGCCGCGAAGTGACGGCGTGCGGTACCTCAGGGAGGCGCGTTTGGTGAACGCCCCCAGCACCAGGACCGCCGCGCCGATCACCATCAGCACCAGGGCCACCGTGTCCTGCGGGTGGTAGTACTCGGGCGCACACAACTCCGTCGGCGGCTCGATCAGGAAGTGGAACAGCGCCGGCCCGCAGTCCCCCACGTGGATGCTGTCCATGGTGATCACCGGGGTCAGCCCGGTGGCCAGGCCCGCAACCAGCACCAGCATCCCCGCGGACAGCAGTCCGTTGCCCCACCCGTCCACGGCCGCACCCCGCCCGGAGGGCGGTGTCCGCAGCGCATGCATCCCCAGCAGGACGACACCGACCGCCAACAAACCGGCGGCGATCCAGAAGGCGGCAAAGGCCAGTTCCCGGGCGGCGCCGAACAGCTCCGGCGGGCAGCTGGTGCTCAGGTCGAAGGGGTCGATCCGGGGTGACAACGCCGTCCCGCACGGGTCGGCGAACTCGCGGTTGACCGGCGATCGCGCTCCGACCACGGCCCCGGTGATCGCCGCGACCAGGGCGAGGATCTGCGCCCCCCAACCCGTCACCTGCAGTCCGGCATACCGCCTGGCCGGCCGTTCGATCCAGCTGTCGATCCCCGGTTCCACCGTCATCCCCTGTACCCCCATGCTCGAGCGGCCCTTCCGCCGATGGCAGCAGGACGCGGGGGCCGAACACCGGGTTGCGCGCGTCGGCGGGTTTTCTTCACCGCCACTTCACGCGCATCGCCCGATTCCTCCCGCGAGTGGACCCCTGCACCCCAGTTTCTGGGGTGCAGGGGTCCACTCGCGGAGGTTTTAGGAGTTGGGACGAGCGGGGCTGTCCCCCTCGGACCGACGCCACACCGGCAGCGCCACCCGGATGGCCATCCCTCCGG
This sequence comes from Nakamurella silvestris, assembly GCA_003576535.1. Taxonomy (GTDB): domain Bacteria; phylum Actinomycetota; class Actinomycetes; order Mycobacteriales; family Nakamurellaceae; genus Nakamurella; species Nakamurella silvestris. Next base: position 58,520 of record QXCQ01000234.1, on the reverse strand, counting down.
TCCCGCTGCGGCCGGCCTGGACGGTGCCGCCGTGGGTCTTCACGATCGCCGCCACGATGGACAGCCCCAGACCCGAGCCGCCCTTCTCCCGGCTGCGGGAGGGATCCGCCCGGAAGAACCGGTCGAACAGCCGGTGCAGGACCGCGTCATCGACCCCCGGACCGTCGTCCAGCACCTCGACCACCACCTGGTCCCCCTCGCCCCGCAGGGTCACCAGGGCGGTGGTCCCCTCCGGGGTGTGGGTGCGGATGTTGGCCAACAGGTTGGCGAACACCTGGTGCAACCGCAGCCGGTCCCCGGCGATGAAATAACTGCCGGGCTCGTACAACAGCTCCCAACGTCGGGACTGGTCGATCACCCTCGCGTCGTCCACCACGCCCTTGAGCAGCTCACCCAGGTTCACCGGATCACGGGGCAGGTCGTGCTCGGAATCGGCGCGGGCCAGGGTCAGCAGGTCCTCGACCAACGCCGCCATCCGTTTGGACTCGAACCCCATCCGCTCCATCGCCCGGCCGACCGCGGCCTCCTCCGGCAGAGCACCCGCCCGGTAGAGATCGGTGTACCCGCGCACCGCGGCGACGGGTGTACGCAGTTCGTGGGAGGCATCGGCGATGAACTGCCGCAGCCGCTCCTCGTTGGCCTCCCGCTCGGTGAGCAGGTCCTCGATGCCGTCGAGCATGCCGTTGAAGGCGTGGCCCAATCGATCGACCTCCACCCCGGCCACCCCGGGGTCGACCCGCCGGGTGAGGTCGCCGGCGGCGATGGCGTCGGCCGCCTCGGCCATGTCCTCGATGGGTTTGAGCTCACGCCGGATCAGGAAGCCGGCGATACTGCCGATCAGGATCAGCAACCCGATGGTGATGATCACCTCGACCAGGATGAGCCGATCGACGGTCTTGTCCACGTCGTCCAGCGGTGTCCACACCAGAACGGCCAGGTTGGGGCCCATCTGTCGGCCCAGGACCCGGAAACTTCCGGTGCCGTCGTCCCCGGCTAGGGTCTCCGGAGAGGTCGGCAGGGAGGTCGGGATCGCCGGGCCTCCCGAGTCCTGGCCCTGTTCGGGCTGGGTGCTGGTGATCGAGTCCGGGCGGAATACGGTCCAGCCGATACCGCTGCGCAACGGGTTGTTCTCCACGGTGCGCTGCAGATAGGCGAGGTCGATGTTCGGGGAGAGCCCGGCGAGCACACTTCGCAGGGTCGCATCCCGTTCGTCCAGCAGCGCCCCGTGGACCACCGTCGGCAGGACGATGTCCACCACCACCATCATCGTGGCGGTCGCCGCGAGGATCAACGCCATCAACCGGCTGCGCAGGCTCCACCGCCGGCTGTGACCGGAAGCAGCCGTCGAGTGGATCGGACCCCGGGTGGGGTGACCCGCCTCGGCCTCCACCTCCAGCACCACCGGCGTCGGTGCCAGGCCCGGCGTGGTCAACTCGATGTCAGGGCCCCGAGTGCCCATGGGCCCCGTCATGCCCGGGCCATCAGTGTCGGTTGCCGCGCAGGACGTACCCGAAGCCGCGGTGCGTGTGGATGAGTGGTTCGACCGGACCGGACTCGGTCGGGGCGTCGACCTTGCGCCTCAGGTAGGAGATGTACGTCGCGACGACGGAATCGTCACCGTAGAAATCCGTCCCCCAGACGGCGTCCAGCAGTTGCTGACGGGAGAGCACCACATTGGCGTTCAACATCAGGTAGCGCAGCATCTTGTACTCGGTCGGTGCGAGTTCGATGATCTGCTCGCCGCGGCGCACCTGGTAGGTGCCGTCGTCGAGTTCCAGATCGGCGACCCGCAGGACCGTCCCGGACTCCTCGACCGGACGCACCCGGCGCAGCACGGCCGAGACCCGGGCGGCCAGCTCCTCCAGCCCGAAAGGCTTCGTGACGTAGTCGTCCCCACCCGCGGTGAGTCCGGCGATCTTGTCCGCCGGGGTGTCCCGGGCGGACAGGAACAGCACTCCCCCGTCCACACCGGCCTCGCGGATCCGGCGCATCACCTCCAGGCCGTCGAAGTCCGGCAGCATGACGTCGAGGATGACCAGGTCCGGGTGCTCGGCAATCGCGGTGCGCACGGCCTCCCGGCCGGTGGCCGCGGTCGCGACGTGGTAGCCGAGGAAACGCATCGAGGTGGCGACGATGTCGAGCAGGGAGGGTTCGTCGTCGACCACCAACAGGCGGGTTTGCTCGGACATGCTTTCATCTCCCGGTCGACAGAACAGCTGCACGGACAACAACGGCACGAACCCAACGCTCACAGCCTGGCACAGATCAGGCGCGAGTCGTTCGGTGTGCAGAAAGTTGATCACACCAGAGACGAATGTGAATCAGCTGGGCCAGATCCTTGATTCCCATGCCAGCCAGGCCGCCGATACGCCGACCGCCTCCCGGGTGGCGCCGATCGGGCACCACCGGGGAGGCGGCTCTGCGGGGACGACGCCGGCTCAGGCGAGGGCGGCCTCGTTGGCCTGGCCCTTGCTGCGCTTGCGCACCAGGGTGGCGGCGAAGGCGCCGATCAGGTCGGCCAGCACGAAGACCAGGCGGGACACGATGGCGACGGTGGCCGCGGTCGAACTGGTCATCGATGCCGAGGTGATCAGCACGAAGGCCGCCTCCCGGACACCGAGACCGCTCGGCACGAAGATGACCAGGAAGCCCGCCACCCAGGAGATGATCCCGGCGAACACCAGGGTCAGGAACGGTGCACCCGGATCGAAGCACAGCGCGGTGACCCAGCAGGCCAGGCCGTTGACGACCCAACCGGGGGCGTACCGGGCCACCAGCTTCACCGAGGTGATCCACGGCGGGACGACCTTCTCGTCCGCGCCGCCGAAGGCCTTCTCGGCGATCGTGAACATCTTGCCGAGGATCTTCGGGTGCAGGGCGGCGAACCCGATCGGGATCACCAGGAACACCCACCAGGTGTTGCCGATGTGGCCCCGCTCCAGCAGCACGAACGGGAGCAGCACCGCGGACACCAGGCCACCGGCGATGTAGGTGGCACCCATCGACAGGGCCACGCTGTTGTACGCCACCGAACGGGTCACCCCGCCGCGGACCGCCAGTTCGCTGCGGCCCAGGATCTGCAGGACGCCGCCGGGGATGTACTTGCCGAGGTTGCCGATCTGGTACCAGACGAAGACGTCGCGCAGGGACGCCTTCTGGCCGAGCGCCTCGATGACATTGCGCCAGACCAGGCTCAGCATCGTCATACCGGCAGTGGCCAACGGCAGGGCCAGGATCAGCCAGCCCCAGCGGGCCGCGGAGATCTGATCGCCGTAGTCGTTCCAGCCGTCCGCCACCTGCTTGATGACGAAGTACAGGCAGCCGACGGCCAGGACGGTACCGACGACCACGGAGATGATCGCGAACTTCTTCGAGTTCTTCACGCCCCCGCCGTCCCGTTCGGAAGGCCGGAGCTGTTGGAGCACCTGGGTGCCAACGGGTGGAGATTGAGCATGCTGTGAACTACTCCCTTACGGACGGATGACTCCCCGGGAACCACGAATCAACGCTTGCGACGGCTCCGCGACTGGGACTTGGTCAGTTCCTCGGCGAGGACGTCGAAGTTGACCATCGACGAGGCCTGCGCGGCCGGGAGGTTGTCCTCGATGCGCTTGACGTAGGTCGCCCGGTCGGCCAGCACCTGCTGGGTGCGTTCGACGATGTTGCCGGCGGTGGTGAGCTCGTCGTAGGTGATGGCGGCCTCGGCGATCCCGAACGGGTCGAGGATCTCGCCGTACTTGTGCGACCAGCCGATGACGAGTGGCGGCACGTGCTCGGTCAGGGCGGAGATCATCGCGTGGAAGCGGGAGGCGACGAGGACCTCGGACTCGGAGATGACGGCCCGCAGCTCGGTCGGCAGCAGGTCCCCGTCCAGGAAGATCAGGTTCTCCTTCTTCTGCACCAGGCCGGCGATCTCGTGGCACAGGGGCAGGTCGTTCATGTGGTTGACACCCTTGTCCGGCTGCGCGGAGTGGGCGATCATCACGACCTTGTGGCCGGTGGCCACTCCGACCTCGTCGATGAAGGTGGCCATGATCTGCGGGTAGGGGATGTCCTTGCCCTTGCAGTAGGTGTCGACCACCTGGCTCGGGGAGACGGTCAGGTACGGGCCCTCACCCTTCTCGGCCAGCATCTTCTTGACCTTGGTGCGGATGTCGGCGGGGACCTTCATGGTGAAGGCCATGTCCCCGGCCGGGGTCAGGTTCTTCAGCTTCAGACCGCGCAGGAAGCCCTCGGTGACCGCGCCACGCGGGGAGATCCGGGCAAGCCGCGGCAGGGTGATCTTCGCGAGGATCTTGTTGACCGGGGTCTTGAACGGACCCATCGCCTGGGAACACTTGACCACCGGGGTGCCGAGCAGGGTCGGCACCCACACGACGAGGGCGTTGTAGACGATGACGATGAAACGTCGCCCGTCGACGAAGGAGATGCCGGACAGGTCGGCGACCAGGTCTGCGTCATGGATCGCCTTGAGGGCCGGGGTGCGCAGCAACCAGCGGTACGGCAACCGGACCAGACGCAGGAATCCGGCCAGGAAGGCCAGCGGCACCTGGACCAGGGCCATCTCGGCCGGCTTCTGGGACACCACCCGCACGTCCAGGCCAGCGTCGGCGTACGCCTGACGATCGGCACCCGGGTGGGTCGAGACGGCCACGATGGTCACGTCACCACCGACCTTGCCCGGCAGGTTGTCGATCAGCGACTGCATCATCGACGCGGCGCCCTTGTTGGCGGAGTAGGCCGCGCCCAGCGTTGCGACAGTGGTCATCTGTGGTAGTCATCCCTCGATTGATTGGCGTCGTCATCGGCGGTGTCGTCCGGGCGGGTGGCGTCCGTGCGGTGGCGTCCTTGCCGTGTGGTCCGGACCGGCTCCCACCGGGTGTTGACGTCGGCGGTCCGGTCGGTCCGAGGACGTCGAATCCCCTGCCCGCTCCCTCACCCACGCACGGGGGAACCGCACCTCGGTGAGAGCACAACCTGCTAGATGTTACGCCTTGATCACGGCCGGACCGTCATCGCAGGCCGCGAGGGCGGACACGTCACATCCGCGGGGGCGTCATACGGCCCCGTCATACAGCCCCGTCATACGGCAGCGGAGAGCTCCGATGTGATCATGGCCGGGGTCAGCGGCTCGTCGAGCAGGCGCTGGAACCGTTGCATCGCTGTCAGACCCTCCGGCCGGGACTCCAGCCACGGCCGGATCAGCCGTTCGCCCTCGACATAGGTGGACGTGTAGGCACGCCACAGCGGGTCGGACTGGAAACGGACCATCTGCCGGGCACGCGCCTCGTCGACCATCCCCCACCGCTGCAGGTAGGCCAGGACCTCGTCGACGTCGACCTTCTGGTCGTGCAACATGATCGAGGCGTTCTGCCGGACCGTGTTCAACGGTCGCGAGGCGATCTCCAGGGCCTCGACGAGGTCGGGGTCGAAGGAGGGTCCGGCGTCGGCCAGCACCTCGGCCGCCCACCGGCCCCAGCCGGGGCCGACCACTGCGGCCAGGGCGAGATCCCCCAGACCTTCGGCCATCAGGCACTGCGGGGTGTTGACCAGGAAGATCGACTGCTCGGCCTGACCCCCCTGCTGCAGCAGCAGGTCCTCCTTGCGACAGTGCTCCGTGTGGTGGCCCGGGTAGCACTCGTGTGCCACCAGCACGGCCAGGGTGCTCATCCGCTGGTTCTGGTCGGCGTTGACGGCCACCCGGGAGCGGAAATCACCCTCGTAGTAGTTGAACCCGCTCCACGGCACGTCCCGCTCGATCTCGAAATCGATGTGTTCGTTGCCGGGAAGTCCGACCGCGGCGGCCACCCGTTCGCGCAGGGCGGCTGCCATGGTCTGCACCGCGGCCTCGACCCGTTCGGGCGGGCAGACCTCGGACTCGCGGACGGCGGCCAGCCGGTCGGCCAGCGAGCCGGCCCCCCCGAGCAGGTCGGAGATCTCCCGGTGCGCCTGTTCGTAGACCTCGGTCGGCACCGGCGCGATCTCCACCTGGAAATACGCGCGGACCTCGTCGACCAGGGTCATCTCGTCACCGGCCAGGCGACGTCCTCCCACGGCGAGGGCGTCGATGTGCGCCTTGATGTAGGCCTCGCGCTCGGGGGTCAGACCGGCGTTCGGTATCTCACGCGACAGCACGGCCGCCTGGATGGCCAGATGGGCCGGATCCGGGGTCGGTTCGTTCTCCACTTCCTGCCGCAACGCGGGGTCGCCGATGTACGCATCGACGTAACCGGCGACCAGACGATCGAAGCGCAGGCCCAACTTGAGGTATTCGTTGACCAGATCCACGGGTGTCAAGCTACCCGGCCGACTGCGGACCAGCAGCCCCAGGAGGTCAAAACCAGCCCCAGGGGTGTATCGGGGCACCAGACGGATCACCCGTTCGCCGCCCCCGTCCCCTCCCCCGCGAGCGGACCGCTGCACCCCATTTCCCGGGGTGTGGGAGTCCGCTCGCGTGGGGAGTCGGATCAGTTGCCGAACCGACGGTGCCGGGCGGCGTAGTCACGCAGGGCCCGGAGGAAATCCACCCGGCGGAAGTCCGGCCAGTACGCATCGCAGAACCAGAACTCGGTGTGCACGCTCTGCCACAACAGGAACCCGCTGATCCGCTGTTCGCCGGAGGTACGGATCACCAGATCGGGATCGGGCTGGCCGGAGGTGTACAGGTGGGCGTCGATCGACTCGACGTCGAAGTCGTTGATGACCTCCTCGAGCGGCTGGCCGGCATCGGCCCTGGCCCGCAACCAGGAGCGCACGGCATCGGCGATCTCCTGCCGTCCGCCGTAACCGACGGCGATGTTCACCTCGATCCCGGACCGGTCTGCGGTCCGCAGCTCGGCGGCGGCCAACCGGGTCCGCATCCCCTCGGGGAGTTTCTCCAGGGCACCCACCATCCGCAGTTTCCAGGGCTCGCCCGGGGCCGCGAGCTCGTCGACGACATCGGTGATGATCTCCAGCAACGGCAGGAGCTCCTCGTCCGGCCGACGCAGGTTGTCCGTGGAGAGCAGCCAGAGGGTGACGACGGAGATGTCCGCGTCGGAGCACCAGGTGAGCAGCTCGGTGATGTGGGCGGCCCCCACCCGGTGACCGTCGTTCGGATCGGTCAGCCCTTCCTTGCGGGCCCAACGGCGGTTCCCGTCGAGCATGACCCCCACATGGTGCGGGGTCTCGGCACCCACCAGGCCGCGGGCCAGTCGCTGTTCATAGACCCGGTACAACAGAGTCGGCATTCTCACGAGGGCTGACCATACGCGGCACCGGTAACCTGAGCACATGTCTACCCCTGTGCTGGAAACACCGGCGGCCACTCGACCGCGTGCCCGAGGGTGGATCCATTTCTACTCGGCCATCGTCGCCGCGGTCGTCGGGATCACCCTGGTGGTGTTCGCCGCGACACAGGTGGGCGGCACCGCCGCTTTCGCCTGCTCGGTCTACGCCGTGACGATCGTCGGCATGTTCTCGGTGAGCGCCACCTACCACCGGCACACCTGGATCTCGCCGGTCGCCCGTACCTGGATGAAGCGGGCCGACCATTCGATGATCTTCCTGTTCATCGCCGGCACCTACACACCGTTCGCCCTGCTGGCACTGCCCGACACCAAGGGTGCCTGGGTGCTCGCGGTGGTCTGGGGCGGCGCGATCGGCGGGGTCGCCCTGAAGATGTTCTGGCCGCACTCCCCCCGGTGGCTCGGGGTCCCGATCTACGTGGCGCTGGGGTGGGTGGCGATCTTCGTCATCCCCGATCTGATCCCGGCCGGTGTCGCCGCGGTCGTCCTGATGGCCGTGGGTGGTCTCCTGTACACCGTGGGTGCGGTCTTCTACGCGATCAAGCGCCCCAACCCGTGGCCGGGGATCTTCGGGTACCACGAGGTCTTCCACGCCGCCGTGTCCCTCGCGGCTCTGTGCCACTGCGTGGCGATCTGGCTGATCCTGCTGCGCTGATTTTTTCCTGTTCCCGCGCACGTTGTTCGTCCTCGCGCACGATGTTTGGTGCGCGAGGAGCAAGATCGCGCGCGGGAACAAGGGTCTTCAGGGCTTCGGCGCTGTCGCGGCCGCCAACAGGTCGGCGATCGTGCGCTCCACCCCGACCTTGGTGACACCGAGCCCGCTCAACACTCCGTCCCCCGACTCGAGTTCGAGCAGGGCGAGCAGGATGTGCTCGGTGCCGATGTAGTTGTGGCCGAGCCGCAGCGCCTCCCGGAACGTCAGCTCCATCGCCTTCTTCGCCCTGGCGTCGTACGGGATGAGCGCCGGCACCTCCTCGACCGCCGCCGGCAACGCTGCTTCTGCCGCGGTCCGGATGCTGTCCGGGGTCACCCCGTGTGCGCTGATCGCCACCGCGGCCAGGGCCGTCGGCTCGGCCAACAGACCGAGCAGGATGTGCTCCGCGGAGATCTGGGTGTTCCGCGCCTGGGCGGCCTCGTTGTGCGAGGCGGCCACCACGTTCTTGGCCCGCGGGGTGAAGCGGGCGAAACCGTCGGCCGGGTTGATCGGGGCGGCGTCCACAGATCCCGGAGCGACAGGGTCTGCTTTCGGGACGAATCTCTTCTGTGCGGCCTGTTTGGTGACCCCCATGCTCCGGCCGATCTCCGTCCAGGAGGCACCGGACCGCCGGGCCTGGTCGACGAAATGCCCGATCAGGTGGTCGGCCACCTCCCCGAGATGGTCGGCGGCGATGACGGCGTCGGAGAGCTGCTCCAGGACGTCGCTGTGGACCTTCTTGATCGCGTCGATCAAGGTGCCCAGTTGGATCGGCGAGGTGAGGGTCAACGGTTCGGCTGGGGTCTCGGGTACAGGGGTCTCGGGTGCAGGGGTCTTGGGTGCAGGGGTCTTGGGTGCGGTGGATTCGGTCATGCGTCAACCATAGGTTGACGCATCTGGTTCGTCAACCATTGGTTGACGCTCCCGTGCCCTGTTCCCGCGCACGTTTTTCGTCCTCGCGCGCGATATTTGGTGCGCGAGGAACAAGAACGTGCGCGGGAACAGGGGGTTTGGCGGCAGGACACGAATCTTCAGGAACGGGAGAGCACCTCGGTGAGGTCGTCCACCGTCGTCACCGGACGATCGCAGACGAAACCGCGACAGACGTACACCGCGGGGCCGCCGTTGATCTCCGGCCGATCGGCCAGCAACGGGCGTCCCGGGGCATCCGGTTGGCCGATGTCGATGACGCTCCCCGTGGGGGCCAGCCGACGTGCCGCCTGGGCCAACTCGTCCCGCGTCCGCCCGGCCGGGCCGGCGACCGCGATCTGCAACGGCCCACGGGCCAACGCCTCCGCAACGGCCAGCCATCTGCCGGCGGATCGCGGATGCATCGCCACCACCGCCCCCGCTGACGCCACCGCCTCCTCGGCCGCCTGACGCATGCCACCGTCACCGGTGAGAGCACCGCAGGTCAGTATGGCCCCGGCCAGGGCCGACGCACCGCTCGGGGTGGCACCGTCGGTGGGATCCCGCGGGCGGATCACCAGTGGCGCGGCGTCGTCGGCGGTGTCGAAGTAACCACCCTTGCCGTCGGCGAACCTACGCCGGGCGGTCCCGAGCAGGTCCTCGGCCATCGTCAGCCATCTGGCCGTCCCCGTCGCCTGGTACAGGGCGAGCAGACCGTCGGCGAGATCGGCGTAGTCGGAGAGGACCCCTGCCGCATCCCCCGACAGTCCGTCCCGGGAGCTGCGGATCAGGGAGCCCTCCACCAGATGCACCCGCGCCAGGAAGTCGGCCGCGGTCTCGGCAGCTGCCACCCAGTCCGGACGGTTCAGAATCGCCCCGGCCTCGGCAAGGGCGCCGATCACCAGACCGTTCCAACTGGCGATCACCTTGTCGTCCCGGTCCGGCTGCGGTCTGGTCGCCCGGCTTGCCGCCATCCCCCGGCGGAGCACCGACCACCGGGCGGGGTCGATGGGATCCTGCAGCAGTTGCAGCACCGAGGACCCGTGTTCGAAGGTTCCCGCCGGGGTGACCCGCAGGAGAGCGGCGGCCCAGGCCCCGTCCTCCGGACCCAGCAGTTCCAGCAACTGGTCCGGGGTCCAGACAGCGGTCAGCCCCTCGACCCCGTTCGTGTCCGCGTCCAGGGATGAGGCGAACGCTCCCTGCTCGGTGCGCAGGTCGGACAACAGGAATTCCACGGTCTCCTGGCAGATCCGGATGGAGAACGCCGATCCGGTGATGCGGGCGTGCTGGGCGTACACCCTCAGCAGCAGGGCATTGTCGTACAACATCTTCTCGAAATGCGGTACCACCCAATCACTGTCGACGCTGTAGCGGGCGAAACCACCGACCAGCTGATCGTAGATCCCGCCGCGGCCCATGGCCTCCAGGGTCAGGGTCGCCGCATCCAGGGCCGCCTGATTTCCGGTCCGCTCGTAATGCCGCAGCAGGAAGTCGATCGTCATGGACGGCGGGAACTTCGGTGCCCCACCGAATCCGCCGCTGCGGTGGTCCAGGGCGGACAGGACGGCGGCGGCCGCGGTGTCCAACTCGGTCGGCCCGACCGGAACGGGGTTCAGCGCCGCCGACATCTGTTGCAGGGAACCGGTGATCTCGCCGGCGGCCTGGTGCACGGACTCCCGACGGTTGGTCCAGGTATCGGCAATGGCCGTCAGGAGTTGGACGAAGGAGGGCAGCCCGTGACGCGGCGCGGGTGGGAAATACGTTCCGGCGTAGAAGGGTTCGCCGGACTCGGTGATGAACACCGTCATCGGCCAGCCGCCGTGGCCGGTCAGGGCCTGGGTGGCGGCCATGTAGACGGAGTCGATGTCCGGGCGTTCCTCCCGGTCCACCTTGATGGCCACGAAGTTCTCGTTCACCAGGTCGGCGGTGGCCTGGTCCTCGAAGGACTCGTGGGCCATGACGTGGCACCAGTGGCAGGCCGCGTACCCGACGGACAACAGGATCGGCACATCCCGGCGGCGGGCCTCGGCGAAGGCCTCCTCGGACCATTCCCACCAGTCGACCGGGTTGTCGGCATGCTGCAACAGGTACGGGCTCGTCGCGGTGGAAAGCCTGTTGGCCATGTCGGTCCCTCGATGCGCTGGTGGTCGGATGTGCCGCTGTCCAGTCAATCATCCGGGCGCGCGCGGGCCGTCTCGACGATTCGGGAGCGCGCGGCCGATTCGACGGTTCCGGTGTTCGCGGGCCGTTTCGACGATTTGGGTCCTGGATGGTCGGATTTCGACCATCTGGGACCCGAATCGTCATTTTCAGCCCTGATCGTCGGACTGCAGCACCTGGAACGAACGTTTCCCGGGAAAGACGCAGGACCCGTAGAGCGCTCGAGTAGCAGTTCCGTAGTTGCCTCCGAACCGAGTTGTCGCGCCGGCGCTGCGGGCGACAACCACACCGTCCGGGTTGAGGATCTCGACCTCGGCTCCCAGCAGCCGCTTGCTGAAACCGACCGGCCACAGCAGGCTGACCTTCGTCCCGTCCGTGTCCAGATAGACACACGACCCGTCCCATCGCAGGCGACCGAACAGCAACATACCGTCCGAGGGCTCCGCGGGATCGATGGTGTGATGCGGCAGGTCCTCCTCGGCAGGCAGGGATCGTGTTGGTGAAAGGCTGACTCCGGAGCTGTCCACATCACGGGATGTCGGCATGCTCTCAGCCGTTGGCCGGGTCGACGACTGCTGGGAGGCATCGCTTGCAGGCCTGTCCGAGCTGTCGGACGCTGCGTTGTTCCGCCACAACAGAACTGCCACCAGCACGACGATGAGGCCACCCACCAGCGCGGCCACCACCACCGGACGACGCGTGGAGAACCTCATCGGACCCATCGGCCGCCCGCGCGCGGACGATTTGGGTCCCAGATGGTCGGATTTCGACCATTCAGGTCCCAAATCGTCATTTTCCGCCGTCGGACGTGGCCAGCGGCGAGGTCTCGATCCGCACGACGAACCGATGACCGGAGGAACAGTCCCAGCACACACAATTTTCCGCGGATCGAATCCATCGAGCAAGCCCACTCACCGACGACAGCGACTGAAGCCCGCCGGGGTCCCGTCAGGCACGCAGCAATGGCCGAGAACTACGCGGTGTGAACGATAGAGGTCTGTGACCAGGAGAAACCGGACCGATAGTGCCGACGCCGGGTACGAACGACGTCACACCCTGCCAGCAACAAAGGTGCCTCGACAAGCGTTCGTCGACCCCGGAAACAGTTCTCGCGCACGTTGTTCGTCCTCGCGCACGAAACATCGTGCGCGAGGGGCAACAACGTGCGCGAGAACGGAAGACGTCAGGGGGTGCCGGAGCTCCCGCCACTCGGAGCGGAACCGCCATCGGTCCGACCCGCGTTACCGCTGTCCGACGAGGCCAGATCCGAGGAAGCCTTCGTCACCGAGACCTTCGGATCCGCCGACGCACCGGCAGCCCCCGAACCGACAGCGCCCGAACCGGCAGCGGGCCCGCCGACAGCGACCGTGTCGAAGGAGGCGGGCAGGTTCTTGACGTGTTTGTTCATGGAGCGGACCAGGAAGACGATCGCCACCCCGATCAGCACGATGATCAGCAGTCCGACCGGAGCGGCCTTCCCCCATTCGGGGCCCTTGCCGTTGTTCGGGTCGGGGTCTCCCGGCTGGGGGCCGGCCAGGAAGATGAGCAGCCCAGGGGGCAGTCGGTCGAGGAACATCAGACGGCCAACCTTTCCCGAACCCCGGCGAACAGGTCGGTCTCGGGGGTCTCGGTCTCGACATTGCTGCGGGCGAGTTCGTAGTCGTCCGTCCGCCAGACGGCGGCCTCGATCTCGTGCGGTACCGCGAACCAGTGCGCGTCGGGGTCGATCTGCGTCTCGTGGGCCTTCAGCGCGTCGTCACGGGCCTGGAAGTAGTCCACGACGTCGATGTGGGTGGTCGCCCGGTCGAACGGGTCGGTCCGCTCGGTGCCCTGGAACCGCTCGATCCATTCCTGGAACGGCCCCTCGGCACCGGTGGCCACCACCGCGTCGTTGATCGCGATCATCCGCTTCATGGAGAAGCCGACGTTGTAGTACAGCTTCGACACCTGCCAGGGCTCACCGGCGTCCGGGAACCGGGTCGGGTCGCCTGCGGCCTCGAAGGCCCCCATCGACACCACGTGGCAGCGGATGTGGTCGGGGTGCGGGTAGCCGCCGTTCTCGTCATAGGTGGTCATGACGTGGGGTTTGAAGGTGCGCACCAGCCGGACGAGCGCCTCGATCTCGATCTCCGGGTCGAGGTCGGCGAAGGACCCCGGGGGCAGTTCCCAGGTGTCCGGCTCCCCCTCGTGGTATCCGGAGTCCTCGTATCCGAGCCACTCGTGGGCGACACCGAGGATGGCGGCGGCGTTCGCCATCTCCTGCCGCCGCAGAGCTGTGACGTCGATGCTCTTGTCCTGCAACCTCGGGTTCAGCACGTCGCCGCGCTCACCCCCGGTGCACGAGACCACCATGACGCCCAGACCTTCGGCGGAGTACTTGGCCAGCGTCGCCGCACCTTTGCTCGACTCGTCGTCGGGGTGGGCGTGCACCGCCATCAGCCGCAACGGCGCTTGAGCTGCGAGAGTCCTGCGATCAGTCAACGTGTACTGCTTCCTCGAGTTGCGTGGAACATGTGGTCCTTCGATTATGACGCGACCCGCGTCCGGCGGTGCCGTCGGCGGGCGGAGGCAGGTCCGACCGTTCCCCTTGAGGATGATTCTCCCCTGTCGGCCACCCGGGCGGAAAACGTACCCCCGAACAAGGCCCCTCAAACATCTCGACATCGGGCCCGTCGGCGGCGTCCGGGCCCCATCATCGCACTCCGGCCGGTAGGCGCTATCAGGCACGATCCCACCGGAGAGTCGCGTGGTAGACCTGCCCCCGGGGCGGCCTGCGTGTTACCCTGGCTGTAGATGCGGCTCCCGGAACCGGGGGCCGTGCTGTCGTTGATGTGAGCCCTTTGTCGAGTTCGGGCGCGCGAACCGCCCGCCTCCCGTGGGGTATTCGCGCATCCGGGCGTCCTCGTCGTCATCCCAGTCGATGAGGATCATCATGAGTTGGATAAGGAGTTTCCCCATGAGCGGAAACAACGAGATCTGGTTGACCCAGGAAGCCTACGATCGGCTCAAAGGTGAGCTTGACGAGCTGGTCAACAACCGGCCGATCATCGCCGCCGAGATCAACACCCGCCGCGAAGAGGGCGACCTGAAGGAGAACGGCGGCTACCACGCCGCCCGTGACGAGCAGGCCAAACAAGAGGCGCGGATCCGTCACCTGCAGGAAGTCATGCGTGACGCCAAGGTCGGGGCCACCCCCGCCGACGACGGTGTCGTCGAGCCCGGCATGGTCGTCACCATCGCCTACGACGGCAACGAGGACGACACCGAGACCTTCCTGGTCGGCTCCCGCGAGGAGGGCTCCCACGGAGACCTGCAGGTCTACAGCCCGCAGTCCCCGCTCGGTCAGGCCATCCTCGGTGCCAGCACCGGCGAGGCCCGCGAGTACGCGCTGCCCAACGGCGCCACCCAGAAGGTCGTCATCCTGGAGGCCAAGCCCTTCGCCGGCTGACGCCCGACCCGGACCTGTGGGGCCCTCGCATTCGTGCGAGCGGCCCCACAGTCGTGTCTACCCCTGTTCTCGCGCACGTTCTTGCTCCTCGCTCGCGTTACATCGTGCGCGAGGACGAACAACGTGCGCGGGAACAGAGTGGAGTTACAACCGCTCCAGCACCCGGAACCCGGCCTCGCTGAGCCCCTCGATCAGCGCCTGTGCGTGCGGCTCCCCCCGACATTCCAACCGCAGGTTGACCTCGACGTCCCCCAGGGCCACCGAGGACCCGATCCGCGAGTGTGCGACGTCGACCACGTTCCCGCCCCGCTCCCCCACGAAGGTCAGCAGACCGGCCAACGAACCGGGGCTGTCCGGGATGTCGATCCGCAGGGTCAGGAACCGCCCGGCGGCCACCAGACCGTGCTGGGTGACGTGCAGGAGCAGCAGCGGATCGATGTTGCCACCGGACAGCACGGCGACGACGGGCGGTGCGAATCTTTCCGGCTCGGACATGATCGCGGCCACCGCCGCCGCACCGGCCGGTTCGACCACCAGTTTTGCCCGCTCCAGGCAGAGCAGCATCGCCTTGGAGATCGCGTCCTCGCTGACCGTGATGACCTCGTCGACGAGATCGGTCACGTGGGCGTAGGTCAGCGCAGTCGGCTCCCCCACGGCGATGCCGTCGGCCATCGTGGACATCGAGGCCAGCCGCACGGGATGGCCCGAGGCCATCGAGACCGGCCAGGCCGCCGCCTGGGCCGCCTGCACCCCGATGATCCGGGTCTGCGGCCGGAGCTGACGGATGGCCGCGGCCATCCCGCTGAGCAGACCGCCGCCGCCCAGGGCCACCACCACGGTGGCCACGTCCGGGATCTGTTCCAGGATCTCCAGGCCGACCGTGCCCTGCCCCCGCAGGATGTCGGGGTGGTCGAAGGGATGCACCAGGATCGCGCCGTGTTCGGCCTCGAACTCCCGGGCGGCGACGAGGGACTCGTCCAGGGTCTTGCCCACCAGGTGGACCGTCGCTCCGTAGGCCCGGGTGGCGGCGAGTTTCGCGATCGAGGCACCGACCGGCATGAAAACGGTGGAGGCGGCTCCGGTCAGGGCGGCGGCCAGGGCAACACCCTGGGCGTGGTTGCCGGCCGAGGCGGCCACCACGCCGCGAGCCCGTTCGGCCTCGGTGAGCCGGGCGATCCGGGTGTACGCACCGCGGATCTTGAAGGAACCGGTGCGCTGCAGGTTCTCGCACTTCAGGTGGACCGGGCCGCCCACGAGCCCTTCGAGGGGGCGGGACGACTCCATCGGGGTGTACCGGGCGACACCGGCGAGCAGCTGCTGCGCTGCGCGGATCTCGTCGACACTGATCAGCTCCATGACCGCATCCTGCCAGCCGGAGGTCTCCGCGCGCATCCCGCCGCGCACGGGAGGTTTTCCTCCCCCGACTGCCCGGGGGAGGAAAACCTCCTCAACAACGAAATCAGTCCAGCGCGTCCTTCAGATCCGTCAGCAGATCGGCGATGTCCTCGATGCCGACCGAGAGGCGGATCAGTGAGGCCGGGACCTCCAGGTCCGATCCGGCGACACTGGCGTGGGTCATCACACCCGGGTGCTCGATGAGGGACTCGACCCCGCCGAGGGATTCGGCCAACAGGAACAGACGTGTGCGCGAGCAGACCTTGATGGCCTCCTCGATGCCGCCGACGACGGTGAAGGACACCATGCCGCCGAAGCGGCTCATCTGGGACTTGGCGACCTCGTGGCCCGGGTGCCCGGGAAGCCCCGGGTAGTAGACCTTCTCGACCCTCGGGTGACCGACCAGCAGCTCCACCACGGCTTCTGCGTTGTCACAGTGCCGATCCATCCGCACCGCAAGGGTTTTCAAGCCACGTAGGGTGAGCCAGGCGTCGAACGGGCCGGGCACCCCGCCCATCGACTTGGCGTGGAAGTCGAAGTCCTCGGAGAGCTGCTGGTCGTTGGTGATCAACGCGCCGCCGATGACGTCGGAGTGTCCGCCGATGTACTTGGTGGTGGAGTGCAGGACGATGTCCGCCCCCAACGCCAACGGCTGCTGCAGGTAGGGGGAGGCAAAGGTGTTGTCCACCACCAGTTTCGCCCCGGCCTCGTGGGCGACGGCAGCCAGCCCGGCGATGTCGGAGACCGAGAGCAGCGGGTTGGTCGGGGTTTCCGACCAGATCAGCTTGGTGTTGGGGCGGACCGCCGCCCGGACCGCGTCCAGGTCCACCAGCGGCACCGAGGTGTGCTCGATCCCCCACGGCTTGAAGATCTTGTCGATCAGCCGGAAGGTCCCGCCGTAGGCGTCGTTGGGGATGACGATGTGGTCACCCGGCTTGAGCACCGCACGCAGGAGGGCATCGGAGGCCGCCATGCCGGAGGCGAAGGCGTGGCCGAAGCGCGCACCTTCGAGGGAGGCCAGGGCCACCTCGAGGGCGGTACGGGTCGGGTTGCCCGCCCGGGTGTAGTCGTAGCCGGCCCTGGTCTCGCCGGCCACGTCCTGGGCGAAGGTGGAGGTCTGGTAGATCGGCACGGCGACCGCACCGGTCAGCTGCTCGGGGTCCTGACCGGCATGGATCGCGCGGGTGGAGAAACCGTCGCCGGTGATGTCGGTACCGGCGGGGCCGGGGAATTCGGTCGTCATGTCCTCAGATTTCGTGTTTCGCGATACGTGGGTGGAGCGGGGCAACGGGACTTCAGTGCGCCAGGAAGGCCAGCAGGTCGGCCCGGGTCAGCACACCGGCGGGCTTGCCGTCGTCGATCACCATGACGGCGTCGGACTTCTCGAAACTGGCCCGCAGGGTCGGAACCGGCTCGCCGGAGCCGACGAGCGGCAGCGGCGCGGCCATGTGGGACTTCACCGCATCGGCCAGGTTCGCCTTGCCGGTGAACAGGCCGTTGAGCAGTTCCCGCTCGGTGACCGACCCGATGACCTCACCGGCCATGACGGGCGGTTCGGCCGAGACGACCGGGAGCTGGGAGACCCCGTACTCGTGCATGATCTCGACGGCGTCGCGGATCGTCTCGTTCGGGTGGGTGTGGACGAGGGTCGGCAGGGTGCCCGACTTGGAGCGCAGGATGTCGCCGACACTGCCCTCGCCGTCACGGGTCAGGAAACCGTAGGAGGCCATCCAGGTGTCGGAGAAGATCTTCGACAGGTAGCCGCGGCCGCCGTCGGGCAGCAGGACGACGACGATGTCGTCCTCGGTGAGGTTCTCGGCGACCTTGAGCGCGGCCGCGACGGCCATCCCGCAGGAGCCACCCACGAGCAGCCCCTCCTCGCGGGCGAGCCGACGGGTGATGTGGAAGGACTCGGCGTCGGAGACGGCCACGATCTCGTCGGTGACGGTCGGGTCGTAGGCCGTCGGCCAGAAGTCCTCACCGACCCCCTCGACCAGGTACGGCCGACCGGTGCCGCCGGAGTAGACGGAGCCCTCCGGGTCGGCCCCGATGACCTTGACCTTCCCGTCGGACTTCTCCTTGAGGTAGCGGCCGGTGCCGGTGATGGTGCCGCCGGTGCCGACACCGGTGACGAAGTGGGTCACCCGGCCGTCGGTGTCGTCCCAGATCTCCGGGCCGGTCGACTCGTAGTGGGAGGCCGGGCCCATCGGGTTGGAGTACTGGTCGGGCTTCCAGGCGCCGGGGATCTCCCGCACGAGGCGGTCGGAGACCGAGTAGTAGGAGTCCGGGTCCTCCGGCGCGACGGCCGTCGGGCAGACGACGACCCGGGCACCGTAGGCGCGCAGGACGTTCTGCTTGTCCTCGCTGACCTTGTCGGGGCAGACGAAGACGCAGTCGTACCCGCGCTGCTGGGCCACCAGGGCCAATCCGATCCCGGTGTTCCCGCTGGTCGGCTCCACGATGGTGCCGCCGGGCTTCAGGGCGCCGGACTCCTCGGCCGCGACGATCATCTTCAACGCGATCCGGTCCTTGACGCTCCCGCCGGGGTTCACGTACTCGACCTTGGCCAGAACCAACGGTTTGAGCCCCTTGGTCAAGGAGTTCAACTTGACCAGCGGCGTGCCGCCGACAAGATCAACGACGGTGTTGGCATAACGCACGGTGGGTACCCCTTAGAGATGACGAGAAGGTCGACTGGACGACCGGGACACCCGGGGGTGTTCGACCGCTTGCCGGTCCAGGTTATCGGCCGATGGCGGATAGTCCGATATCAGCCGGTGACCGAGGAGTGAATCGTCGCGGGAATCACCCGGCGTTGTCGGCGGTTGAGTCATCTGTCTGCACTTTTTCCGGAGGCCGTCATGAAGCCACTCGAAACACCGAAGCCGCTCCCGCTGCCAGGCGGCACACCCGCCGGGTCCAGCGCCCGCATCCTGTTCACCGCCGCTGCCGGCGTCGGTGCGCTCCTGGGCGCCACCTCCGCGGCCTGGGCCGGATTGCAGCACCAGGCCGACGTCGCGGCCCGTGCCATCGGTGACGCGGCCGCCGACCCGCCGCGCCGGGACGGGGTGTACCTGCCGAACGGCGACTACGCCGACGACGGCGGCTCCGGAACATACCGGACCGACCGACCGCTGTTGATGGCGATGCTCGGCGACTCGACCAGCGCCGGTTACGGGGCCGACGACGCCGACGGACTGCCCGGGGTGATGCTCGCCCGCGAACTGGCCGAGCGCGTCGACCGGCCGGTCCGGCTCTCCACCCACGCGACGGTGGGATCACGGTCGGCCGACCTGAATCGTCAGGCCCGCGAGGTCCTGCTCGAACAGCCTGATCTGGTGGTGATCGTGGTCGGGGCGAACGACGTGCGGGACCGGGTGTCCCCCGTTTTCGCGACCCGGATGCTCACCGAGGCGATCGACCTGCTGACCGCCCGCGGGGTGGCCGTGGTGGTCGGAAGCTGCCCGGATCTGGGGGTCATCGAGCCGATCCCGCAGCCGCTGCGTCAGCTTGCCGGGTCCTGGTCCCGTCGACTCGCGTGGATGCAGGAGCGGGCGGCGGTCAAGGCGGGGGCACGGGCGGTGAGCATCTCGCGGCTGGTCAGCCCGGATTTCCGTCACCACCCGGACTTCTTCTCACGCGACCGGTTCCATCCCTCCGGACGGGGGTACCGGCGCGCGGTCGAGGAACTGCTGCCGGCCGCGATCGCGGCCGTGGCGGAGCCGGCCAGCCACTGATCCGGGGTCGGGCAGGCGTCAGCCGAGGCTGAGGTCCGCGGCGAGGTCGGTCATCAGGGCCTGGACGGCGGCCGGGTCCACCCCGGCCAGCCGGGCCTCCTCCAGCAGGACCGTCAACTGGTCGACGTACGCGTACGGCTCGACCTCGGGGACGGTGTGCCGAGCTCGCCCTTCGGCGCGGGCGGTCAGGTCCTCCAGGGCCTGCAGGGCAGTACGCATCTGCACTTCTCGATCCCCCACTTCGAAGGAGGAGACGGAACGAGCCCGCAGCCGCCGAAGGACATCGGCGAACTGCGGGCTCATCTGTTCGGTCATCGGTGGTCGGCGTGGTGCCGGATCAGATCCCTGATCAGTTCTGGCGGAGGTAGCTCAGCAGACGCAGGATCTCGATGTACAGCCAGACCAGGGTCATCATCAGGCCGAAGGCGAAGTACCAGGCGGTCTTGGCCGGGGCACCGGCGATGATGGCGCGGTCGATCTGGTCGAAGTCGAGCAGGAAGGTGAAGGCCGCGACACCGATGATCACCAGCGAGATGATGATGGACATCGGGCCACCGCTGCTCAGGCCCTCGGCGAAGCCGAACATGCTGCCGAGCAGCCGGAAGATCATCAGGACGGCGACACCGATCAGCGCGCCGAGCATCATCCGGGTGAAACGCGGGGTGACGCGGATGGCGCCGGTCTTGTAGACGATCAGCATGCCGCCGAAGACACCCAGGGTGCCGACCAGGGCCTGCAGGCCGATGCCCTCGTAGCCGGGGATGCTCTCGAACAGGCCGGTGATCGCGCCGAGCAGCACACCCTCGGCGACCGCGTAGGACAGGATCAGGGTCGGGTTGGTGGACCGCTTGAAGATGACCACCAAGGACAGGACCAGGCCCACGATGAGCGCCGGGATGGCCAGTGCGTAGGCCTCGAAGTAGATCGTGACGAGGGCGGCGACGATCCCCACACCCAGCACGGTGGCGGTCTTGGCGACCACGTCGTCCAGGGTCAGGAAGCGCTCACGCACCCCTGACGGCGGGTTGAAGGCAGGCTGGTTGTACATCTCCTGCAGGTTGGCTGCGGTGGGTGCGGCGGCTGCCCGCTGGGCGTCCACCGTCTGCCCGATATTGCGGAACGCGGGATTGCCGCTCTGGTTCTGCATGTGTAGTCCTCCTACTTGCCTGACGTCTCGCCGGCCGCCGATATCGCGTCGGATCATGTCGCTGGTCGTGAAAGGTTACCGAATGGCAGTTCGGACCCTGCGTGGGTACAACGCGCCACACCCAGCATAGGTTCCCGAAGGCTCACACCCGCATCACGGAGTGTTCGACCCGCAGCGGGCCGATCGTTCCCGGGTGCGGCCGGACCGGAGGATCGAGGCCGACATCGGTCCGTTTTCCCCTCCCTTGCCCGCGGCGTCGACCGCCGCGGCAGCAGACCTGGGGCAGTCCGGGGCGTCGCCGCGGTCGGCGATAATGGGCCGAGTGACCTACCTGCGAAACTCGCCTCCACGTCTGGCCGGTGCCCTGATCTGGGCCGTCGCCCTGATCTCCTTCTGCTGGATCCTGGTCGACATCGCCGTGTCGGGTTTCGCCCGGACCGCCACCTTCCTGCCGTTGGCGGCCTGCGCCGGGTTGCTGCTGGCGATCTACGCCACCCTGCTGCGGCCGGGTCGGCGGTTCGGAAAGACCCTGGCCCTGTACGTCATCGCCGCGGCGGTCGTCGGTGTCTCGGTGGTCAACGATCTTCTCGCCGGCGCTCCGCTGGCCGCCGTGGCCGGACTCGGCGGTGTGATGATCTGCTGCTGGCTCTCCGCCGGGCTGTTGATCTTCGCGCGTCCCCGCAAGGGCGCGACGGAGCCGGCCGCGGCACCGCCGGCCCGCCGGGCCTGGACCGTGGCCGCCGGTGCCGGGGTGGTCGCCGCCGTCGTCGTCGCGGCCTGCGCGCTCTTCCTGCCGCCGCTGTCCGCCGACCGCAGCACGGCCGAGGCGGCAACCCCGGCCGTCGTTCCGGGTTCCGTCACCGCGGCGCGCTGGCGCTCGGCCGAGGGCAGCTTCCTCGACTACCCCGATCGACTGATCGCCGCCGGGACCGGGTACCTCGTCTCCCAGGCCACGGCCGTGACGGCCTACGACGGTGCCACCGGGGCCCAGCGCTGGCATTTCGCCGTCGACCAGGCCCGCGGGTTCTCCGCCTCCGCCTCGGCCGACGGTTCGACCGTGGTGCTGGTCTACCGGCCCGGTATCAACGCCGCCGTCGCCGACAGCGCCACCCGGCTGGTCTCGTTGGACGCCGTGACGGGGCAGACCCGATGGGCCCGGTGGCTCGGCGGCTCCCTGCCTCCCATCGTCTCGATCACCGACACCGAGATCTGGCTCGGCGCGGCCGAGGAGACCCCCGCCCTCGCGGCGCTGCAGCGGATCAACCGGATCAGCCTCGCCGACGGCACGGACCTGGGTCCCGTCGACCTCGACAACGGCGCGGCCTGCACCGGATCCGCCGTCTCCACGGCGGTGGCCGGACGTCGGATCCTGGAGATGTCCCGCTGCGACGGCACGCTCCGGCTCCGCTCGGTGGTTCCCGGCACCACGGGTGACGATGCCTTCTGGACACAGGATCTCGGCGACCAGTCCCAGTCCGAGCTGCTGACCTCGGGCGGCACCGCGCAGGTGGGCGCCCTGGGATCACTGCGGGCCTCGCGGGATTCGGCGGTGGTCTTCGTGCCGATGGTCGAGAGCGCCGACGGGGTGAACCGCACCGTGAGCGGACCCAGCAAGGTGTTCTCCGCCGAGGGCGCGGAACTGTTCGGCGTGCCCGCCGACGAGCGGCCCATCCGGGTGGTCGACACCGCGGTGATCACCTGGAAGGCCGGGCTCCTGAAGTCCTATCCGCTGGACGGGTCGACCCCGTTCGTCCTGACCGGCACGGCGTCCTGCCAACCGGACGAGAACTCCGCCATGGCCTCCCTCGGCGCAACGGTTCTCGCCTCGTGTGCCGACGGCACGGCCCTGGGATCCTTCACCCGCGACGCCACCCCGACAGCGGTGGATCTGGGCCTGGAGGCCGGGGCTGATCTCTGGGTGTCAGCGGTTCCCGGCGCAGTGGTCGTCTACGACAGCATCAGCGGCACGACGGTCGGGTTGGACTAGGGGCGCACCCGCCCGGGCCAGCAGCCACATGGCCAGTGCCGCGAACCCGTTCCGCCCTCGTGGATCTCGACGGGCGCTCGGTGGCCACCCTCGAACCGACCACCACCGACGGCCACCCGGCCGACGGACGGAACACCCGGGTGCAGAAGGTCGGGCCACCGGACCCGCAGCCGACCGCCTGACAGCCGGCCCGACCGACCAGGAATAAACCCCGCCCCCGTCGCGTTCTCCCGCCAGGTACATCCGTGCGCCCGGACCGGGCGCACCGACGCACAGCCACAGGAGGACACCCGTACTTGGGACCCGATGACGGCGGTGCTATCGTTGCCCGCAGGTGATGAGTGTCAGCGACAAGCCCTGGCTAGCTGACCAGCAACCCTCTTCCGTGGTGGGGTGCTCCAGGTGACAACCCGGCCGGACCATCCAGGTTCGGCAAGCATGTAGCGAGCTCCGGCCCGCTTGAGACAACACCGAGGTGATCCCTTGCCGTTCCGTGGGCGATGTTTGTTGACTATTTCGCTCAAATTAGTCGCCAGTACCTCCTCCCCCTCACGTCTCACACCGAAACGAAGGTAAGACCGTGTCCACCACGCATGACGCCCCCGAGGCCCTCGACGCCGAGACCACCCCGACCGAGAACCCGGCCCGACAGCTGCATCTGGCCGTCGCCCTCGACGGAGCCGGCTGGCACCCCGCCGCCTGGCGCGAGCCGACCGCCCAGCCCGAACTGCTCTTCACCGCCGACTACTGGATCGACCAGGCCCGCACCGCCGAACGAGGACTGCTCGACTTCGTCACCATCGAGGACTCCCTCGGCCTGCAGTCCACCGACCCGCTCGGTCCCGACGGTCGCAACGACCAGGTCCGCGGCCGTCTCGACGCCGTCCTGACCGCGGCTCGCATCGCCCCGGTGACCAGCCACATCGGCCTGGTGCCGACGGCCACCGTCACCCACACCGAGCCGTTCCATGTGTCCAAGGGCATCGCCACCCTCGACTACGTCAGCACCGGCCGAGCGGGCTGGCGCGCACAGCTGTCGGCGAGCCCGGCCCACGCCGAGCATTTCGGACGCCGGACGATCGACGGGTTCGACCCGGCCGACCTGGCCTCCCCCGAGGTCCTCGCCCTGATCGACGACCTGTTCGACGAGGCCGCCGATTTCGCCGAGGTGGTCCGTCGACTCTGGGACAGCTGGGAGGACGACGCCGAGATCCGCGATGCCGCCACCGGACGTTTCGTCGATCGGGACAAGCTCCACTACATCGACTTCGCCAGCAGGCATTTCAGCGTGCGCGGCCCGTCGATCGTCCCCCGCCCCCCGCAGGGCCAGCCGTTGGTGACGGCCTTGGCCCACGTCACCTCCGCGTACCGTTTCGCGGCCCGCAGCGCCGACGTCATCTTCGTCACCCCCTTCGACACCACACAGGTCGGTTCGATCCTGGACGAGGTCCGGTCCGAGATCACCGCGGCCGGCCGCAAGACATCCCAGGTGCGGATCTTCGCCGATCTGGTCGTCTTCCTGGACTCCGACGCCGCCACGGCCACCGAGCGCAAAGCCCGCCTCGACGCCCTCGACGGCACCGAATACCGTTCGGACGCCTTGATCTTCACCGGTTCGGCCGCCGAACTCGCCGATCTCCTCGCGGCCTGGCAGGCCGCCGGACTCGACGGATTCCGCCTGCGTCCCGGTGCCGTCCCGCACGATCTCGACGCGATCACCGATGATCTCGTTCCCGAGCTGCAACGCCGGGGGCTGTTCCGGGAGAACTACCTCGCCGACACGCTCCGCGGCCACCTCGGTCTGCCCCGTCCGCAGAACCGCTACGCCGCAACCAGCTCGACCACCACCGCAGCACTGGAAGCCACCACCGCGCAGGGAGTTTCGGCATGAGCAAGCCCATCAAGCAGGTCCACCTCGCCGCCCACTTCCCCGGGGTGAACAACACCACCGTGTGGAGCGACCCCCGGTCGGGCAGCCACATCGAATTCAAGTCCTTCGTCGAGTTCGCCGCCGCCGCCGAACGTGGGAAGTTCGACTTCCTCTTCCTGGCCGAGGGTCTGCGACTGCGCGAGCAGAACGACAAGATCTACGACCTCGATGTGGTCGGCCGCCCCGACACCTTCACCGTCCTGGCCGCCCTCGCGGCCGTGACCGAGCACCTCGGCCTGACCGGCACCATCAACTCGACCTTCAACGAGCCCTACGAGGTCGCACGGCAGTTCGCCTCCCTCGACCAGCTCTCCGCCGGCCGGGCGGCCTGGAACGTCGTCACCTCCTGGGATGCCTTCACCGGCGAGAACTTCCGCCGTGGCGGCTTCCTCGCCCAGGATCAGCGGTACGCCCGGGCCAAGAGTTTCCTCGACGCCGCCCGTGAACTCTTCGACTCCTGGCCTGCCGACGAGGTCGTCGCCGACAAGGATTCCGGGGTGTTCGTCCGGGACGGCCTGCCGGGTCCGGTCAGCTACCACGATGCCCACTTCGACATCGAGGGCCAGTTCACGGTTCCGCGGAGCCCGCAGGGTCGCCCGGTGATCTTCCAGGCCGGGGATTCGGAGGAGGGAAGGGAGTTCGCCGCCTCCACGGCGGATGCGATCTTCAGCCGCCACGGTACCCTCGAGGCCGGACAGGCCTTCTTCTCCGACATCAAGGGCCGACTGGCCAAGTACGGCCGCCGACCGGAAGACCTCCTGGTCCTGCCGGCCGCGACCTTCGTCGTCGCCGACACCGATGCCGAGGCGATCGAGCTGGCGGCCGAGGTACGCCGGCAGCAGGTCAGCGGCCAGACCGCGATCAAGTTCGCCGAGCAGGTCTGGAACCGCGACCTGAGCTCCTACGATCCCGACGGACCGGTCCCGGAGATCGATCCGTTGGAGGGCGAGCACACGATCGCCCGCGGCCGGGCGAGTGTCCGGATGTACACCGACCGCCTGGCCACTGCCCGCGAATGGCGTGAAATCGGTGCCCAGCACAAGCTCTCGCTGCGCGACGTGGTGGTCCACACGACCGCCCGGCAGAACTTCGTCGGCAGCCCGACCACCGTGGCCCACACCATCAACGACTACGTCCAGGCCGATGCCAGCGACGGGTTCATCCTGGTTCCGCACATCACGCCGAGCGGCCTTGACCACTTCGTCGACACGGTGGTGCCGATCCTGCAGGACCTGGGTGTGCACCGGAGCGAGTACACCGGAACCACCCTGCGCGATCACCTCGGACTCCCCGTCCCGGAGCGCGAGGGTCGCGAGGACGCACAGGTGGCCTCGTGACCGCCCAGCTCCAGACCTTCGACCTGGACCCGACCCTCGGCGCGCCGGTTCTGGACAACGCCGCGTGGGAGTCGCTCAACGGCGTGCACAGCAGGTTCGCCATCCGGATCGGGCAGGCGGCGCGCTACCAGCCGGAGGTGGCCGGGTTCGTGGCGATCGCCGACGGCACCGACGAGAAGTCCTGGCACGACCTGGCTCAGCTGATCGGCCCCGGGGCCACGGTCCACCTGTCCGGCGACGACCTGCGGCCGCCCGTCGGCTGGACCTCGGCTGTGGGCGGTCAGGGTGTCCAGCTGATCAACGTCTCGCTGGACACCCGGGTCGACCCGGAGGCCGTCGAACTCGGAGCGGCGGATGTGCCGGAGATCCTCGATCTCGTCGCCCGGACGAAACCCGGACCCTTCGCACCCCGCACCATCGAACTCGGCCGCTACCTGGGCATCCGGTCCGAGGGCAAACTGGTCGCCCTGGCCGGCGAGCGCCTGCAGCCGCCCGGCTGGACCGAGATCAGCGCCGTCTGCACCGATCCCGATTTCCGTGGACGGGGCCTGGCCACCCGGCTGGTCCGCTCCGTGGCGGCGGGCATCATCGCCCGCGGGGATCGGGCCCTGCTGCACGCGGTGTCGACGAACAGCAACGCCATCCGCCTGTACGAGTCCATCGGCTTCCGCGCGCGTCGGGTGAACACCTTCTCCGCCTTCACCTCTCCGAGCTGACGATGGATCCGGGCAGTACGGTGGATGTCCGTCCCGGGGTTGTTGGCGAACCCCCTCCCCGGGCGGACACCGGTGTGTGATGTCGATACTGACACCGTCACGCACCTCGACCGCAGACCCGGTGCGACACCGCAGGAACGTCCTCATCACCTGCCTGTCCGCGGGTTTCATCACGCTCCTGGACACCTCGATGGTCGTCGCGGCGGTGCCTGCCATCCGGGCCGAACTCGGTGCCTCGACCGGGCAGATGCAGTGGGTGGTCGCCGCCTATTCGTTGTCGTTCGCCCTGGCACTGGTCCCGGCCGGCCGTTTCGGTGATCTCCTCGGCCGACACCGCCTGTTCACCCTGGGTCTGCTGGTCTTCGGAACCTGCAGTGTGCTGGGTGGTCTCGCCGTCGCACCGTGGATGGTGATCGTCGGCCGCCTTCTGCAGGGTTTCGGGGCCGGCACCCTCAACCCCCAGGTGCACGGCCTGATCCAGGACATGTTCCAAGGACGCGATCGGGCCAGGGCGATCGGCTGGTACGCCACGGTCGGCGGGGTCGCGGCCACCCTCGGTCCCCTGCTCGGTGGCGGCATCCTGGCCGTCTTCCCCGCAGGTGTGGGCTGGCGGGTGCTGCTGGTGGCCAACCTGCCGCTGGGCCTGTACCTGTACCGGCGGGCCCGGAAGCTGTTCCCCCGGACCGCCACGCCGCCGTCCACCACCCGGTCCACCACCCGGTCCGGCACCCGGACCGGCACGCGGCCCGGCCGGGGTCTCGGGGCCGGCCTGCGTCAGTTCGACGTGGTCGGCCTCGGTCTGCTCGCCGCGGCGCTGATGGCCACCCTCATCCCGATCACGGCCGACAGCAAGGGCTTCCCGCTCCTGCTCGGTCTGGGCCTCTCCCTGTGGACCGTCCTTGCGCTGATCGGCTGGGAACGGTCACTGGTCTTCCGCGGCCGGAAGCCGCTCATCCCACCGGGTCTGGCCGCCCTGCGCGGGTACCCGCTCGGGACCGTCATCGCCCTCTTGATCTTCGGCGCGTCCTTGTCCCTGTCCCTGGTCCTGTCCTCCTACCTGCAGGAGAGCATCGGCCTGTCGGCCTGGCAGGCCGGGCTGGTGATCCTGCCGAGTGCGGTGGCCTCGGCCCTGACCTCCTCGATCAGCGGCAACCTGGTGTCGCGGTGGGGGCGGAACCTGGTGTCCTGGAGCCTGTTCGGCGCGGTGCTGGCCGTTGCCTGCATGTACCTGGGCACCCATGCCCCCGCGGCGCAGGTGCCGTGGTGGATGTCCGGGGCGAACCTGCTGTTCGGGGCGGCGATCGGCCTGGGGATCGGCCCCAACCAGATGCTCACCCTGGTGACCCTGCCGACCGGCCGGGTCGGCCTCGGGGCCGGCGTCTACCAGTTGACCCAACGGCTCAGCGCCACCGTGGTGATGCCCCTGTGCTGGGGCATCTACGAACGGATCCGGGTCAGCGGGGTGCCGCAGACCCCGGCCTCCGGTGGTCTGGCCGCGCGGACCGCCGTCGCAGTCATCCTCGGGATCCTGGTGCTGGCCCTGGCGGTCGCGCTGCTCTCGGCGTACCGGGAACGTGGCTCCCGGGTCCCCTCCCCCGCCTGACCCCCCTGTTCCCGCGCACGTTCCCCTCCCCCGCCTGACCCCCTGTTCCCGCGCACGTTCCTCGTCCTCGCGCGCGTTGTTTCGTGCGCGAGGAGAGCAAGAACGTGCGCGGGAATGAGGAGGTCCAGTTCAGTTCGACCACACCCCGCGGGCCGCGCAGGAGCGCCCGCAGGCCTGCACCGATGAGGGGATCACTCAACCGCGGAAACCCTGTCTTTCGCCACCGGCGAGGACGGTCCGCAGTTCCGCTACTCGCGGTTTGGGACCTCAGTGGCGGAATTTCAGCCACTCAGGTCCCAAACCGAGTTTAGGTCCCGGGTCGCGTCCCCGACCCCGTTCCCCCCTGTTCCCGCGCGCGTTCTTGCTCCTCGCGCGCGTTGTTTCGTGCGCGAGGAGCAAGAACGCGCGCGGGAATGAGGAGGTTCAGCTCAGTTCGACCACACCCCGCGGGCCACGCAGGAGCGCCCGCAGGCCGACGGGTCCGGCAGCCACGGGGAGCTCGATCCCCATCCCCGCCAGCACGTCCCGGGCCACAGCCGGCTCGGGATGCACCCCGGACACCGAGAGCAACTCCAACTGCGGCAGGCCCGATGCCGCCGGATGCGGGGTGTTCCCCCAGTCGATGACGAAGGGCACCACACCGCCCAGGGGCAACGGGAACGTGGTCGCCAACCGCCAGCTCAGGGTGACCCCGGTGGTGGTGAGTCGGGACATCGCGGTCAGCGGCCCGAGGTCGACCCCGGCGGCCACCGCCGCGGCGAGCACGCGCTCCGGGTGTGCGGGGTGGACGGACCAGGTGAGCAGCCGCGGTTCGGTCACCTCGTCGAGACCGAACGGGACCTGGACCCCCGGCTCAGCAGGATGGTCCGGGTCGGGACCGATGATCTCCAGATATCGGGTCGGCCCGAGACCGACAAGGTAGTTCCTGGTGCCTTTGCCGAGATGCCGACCGCCCTCCGTCGGCCGGACGCCCGTGGCCGCCTCGAACGCGGCCAGACCTGCCTCCAGGTCCGGCACCGCGTACACCAGGTGATCGAGGGTGTCCTCCGGAGCCGGGGCCGATACCGCCGGAACGTGTTCCGGTACGCGCAGTGTCATGGTTCTCCCGGTGCCTCGTCGTCTGTGCCCAGAGCCTACCCAGCACCCCATGCGGCCGACCTGCAGGTGTCCCTCACCCGGCCCAAGAAGCAGCCAAGAAACAGCTGAGCCCCGACGGAGGATTCCGTCGGGGCTCAGCGGTGTCAGATCAGAACGGCGTCACGAACGCAGGCCGGATCAGCAGGTCGAATCAGAATGCAGGCAGAACTTCACCCGACGGCCAGGTCTTCTCGATGAACGCCTTGGTCTCGGCCGAGTGCAGCAGCTCGTCGAGCTTCACCAGCGCCGGCTTGGTCTTGTCAGCGGTGCGGACGGCGACGAAGTTGGCGTACGGGTTGTTCTCACCGGACTCCAGCAGCAGCGAATCCTTGGCCGGGTTCAGACCGGCTTCCAGGGCGTAGTTGCCGTTGATGATGGCCAGATCGACATCCTCGAGGGAACGCGGCAGCTGGGCCGGCTCGGTCTCGATGAATTCCAGCTTCTTGGGGTTGTCGGCGATGTCGGAGACGGTCGCGTCCTTCTCACCGGTGTCGGCGAGGGTGATCAGATTGGCCTTGACCAGCAGGTCCAGGGCACGGGCCTGGTTGGACGGGTCGGAGGTGATGCCGACCTTGGCGCCTTCGGCCAGCTCGTCGATGCTCTTGATCTTGTTGGAGTAGGCGGCGTAGGGCTCGATGTGAACACCCTCGAAATGGTCGAAATCGTAGCCCTGCTCGGCAACCTGGGTGGTGAAGTACGGCAGGTGCTGGAAGTAGTTGGCATCCAGTCCGCCTTCGGCGAGCTGAGCGTTCGGCTGAACGTAGTCGTCGAACTCCACGATCTCGATCTTCAGTCCGGCGGCCGGGGCCAGCTCGTCCCGGACGAATTCCAGGATCTTGGCGTGCGGCGTCGGGCTGGCGCCGACCTTGATGGTGCCCAGGTCCGCCGGCTGCGCGTCGGTGGAACCTTCTGCCGGGCTGCTCGCCACGACATCGGTGCTCGAGGCCGGGGCGGTCTCGGTGGCCGCATCGGTGGTGACCTCGGCCGAGGAGGAGGCCGAGTTGGCTGCGGTGGTGGTGGAGGAGGGCGAGGCCTCGTCCGAGGAACCGCAGGCGGCCAGGACAAGTCCGGCAACGACTGCGATGGCGGTGGTGATCAGCGGGCGACGCATGATCGTCCTTTCGTTGGGAAAATGGATGCCCGAACGGCACCCATGTCAGGGAAAATGGGTGAGATAAGAGGCCGGAAGGCCGGTGTCAGCGGTGATTCAGCTTCCTGGCGAGTACGTCGCCGATGATCTGGACCAGCTGGACGATGATGATGATGACCACAACGGTCGCGATCATCACGTCGGTTTGGAAACGGTCGTACCCCCGGCTCTTGGCCAGGAAGCCGAGCCCGCCGCCGCCGATCGTGCCCGCCATCGCCGAGTAGGAGATGAGGGCGATGACCGAGGTGGTGAGGCCGGCAATGATGCCCGGAAGTGATTCCCGGACAAGAACTTTGGTGATGATCTGGCGATAGCTCGAGCCCATCACGATGGCGGCGTCGATCTTGCCGCGATCGATCTCCCGCAGGGAGGTCTCGACGAGTCGGGCGAAGAACGGGATGGCACCCACGCTGAGCGGAACCACCGCCGCCGACGGCCCCAGCGATGTTCCGACGACCAGGCGGGTGAACGGGATGATCGCGATCATCAGGATGATGAACGGCAGCGATCTGCCGATGTTCACGACGAATCCGAGAATGCCGTTGACATAACGGTTCGCCCACAGACCGCCACGGGAGGTCATGTACAGGACCACCCCGAGCGGCAGGCCGATCAGAACGGTGAACACGGTGGCAAGTCCCACCATGTGCAAGGTCTGCTCAGTTGCCGTCGGCAGCAGTTTGCCGATGGTTTTCCAGTCCCATTCCATCAGGCCGCCTCCACCCAGAGTCCGAGCTCCTGCAGGTACTCCACGATCGGTGCCGGGTCGACCTCGTGGTCGAGTCCGAGCCGGAGCCGGCCGAGGCTGTTGCCCTGGACGGGTTCCACCGATGCTGCCTCGATGGCGATGTCGACATCGAAACGGCGGGCCAGGGTCGAGACGAAATCCGCCGGACTCTTGGCCGAGGAGAAGGTGACCGTGATGCTGCGCCGACCTGCCGTCGGAGTGCCGGCCGCGGGGAGCGGCAGCAACGCCGACGCCATCCCGCTGTCCGGATCGCCGATGACGTCCAGCAGCGGACCGCTGTAGGCGATTCGTCCCGCCTCAAGAACAGCCACGTGGTCACAGACCTGCTTCACCACCGACATCTCGTGGGTGATGATGATGATCGTGACACCGAGCCGGTCCCGCAGATCCTTGAGCAGGGTCAAGATCTCGGCGGTGGTGGTCGGATCGAGCGCCGATGTGGGCTCGTCGCACAACAGCACATCCGGGTCGTTGGCCAGCGCCCGGGCGATCCCGACACGCTGTTTCTGCCCGCCGGAGAGCTGCGCCGGGTAGGACCCGCCACGATCGGCGAGCCCGACCAGGGCCAGGAGTTCGGCAACCCGCTTCTGCCGAGCCGCAGCGGGAACGCCTGCTATCTCCAGTGGATAGCTGACATTCTTCGCCGCGGTGCGGTTCTCGAGCAGGTTGACATGCTGGAACACCATCCCGATCCGGTGCCGCGCGCGACGAAGCTTGCGGGCCGAGGTCGAGGTGAAGTCCTCGTCGTTGACGATGATCTTCCCCGAGGTCGGCCGGTCCAGCATGGCCAGGCACCGCACCAGCGTGCTCTTGCCCGCGCCACTGGGCCCGACCACACCGAAGATCGCTCCGCGACCGACTTCCAGGTCGACGGTGTCCAGGGCGACGATCTCGCCTCCGGCCACCGGATAGACCTTGCGCAATGAAGACAGGGTGATCATCTGACCTCACCCGCCCTTGCGCGGTCGGATCCGTGGGTGCTGCTCATGGCCAATCGTCCTTTACACATCTGGGATCGCTCGGCCGGACAGCGCGAACTAAGGATCAACCGATCAGCGGCCCGTTACAGGGCTCCGCCGATCGATCATCGGGAAGAGGGATTCGCAGGCCACCGATGTCAGAGGTGGCGCGCTGGACGGGAATGGGAACCACGTCCGGGGATGTCCGGGCCCGCGTGGACGGCCTGTCATCGATAGGAAGGCAACTTCTCATCGACGCTCAGCCACCACTGCTGGTCGAAGACACCGCAGATGGGAGGTTAGCTACACAGCCCGCTGGACGTGCGACCGAAGTCGATGTGACGTCGTTCGCACAAGCGCATCTCGCAGGGCATGGAAACGCCGCCCATTGCTGAGGCGGTGTGGCTCTTCACTTCGTGGTGCCTCTCCATCGGTGCCGACCGGATCATCTGAAGGATCCTTGTTGACCAAAGCTATCAGGAACTTGACAGCCCGGGCAAATCACCTTCGTAACATCATAGTGACTTTGCGGTAACGAATCTCACCCGCCGGGCCTGCACACGGCACTCCATCCGGACCCGGCCCGTGAATCACATGCCTTGTCGCGCAGATCTTTTCGGCCCCTTGGACCGGAGCGCCATCGGGGGCGACCAGCAACCGGGGGTGATCACCCACACATTCGAGGCCGGCCGCAGCGCGTAGGGCGGACCCCGCCTGCGACGTCATCGAGGAAATCGCAGGTAGGGCCGACCAAGGCCGTTACTCGGGTGCGACACCAGGGGTTGTCGGCAACCCGGCGGCCTGCCACTCGGGATACCCGCCTGCAACGTGGCTCACCCGCGTGTAGCCGAGCTCGACGAGCTGCGCCACGACCGGGCCGGATCCGACCTCGGAGCCGCAGAACACGACGATCTCCCCGTCGGCGGCGGACACCTGTCCGAACCGCTCCTGCACCGCGTCCTTGGCAACCACCTCGGCGCCGGGAACGGTGCCGAATTTCGTCCGCGCGCCCTCGCTGCGCACATCGATCAGCAGTGCGCCCTGCGCCACCTTCTCGGCGGCTACGGCAGGAGCGACCAGAGCCGGATCGGCAGTGGTCGAGTCGGAGATGGTCGATTCGCTCATCGCGAGTTCCTTTCCGGCCGCCGTGCGGTCGGTTCGTAGAGAGTGGGCGGCGATCGGCTGATCGCACCACCACGGCAAACGCCGAGGCGGGCCCGGGGATTCCCGGACACGACCGGACCGGAACACCCGGGCCGAGATACCCGAAAGGGTTTCTTGACTGAAATTATCAACAATACTGATCCCTGGCCAGCTGTTCGGGACTTCGCTTTCCCACCAACGGATTCCGGGACCGACTCCAAAGATGGAATTCACCCGCGTGGCCCCCACCCGTCCCTGGTTCTGTGCCAGCATGACGGTCTGCGGGCGCTGCGCAATCCCCGGTCGTTCCCACGCTCCCCGTTCTCCGTTTCCCGTTCCCCGTTCCCCGTTCCCCGTTCCGCGCGGACCGCCCGGCCGCCACCGCCTCCCACCGATCAGGAGTCACGATGTCCGTCACCGACGAGTACCTGTCCAACAACCGGTCCTACGCCCGGTCCTTCACCGGCCCGCTCCCCCTGCCGCCGTCCCGCCACGTCGCCGTGGTGGCCTGCATGGACGCCCGCCTCAACGTCTACGGCATCCTCGGTCTCGCGGACGGGGAAGCTCACGTCATCCGCAACGCCGGCGGTGTGATCACCGACGACGAGATCCGATCCCTGGCCATCAGCCAACGACTGCTGGGCACCAGGGAGATCATCCTCATCCACCACACCGACTGCGGCATGCTCACCTTCACCGACGATGCCTTCAAGGGCGACATCGCCGACGAGGTCGGGATCAAGCCGCCGTGGGCGGCCGAGGCCTTCAGCGATCTCGACACCGATGTCCGCCAGTCCCTGGCCCGTATCCGCACCAGCGCCTTCATCCCGGACACCAACCAGGTACGGGGGTTCGTGTTCGACGTCGCCACCGGTCTGCTGAACGAGGTCGACGCGAGTTGATCACCCGCCGGGCAGGGACCGTGCAGTGATGTGGTCCCTGCCCGGGAATCGTTCCGCTCGGCCTGCGGTTGACGGAGAAGGACTTTCAACAGCGCAGCCAGAGGAGACGGTATGAGAATCGGAATCATCGGTGCCGGAGAGATCGGCGGGACCCTCACCCGCCGGCTGACGAGCCTGGGCCACACGGTCGCCGTGTCGAACTCACGTGACCCGCAGACCCTGGCCGATCTGGCCGCCGAGACCGGGGCGACCGCGGTCTGGGCCGCCGACGCCGCCAAGGACGCCGATCTGGTGATCGTCAGCATCCCGCAGAAGAACGTCCCGGACCTGGCGGCGGGCATCGTGGCAGGCGCAGCCCCCGGGGCACCGGTGATCGAGACGAACAACTACTACCCACAACAGCGGGACGGCCTGATCGAGGAGATCGAGGCGGGCAAGCCCGAGAGTGTCTGGGTGGCCGAACATCTGGGGGTTCCGGTCTACAAGGTCTTCAACGGGATCTGGTGGAAGCACCTGCAGAACAAGGGTGTGCCTCAGGGCACCGAGGGCCGGATCGCGCTCCCGATCGCGGGAGAGCCCGGACCGGCGAAGGATCAGGTCTTCCAGCTCGTGGAGGAGCTCGGTTTCGACGCCGTCGACGGCGGCACCCTCGCCGAGTCCTGGCGTCAGCAGCCGGGAACCCCGGTGTACGGCAAGAACTTCGGCATCGAGGAGACCATCGCGGCGCTGGCCGCGACGAGCCCGGTACGTCCGGCGGAGTTCAAAGCCTGAACACCCCCTGTTCCCGCGCACGCTGTTCGTCCTCGCGCACCTAACATCGTGCGCGAGGAGCAAGAACGTGCGCGGGAACGGGTGGGGTTCACTGCTCCAGACCCCACCGGCTGAGCAGTTCCTCGGCCTGATCCAGTCCGTGGAGCAGGATGTCGGCCCCGAGGTCGGCCATGGACTCCACCGAATGTCGGCCGGTCCCGACCAACGCGCAGCGCACCCCCAGCGCCCTGGCGCACTGCAGGTCACGCGGGGTGTCACCGATGATCCAGCACCTGGACAGGTCGCCGTCCCAACCTGCGGCCACCAGCCGGTCCAGGGACCGCCGACCCACCTCGACCCTGGTGCTCCCGTGGTCACCGAACCCGCCCAGCGAGACGTCGATCAACGGAACCAGACCACCCGCCTGGAGTTTCAACCGACCTATGCTCTCGATGTTGCCGGTGACGACCGTCTGCCACACCCCGGCCGAATCCAACGCCGTCACCAGTTCGAGGACACCCGCCAACGGGACCACCTGGTGCTCGAAATCGGCCGCCCGCGCGGTCGCCAGCTCGTGCAGCCGGACCAGAACCGCTGGTACCAGGGCGATGTCGGCATCGATGGACTGCAGGAGCGTGGCGGCGATCTCCGGGTCGATCCGGCCCCCCAGGTCCAGTCCGCGGCCGTCCGGCCTGGTACCGGCCACCTCGGCGACCGCATCCAGGAAGGCACCGACCGCCACCCTGCCCGCGTGCAGAAGCGTTCCGTCGATGTCCCACAGCACCGCTGTCACACCGGGAGCCGAAGCGCTCATCGGTCGTTCCTTCCGCCCAGGGCTGCGGCAGCAGCCGCGACGATCCGTGCCGCGCACTCGGCAGGGGCCAGATCCGTGCTGTCGACCTCGACGTCGTAGCCGACACCGCGGTGCACCAGGTCGATCTGCGAAGCGGCCATTCCCGGCGCACGATCCCCCCTGGCCGCCTCGCGCTCCACTGCCACTGCCAGATCGCAATGGATCCCGACCCAGCACACGTTCAGGCCGGCGAGCCCGGTGCGTGTCCGCTCCTGGGAGGCCGTACCGCCGAGAAAGACGTCGTCCAGGATCACCCCGGTCCCGGCGCGGGCGATGGCCGCGATCCCCGCCGTCCAGGAGCGCTCCAGCGAGACGAAGGTGTCGTCGACCTGGACCCGGCCGTCCGACCCGAAGCCGATCCCCTGCTCCCCCGAAGTCAGCCGTTCCGGAAGGGCGTCGACGAAGTCGTCGACACTGAACCGGAGGTAGGTCTCCGGCAGCAGGTTCTGCAGCTGCCGGGCGATCGAGCTCTTGCCCGAACTCGAGATCCCGTTCAGCACATACACGTCGGGCCTCATGGCCGTGAAGACTACCAATCCCGGGGATCAGAACCCCACGCCACCCGGCGTGCCATGGATGTCCTCGTGGTGCAGTGCATTCAGCGCAGCGAGGACCGCCAACACCGAGGGCTCGTCGGCAGCGGAGCCGGATTCGCCGAACCGGGCACGACGGATCCCCAGGTCTCCCAGGATCGTGTACACGCGGGTGGCCATCTCGAACACCGTCAGGCCGGACTGGCGCAGGTACACCACGACCCCGGACACCGGCGCGGCGATCGAGGTGAGGGACTCCTCCAGATGCCGGCGGCACCGGCACAGCAGATCGCCGAAGACATCGCCGTTGCGGCATTCGCGATGCACCGCGATCCGGACCGGGGTGTCGACGGACCAGGGTGAGCCAGAGGTGAGTACCAGGTGTTCGGCCTCGTCACCGGCGAAGCGGTAGCAATGGGCGTCGAAGTCGCCGAACCGGGTGGGAAGCCTTGCCGGACCGGAGGATTCGAAGGCGATGGTGCCGGACAGGGAATGCTGGGCGATCTGCTGCACGGTGAGCACCGAGGTGCCGAGCTCCCGCGCGGTCTCGCGTGCACGTTCCCACCGCGGCAGACCGTTCTCGGGCAGTGAGGTCAGCGCCGCCGCGAAGGGAACCCCCGCCACCTGCAACAGGGTCGCGGCCGCGTGACCCGCGGTCCAGACGCCCTTCGGATCGGTGGCGACCTCACCCACGGTGCGCAGGGTGCCGTCACCGATGCGGGACAGCAGCTCCCAGGCGCGGCCGCCGTCCCCACCGACCACCGCCAGTACCTCCGCCGGTCGATCGGTGGACTCGTCCACCAGGACGACACACCGCCCCGCCTTCAGCGCCTGCAGGGCGGTCGGCACCGCGTCGATCCCCGGATCCGTGTCCAGGACGGTCATCTCCCGGTCCCACCGATCGGCAGTGTCTGCGGGACAAGATACTCCAGGTGCGGCCAGTTGGCCTCGAACCAGGTGTCGACGACCTCGTCGAGCTGCTCGTACCGGCTCATCACGAAGAACAGGGACCGGGTGGGCACGGAGGCGCCGAGTTCCACGAGCAGGGGCCGCAGGTGGACCTCGGACGCCAGGGCGTGCAGATCACTGCCGGCGGTCATCAGCGGGATCGCGGTCGTGCCCAGCAGCCCGTCGGTGGGGTACCGGTCGAGGAAGGCCTTCAACAAGCCGGTGTAGCTGGCCTTGTAGGTGGGGGTGGCGATGATCAGAAGGTCGGAGGCGGCAACCTCCCGGTTCAGCTCCTGGACACCGTCGTCGGACCAGTCGAAGAGCCGACCGGCGATGTCGGCCAGATCGATCGTGGCCACCTCGGTCTCGGGAACCCTTCCCACGATCCGCCGGGTCAACGCCTCGGCGATCTCCAACGTGCGGGACTTCGCCTTGGGATTGCCGGCGACTATCGAAATCTTCATGCTGCACCTATCTGCGTTCTCAGCGCGTGTACCCGCGGGATGATCTCTTCGCCGACCCGCAGCGATTCCTCCAGGTGTGGATACCCGGACAGGATGAACTCGTCCACACCCAGATCAACGTAGTCGCTGAGCCGAGCGGCGACCTCGTCATGGCTGCCCACGACAGCTGTGGCGACACCCTCGCGCACCAGGCCGATCCCGGCCCAGAGGTTGGGTGACACCACCAGGTCGGCGCTGCGGACGGACCGGCCCGGGTGCAGGGCGGTCATCCGGGCCTGTCCGTGGGAGTCCATGCCGGCCAGACGCCGCTGAAGTCCGGCGACGGCCGACGGGTCGAACCGGGCGAGCATCTGCTCGGCCGTGTCCCAGGCCTGTGCGGCCGTGTCGCGGGTCAGGATGTGCACCCGCAGGCCGAACCGCAGGGTCCGTCCGACCGCAGCGGCCCGCGCCTTCACCACGCGGATCCGCTCAGCCACGTCGGCGGGCGGCTCGCCCCAGAGAAGGTAGGTGTCGGCCTGCCTGGCGGCCACGTCCACCGCGGCCGGCGAGGCCCCACCGAAATAGATCGGGACCGAGGCC
This sequence comes from Nakamurella silvestris, assembly GCA_003576535.1. Taxonomy (GTDB): domain Bacteria; phylum Actinomycetota; class Actinomycetes; order Mycobacteriales; family Nakamurellaceae; genus Nakamurella; species Nakamurella silvestris. The sequence continues at coordinate 20,005 of QXCQ01000234.1, read as the reverse complement.
GTTCCCGGGTTGGTCAGCCGGGCGTCCCGGACGTCGAGGTGGTCCCCCCGTACCGTGACCTGCTCGCCGGCCAACAGCGGCCGGATGACCTGGAGGGCTTCGTCCGTCCGCTGGTACCGCTCGTCGTGACTGCCGTGTTCACCGTAGGCGGCCTGTTCGACAGGCGAGCCTCCGGTGGTGACGTTGAGGATGAGCCGTTCGCCGAAGAGCCGGCGGAAGGTGTCGGCCTGCTGTGCGAGCAACGTCGCCGACGCGAGGCTGGGCCGGAAGGCGATGATGTACTTCAGGTGCGATGTTCTGGCGGCAAGGGCCGAACACAGGATCCACGGGTCGATGCACGCTAGACCCACGGGAGTGAGCGCGGCATCAAATCCGGCGCGCTCTGCTGCACCGGCCACCAGCGCCAGGTAATCGAGGTCAGCCGTCCGATCCGGGCGGTGAACCAGGCCTTCCACGGGTGTGATGACTCCCGGATCATGTGAATCTCCCCTGGTGGGTAGGTACCAGTTGAAAACGGGGCGGCGAAGCGTGTGCCGGCCGGACGGGGTGTGTACCTCGGCTCCGTCGCGCACAGAACTGCCGTCGAGGATGGACGTCATGGGCGTTCCAAGGACTAGGCGATCGACCGCGGGCACCGGATCACCGGCTGCTCCGCACTGTTCAAACCTGATCAGTTCGGTCAACTTGAGGGTGACAGGACCACGCAAGGCTGTCAAGGCCGGGCAGGTTTGGTCACATCGAACCCGCACAGCCGAACCCCGCGCGGCAGATCGCAGGCGGCACAGTGCAATTGACCTTCGGACCCGGCGCGCCCACCTGTGCGGACCACGTGATCCAGCTCATTGAACGACCTTGTTGACCTTTTTACTAAAGTTAGCTAACGTCTGTATCGGTCACGAGTTCCAACGTGCAGCTCCGGCTTGTTGGACAGCAACCCTCCTCTCACGGTGGGGTGCTCCGGATGACGACCAGGCAAGGACCCGACCGGGTCACTGCAAGCGTGGGCGCAAGCCCTGACAAGAGCGAAGGGCTGTCAATCGTGGTTCCTTTGAACAGGTCGAGCACCTGCAACCACAGCGATACCGGCCGGACTTCACCGACCAGCAGCACAGATGTACTCGCCGCGCGGCGGCACGTGGACCTCTGCCGATTCGCCTCGGCCCTCTGTCGACCCTGACGCGACCGGCTCGAACGGACCACCACCTCTTGCAGTGATGCCTCGGCAGTACTGCGACAGGTAGTGCGCTGCAACCGCTAATTCGCTTCCTGCCTGTCTTCCTGCCTGTCTTCCTGCTCGTCTTCCTGCTCGTCACCGCCTCGCTCCTCGAGCGCACCGTCGGTGACCGGCTGCGCCACCCTCACCGCTGCTCTCGCACCGACGTGGAACACCTCGGTCGGCCCCGCGGTCCGCATCCGATGCCCTTTGAACGAGGACCACTCCCATGACGCTCTCCATCACCGCACCAGACAGCGCGCCGACCCCGCCGGCGCCGGCCGCCGCAGGCCGCGGTGCATCGACGCCGCCGCCGACAGACCTGAAGGTCGAAACCTTGTCGGTGGCCCGGGTCTGGCACCCCTGGCGCTGGTTCGCCACCGTGGTGGTGCTGGTGCTCTCCGCCCAGTTCATCCACGGTCTGATCACCAACAAGACCTGGGACTGGAAGACCTTCCAGCAGTACGTCTTCGCACCGTCCATCCTGAACGCGCTCAAGCTGACACTGGAACTGACCCTCTACGCCGTGCTGATCGGTTTCCTGGCGGGTATCGGCATCGCCGCTGCCCGGTTGTCCAAGATCCCGCTGCTCAACGTGGTGTCCTGGGTGTTCGTCTGGGCCTTCCGTTCCATCCCGCTGCCGGTGCAGATCCTGATCTGGTTCAACATTTCGGCCCTGTACAAGACGGTCAGCCTCGGGGTCCCCTTCGGGCCCTCCTTCTTCGACTTCTCCACCCGCAGTCTGTTCTCCCCCTTCGTGGCCGCCCTCATCGCGCTGTCCCTGCACCAGGCCGCCTATGCCGCCGAGATCATCCGGGCCGGCATCATCTCGGTCGATCCCGGACAGAGTGAGGCCGCTGCGGCCCTGGGGATCCCCCGTCGTCGCCAGTTCCTGAGAATCATTCTGCCGCAGGCCATGCGGGCCATCGTGCCGAATGCGACGAATGAGATCATCGGGATGGTCAAGTCCACCTCGCTGCTCTCGGCGGTCGCCGTGACCGAACTGTTCTACCAGGCCCAGGTGATCCTCGGCCGCAACGGACGACCGATCCCGTTGTTGATCGTCGCCACCTTCTGGTACATCGTGGTCACGACCGTGCTCACCATCGGACAGTTCTACGTGGAGCGGCATTTCGCCAAGGGCGCCCAGCGCCACCTGCCGCCCACCCCGATCCAGAAGTTCCGCACCAAGATCGGCCACATCGCCCTGGTGATCCGTCGGCGCAGCGCCGAAGGCCGCATCGCAACTGCCGGAGATGCACGATGAGCGCCCCCACCCCAGCATTGGACATCCGTGGTGTCCGTAAGTCATTCGGTTCGCTGGAGGTCCTGCGCGGGGTCGATCTGACCGTGCGCCAGGGCGAGGTGACGGTCATCCTGGGGCCGTCCGGTTCCGGGAAGTCCACCCTGCTTCGGGTGATCAACCATCTGGAGCCCGCCGACACCGGAATCGTCCAGGTGGCCGGGGAGATCATCGGGTACCGCCTGGAAGGCACCACCCTGCACCAGCTTCCGGAGAAGAAGGTGCTCAAACAACGGGCCAAGATCGGCTTCGTCTTCCAGAACTTCAACCTCTTCGGGCACCGAACCGTCCTGCAGAACGTGGTGGAGGCACCGGTGTCGGCCCTGCGGATCAGCCGCAAGGATGCCGAGGTCCGAGGTCGGGAGCTGCTCGCCCAGGTGGGCCTGTCCGACAAGGCGGATTCCTACCCGCGTCAGCTGTCCGGGGGCCAGCAGCAACGCGTGGCGATCGCCCGGGCGCTGGCCCTGGACCCGCAGCTCATCCTCTTCGATGAGCCCACCTCCGCGTTGGACCCGGAACTGGTGGGCGAGGTTCTCACCGTCATCCAGGATCTGGCCAGCACCGGGATCACCCTGGTGGTCGTGACCCACGAGATCGGCTTCGCCCGCAAGGTCGCCGACACGGTGATCTTCATGGACGAGGGCCTGATCGTCGAGAAGGGCACCCCCGCCGAGGTCATCGACAACCCGAAGGAAGAGCGCACGAAGCGGTTCATCTCCCGCGTGCTCTGATCTGCCCCACACACCCGTAACTCTCTCCCCCGGCTACGACGCCACCTGCGCCGATGCCCATAGGCCTGCCCCGGACGGCTTTCGCCTGCTCCGATCCACCCTCGAAAGGAACACCAATGTTCACCCGCTCCCGACGCACCGTCGCCATCGTCTCGGCGTTCGCCGCCGCAGCCCTGACGCTCAGCGCCTGCGGCAGCTCCGACGACGCCGCCGTCAGCCCCGTGGCTGTCGAATCCTCAACCTCGGCCGGCGCTTCCACCACGACCGACACCGCCGCATCCTCTGCTCCGAGCAGCGACACCGCCGCTCCGAGCAGCTCGGGCGAGGCCGCCTCGAGTTCTGCCGGGTCGAGTTCCGCCGATCCCAGCTCCGCCGAGACCCCCGGCGTCACGTTCAATCTCGAGCCGGACCAGAAACGGATCACCACCGCCGAGGTCCCGGAGATCGCGGCCAAGGTACCCGCGGCCATCCGTGAGCGCGGCAAGTTGATCGTCACCGGATCGGCCGGCACCGCCCCGCCGCTGTCCTTCTACGCCACCGATGACCAGACCATCATCGGCAGCGAGGTCGACATCGCCCACCTCATCGGAAATGTCCTCGGCCTCGATGTGGAGTACCAGGCGGCCGACTGGGCCCAGAACTTCGTCCGGATCGACTCCGGCGAGGTCGACGCCTTCATCTCCAACGTGACCGTCACCGAGGAGCGCAAGGAGAAGTACGACTTCGCGACCTACCGCCAGGACAACCTGGCCTTCGAGGCGCTGAAGGGATCCGGCCTCAAGATCGAGAAGCCGGCCGACATCGCCGGCCACAAGATCGCGGTCGGCTCCGGCACCAACCAGGAGGCGCTGCTCGTCGCCTGGGACAAGGAGAACCAGGCCGCCGGACTTCCCGCGGCCGACATCCAGTACTACCAGAACTCCACCGACTACTACCTGGCCCTCTCCTCCGGCCGGATCGACCTGTACTTCGGGCCGTACCCGACGGCCGAGTACCACGCGGCAGTCACCGGTGAGACCGAGGTCGTCGGAAACTTCTCCGGTGCCGGCGACACCCTGCAGGGCCTGATCGCGGTGCTGACGCTCAAGGACAACGGGCTGGTCGGCCCGATCTCCGAGGCGATCAACCACGTCATCGAGAACGGCACCTACGGCGAGGTTCTCGCCCGTTGGGCCGACACCGGTGAGGCCGTCACCAAGTCCGAGATCAACCCGCCCGGTCTGCCGAAGACCGAGAGCTGATCCTCCCGGGCAGTTTCCCAGGCACCACCGGGCAGTAACGAGCCTGGTACCCACAACCCGCCGGTCCGGAAATCTCCGGACCGGCGGGTTGTGCATTCCCCCACCGTTTCCTCGCAACGGTCCTATACTCAGCTGCACCTCACCAACAGGAGTCCTCTTGTCCACCAACGGTTCCACACTTGTGACCCATATCGTCGTCGTCGGCGGCGGAGCGATGGGCTCCGCGGCGGCCTGGGCACTGTCCCGCCGAGGGATCAGGGTCACCCTGCTCGAGCAGTTCGGGCCCGGTCACGTCCGTGGCGCCTCCCACGGCAGCTCACGCATCTTCCGCCAGGCCTACTCCGAGGACGGGTACGTGGCGCTGGCCGCCCGTTCCTTCGAGCTGTGGAAGGAGCTGGAATCGGCGAGCGGACAGACCCTGTTGACCCTGACCTCCGCCCTGGACCACGGTGATCCGGAGATCGTGAACGCCCGGGTGAAGCCCTTGCAGGACGCGGGTATCCCGTACGAGCTGCTCACCCCGGCCGAGGCGGGTGCCCGCTGGCCGGGTCTGCGGTTCGACACCGTGGTGCTCACCCACCCCGGTGCCGGCCGGGTGCACGCGGACGACTCCCTCACGGCCCTGCAGTCCGAGACCGTCCGGCTGGGCGGGGAGGTCCGCCACCACGTCGCCGTCCTCGACATCGTGAACACCTCCGAAGGGGTCGTGGTCCGGACCTCCGACGGCGACATCCACGCCGACCACGTGGTCGTGGCTCCCGGGGCCTGGGCCACCGACCTGCTCGGCGAGCACATCGACCTGCCGGTTCTGCGCACCACCCAGGAGCAGCCCGCGTTCTTCACCCCGTTGAAGCAGGACGCGGGGATCTGGCCCTCCTTCGTCCACCATCCCGGTGCCGAACTCTCCACCGAAGGCATCTACGGTCTCGGCTCCGTGGAGGGCATCAAGATCGGCGAACATGCCACCGGTCCGGAAGTGCACCCCGACAGCCGGGACTTCATCCCGCTGCCTGCCGGTGAACGACGCCTGATCGAGTACGCCCGGGAGTGGCTGCCGGGGGTGGACGCCGACAGCGCCACCTCCATCACCTGCCTGTACACGGTGACCCCGGATCACAACTTCATCGTCGACCGTCGGGGCAACATCACCTTCGCGGCGGGATTCTCCGGGCACGGGTTCAAGTTCACCCCGGTGATCGGCGAGCTGCTCGCCGATCTGGCGCTGGAGAACATCCCGGCACCGGACTTCCTACGGCTGGACCGGGAGGGCCTGCGCGTGCACTGATGCCGCGGAGCCCGACCTGAATGCCACAGAGCCCGTCACCGATCGGTGACGGGCTCTGTGCTGTGCTGCCGGGTTGTTTCGTCCTGCGGTGGGATATGCGCAGATGAGAACGCTCACGCGTGCGCATATCCCACCGAGGGATGGGTGAGAACCTACTGGGCCGCAGCCGCTGTGGGGTCGTCCGCACCCTGGGTGGCCAGTCGGCCGGCCGGGGTGCGCTCCCCCGCCGTCACCTCCAGCGGGATGACGTTCCCGGCCGGCGGGCGCGGGCAGGTGCCGTAGTCGCTGAAGGCGAAGGGCAGGTTCAACGACCGATTGAAGTCCACCACTACCTGGCCGTCGCTGTCCGGGGCCGGTACGCCCACCACTCGCCACAGCGCCGTGACATCTCCGTTGGTGGCATCGTGGAAGATCACCGTCAGCCCCGTGCTGCCGTCCTTCGCACCACCGGCCGGGTAGGCCAGCAACCGGACCGGAAGGCCCTCCAGGACCACCCGGACCGCACCGATCGCCTGGTAGTGCTGTTGCAGGCCCGGCAACGCGGTGTCGACGGTGACCGGCTGGGGCTCCTGGAAGGCCGCGAACTCCCCGTCGATCACCCAGTCCGGGTCGAAGTCGAACGTGGGCACCCCGGTGAAATCGGCCAGGGCCTTGGCCCGCGGGTCACGGACCCGGACGGCGGGACGATCGCCGCGCCGGATCAGCTCCAGCGCAACCCCGTCGTGTTCGAGCCACACCACCGAACCCGACTCGGCGACATCCTGGGTGCTGGATCCGTCGACCGGCGCGTCGGTGGTCCGGTCCAGCACGGTCCGACCAGGGGTGACCACGAATTCGGCGACACCGTCACGGAGGTGGAAAACACCGGGGAAACCGGCGATCTCCCCGTCCTCGGCGGGAATCCAGTGGTACCCCACCAGCGAGAGCCAGCCCTGCGGTACCGCCAGGGCCTTCTCCCGTTCCTGATGCCACTGCTGCCACTCGGTTTCCTGGGAAATGGTGCTCGTCATGTCCTCACGATCCTCATCTGGTGGAGTTGGGAAGTACTCTTGAACCGGTTGCCCGGTAACACATTCCGACCTCTGAAACTGCGGGACTGGTCAGGCGACCTGCTCGACGGCGGCCACCGGCGCCTCGCCGGCCTCGACCGCGCGATCCCGCCCGGCCACCTCCTCGCGGACGAGCGGGATGACGTAGCGACCGAAATCGATGGCGTCGTCGAGGATGTCGTAGCCGCGGGCGGAGAAGATGCGCACGCCCAGGTCGTAGTAGTCCAGCAGTGCTGCGGTGACGGTCTCCGGGGTCCCGACGAGGGCGGTCGAGTTCCCCTGTCCGCCGGTCAGTCCGGTCGGCCCGGTCCACAGTGCCCGGTCGTGACGCTGCCCGGCGGCCACCGCCTTGAGCAGCCGCTGGGAGCCGGCGTTCTCCGGCTCACCCGAGCGGCGGGGACGCTGGTTGTCCTTGATCCGGCCCAGGATCGACTCGGCCTTGGCCCAGGCGAGTTCCTCGGTCGGGGCGATGATCGGCCGGAAGGCCACCTGGATCTCGGGCACATCGGTACGGCCGGCTGCTGCCGCCGAAGCCGTGACGGCTGCGATCTGCTCCGCGGTGCCGGCCAACGGCTCGCCCCACAGGGCGAAGATGTCCGCCTCGGCCCCACCTACCGCATAGGCGGCGGCCGAGGAGCCGCCGAAGGAGATCCGGGGACGGGGCTGCTGCACCGGGAACACGTCCGAGACGAACTGGTCGAGGTGGTAGTGGGCACCGTGGAAGTCGAAGCGTTCCGTGCTGGTCCACGCGGACTTCAGGATCTGGATGAACTCGCGGGTGCGGTCGTAGCGGGAATCCTTGTCGAGGTGGTCCCCCTCGGCCGCCTGGTCCGCCGTCGAACCGCCGGTGATGACATGCACCTCGAACCGGCCGTTCGAGAGGTGATCGAGGGTGGCGAAGGTCTTGGCGGTGTAGGTCGGGGCCGCGACATTGGGCCGGTGGGCCACCAGCAACCGGATCTTCTCGGTGCGCGACGCGACGTAGGCCGCCACCTGGGCGGGGTCCGGCGAACCCGAGTGATAGGCGAACAGGATCCGGTCCCAGCCGTGGTCCTCATGGGCCCTGGCCAGTTTCGCCGTGTACTCCAGGTCGAGGCTGCCCCCGGCCCGATTCGTCACCTCGCTGGCCTCGTTGGTGCCGCCGATACCCAGAAACTCAACTGGCATAACTGTTCTCCCTGATCGAAATGGTGTCTTCGCGCTGCTGGGACCGGGCCACGAGCGACAGGATCTCGCGCGCGACGCCGTCGTTCTGGCGCAGGAACGGACTGTTGAAACCGGGCCTGGAGAAACCGGAGGATCCGGCCGAGCCGGACACCCCCGGTCCGAGCAGGTACCGGGAGACGTGCACCGTGCCGTCGGGTCGGACGGCACGGCAGGCCGGATCGGCGAGCAGCTGGCCACCCTCGCGGCCGGTGCCGTCGGCGCTGGGAAGCGTCTCGGCCTTGAGCTCGCCGGCTCGGAGCAACCCGGCCACCAGCGGGTCGGCGGTGGCCAGCACATCGGGCCGCGGCAGACGGGCCTCGACGAAGGCCCTGGTCCTGATCCGACCGGGCACCACCGGGCTCGATGCGAGGAAACTCCCGTCGACCAGGGAGACCTCGAGATCCGGACCGGCGAAATGCACCAGCCCGGCCCGGTGCAGGGCCAACAGCTCGGACAACCGTTGCGGGGGCGGGCCACTGGCCAGGAACGAGAAGAAGCCGTGGAAGGCCCCCTCGATCCGGCGGATCCGGTCCCCGGTGCTGATCCTTCCGCTGCCGAGCAACGGGATCAGGCCGCCGTACACGGTGAGCAGGGACTGGAACACGGCCCCGTCCATGGAGTATCGCGGGTCCGCCCGTCGGGCGAGGTCGTCGGCGATATGGCCGGCCACCGCCCGTCCGAACTCCCCGGCGTCGGCGAATTCCCGGCCGGCCAGCGGACGGTCGATCGCCGCCACCTCGAACCGGTCGGACACTTCGGGGACCGCCGCCTCGATGAGTGCGCGGTACTCCGCATCCGACGGATCGAGTTCGATCAGGCGGGGCTCGATCTCGGCCCAGCTGCTCTCGACCCGGTCCGGGTGGGAGGCGAACAGCTCCCGGTAGTGGGCCAGGGTCAGCTCGCGGACGATCAGCGGCCACAGGTCCCGGTCGAAGTCCACCGGCCGATCCCCCGGCGTCGCGGCGGCGATCGCCGCCGCGGTGAACACCCGGGGCGGGACCGGGCCGAGGCCCGGCAAGGGATAACCCAGCTTCGCGTGATAGGGCACCCCACGCCGAGAACCGACATGCAGGACGGGTTCCCGGCCGGAGGGCAGGTAGGTCAGGCTGCCGTCGGCCTCGGTGCGGAAGCTGCCACCACGTTGTTGGCCGAGCAGCACCATCAGGTCGATGAAGGCGAGCCCGAAGCCGCGGACGATCACCGACTCGCCGGCGCGCAGCCCGCTCAGGTCCAGGTCGGCGGTGTAGCCGGGTGGGACGTACGTCAGACCCGCCTCGCGGGCCTGATCGAGCAGGGCGGCTTCCCGGGGTTCCGGGGACTGGTCGAGGTACCCCTGGGCCAGGACCACCAGATCGAGTTCGATCCGGGTGCCACCGGCCAGGTCCAGCACCTGCACCGGCGCATCGGTGACCGGGGAGGTCCGGTCACCGTCGACCAGGGCCACCGCGCGGTCGGCGTGAACCGTCACCGTCACGTTCTCCGGAAGGGCCGACACCGCCCGGTCGAATACCCAGGCAAGGTAGTGGGACTGGATCTGCCGGGTGGGGAAACCCTTGGCGGAGAAGCGGTCCGCCGCCTCGGCCAGGCCGGCCAGGTGCAGGTGCGGCCGACCGGCCCCGAGCACCCACTCGTCGAGGGAGGGGCCGGGGACGATCGGTCCGGTGCAGGTCACGCTGCTGTCGGTGAACATGGTGACGTCCTCGGCCACCGAGTTCATCCACAGCAACGGCGACTGCTCGTGCCGCCAGATCCGGCCGCCGCCGGGCGGGAACGGATCCACCACATGGATCACCACCGGCCCGTCACCGAGCAGTTCGGGGGCGTTCGCCGCCAACCGCTCCAGCAAGGAGGTGGTGCGCGGCCCGGCCCCGACGAAGGCGATCTGCCGGGTCCGTGCCGTCGGGTCCTCCGAACCTGATGCGCCGTCACGTTCCTCGCCGTAGGCGGCCCCGACCTGGCCGGTCATACCGCGACCTTGACCCTCGGCGCTCGCTCGGGGTGAACCTGGCCGGCGGTGAGGGTGGACAGATCGGTGGGCACCGAGCCCACGGCACCCAGGTCCTTCACGAACGGCAGGTGCCCGATCGTCTCCGGGTCCACCGTCGTGTCGTACAACGGCGTGTACCCGCTGTTGAGGTACAGACCCGAGGCCTCGGGCTGCCGCGGGCCGGTGGTGAGATAGATGCGGCTGTAACCCAATTCGCGGGCCTTGTCCTCCAGCACCTCCATCACCCTCCTGGCCAGGCCACGACGGCGGTGGCGCGGGGAGGTCCAGACCCGCTTGACCTCGGCGGTGTGGTCGTCGTACCGGCGGATCGCCCCACCGGCCACGGTCTCCTCACCGTCGAGCAGGAGGAGGAAGGCACCGTTCGGGTCCTCGAAGTCCGACGCGGGGAACCGGGCGAGTTCGGCACCGGAATCCACCGCGTGGTACCTGGTCCCGTACTCGATGGCCAGATCGGCCAGCAGGGGCGCGGTCTCCGGATCCTCGACCCGGACCCGTTTGACCGTCAGCTCGCCGGGTGTGGTGACGATCGGTGCCGGGATCCGACGGGGCTCGTTGCCGAGGACGTGCAGGAAGGCGTCGACGACCTCGTGCAGTGGACCCGCGGCCACCGCATCGATGTGGGTACCGCCGTCGGGGTAGAGGGACACGTGGGAGGAGGAGACGAACCAGCCGGGCCCGATGTGCGCCGGGCCCATGGAGGCGAGCACCGGGCGCAGGGCGTAATCCACTGCGAGCACATGGGCGGGGGAACCACCCGTCACCAACGGCAGGACGTCCTTGCCACGCAGGGCGAACTGGGGCAGCAGATCCAGGAACACCTTGAGCAGCCCCGAATACGCAGCCTTGTACACGGGACTCGCGATCACCACCGCGTCGGCGGCGCTGACAAGGTCCACTGCGGCGGCGATCTCGGGGTCGCTGACGTCCGCGGCGAGCAACGGCCCGGCGGGCAGGTCCCGGAGCACCAACGGCCGGATCTCATGACCGGCCGCAGACAGCCGGCGGACGACATGGGAGAGCACGGCTTCGGTGCGGGAGGGCGACTGCGGGCTGCCCAGGAGGGTGACGATGACTGACATGGTGGCGGCTTCTCCTACTGGATGGGTCCGTACGGTGCGGACAGGCCGGACCCGGCGGTTCGGTGGTGGAGTTGATGTCCTTGCGGCGACAGGCCGGCAAGGGGTGAGGAGCTGCCGGGATCTGGGCCCGGCGACAGGGAAAGGTCAGCCCGGACAGGGGTACGACATCAGGCGACACGGCCGTGTTCGGGTGAAGAGGTCCATGGTGGCCCTTTCCGATCAGGATCCGCGTGTACGCCCGGATCCGCGCTTGCGACCCGCGAGATCACGGGTACGCCTGGTCTTCATCCGGAGCACCCCGCCGCGGTGGGAGGGTTGCTGGCCAGCAAGCCGGAGCTCATTGCTGGCACTCATGACCACCTCCGACTGTAGGCGAACCTATCTTGTTGGTCAAATTGGTCAGGTACTCCTAGAGGTGTGGATCAGCTCACTGCCTACGATGGGGAGATGGCCATTCACTCACGACAGTTCCTGCTGGCAGCACGCCCCGTCGGGGAGCCGAAACCCTCGGACTTCCGCCTGGAGACCGTGGAGCTCCCCTCCCCCGCCCCAGGGCAGCTCCTGGTCCGCAACATCGTGATGTCGGTCGATCCGTACATGCGCGGCCGGATGAGCGACACCCCTTCCTACGCCCCGTCCTGGCTGCTCGGCGAGCCGGCCCGCGGTGGTGCGATCGGGGAGGTGATCGAGGCGGGAACCCCGACCGACCTGGGCGTTCCCCCGATCGCGCCGGGAACGCTCGTCCTGCACGATGCCGGTTGGCGCGAACATGCGCTGGTCGAGGCCCACCAGGTCACCGTCATCGACCCGGCACCGGGAACCTCCCTGTCCTACTACCTCGGCACCCTCGGCATGCCCGGGCTGACGGCCTACACCGGTCTGTTCCACATCGCCGATTTCCGCCCGGGGGACACGGTGTTCATCTCGGGGGCGGCCGGAGCCGTCGGCGGCGTCGCCGGCCAGCTGGCCAAACTCCGCGGAGCCTCCCGGGTGATCGGCAGCGCGGGGTCCGCCGAGAAGGTGCGGTTCCTCACCGAGACCCTGGGCTTCGACGCCGCCTTCGACTACCACGCCGGACCGGTGGGTGAGCAGCTGCGGGCTGCCGCTCCCGAGGGGATCGACCTGTTCTTCGACAATGTCGGCGGGGATCACCTGGAAGCCGCCATCTCCTCCTTCAGGATCGGTGGCCGGGCAGCCTTGTGCGGATCGATCTCCGGCTACAACGCCACCGCGCCCAGGCCCGGTCCGGCCAACATCTCCCTGCTCACCGGGAAGCGCGCGATGCTGAAGGGATTCATCGTCTCCGACCACTGGAATCTGCGCCAGGAGTTCCTCGACACCGCCGTTCCGGCCGTCCAGGACGGCCGGATCCAGGTCCCCGAGACCGTGTTCGACGGGTTGGAGAGCGCCCCGCACGCGTTCATCGGGCTGCTCCGCGGACAGAACACCGGCAAGATGATCGTCCGACTCGCCGCGGCCGGGAGCTGAGCCAACACCGCGCGAGGGAGGAAAATACCTCAGGGGGCCGCCGGGTCCTTGATCGGCCACACGGGGGATCTGCCACCCGTGTGATCAACAGATCCGAGGAGCCGATGACTACCACCGCACCGGGGCCGGTCAGCGAGTCCACCGCGCGGTGGGTGGTGCGGATCTACGTCGCCGCCGCCCTGCTGTCGGTGCTGACCCTGCTCTCCACCCGGCGAGGAGTGAACGCCGCGGGCTCGATCGAGGCCTTCTTCGACATCCTCAACGTCCCGTTCTCGCAGAGCCTCTTCACCGTCGTCCTGTTGTTCTGCCTGGTCGGGGCGCTGGCCCGGCGCAAGCGCGTGGCCTGGATGCTGGTGTTCGCCTTCCAGGTGATCGGCATCGTACTGAGCCTGCTGCTGCTCTTCCTCGGCCGGTTCGGCCATGCCAGCCTGGTCCTGCGGCACGGGGAACTCGACGAGACCCGCCTGGTGATCATCCTGGGCGGTGCCTTCGGGATCATCGCCATCGTGCTGCTGCTCGGCTGCCGGGACGCCTTCCCGGCGCGGCTCTCCCCGGGCAGCTACACCAAGGCTCTCGCCGTCCTGGTCGGCGGACTGGTCACCTCGGCGGTCGCAACGATGTTGCTGGCCCAGCTTCTGCCGACCCCGATCCGCAGCATCACCCGGTTGATCTCGGTCGGCGTCCGGGCCGCCCTGGGTCTCCCTGCGAACCGGCCGGGCCAGCCGGACCTCCCGGTGTGGTTGACGGCGGTGGGCGGCATCATCTCGGCCCTGGCCCTGCTGCTCAGCGCCGCCGTGTTCCTGCGCTCGGCCAGGTCGGCGCAATTGGCGGACCGGGCCGGGGAACTGCGGATCCGTGAGCTGCTGGCGGCCGACGGGGACAAGGACTCCCTCGGCTACTTCGCCACCAGACGGGACAAGTCCGTGGTGTTCGCCGAGAACGGCAAGGCCGCGATCACCTATCGGGTCACCGCCTCGGTGTGTCTGGCCTCGGCCGACCCGATCGGCCCTGTCGACGACTGGCCGGCCGCCGTCTCCGCCTGGCGGGAGCAGGCACGCCGGTACGGCTGGATCCCCGCGGTGATCTCGGCGAGCGAGGCCGGTGCCCGCGCCTACATCGCCTCCGGCATGCGGGTGATCCCGCTCGGCGACGAGGCGATCATCGATGTCGCGGATTTCCGGTTGAGCGGCCCGGACATGAAACCTGTTCGCAGCGCGGTGAATCGAATCCAACGGGCCGGGTTCACCACGACCGTCACCCACCATCACGAGATCGATCCGGCCGAGATGGCCGAACTCGACCGGTTGGCGGCGCTGTGGCGCGGCGACGAACCCGAGCGCGGGTTCTCGATGGCGCTGAGCCGGCTCGGCGATCCGGTCGACGGCCGCTGCGTGATGGTGGTGATCAGGACCGCGGCCGGCGAGCCGGCCGGGATGTTGTCGCTGGTCCCGTGGGGACGGCACGGCCTCTCCCTCGATCTGATGCGGCGCAACCGGTCCAGCGGCAACGGTCTCGTGGAGGCCATGGTCGCGGCGCTGATGGCGGCGGCCCCCGGGATGGGGGTGCAACGGGTTTCGCTCAACTTCGCGATGTTCCGCAATGTCTTCGCCGCCGCCGAGGGCCTGGGCCTTGGCCCGATGCGCCGACTCAACCACCGCGTCCTGTCGATGGCCGGACGGTTCTTCCAGCTGGAGAGCCTGTACCGGTCCAATGCCAAGTACCACCCGCAATGGGTGCCCCGGTACTTCTGTTACGAGTCCGCGCTGTCCCTCCCCCGGGCCGGGATCGCCGCGGGGATGGCGGAGGGCTTCCTGCCCGATCCCGGTGGCCGACACCGCGACGCGGTGCGCGCCAGTTCCCCGGAGCTGTTGGACCAGGTCCGGGAGCTGGACGCCCGCCCGCCGGCACCGAATCCCCACGGCCATCGGCTCGGCGACCAGGAACGGGCACGTCGGGCGAAACTTCTGCTGCTCCAGGAGGCGGGGATGGATCCGTACCCGGTCCAGGTCCCCCGTACGACGGACCTGGCCGACATCCCGGACGAGGGTTTCTCCGCCGTCACCGGCAGGGTCGGCGCCGTCCGCGATTTCGGCCGCCTGGTGTTCGCCGATCTGGTCGAGGACGGTGCCACCGTCCAGCTGATCTGCGACCGGCGGCAGCTGCCCGACCAGGAGTTGTTCCGGCGGACGGTGGACCGCGGGGACATCGTGTCGGTCAGCGGCACCATCGGCCGGAGCGATTCCGGGGAGCGGAGCCTGTTCGTCACCGGGTGGAAGATGGCGGCGAAATCCTTGCGTCCCTTGCCGATCGAGCTGACCGATCCCGCGGCGAGGGCCCGGAACCGATCGGTGGACCTGATCGTCAATCCCGAGGGTCTGGGTCTCCTACGGGAACGCAGCGAGGCCATCCGTGCGCTCCGGGCCGGGTTGGACGACCGCGGGTACCGAGAGGTCGAGACACCGGTGCTGCAGGCCGTGCACGGCGGCGCGAATGCCCGCCCGTTCACCACCCACATCAACGCCTACGACGCGGATCTGACGTTGCGGATCGCACCCGAGCTGTCCCTGAAGCGACTGTTGGTCGGCGGCTCCGGGCCCATCTACGAGATCGGCCGCAACTTCCGGAACGAGGGCGCGGACAGCACCCACAACCCCGAGTTCACCTCGGTCGAGGTGTACCGGCCCTACGCCGACTACCAGGACATGCGGCTGCTGACGGTTGATCTCATCCGTGAGGTGGCCACCGCGGTGCACGGCCGACCGGTGGCCCGGCGGGTGGATGAAAACGGTGCGGTCGGCTTCGCCGACCTGTCCGGTGACTGGCCGGTTGTCACGGTGCACCAAGCGGTCTCGGCCGCCCTGGGCACCGAGGTCGACGCCGACACCGCCCCGGGGACCCTCCGTGGCCTGGCCACCGCGGCCGGGGTGGCCAGTTCGGACTCGATGTCCCACGGTGAGCTGGTGGAGCTGCTGTACAGCGAACTGGTCGAGAAGCAGACCACCACACCGACCTTCTACATCGATTTCCCGGTGGAGGGTTCCCCGCTGACCCGGGCCCACCGCAGGGATCCTCGGCTGGCCGAACGCTGGGATCTGGTGGCCTTCGGGATGGAGATCGGTACCGCCTATTCCGAGCTCACCGATCCGGTGGTGCAACGCGAACGCCTTGTCGCCCAGTCATTGCGGGCGGCCGGTGGGGATGTGGAAGCGATGCAGATCGACGAGGATTTCCTGGCCGCCCTGGAGACCGGTATGCCACCGACCGGGGGGCTGGGGATCGGGGTCGACCGGTTGGTGATGCTGGTGACCGGTACGGCCATCCGTCAGGTCCTCACCTTCCCGTTCGTCCGGCCGGCCGGGTAGTCGTCTTCAGGTTTCTCTCAGCCGGGTACGGGCAGGATCGGTCCGGGTCGGGTCCGGCCGGGCTCGGGTCCGGCCTGGCTCGGGTCGAATTCGGAAAGGATGGTGGGTATGCGGGTTCTCCTGGTGGAGGACGAGGCTCTGCTGGCGCGGACGATCGCCCTCGGGCTGCGCGCGGAGGGTTTTGTGGTCGAGACCGCCGCAGACGGACGGACCGGGTTGGACCTCGGACTGACCGGTGGCTTCGATGTGGTGATCCTGGACATCATGCTGCCGTTGCTCAACGGCTACAACGTTTTGCGGGAGCTGCGGGCCGCGGATGTGTGGACGCCGATCATCATGCTGACCGCCAAGGACGGGGAGTACGACCAGACGGACGCATTCGATTTCGGTGCCGACGACTACCTGACCAAACCGTTCTCCTTCGTGGTCCTGATCGCCCGGCTGCGCGCCCTCGCCCGACGCGGTTCCCCGGCCCGGCCGACCGTGTTGGTCTCCGGTGAACTCTCGCTCGACCCGGCTCGCCGGCTCGTCACCAAACGGGGCGAGGTGATCACGTTGACCCCGCGGGAGTACGGGGTCCTCGAGTTCCTGATGCAGCACCCGGATCAGGTGAGCACCAAGGACGAGATCCTCAGCGGGGTCTGGGATGCCAACTACGAGGGTGGGGAGAACGTGGTGGAGGTGTACATCGGGTATCTGCGCCGCAAGATCGATGTGCCGTTCGGGACCAAAACCATCCACACCGCACGAGGTTTCGGGTATCAGCTGCTGGCCGAGTCCCCCTGATCGACCGAGGTCCGGCCGGTTTCGGCATCCGCTGCCTGCTCCTGGTCCGCCGGCAGCCGCACGATGACGAGGGCTCCCCCGGACGCAGAGCGGTCGATGGACACGGTTCCGCCATGGGCCTGGGCGATCTCGGCGACGATCGCCAGGCCCAGTCCTGACCCGCCGCCCGAACGGGCCCGGTCGGTGTCCAGCCGGACGAAACGTCGCAGCACCCGTTGCCGATCGGGGGCAGGAATGCCGGGACCGTCATCGGCCACGGTGATCTCGACCGACCGGCCGAGCGGGCGGGCCTGGACCAGCACCTCCTGGCGGGCGTGGCGCACGGCGTTCTCGAGCAGGTTGCGCAGCAGCCGGGTCACCTGGCCCAGATCCGCCGAGATCCGCAGCGGCGGGCAATCGGCGCGCACCGTGACGGCACCGTCGGAGGCGAGGACCAGGTCACGGACCCGCCGGGCCTCCTGGTGCACCACATCGTCCAGGTCGACGTCGATCCGGTGCGGGTGCAGACCGCGCTCGTCCGCCGTGGCCAGCAGCAGCAGGTCGTCGACCAGCTGCTGCATCCTGCGGGCCTCCGGCAGCAGCGTGTCCGCGACGAGTTCCTGGCCGAGGCCGGTACGCCTGCTGTCGGCCAGTTCCAAGGTCGCGATGATGGTGGCCAGGGGGCTCCGCAGCTCGTGGGAGGCGTCGCCGACGAAGCCCTGCTGGGCGAGCTGGCCGGCCTGCAGCCGGGCGAGCATCTCGTTCATGGTGACGGCCAGGCGGCCGATCTCGTCCTCCGTGGTGGGCACGGGGACGCGTTCGGACAGGTCCGCGCTGCTGATCGCGGAGACGCGGCGGCGGATGGATTCCACGGGTTTGAAGGCGATCCCGACGAGGAGGTAGGTGGCCAGGCCCACCACCCCCACGATGATCGGGATGGTGACGGCCAGGGCCACGGCGGCGAGTTTGAGGGTGTCCTCGGTGGGTTCCTGGAAGGAGCCGACGATGACGACGTAGGTGCCCGTGTCGGTGGCGACACCCTGGGCGACGATCCAGTAGTCGCCGATGCTGGCGTCCAGTTCCTGGCGGCCGAGGTCCACCCGTTGGCCCGGGGCGGGGCGGGCGTCGGTGAGCGGGGTGGCCGGGGCACCGGGCGAGGCCCGGACGATCGTCCCGGCGCTGTCGACGATCTGGGTGGCCAGGGTGTTGCCGGTACTGACGAAGAGGATGGGGTCCAGTTCGGCCGGCGCGTCCTCGGCCAGGGCGACGGAGATCTGTTCGGCCCTGGCCGAGGATTCGGAGGCGGCACCGGATTCGAGGGATTCCTTCAGGGTCCACAGGAGGGCCGCCGCCACGATGAGCAAGGCGGCGGTCATCACCAGCATGGACAGGACCGCCGAGCGCAGGCGCACACCCCAGCGGGCAGGGCGGAACATCACCGTGAACAGGTGGGCCGGCCGCATGGGTGTCCTTCCCGAAGGGTCGTCGGTGTCGCCAGGGTTGCTACCGCGAGTCTGTCAGTTCGCACCTTCACCGTGCTCGATCGTTGCTGAGCGATCCCTGAAAGCGCAGTTCCACACATCGGCGGCCGGTCTCTCAGCGGTTGCTCAGCGCTCCGCAGGCATTCTGCGACCATGATCTCGTTGAACGCCGGTGCCTCCGGCTCTTCCGCCCGACCGTCCCGGTCCACTGCTCTGCGGTCCCGGTGGGTCCTGCTGACCGGCTCGGCCGTCATGATGTCGTTGTTTGTCCTGGTGAGTTTCCAGGTACGGGCCGGCGGGTGGGTGACTTCCGCCGACCAACCGGTGCTCGACTGGTTCGTGGCCCATCGTTGGGCTCCGCTGAACTTCCTGGCGCAGTTGGTGTCCTTGGTCGCGGATCCGGTGGGGTCGGCCGTTCTCGCGGCTGCGGCGGCGGTGTTCCTCTACCTGCGGACCAAGGACAGGGTGGTCGCGGCGTACATCCTGGGGGCGGCAGCGTTGGGCGGGGTGGCGATCCTGGTGGCCAAACACCTGGTGGACCGTCAGCGTCCGCCGCTGGCCACCCAGTTGGTGCTGGAGACGAACGGGTCCTTCCCGTCGGGCCATCTGACGAGTGCCGTGCTGGTGTACGGGAGCATCGCACTGGCCCTGATCGTGACCTCCGGTGCGCGACCGGTGCGTACGGCCGTTGTCGCGGTGGTGGCCATGGTTCTGGTGGGGGTGGATCGGCTGTATCTGGGCGTGCACTGGTTCAGCGACCTGGTGGGAGCGACGACCTTGGGGCTGTCCTTGTTCCTGTTGGGAGCGGCGGTGTGGCTGGAGTTGCGCCGGTCCGGGTTCGATCTTCGTCGTCCCGCGGTGTCGTAGGGGTTATGCCCACTGATCGACGTAGGGTGCGGGGACTGCGGAGAGAGGCTGGCCATGGGCACGGAACAGGATCTGCCGGAACAGGGTCTGCCGGAGCGGGGGATGGACCGGCCGGGGGTGTCGGCGCGGACCAGACTGGCCACGTCGTTGGTGGTGGGAGTGGCCGCCGGGGTGACGGTGTCCTCCGTGGAGTCGTGGCGGTTGGGGGTGATGGTCGGCTGGATCAGCGCGGCGGCGGTGTTCGTCGTGTGGATGTGGGTGTCGATCTGGCGGATGGATGCCACCACCACAGCGGCCCACGCGGCGGGCGAGAATCCGGGACAGGCGCTGACCGACGTGGTGGTGTTGGGGGCGGCGGTGGCGAGTCTGCTGGCAGTGGGGCTGTTGTTGACCGGGGATTCCGGCAGCCGAACCATGCAGGCGGGTCTGAGCGTCGGTGCAGTGGCCTTGGCCTGGGCTTCGGTTCATACGGTGTTCACCACGCGATATGCGCGGTTGTACTACACGGGCACGGACGGTGGGATCGATTTCAATGAGGACGATCCGCCGAAATACTCCGATTTCGCGTATCTGGCGATCACCATCGGGATGACCTTCCAGGTGTCGGACACGGACCTGAAAACGAAGGTCATGCGGGCGACAGCGTTGAAACATGCACTGCTGTCGTATCTTTTCGGCACCGTGATCATCGCGACGATGATCAACCTGGTTGCGGGTCTGGGCAAATAGTCGACAGGT
>QXCQ01000234.1:0-150 GCA_003576535.1 Nakamurella silvestris | reverse complement strand
GTGTGGTGGTGATCGCAGGCGAGTACGGCTGAGGACAGTTTTGTTTCCCCGCCTGCGCTGAAGGGCAGGATGTGGTGGGCTTCGGTCCAGCCGGGTGGACGGTCGCAGCCGGGGAAGGCGCAGCCGCGGTCGCGGGCTTGGAGTGCTTTC
>QXCQ01000254.1 GCA_003576535.1 Nakamurella silvestris | reverse complement strand
TGTGACCGAAGGTTCTGCACCCAAAGTCCGTAAGCAAGCTTATGAAGCGTTTATCGCCATTGATCAAGCCAAGATCGAAAAAGAAAAGCTTGAACAACGTTTAGATGAGTTGGAACAAGATTTAAGCGCCATTGGTGACAGTGAGTTTAATCAAAGAACCCTTAAATTTTATGTCAATGCACCACAACGGGGTGAAATCAAAATCAGTTATATGGTGCCTTATGCACGTTGGCAACCGATTTATAAAGCTGAATTGGATACCCAGACGAAGCAAATTAAGCTCACACGTATGGCAATGATTGCTCAAAAAACAGGTGAAGACTGGAATAATGTGAAGCTGGCACTGTCTACGGCAACACCGCAAAACTATGTTCAACAAGTCCAACCACAACAATGGTGGGTAAATTATTTTGAGCCAGAACCTGTTGTACGCCCTATTTATGCTATTGCTCCTGCACCAATGGCTGAAATGAGCTATGACCGAAAAGAAAAAAGTGCCAAAAAAGCGCCCCAGTTTCCACAATTCCAAGCAGCCGATCTAAACTTTAGTACTGAATTTCGATCAGAAACCAAAGCCTCTATTCCAAGTAGCCAACAGCAAATATTCTTACCTTTAAGCACAGAACAATATGCAGCAAAGCTTTCCGTATGGGCAATCCCTAAAAATAGTACCCAGGCAACGATTAATGCTGAGATTGCAAAACTGGATCAGAATTGGCCTTCAGGTACAGTGAAACTCTATCGTGACGGCGACTATATCGGGCAAAGAGCTTGGAACAACAGTGTAGATGAAAACTTACAAATGAGTTTTGGAACCGATGATCAAATCCAAATCAAAGTCACTGACTTGTCAGACAAGAAAAACCCTGTCAAAGGGACACAGTCAGAAACCACACAGAAACAGCAATATTCTGTGCAAAACTTACATAACTATCCAATTCAAGTCACTATTTTTGAATCTGAGCCACAAAGTCAAAATGGAAAACTGACCACTCACTCAACTTATAGCATTCCCCCAACGGCGACCCAATGGAATGGACAACCGAATATCAACTTATGGCAAGTGGATTTAAATCCAAAGCAAAGTTATAAGTTGGATGTACAACACCAATTTAAATATCCAAGTAAAGGTAGAACCTCTGGTTTTTAATATTCTCTTCTCTACCATAAATAATGAAGCCCAGTCATCACTGGGCTTTGATTTGCAACATGCTCATTCAGCAAAGACTAAAGATAGTCACCCTCACGTTCAGGCTGATACAATACTTTTTCA
>QXCQ01000011.1:328-1426 GCA_003576535.1 Nakamurella silvestris | reverse complement strand
GCAACCCGTCATGGTGAGGAGCAGTTAAAAGCACGAATATTTTGTGCTGGTACTGAACCTTTAAGCCTATGTAGTCCTAATGGCATCAATGGTTGGACCTATACTCAAAAGAAAACAACATTGGCTGTGGAGGGTTTTTTTGTTGATAAGCATAAAGAATTGATTCATTTCAATGATCAATCACTGGCTTCTTTAGATGATACCTGTGGCTTTTTAAGACCTGAAACGGCTTGGTTTTGGCTTTCTTGTAATTTTTGGGATCAGCAAGGTCAACGTATTGGCTTAAACCTTGCATCAGGAGTAAATGAAAGTTTTGGTAATGAAAACTGCCTTTGGATCAATGGTGTACTCTATGCAGTTGCGGATGTATTGTTTGAAAAAATAGATACCAATGTATGGTCAGTACGTTCCCTAGATCAGAAACTCAATCTTCACATAGAAACGGGTTGGCGTAGATTTGAGAATTTAAACCTACGTTTGGTGGGGAGTCAATTTAGCCAATGGCAATCACGCATCAGTGGTAGCATCGAATCAGAAACAGGTGAAACCATTCAGCTTAATCAAGAATATGGTTTGCTTGAACAGCATTATGCAAAGTGGTAAGACTTCGTTTCGGAATTAAAATATTGGATTGAGCGTTCAGGACAAAAAAAGCAACATAAGAAGGGTTTGGATAAAATCTTATGTTGCCGAAAAAGAAATTGATCAGCTAGGGGGTAATTATTTCAATGTCTTATTGGGCTGCTTGCCAAAACGCTTCACCCGCTTCAATTGGATCATTGGTTTCAGCCAAAGTATCTACCCAGACTTGATATTGTCGGATCACAGGGTGCTGACTCGGATGAAAATCGGCTTTAAACCAATCTAGGTATTGCTGACGCATGGCAGATAATTTTCCAGACTTGCCAAAGAACCAAGGAATACCTTTGAGCGCAAATTTGGCGCGTTGTAAGCGACTAAAGCCGTCATGTTTTAACATCACATTGGCACGATAAAAAGTGAAACCAAACATTTGTAGTGTTACAAAAGCTAGCGCGAATTTACGCAGATTCTCTGACACTTCGCCCACTTCTTTCATCACATCAAAAGCTACATCAC
>QXCQ01000011.1:0-194 GCA_003576535.1 Nakamurella silvestris | reverse complement strand
GCAATGTTGTATTGCTTAGAGCGATGTTTGAGGATGTACTCAAAATGTTCACCCATAAACTGAACAAACTGATCTACAGGCATACCTTGGCGTTGCATTTCCTGATTCATTTTGTCATGGGCTAGACCGTGTTGTGCTTCTTGCTTAATGAAATCTGTTACGCGTTGTTGTAAATCTGGATCGGTGATTTTATC
>QXCQ01000193.1 GCA_003576535.1 Nakamurella silvestris | reverse complement strand
CAGTTTTCGAGGCGATTTGCCAAATGACAATAAGTAAAATTGGAACAATCCAAGGCAGCAAGCGCTGCCCAAATTGCTTTGTTCCACGTGAAACGATAAGACTTTCCTTGTTAGGGTTTCGCTTGACTATGGCATTCATGCGAGCTCCTTTAAGGGCTTTTTATTTTCCTCAGGTGTGTAGTTGTTGGCAACAATTTCCCCAAATGGTCCAGTTAAATTTGGTTGGGTGAGTTTTTTACGTGTTTCCAATGGAAGCAATGGGAATACCAACTCAGCAAAACGAATGGATTCTTCCAAATGCGGGTAGCCAGAAAAGATAAATGTGTTGATACCCAAGTCTGCATATTCTTGAATACGGTCTGCAACTGTTTGTGGATCGCCCACCAATGCTGTACCTGCACCACCACGAACCAATCCAACACCTGCCCAAAGGTTTGGAGAAACTTCAAGTTTGCTACGATCACCATTGTGTAGTTCTGCCATGCGACGCTGACCGACAGAATCCATTTGTTTAAATTTCTTTTGAGCAGCTGCGATGGTTGCATCATCGACATACTGAATCAGTTCATTGGCTGCTTGCCATGCTTGTTCATTGGTTTCACGAACAATCACATGTAAACGGATACCATAACTTAACTGGCGTCCTTTGGCTTCAGCACGTGCTTTAACCACTGCAATTTTTTCTTTTACCGCAGCAGGTGGTTCACCCCAAGTTAAATAAGTATCGACTTGCTCAGCTGCCAATTCGATGGCGTCTTCAGAAGAGCCACCAAACCAAAGCGGTGGGTAAGGGGCTTGAATAGGAGGATAAAGCAGTTTGGCATCATCAACATTCAGGCGTTCACCATGAAATGTAAAAGATTCACCCGTATGTGAACGCTTTAAAATTTCACGCCAAATGGTGGTGTACTCCGCTGCTGTTTTATAGCGTGTAGCATGATCTTCATATAAACCATCACCTTTTAATTCTTGTTCATCACCACCTGTAACGAGGTTAAGTAGAACACGACCATTGGATAAACGGTCAAAAGTAGCCGCCATACGTGCTGCGAGGGCAGGTGTGGTTACACCTGGGCGCAAAGCAACCAAGAATTTTAAATTTTTAGTGGCATCAATTAAGCTTGCTGCCGTGATCCACGGATCTTCACATGAACGACCTGTTGGAATAAGTACACCTTCATAACCCAAATTATCGACTGCAACAGCAATTTGTTTCATATAGGCATGATCGACTTGTCGTGCGCCTTTGCTGGTTCCTAAATAACGACTGTCACCGTGAGTGGGAATAAACCAGAAGATTTTCATATCATGCATCCTTAAAAAAGTTCAAATACTATTTCGCAGTCCAAACAGCTTGTTTAATCTCTATGCTATTTGGAATAATTTTGAGTTCGCTAAAGCGATTTGCGAGTTGTTGTTGGTCTGAAATCACTTTGGCTGAAAGTGGAG
>QXCQ01000134.1:661-1382 GCA_003576535.1 Nakamurella silvestris | reverse complement strand
TAAATCTTTTACCAGTTCCAAATCACCTGCAGCAGCAGAGACATAGCATAAAGTACGCATTTCACTTGGATGTAAAGGTTCTTTGATTGCCTGTGTTGCCTTTTTGATGAAATCTTCTGGCCATTGTGCCATTTCTCCAAAAAAAAGCTGACTTTGGCGATCCCATTCAGAAACTAAAAATTCAACCATTTGAATCGCATCTTGCTCTGATTGGGTATATGACCAATCATTATCATAGTCATTCACTAAACCAGAAATAATTGAACCACGCCATGCGCAGTCATAATCACGCATTTTTTCAAACTCTAAGCGTCTCCCCGTACAACCCATTACATATTCACCTAATGGAATAAGATGTATGCCTAGATTAATTTGAAAACAGTGTCTTTTTTTGAAATGCTGAATATCAACAATTCGAATCACTTCACCATCCACTTGCCAGAATACATCAGCTTTTTTAGTAAAGCCTTGTGCTTTTAAAAGTGGATAGAATTGATTACGTAATAGTAGCGAAATAAATTTTTTATCCATGTTAAATATCGCCCAAGTTTGGTTGAATATGTTAGAAAAAACTAAGTTTGGACAACATAACCAAACAACCCTATTAAGCTCCCATTGGCTGTTAAACCTAAGGCAAGCCTTGGTAATACACAACCCGTAATCACTGTTCCTTTGGGATAGTTTTTATCATCAATTTGCTCTAATAATGTTGCATCACCGA
>QXCQ01000134.1:0-614 GCA_003576535.1 Nakamurella silvestris | reverse complement strand
TTTCAGGTGATCCTTCACCATCTTGTTCAACTTCATTCCACCATATTGTATTCGTAGTGAATGGTTCTACCGTAATTGTTGCAAGCGGAAAAATCGTATTGGCAAATGCGTGTTGAATGAGCTCAGCGCTAATTGTCTTATTGCTTAAACCATTTGCATAGGCGATATAAAATGCTTGAAAATAATCACCAGAATTCGATCCCATGCCAACTTCTACATTTGCCATAATCTTGGCAATTTGAGTACTGAGCTTTTGGCACAACGCTAATTCGTTCTCATCAATTATGTGATTTAGACGTGTTGGATGTTTTGTAATCGTTCCATCATTATAGACTTGGGTAAAACGTGAAAGAATATTATTCGGCCATTCATCTTGGTCTAAACCCACATCATAGCTTTGTATGCATTTTGATAATATCGCTAATTTTTCTGGATCAAGCTCAAGTTTTATATTCATTATTTTCTCCTGATCGTGTTTTAATTGCTAATCATAAAGGCGATAGATACCACTAAAACGTTCACAACCTTTTTGTTGTGTGGAAACAGATAAAATCGCTTTTTGGAAGTTTAATGTGTATTTACAGTCGTGTTCGTTGTCTAAGATTTCATTCTTT
>QXCQ01000249.1 GCA_003576535.1 Nakamurella silvestris | reverse complement strand
TGTAGCTCAGTTGGTTAGAGCACACGCTTGATAAGCGTGGGGTCACAAGTTCAAGTCTTGTCAGACCCACCAAGTCTACTGAACACAGAAGAGCAGATATATTAAGATCTTAAGCTGGGGACTTAGCTTAGTTGGTAGAGCGCCTGCTTTGCACGCAGGAGGTCAGGAGTTCGACTCTCCTAGTCTCCACCACTACTACGCAGTTACCTGATAAAAAAAGATTGATTATAGAAATTAATGAACTGAAGTTTATAGAGTTTATTAACTTCTGTGATTTATCACAGTGAACTACTTGCTGACGAGGCGGTAGAGAATCATTAACAGAATATATTTGAGTTGAAATAATTGTTTAACTCGTTTTATGAAGCTTAACAAGCAATTGTTAATGTGGAGTGAAATGAGAACTAGCGATAAAACTGAATCAAGCGTTTTGGTATATGAATTAAATTGAAGCTGTACAGTGATTAAGTTCACAAGCAACAAATAGAAGTGGTTAAATCCACATTGTTGATCTTTCTTGTAGGGATTAACGACTGTTTGGGGTTGTATAGTCAAGTAATTAAGTGCATGTGGTGGATGCCTTGGCAGTCAGAGGCGATGAAAGACGTAATAGCCTGCGATAAGCTTCGGGGAGGCGGCAAATATCCTGTGATCCGGAGATTTCTGAATGGGGAAACCCACTTACCATAAGGTAGGTATCGCATGATGAATACATAGTCATGCGAGGCGAACGAGGGGAAGTGAAACATCTCAGTACCCTTAGGAAAAGAAATCAATTGAGATTCCCTCAGTAGCGGCGAGCGAACGGGGATCAGCCCATTAAGTTATATGTGTATTAGCGGAAAGCTCTGGGAAGTGCTACCGTAGAGGGTGATAGTCCCGTACACGAAAGTGCACATATAATGATGACGAGTAGGGCGAGGCACGTGAAACCTTGTCTGAATATGGGGGGACCATCCTCCAAGGCTAAATACTCCTGACTGACCGATAGTGAACCAGTACCGTGAGGGAAAGGCGAAAAGAACCCCTGTGAGGGGAGTGAAATAGATCCTGAAACCGCATGCATACAAGCAGTGGGAGCCAACTTGTTTGGTGACTGCGTACCTTTTGTATAATGGGTCAGCGACTTATATTCAGTAGCAAGGTTAACCGTATAGGGGAGCCGTAGAGAAATCGAGTCTTAATAGGGCGTTTAGTTGCTGGGTATAGACCCGAAACCGGGTGATCTATCCATGAGCAGGTTGAAGGTTGGGTAACACTAACTGGAGGACCGAACCCACTGTCGTTGAAAAGCCAGGGGATGACTTGTGGATAGGGGTGAAAGGCTAATCAAACTCGGTGATAGCTGGTTCTCCCCGAAAGCTATTTAGGTAGCGCCTCGGACGAATACCATAGGGGGTAGAGCACTGTTTCGGCTAGGGGGTCATCCCGACTTACCAAACCGATGCAAACTCCGAATACCTATGAGTACTATCCGGGAGACAGACTGCGGGTGCTAACGTCCGTAGTCAAGAGGAAAACAATCCAGACCGCCAGCTAAGGCCCCAAAATTATAGTTAAGTGGGAAACGATGTGGGAAGGCATAGACAGCTAGGAGGTTGGCTTAGAAGCAGCCACCCTTTAAAGAAAGCGTAATAGCTCACTAGTCGAGTCGGCCTGCGCGGAAGATGTAACGGGGCTAAAACTATATGCCGAAGCTGCGGATGTATACATTGTATACGTGGTAGGGGAGCGTTCTGTAAGCCGATGAAGGTGTGTTGAGAAGCATGCTGGAGGTATCAGAAGTGCGAATGCTGACGTGAGTAACGACAAAACGGGTGAAAAACCCGTTCGCTGAAAGACCAAGGGTTCCAGTCCAACGTTAATCGGGGCTGGGTGAGTCGACCCCTAAGGCGAGGCCGAGAGGCGTAGTCGATGGGAAATTGGTTAATATTCCAATACTTCTGTGTAATGCGATGAGAGGACGGAGAAAGTTAAGTCAGCCTGGCGTTGGTTGTCCAGGTGAAAGGTTGTAGGCATGCATCTTAGGCAAATCCGGGGTGCTCTATGCTGAGAACTGATAGCAAGCGAGTTTACTCGTGAAGTGGCTGATACTATGCTTCCAGGAAAAGTCTCTAAGCTTCAGTTACACAGGAATCGTACCCGAAACCGACACAGGTGGTCAGGTCGAGTAGACCAAAGCGCTTGAGAGAACTCTGCTGAAGGAACTAGGCAAAATGGTACCGTAACTTCGGGAGAAGGTACGCTGCTGACGGTGATAGGACTTGCTCCTTGAGCTATTGGCAGCCACAGAAACCAGGCCCCTGCAACTGTTTATTAAAAACATAGCACTCTGCAAACACGAAAGTGGACGTATAGGGTGTGATGCCTGCCCGGTGCTGGAAGGTTAATTGATGGGGTTAGCGTAAGCGAAGCTCTTGATCGAAGCCCCAGTAAACGGCGGCCGTAACTATAACGGTCCTAAGGTAGCGAAATTCCTTGTCGGGTAAGTTCCGACCTGCACGAATGGCATAATGATGGGGGCGCTGTCTCCAGCAGAGGCTCAGTGAAATCGAAATCGCCGTGAAGATGCGGTGTACCCGCGGCTAGACGGAAAGACCCCGTGAACCTTTACTGCAGCTTGACATTGAACTTTGATCTTACTTGTGTAGGATAGGTGGGAGGCTTAGAAGTAGCGACGCCAGTTGCTATGGAGCCATCCTTGAAATACCACCCTGGTAATATTGAGGTTCTAACTCTGTCCCGTTATCCGGGACGAGGACCATGTCTGGTGGGTAGTTTGACTGGGGCGGTCTCCTCCTAAAGAGTAACGGAGGAGTACGAAGGTGCGCTCAGCGTGGTCGGAAATCACGCGTAGAGTATAAAGGCAAAAGCGCGCTTAACTGCGAGACCCACAAGTCGAGCAGGTACGAAAGTAGGTCTTAGTGATCCGGTGGTTCTGTATGGAAGGGCCATCGCTCAACGGATAAAAGGTACTCTGGGGATAACAGGCTGATACCGCCCAAGAGTTCATATCGACGGCGGTGTTTGGCACCTCGATGTCGGCTCATCTCATCCTGGGGCTGAAGCAGGTCCCAAGGGTATGGCTGTTCGCCATTTAAAGAGGTACGCGAGCTGGGTTTAGAACGTCGTGAGACAGTTCGGTCCCTATCTACCGTGGGCGTTGGAAATTTGAGAGGATCTGCTCCTAGTACGAGAGGACCAGAGTGGACGAACCTCTGGTGTACCGGTTGTGACGCCAGTCGCATCGCCGGGTAGCTATGTTCGGAAGGGATAACCGCTGAAAGCATCTAAGCGGGAAGC
>QXCQ01000096.1 GCA_003576535.1 Nakamurella silvestris | reverse complement strand
GAAATCTACAACTCTTTGATTAATGCACAAAGTGAAATCGATGATGCAACAGCCAATTTACGTCAGTTTATAGATCGTCAAAGCTTTGACCCTGAGCGTATGGATGAACTCAATAAGCAACTTGAAGTCTTCCATCGTCTGGCACGCAAATATCGTGTTCAGCCTGATGAGCTTAAACAGCAATATGAAACTTGGCAAAATGAATTAGAACAATTACATCAACTTGAAGACCCTGAGACATTGGCAGAGCAAGTTGAACACGCCCATCAAGCTTTTATAGAAAAAGCGCAGTATCTAGATCAAATCCGTCGCCAAGCTGCTGAACCTTTAGCCAAACAACTAACTGAACAAGTTAAACAGCTAGCACTACCTGAGGCGCATTTTGAGTTTAAATTTGAACCTTTAGAACCTGTTACTGCGGAAGGATTAAGCTTTATCCAACTGCTGTTTACAGCCAATAAAGGCATTCCTCCTCAACCACTCGCGCGTGTTGCTTCAGGAGGTGAATTATCACGTATTGCACTTGTCATGCAAGTGATGAATGCTGAAAAAACCGAAGCTGAGGTTTTGGTTTTTGATGAAATTGATGTCGGTATAAGCGGTGGTACTGCTGAAATTGTTGGGCGTCTATTGGCTGGTTTAGGTCAACATGTACAGATTCTTTGTATTACCCATCAGGCTCAAGTGGCAGCACAGTCAGACCAACATCTATTGGTGAAAAAGCTCCAAACTGACCCTGCAAGCAGTACCATTGTGGAACTTGAAGAAGAGCAACGAATTTTAGAGTTGGCACGCATGACTGGTGGTATTGAAATTGGTGAAACCACATTACAACACGCCAAACAACTCCGACAATTAAAATTCCAGCATTCGTAACAAATGCATTTATAGTGTCTATTGCTACTTCAATCATGATTTGAAGCGACCATATAAAACTCCTCAATTGAGGAGCATTTAACTTAAAATATGTTTTTTGATTAATTTTTCATCAAACCCATTGCAAAACTTCACTGTTTTTGTAGGCTTTTGAAATATTCACAACCTATTGATATTA
>QXCQ01000016.1 GCA_003576535.1 Nakamurella silvestris | reverse complement strand
CCTCCAGATGGGTGGCGTTGCACTGACCGTATGACTCCAGGACGTTCACAACTGCGCATATCCCGCCGCAGGATGCGCGTCGGACACCGCCACCTGACATGATCTGCTGGTGTCGTCCACCCGATCCGTGACGCTCGCGCTGGTCGGACTGCTCGCCGTCTCCGTCGCGTGGGGTTCGAGTTTCCCGCTCACCAAATCGGTGCTCGAGCGGATGAGCGCGATGAACTTCCTCGCGCTGCGGTATTCGATGGCCGCCATCTTGATGCTGGTCCTGTTCTGGCCCGCCGTCCGCCGCCTCGGCCGGACGACCCTCTGGCGCGGCACCGCCCTCGGGGCCGTCTACGCCCTCGGCCAGATCGTCCAGAACGTCGGCCTGGAGCGCACCCCCGCCAGCGTCTCGGCCTTCGTCACCGGCATGTACGTGGTCCTGACCCCCCTGTGCGCGGCGGTGCTGCTCAAATCGAAGATCGGTCCGCGGGTCTGGATCGGGGCCCTGCTCGCCGCCGCCGGGCTGGCCGCCATCGCACTGAACGGTCTGAGCATCGGGGTCGGCGAGGGGCTCACCCTCCTCTCGGCCCTGATCTACGCCCTGCACATCATCGGACTCGGGACCTGGTCGACCGCGAAGAACGCCCTGGGGCTGGCCGTCGTGCAGATCGCCGTCATCGCCCTGGTGGTGACGGTGGTGGCGGTCATCGTGGAACCTTCGGGGGTGACGCTGCCGACCACCGGATTCGACTGGACGGCCATCATCTACATGGCGGTGATCCCCGGTGCCGCGGCGATGATCGTGCAGTCCTGGGCCCAGGCGTACCTGGCCCCCTCCCGAGCGGCGATCATCATGTCCACCGAGCCGGTCTGGGCTGCGGGCCTGTCGATCGCCTTCCTCGGCGAGCCCCTGACGTGGCGGATCCTGCTCGGCGGCGGTCTGATGCTCGCCGCCATGTTGATCGTGGAAACCGGACCACGTCGGACCGAGGACGCGCCCAGACCCGAGGAACTACCCAAGTGGGGGGCCTGACCTGCCCGGACCGGCCCCACACCTGCCCACACCTGCCCTGACCGGCCCTGGCCGCGCTCGTTCCCGACTATCGCGCTGCATGCAGGCAGCGCGATAGTCGGCACGGAGCGCGGTCGGCCGGGAACAGCTGAGCACGGAGCGCGGTCGGCCGGAACGGCGAGCAGCTACTGCCCGAGCAGCCGCCCGAAGGACCGGGCCGCCCAGGAGGAACGGCCGGTGCGGTCCTCGGCCCGGTCGGCCACGGTCATCACCCGCAGCCCCGCGTTGACCCCGAGCCATCGCAGCGGCTCCGGTTCCCAGCGCCGCGACCGGTGACCCACCCACGGCAGTGACGTCAGATCGGACTCCACCCCGGTGATCAGGTCGGCCAGGGTACGACCGGCCAGGTTGGTGGTGGCCACCCCGTCGCCGACGTACCCGCCGGCCCAGCCGAACCCGGATTCCCGGTCGAAACCCACCGAGGCATGCCAGTCCCGCGGCACCCCGAGCGGTCCACCCCAGGTGTGGGTGAACCGCACCCCCTCCAACACCGGGAACATCTGCACCAGGGTGTGCTGCAGGGCATCGAAGACCCGCGGGTCGGAGTCGAACTCCGGGTGGGTGCGCGAGCCGAAGTGGTACGGCGCGCCACGTCCGCCGAAGACCAGCCGACCGTCCGCGGTGCGTTGGCCGTAGGAAATCAGATGACGGTAGTCGGTGAAGGTGGCCCGTCCGGCCAGCCCGACGGCCGACAGTTGTTCCTCCGTCAACGGTTCGGTCGCGGTGATCAGCGAGTAGACCGGGGCCAGCTCGCGTCTGGCCCCCGGCAGCGCCGCGGTGTAGGCCTCCGTTGCCCGGATGACGACCTCGGCCCGGACGGTGCCGCGTGCGGTCACCGCCGCGCCGCGGGTGATCGAGTCGACGTGGGTCTGCTCGAAGATGCGGACCCCACCCGCTTCGACGGCCCGGGCCAGGCCCCGGACCAGCCGCCCCGGGTCGATGGCCGCGCAGTGCGGGGTGTAGGTGGCACCGAGAACATCGGTGGCACCGATGATCTCGGCGGTCTCGGCCGCATCCAACAGTCGCAGGTCGGCCTCGGTGTCACCCCACTCGGCCACCGAGGCGGCCTCCTCCTGGGCGCGTTGCCACTGGACCGCCGATCGGGCCAGTGCCACCGTGCCTCCGCGCTCGAAAGCGCAGTCGGTGTCGAAACCGCTGATCGCGCGCTCGACCTCGTCGATCGTGCCACGCATCGTCCGCCGCATCCGGACGGCCGCATCGTGACCGGCGCTCCGGGCGATCTTGGCCGAGGAGGCCGGGAACAGGTCGGAGCACCAGCCGCCGTTGCGGCCGGAGGCACCGAAGCCGGCGATCTCCGATTCCAGTACGACGATCCGCAGCGTGGGGTCCGCGCGGCTGAGGTAGTAGGCCGTCCACAACCCGGTGAATCCCGCCCCCACGATCGCCACATCGGCGGCCTGGTCGCCGTCCAGCGGTGATCGTGGGGTCAGGGGTTCGTCGAGTCCGTCGAGCCACAGCGACAGCGCGCGGTAGTCGGGTGACCCGGCCGTCATTACAGCAGTTGCCAGGCGCGGGTGAGGACATCCCGCAGAATCTGCTCCATCTCGTCGAAGTGGCTCTGGTCGCAGATCAGCGGGGGAGCGACCTGGATGACGGGGTCGCCACGGTCGTCGGCGCGGCAGTACAGGCCGGCGTCGAAGAGCGCCTTGGAGAGGAAACCGCGCAGGACCCGCTCGGACTCGTCGGCGCTGAAGGTCTCCTTGGTGGCCTTGTCCTTGACGATCTCGATCCCGTAGAAGTAGCCGTCGCCCCGGACGTTGCCGACGATCGGCAGGTCGTACAGCTTCTCCAGGGTCTGCCGGAACGGGTTCTCGTTGCGAAGCACGTTGCCGAGCAGGTCCTCCCGTTCGAACAGGTCGAGGTTGGCCAGGGCGACGGCGCAGGACACCGGGTGACCGCCGAAGGTGTACCCGTGACCGAACATGGTGTTGCCCTTGCCGAACGGCTCGTAGATCCGGTCGGAGATGATGGCAGCGCCGAGGGGGGAGTAACCGCTGGTCAAACCCTTGGCCGTAGTGATGATGTCGGGCTGGTAGTCGAACTTCTGGGCACCGAACATGGTGCCGAGGCGACCGTAGGCGCAGATGGTCTCGTCCGAGACGAGGAGAACGTCGTACTCGTCGCAGATCTCGCGGACCCGTTGGAAATAGCCGGGTGGCGGCGGGAAACAGCCGCCGGCGTTCTGCACCGGCTCCAGGAACACCGCGCAGACCGTGTCCGGGCCCTCGTGCAGGATGGCCTCCTCGATCCGGTTGGCCGCCCAGAGGCCGAAGGCCTTCTCGTCGTCGGCCAGGTGCTCCGGTGCCCGGTAGAAGTTGGTGTTCGGCACCCGGAAGGTCCCGCCCATCAACGGCTCGAAGGCCTCCTTGAACGGCGGGATACCGGTGATGGACAGTGCCCCCTGGGTGGTGCCGTGGTAGGCGATGGCCCGCGAGATGACCTTGTGCTTGCCGGGTTTGCCGGTGAGTTTGTAGAACTGTTTGGCCACCTTCCAGGCGGTCTCCACCGACTCCGCGCCCCCGGTGGAGAAGAACACCTTGTTCAGGTCCCCCGGGGCCAGTGCGGCGAGCCGGTCGGCCAGCTCGATCGCCGCCGGGTGGGCGTAGGACCAGATGGGGAAGTAGGCAAGCTTTTTCGCCTGTTCGGCGGCCGCCTCGGCCAGTTCCACCCGGCCGTGTCCGGCCTGCACCGTGAACAGGCCGGACAGAGCGTCCAGATACCGCTTGCCGTTCGTGTCGAAGATGTACGCGCCCTCCCCGCGTTCGATGGTCGGGACAGGTGCGGTGTCGTAGGACGACATCCGGGTGAAGTGCATCCACAGGTGGTCGGTGGCCTTGCTCGAACCGGATACAGCGCTGCTCATCGGGTACCCCAGGTGTAGGTCTGTTTGGACAGCTTCATGTAGACGAAGCTTTCGGTGCTGCGGACACCCGGAATGGTCCGGATCCGCTCGTT
This sequence comes from Nakamurella silvestris, assembly GCA_003576535.1. GTDB lineage: Bacteria > Actinomycetota > Actinomycetes > Mycobacteriales > Nakamurellaceae > Nakamurella > Nakamurella silvestris. The sequence continues at coordinate 26,578 of QXCQ01000016.1, read as the reverse complement.
CAACAACTGCAGCAGGTGCTCGTCGTCCTCGCAGACGACCTCGACCAGGACGTCGAAGGAGCCCGCGGTGATGACGACGTAGTCCACCTCGTCCATGTCGCCGAGGGCCTCGACGACGGGATCGAGGTTGCCCTCGGCGCGGATGCCGATCATCGCCTGCCGGTGGAAGCCCACCTGCAACGGATCGGTGACCGCAACGATCTGCATGACACCACTGCGGATCAGGCGTTGGACCCGCTGCCGCACCGCCGCCTCGGACAGGCCCACGGCCGCCCCGATGGAGGCGTAGGCCCGGCGTCCGTCCTGCTGCAACTGCTCGATGATCGCCTTCGAGACGTCGTCCAGCGGAGGGGAGATCGAACGCGCCCGGGACCCCGCCCGCAACGGTGAGACCGCATGCTCGGAGACGGCCCGGGAGCCGGTGCTGTCCGAGTCGGAGTCGTCGGAGTCGGTGGCGACGGTACTGCGCGGCATGTCGAGCATCATGTCCCTTCGGGACGGGGGATGGCAAGGGAAATCGTTGTCGAAGTCCGCGATGGCCTCGAAATCAGTCGAGCGTGGACGGCTGCTGTGCAGAAGTCGGCAGACCTGGCCGGTAGCGACAACGAATCCGTCATCCATCCGTGACCCAGTGGTGATGAAATCGAGAGGTCTGAGCGTCCCGGCAGACCGTTTTCGTTGCGGGGTTGTCAATTAACGACGGAAACCCTTGCTTCCGGAACCTCGTGGGTGTCAGTATCGCCTTCGACAACGCCGGTCGGTGCCCCCACCCCCGGCCGTCCCGTCCCAGTTCCAGGCCCGTCCCGACGGGTCCCGCGCACATCAGGAGGTCGCCCGTGCCACGACAGCAGCAACTGGCACCACGCGGCGGCCACCCCTTGCTGGGGCGGTACCCGGCCACCCGGGCGTCCATCAGCCGGCGCTCCTTCGTGCGTGGCTCCTCCGCCGTGGGACTGGCGGCGCTGCTCGCGGCCTGCAGCACCAAGGGGATCGGGATCACCGGTTACGAACCGGTGCAGGACCGCTCCGACATCGACAAGAAGCTCACCTGGTCGAACTGGCCCTTCTACCTCGACGTCGACGAGGAGACCGGAACCCGGCCCTCCCTCGACGCTTTCGAGGAGGCGACCGGCATCTCGGTGGACTACATCGAGGATGTCAACGACAACGACGAGTACTTCGCCAAGATCCAGCCCCAGCTCACCGGCGGCCAGGCCATCGCGGCCGATCTGTTCGTCGTCACCGACTGGATGGTGGCCAAACTGATCCGCCTCGGGTTCGTCCAGGAGTTCGACAAGGCGAACATCCCCAACGCCAAGAACATCGACCCGCAGCTGGAGAACATCGGGTACGACCCGGGCCGCAAGTACTCGTTGACCTGGCAGTCCGGGCTCGCCGGTATCGCCTGCAACCCAGCGGTCAAGGGGATCGAGGTGACGAGCATGGACCAGTTGCTCACCGATCCGGCGCTGCGCGGGAAGGTCACCTGCCTGCTCGAGATGCGGGACACCGTGGGGCTGACTCTGCTCGACCTCGGTTACGACCCGGCGGATTTCACCTTCGAGCAGTTCGACAAGGCCATCGCCAAACTGCAGGCCGCGGTGGACTCCGGGCAGATCCGCCGGTTCACCGGCAACGACTACGGCGCGGACCTGGCGGCCGGCAACGTGGCCGCCTGTGTCGCCTGGACCGGTGACGTGGTGACCCTGCAGGCCGACAGCCCGGACCTGCAGTTCAACGTGCCCGATGCCGGCTGCACCATCTGGAGCGACAACTTCGTCATCCCGGTGTACACCCCGCACAAGACCAACGCCGAGAAGTTGATCAACTGGTACTACCAGCCCGACATGGCCGCCCTGGCCGCCGATTACATCAACTTCATCTCCCCGGTCGTCGGTGTCCGCGAGGCCATGAAGGAACTCGATCCCGAGCTGCTGGAGGATCCACTGGTGTTCCCGGACGAGGCGACCCTGGCCAAGGCGAGTTCGTTCATGTCGTTGACCGAAGAAGAAGAGAACCGGTGTAACCGGGCATTTGCCAAGCTGACGGGTGCGTGAGGGTATGACTGCTGCAGATCTGAACACCGGGACCGGCGGGCTCAAGATCCGCGGCCTGCACAAGCACTACGGCACCTTCACCGCCGTCGACGGCATCGACCTGGACGTCCCGGAGGGCTCGTTCTTCGCACTGCTGGGTCCGTCCGGCTGCGGGAAGACCACCACCTTGCGGATGGTGGCCGGACTCGAGGAGCCCACCGCGGGCGAGATCATGATCGGCGGCAAGGACATCAGCCGCCAGCGTCCGTACCAGCGGCCGGTCAACACCGTCTTCCAGAGTTACGCCCTGTTCCCGCACATGACGATCTTCGAGAACGTCGCCTTCGGGCTCCGCCGCCGCAAGGTCGACGGCGTCGATGCCAAGGTCAAGGAGATGCTCGACCTGGTCGAGATGGGACATCTGGCCCACCGCAAGCCCACTCAGCTCTCCGGCGGCCAGCAGCAGCGGATCGCCGTGGTTCGCGCCCTGGTCAACAAGCCCAAGGTGCTGCTCCTCGACGAGCCCTTGGGGGCCTTGGATCTCAAACTCCGTCGGCAGATGCAGCTGGAGCTCAAGCGGATCCAGACCGAGGTCGGGATCACCTTCATCCACGTCACCCACGACCAGGAAGAGGCCATGACCATGGCCGACACCATCGCGGTGCTCAACAAGGGCAAGGTCGAGCAGATGGGCGCGCCGGTGGACCTCTACGAGAACCCGCGCACCGCCTTCGTTGCCGGCTTCCTCGGTCAGACGAACCTGCTCACCGCCAAGGTGGTGGGCACCTCCGGGGATGTGTTGACCACCGACTTCCACGGCATCAAGATCACGATGCCGGTGTCCCGGATGGCCGCCACCACCCAGGAGGTGGAGGTCGGCGTCCGGCCGGAGAAGATCCACATCGCCGAGCTCGGCGAGGCCCCGGTCGGCCGGAACGTGGTGGACGGGGTGATCATCGACGCCTCCTTCATCGGCGTCTCCACCCAGTACGTGATCCGCACCCTCGCCGACGCCGAGGAGGAGATCACGGTGTTCACCCAGAACAGCTCGACCAGCCTGCGCCGGGTCGGCGAGACCGTCAGCGCCTACTGGCATCCCGATCACACCTTCGGCCTGCACGAGGGTGCCTGGCAGGAGGCCGAAGCGGCGGAGGTGGCCTCGTGAGCACCGTGACCGTCGGCCGCGCCGGTGGCGCTGCCCCTGAGGTGTGTCCGACATGACGGCCATCGCCCACGTCCCGCCGACCGGGGGGACCGCAACCCCACCACCGGAACCGGGTCGGTCGAACAAGCTGACCCCGTACTTCCTGCTGCTGCCGGCCGGTCTGGCGCTGCTGGTGTTTTTCGTGCTGCCGATCCTCACCCTGATCAACACCTCCTTGCAGAGCGGCGGTCTGGAGGAGGGCTACACCTTCACCTGGTCCTTCTCGAACTACTGGGATGTCTGGGTCGACTACTGGCCGCAGTTCCTGCGGTCCTTCGTGTATGCCGGCTCGGCGACGGTGCTGGCCATCCTCATCGCCTATCCGATCGCGTACATGATCGCCTTCAAGGCGGGCCAGTGGCGGAGCATCCTGCTGGTGCTGATCATCGCCCCGTTCTTCACCTCCTTCCTGATCCGCACGCTGGCCTGGACGACGATCCTGTCCGACACCGGGCCGGTGACCAGTTTCTTCCGCAGCATCCATGTCCTGGCCCTGACCGACTGGATCGGCCTGACCAGTGATTCCCGCATTCTGGCAACACCTCTGGCCGTCATCCTCGGCCTGACGTACAACTTCCTGCCGTTCATGACCCTGCCCCTGTACGCCTCCTTGGAGAAACAGGATCCGGGCCTGCTGCAGGCCGCCGGTGACCTGTACGCCAGTTCCTGGCAGGGCTTCTGGAAGATCACCTGGCCGCTGTCACTGCCCGGGGTGATCTCCGGGACCCTGTTGACCTTCATCCCCGCCGCCGGTGACTACGTCAACGCGACCTTCCTCGGCTCGATGCGAGAAAGTATGACGGGCAACGCCATCGATGCCCTGTTCCTGCGAATACGCGACTACTCCCATGCCGCCGCGCTGTCGGTGTCGCTGATGGCGGCGATCGTGGTGCTGGTCATCTACTACGTCCGGCGATCCGGAACGGAGGACCTGGTATGACCGCCGTCAAGGAGTCGGACCCCTACGCGCCGACCGAATTCCGGCCCAAGAAGGTCGGTTTCGGGCGCTGGGTGCGGGAGCACCTGGTCACCTTCTTCGGCATCCTGGGTCTGCTGTACCTGTTCGCGCCGATCTTCGTGGTCATCGTCTTCTCCTTCAACAAGCCGAAGGGGTTGTTCAACTACACCTTCACCGAGTTCTCCTTCGACGCGTGGACCGGTGTCTGCGACGTCCCGGGGATGTGCGATTCCCTCTGGCTCAGCATCCGGATCGCGTTCTTCTCCACCCTCGCGGCCACCATCCTCGGCACCATTGCCGCCTTCGCCCTGGTACGACACAAGTTCCGCGGCCGTGGGTTCGCGAACATCCTGATCTTCGTGCCGATGGCCACCCCCGAGGTCGTCGTCGGCTCCTCCCTGCTGGTGCTGTTCGTCAACATGGGGGTGCCGCTCGGGCAGCTGACCATCTGGATCGCACACACGATGTTCTGTCTGTCCTTCGTCATCGTGACGGTCAAGGCCAGACTCGTCGGTCTGGACCCACGACTGGAACAGGCGGCCCAGGACCTCTACGCGAACCGGGTGCAGACCTTCTTCCGGATCACCTTCCCGCTGATCATGCCGGGTGTGGTGGCCGCGGCCATGCTGTCCTTCTCCCTGTCCTTCGACGACTTCATCATCACCAACTTCAACTCCGGCTCCGAGGTCACCTTCCCCATGTTCGTCTGGGGCACCTCGAAGAAGGCACTACCTCCGCAGATCAATGTCATCGGCACCGCCATGTTGCTGATCGCCCTCTTCGTCGTGATCGTCGGCAGGGCCATCGGCAAACGTCGGGCTCGGTGAACCCATCGGCGGTCGGCACACGGCCGGCCGCCGAATCCCCAGCACCACAATCGAAATGGACGTTGTATGAGCACCCCGCCCGTCAGGGACCATGTCAACCGTGAGATGAATTTCATCAACGGAGCCCGGACAGCAGGTGGTGGTGAGGATTTCGATGTGCTCGACCCGGCGACCGGCCGGGTGGTCAGCAGGTATCGGCTCGCGTCGACCCACGATGTCGACACGGCGGTCGCTTCGGCCCGGCAGGCCTTCGGGAGCTGGGGTCGCACCACCCCGGCCGAACGCAGTGAGCTGGTGGGAGCATTGGCGGCCGCCCTCGCGGCCAGGGCCGAGGAATTCGCCGAGGTGGAAACCTCCCAGACCGGCAAACCGCTGAAACTGTCCACCGGGTTCGACGTGGCGGGAACGGTCGACAACGCGGCCTTCTTCGCCGGTGCGGCGCGGGTGCTCGAGGGCAGCGCTGCGGGGGAGTACTCCCCCGATCACACCTCGATGATCCGGCGGGAACCGATCGGGGTGATCGGCTCGATCGCCCCGTGGAACTACCCGTTGCAGATGGCCGGCTGGAAGATCCTCCCGGCGGTCGCCGCCGGGAACACGATCGTGCTCAAACCCGCCGAGATCACCCCGCTGACGGCCGTCCTGCTGGCCGAGGCTGCGGCCGAGGTGGGCTTCCCCGACGGGGTCGTCAACGTCGTCACCGGTACCGGGGCGGAGGCCGGTGACGCACTGACCGGCCACCCGGACGTGGACATGGTGTCCTTCACCGGGTCGACCGCGGTCGGCCGCCGGGTGATGGCCAACTGCGCGAACAGGGCGGCCCGGGTTCACCTCGAGCTGGGAGGCAAGGCCCCGTTCGTTGTCTTCGACGACGCCGACATCGAGGCCGCCGCCCATGGAGCGGTCGCCGGTTCTTTGATCAACACCGGCCAGGACTGCACGGCCGCCACCAGGGCGTATGTGCACATCTCCCGGATCGAGGAGTTCGTCGAGGCGGTGTCGGAGCTGTTCTCCCACATCGTCCTCGGGGACCCGCGGGATCCGGGTACCGACCTCGGTCCGCTCTCCAGTGCCCGGCACCGCGACCACGTTGCCGGATTCGTCCATCGGGCGCAACAATCCGGCGGCACGGTTCACGCAGGTGGGAAGCTTCCCGGAGGGGTGTTCGCCGACGGGTTCTGGCAGTTACCGACGCTGATCACCGGCCTTTCGCAACAAGCTGAGGCCGTCCAGCAAGAGATGTTCGGGCCGGTCCTGGTGGTCTTGCCGTTTACTGAGGACGATGAAGGGATCCGTCTGGCCAACGACTCGCCGTTCGGTCTCGCCGCGTCGGCCTGGACGAGCGACGTCCACCGCGCCCTTCGCGCCTCCCGGGAGATCGCGGCCGGGACGGTCTGGATCAACGACCACATCCCGATCTTCTCCGAGATGCCCCACGGCGGTTACGGGGCCTCGGGTTTCGGCAAGGACATGAGCACCTATGCCCTGCACGAGTACACGCAGGTCAAACATGTCGCCATGGATCTGACCGGTACTGCGCGCAAACCCTGGCACCGCACCGTTTTCGCCCTCCCCGAGACGGGCCGGTGATCGGCCGTGCCCAGGTACTCCTCCGCCGACCGACGCGCGGCCAAGGCTTCGCTCAAGGACGCCGAACCGATCTGCTGGTGGCTCGACGATGTCGATGCCCCGCCGCCGCGGGAACGGGTCACCTCCGACCGGAAGGCCGATCTCGCCGTGGTGGGCGGTGGTTACTCCGGACTGTGGACCGCCCTGCTGGCCAAACAACGTGATCCTGATCGTGATGTCATCCTGCTGGAAGGAAAGACGATCGGCTGGGCGGCCTCCGGGCGCAACGGCGGTTTCTGCTCCGCCTCGCTGACCCACGGCCAGGCGAACGGGATGGACTGGTATCCGGCCGACATGCCCCGGCTGGAACGGCTCGGCCGGGAGAACCTGGCCGGGATCGTGCACACCATCAAGGATTTCGACATCGACTGCAAACTCGAACAGACCGGCGAGCTGAGGGTCGCGACCTCGGAGTACCAGCTGGAGGACATCGAGGCCGACTACCAGCGCATGCTCGACTTCGGTGACGATGCCGTGCTGCTCGATCAGCAGGCCACCAGGGCCGAGGTCAACTCCCCGACCTATCTGGGCGCTGTCTGGTCGAAGGACAAGACCGTCATGGTCGATCCGGCCCGGCTGGCCTGGGGGCTGGCCGACGCCTGTGAACAGCTCGGGGTGCGCATCCACGAGAACACCTATGTCAGCGGCCTGCAACGGGACGGTGAGGTGATGGAGCTGGCCACCGCCCACGGGACCGTTCGCGCCGCCCAGGTGGCGTTGGGCACCAACGCTTTTCCATCCCTGCTCAAACGTGTTCGGCCGTACGTGGTCCCGGTCTACGACTACGCCATGGCGACCGAACCGCTCACCGACGCGCAGCTGCGGACCATCGGCTGGTCCAACCGACAGGGGGTGGGGGACTCGGGGAACATGTTCCACTACTACCGGCTCTGCGAGGACAACTCGATCCTCTGGGGCGGGTACGACGTGATCTACCACTACGGCAACAAGATCGATCCGAAATTCGACCAGCGGCCGGAGACCTTCCAGACCCTGGCCGAGCACTTCTTCGAGACCTTCCCGCAGCTGGGCGGTCTCAAGTTCACCCACACCTGGGGCGGGGTGATCGACACCTGCTCGCGGTTCTTCCCGTTCTTCGGGACCGGCCACCACGGCCGGGTCGCCCACGCGACCGGGTACACCGGGCTCGGGGTCGGGGCCACCAGGTTCGGCGCACAGGTGATGCTCGATCTGCTCTCGGGGGAGGACACCGATCTGACCACCCTGTCCACGGTGCGGGGAAAACCGGTTCCGTTCCCGCCGGAGCCGTTGCGCTCCGCGGTCATCAACATCACCCGCCGCTCCAACACCAAGGCCGATGCGAACGAGGGCCACCGCAACCTGTGGCTGCGCAGTCTCGACAGATTCGGGCTCGGATTCGATTCCTGAACCGCCAACGGCACTTTCCGACAGTCACTCAATTTCCGCAGCACCGCTTCACCGTTTAGAAGGAGAACCACACACCATGGCCCGCTATGGCTCGATGTACGGCCCCGATATCACCTTCACCGGTGTGCCACGATGTTCGCTGGACGATCCGGCGAGTTACGCCGACGCCCAGGCCGTCATCGTCGGTGCGCCCTACGATTCCGGCACCTCCTACCGTTCGGGCGCCCGGATGGGGCCGATGGCCCTGCGCAGCTGCGACTACTCCGAGCACACCGGATCCCGGCCGCACCTGGCCCTGCGGGTGGACCCGCTGCTGGACCTGGGGGTGGTGGATGCCGGCGACGTCGAGATGGCGCCGACCGAGACCCAGCGGTCCCTGCGGGCCCTGCAGAACGTCATCACCCAACTGGCCAAGGCGGGCAAGATCCCGGTGATCCTGGGCGGCGACCACACCATTGCCATGTCCGACATCACCGGCCTGGCCGAGCATTACGGGTACGGCCGGATCTCGGTGATCCACTTCGACGCCCATGCCGACACCGGGGACATCCAGTTCGGCTCCCTCTACGGCCACGGCCTGCCGATGCGCCGGGTGATCGAGTCCGGTGCGGTACGCGGGGACAAGTTCCTGCAGATCGGCCTGCGCGGTTACTGGCCCGAGCCCCCCGAGCTGGCCTGGATGGCCGACCAGGGGATGCGCGGCTACGAGATGGCCGAGATCCGCCGCCGTGGTATCGATGCCGTCCTCGACGAGGCCTTCGCCATCGCCACCGAGGACACCGACGGGGTCTTCCTGTCGGTCGACATCGATGTGGTGGACCCGGGTATGGCCCCGGGGACCGGTACCCCGGAGCCCGGTGGTTTCACCGGGCGGGAACTCCTCGACGCCGTCCGCCGGATCGGCCGGGAGCTCCCGCTGGTCGGCCTGGAGATCGTCGAGGTCGCCCCGCCGTACGACCACGCCGATGTCACCGCCATGCTCGGCAACCGGGTGGTGCTGGAGACCCTGTCCGGGATCGCCCGGCGCAAGGCCGACGAGGCCGCCGGAACCGTCTGGGACGATGCCACCCCGGTCCTGGAAGGTCGTTCCCTCGCACCGGTTCCGCCTGCGAAGGGCAAGGCGCGGGTGCTGCTGGTCGGTGCCGGCGGCGTCGGCTCGGCCGTGGTCGCCACCGCCGCCCGCCGTGAGTACATCGAGGCCATGGTGGTCGCCGACTACGACCTGTCCAAGGCCGAGCGTGCGGTCGACGCGGTGTCCGACGGCCGGTTCCTGTCGGCCCAGGTCGATGCCACCGATGTGGAGGCCGTGGCGGGCCTGCTCAAGCGCTACCGTTGCGACATCCTGTTGAACGCCACCGATCCGCGGTTCGTCATGCCACTGTTCGACGCCGCGCTGGAAGGCGGGGCGCACTACCTCGACATGGCGATGTCCCTGTCCCACCCCCATCCGACGGACCCGTACAACGTGCCGGGCGTCAAACTCGGCGACGAGCAGTTCGCCAAGTCGGGCGAGTGGGAGGCCAAGGGCAAGCTGGCCCTGGTCGGGATGGGTGTCGAACCGGGCCTGGCGGACGTGTTCGCCCGGTACGCCGCCGACCACCTGTTCTCCGAGATCGACGAGGTCGGTATCCGGGACGGCGGCAACCTGGAGGTGGAGGGGTACGACTTCGCGCCGACCTTCTCCATCTGGACCACCATCGAGGAGTGCCTCAACCCGCCCGTCATCTACGAGAAGGAGCGGGGCTGGTTCACCACCCAGCCGTTCTCCGAGCCCGAGATCTTCGATTTCCCCGAAGGTATCGGCCCGGTCGAGTGTGTCAACGTCGAACACGAGGAGGTCATCCTGGTGCCGCGTTGGCTGGACACCAAGCGGGTCACCTTCAAGTACGGCCTGGGCACCGAGTTCATCAACATGCTCAAGATGCAGCGGATGATCGGGATCGACTCCACCGACCAGCTCCAGGTCGGCAATGTCAGCGTCTCCCCGCGTGACGTGCTGGCCGCGCTGCTGCCGGACCCGGCAACGTTGGGCGACAGGATGAGTGGAAAGACCTGCGCCGGAGCGTGGATCCGCGGCACCGGCAAGGACGGCAACCCGCGCGATGTCTACCTCTACCACGTGGTGGACAACGCCTGGTCGATGAAGGAGTACCACTCCCAGGCCGTGGTCTGGCAGACCGCGGTGTGCCCGGTCATCGCCATGGAGCTGATCGCCAACGGAACCTGGTCCGGTTCCGGGGTTCTCGGGCCGGAGGCCTTCGACTCCGTCCCGTTCCTGGACCTGCTGACGGAGTACGGCAGTCCCTGGGGCCTGCGTGAGCAGACCCCCGCAAGCGACGGGCAGCAGGCCGCCGGCACGGTCTGACGGTCCCGCCGTCGATCGGCCCCGGTACTCGCCGTCACAGGGAGTCCCGGGGCCGGTTGACGCTTGTTACAGGTACTGGCCGGTGCCCATGGCGCTGGGGTTGCCCTCCTGGGCAGCCGGGCCGGCACCCGGCGGAAGGGCGGCGCGGCGCATCTGCTCGATCTGCATCCTGGCCGCCATCTGCTGGGCGAACAGTGCCGTCTGCAGGCCGTGGAAGACCCCCTCCAACCAGCCGACCAGCTGGGCCTGGGCGATCCGCAGCTCCGCGTCCGAGGGGATCGAATCGTCGCTGAACGGCAGCGACAACCGGTCCAGTTCCTCGGCGAGGTCGGGGGTGAGCCCGTCCTTGAGCTCCAGGATCGACCGGGCGTGGGTCTCCTTGAGGCGGAGCCGGCTGGCCTCGTCCAGCGGCGCCGAGCGCACCTCCTCGAGCAGCTGCTTGATCATGGTGCCGATACGCATCACCTTGGCCGGCTCGCCGATGGCGTTGGCCGGATCGAATTCCTCGTCCTCCGCCGGAGCGGACCTGGTTCGTGCGGGATCGTGTTGTGGCTGCCCGTCCGACCCGATGACTACTACTCGTTGATCCTCAGTTTCGCTCATGGTTCCATTCTGGCGGATGCATCGGCCGTCAGGACGATCTTCCCGCCGGGGGCGTCCCCCGATTCCATGAGCCGGTGGCCGTCGGCCGCATCGGCCAACGGGATCTGCGCCCCGACGATGGGCAGCACCTCGCCGGCGGCGACCTTGTCCCAGAGGTGTTCGCGCAGCTGGGAGATGATCTCCGACTTCGAGCCGGGCCCCTCGACCGGCCGCGAGCGCAGGGCTGTCGCCGTCACCGAGGCGCGTTTGGCCATCAGCGAACCGAGGTCGAGTTCGGCCTTGACCCCGCCCTGCATCCCGATGACCACCAGATGTCCGCCGTCGGCCAGGGCGCTGATGTTGCGGGAGAGGTACTTCGCACCCATGACGTCGAGGATGACCTCCACCCCTCGGCCGGAGGTCTCCTGGGCGATCCGCTCGACGAAATCCTCCTCGCGGTAGTTGACGAGGATCCGCGCGCCCAGTTGCTCGCACAGTTCCAGACCCCGGGCCGAACCGGCGGTCACCGCGACGGTGGCCCCCAGGGCGGCGGCGACCTGGATCGCCATGGTGCCGATCCCGCCCGCCCCGCCGTGGATCAGGACGGTCTGTCCGGCGGTCAGGCCGGCGACGGTGACCAGGTTGGACCACACCGTCGCGGCCACCTCGACCAGGCCGGCGGCTTCGATGAAACCCAGGCCGTCCGGGATCGGGAGCACCTGGCCGGCGGGCACTGCCACGTACTCGGCGTATCCACCGCCGGCCAGCAGGGCGCAGACCCGATCGCCCACCTGCCAGCCTCCTGGATTCGGGTCCCCGACCGCCGCGATCACCCCGGAACACTCGAGCCCGGGGATGTCGCTCGCCCCGGGCGGCGGCGGGTAGAGCCCTCGGCGCTGCATCACATCGGCCCGGTTGACGGCGGTCGCGGCCACCTTGATCAGCACCTCACCGGCACCGACCGTCGGGTCGGGCACCTCGTTCCACCGCAACACCTCCGGGCCGCCGGCCTCGGTGATCTCGATCGCAAACATCAACTGTGCCCTTCGTCGCGCAGGTAGGCGTTCTGCCACGGTAACTCTCGAATACAGTTGCCCGGTGAGTGCGCCGGTGAACCCAGGATCGACGGCCGGGCGGGGTCGACGTGCCATCGACCGGGTGCCGGCACCGCTGGTCTTCCTCAGCTCCGGATTCACCCAGTACTACGGCGCTGCCCTGGCGGTCGGATTGTTCGCCGTCATGCCGGCCGTGACGGTGGCCTGGCTGCGCATCCTGATCTCGGCCGTGGTGCTCCTGCTGTGGCGACGCCCCTGGCGTCAACCCTGGACCGGGCGGGATCTGGCCGCCTCGGCGGTGTTCGGGGTCGTCCTGGCCGCGATGAACGTGTCCTTCTACCTGGCCATCGACCACCTGCCCCTCGGCACCGCCGTGGCCATCGAGTTCATCGGACCGGTCGCTGTTGCCGCCGTCACCGGCCGGAGCTGGCGGGACCGGCTGGGGATCGGGTTCGCCGCCCTGGGGGTGGTGCTGCTGGCCGGGGTCACCTTGAGTGACGGGTGGAACAGCCAGATCCTGATCGGTCTGGTGGCCATCCTCGGGTCGGCGGCGGCCTGGGCCGGGTACATCGTGCTGGGTCGGCGGATCGCCTCGACCCGGGACGGGATCGACTCCCTCGCCGTCGGCATGGCCGCCGGGGCGGTGTTCTTCGCCCCGTTGTGCGCCTGGTGGTCGGGGCCGGCCGTGAGCACACCCGGCCGCGCCGCCTCGGTGCTGGGTATCGCCGTACTGAGTTCGGTGATCCCGTACGCCCTGGAACAGGTGGTGCTGCGGAAGGTCTCGGCCGCCCGGTTCGCCATCCTGTTGGCTCTGCTGCCCGTCACGGCCGGGATCACCGGAGCCGTCGCCCTGGGGCAGATGCCGCAGGTCACCGAGGTGATCGGGATGTTGCTGGTCTCGGCGGCGATCGCGATCAGCGCCGGGCGGGCGTCCGGTCCGGTCGAGGTGACAGACGATGCGACAGACGAGGCCGATCACGGGCCGGACCTGGGCGAGGCACAGCAGCCCTGACCTCGCAGTATCCGCGCTCCTTGCCAACATTCGCGCTTGTTGCAGCGAGCGCGGGAGTGGGGAAGGAGCGCGGTCAGCCGAGATTGACCCCGGTCTTGAAGGTGTCGCAGCGGGTGGGGTCCCCGTTGGTCAGCCCTTCGGTGAACCACTTCTTCCGCTGGGCGGAGGACCCGTGGCTGAACGCGGCCTCGTTGACCTGTCCACCGCCGAGGTGGGTCTGGATGTAGTCGTCGCCGATCTTCGCCGCCGCATCGAGGGCATTGGCGATGTCGGTGTCGGTGAGGTCCTCGATCAGGACCTGGCCGTCCGCGCCGGGAACCGTGGTCGCATGGTTGGCCCAGACCCCGGCGTAGCAGTCGGCCTGCAGTTCCAACCGGACCGAACCCGAGGTCGGACCGGTGGCGGTGCCGACCTTGTCGGAGGTGCCCAGCAGGTTCTGGACGTGATGGCCGTACTCGTGGGCCAGGACGTAGGCCCGGGTGAACACCGCGTCATTGGCCCCGAACTGGGTGGCCAATTCGTTGAAGAAGGTCAGGTCCACGTAGACCAGTTGGTCGGCCGGGCAGTAGAACGGCCCGGTCGCCGAGGTGGCCGCGCCGCAGCCGGTGTTGACGTTCCCGCTGAAGAAGACGGTGTCCGTCTCCTGGTAGGTGGTGCCCGAACCGGCCATCTCGTCGGTCCAGAAGGCCTGGATGGAGTTGATGACGGCCACCAGGGCGCAGTCCGGATCCGTGTTGGCGTCCGCACCGGTCTTGCAGGACTGCTCCAGTTTGGCGTTGTCGACCGTGGCGTTGCCGCCGTTCCCGCCGGTGAGTTGCGTGAGCAGTCCGCCGGCTGCGGCACCACCGCCGGAGGAGCCGCCGAAGATCTGGAAGGCGGCGAAGATCAGGATGGCGACGATACCGAGCCCGCCGCCGCCCTTGGCCATACCGCTGAGATTGCCCAGACCGCCGCCACCGCCGCCACCGCCGCCGGAGCTGCGGGTGTCCTGCACCTGGGAGGTGTCGAGCCTGGCCTTCGAGTTGAACCTCATCGGCGCTCCCCTTCGTGTCGTCGTCGGTGATCGAGCGCGGCAGGCGCCGGGACTTCCAGGTCAGCGTAAGGGCAGCCGGGCCGCCCCGCCCCGCCTCACCCGCCGATCTGCCCGACCCAGTTGAAATGTGATATTTGCCCAATGGGAAAACCTGCCCATTGCGCAAAAAGGGCCGTACCGTTGGCCGGGTGACCGACAGCAGCGGACTCCGCGAACGTAAGAAGGACGCCACCCGGCGCGCCCTCGCCGAGGCGGCATTGTGCTTGGCGCTGGAACACGGCTACGACGGTTTCACCATCGCCGACGTGACCGATGCGGTCGGTGTCTCCCGCCGCACCTTCTCCAACTACTTCCCGGGGAAGGCCGAATGCATCGTCGGCTCGGTCGACGAGGTGATCAGCGGGTTCTTCGAGCTCGCGCGCGCCTCGGACCCGACCCGCGGGGTGGTCGATCTGCTGATCGAGATCATCGTCTCGGCCAACGAGCAGATCCTGCTCGGGTTCGAGCGTTTCCACACCATCCTCGCCACCGTGCCCGAGGTGCAGGCCCAGATCTACGCCCTCGATCAGCGGGCGGCCACCGCCATCGCGGCGGAGATCGGTGCCCTGTTCGGCATCGATCCGGGTGACGTCCGGGTCGAACTGCTCTCCTCCGTGGCGATGGCGGCCGCCCATACCTGTATCGAGCGCTGGCTCGCCGGCGGCAAGACCGACGGCCGAGACGGTCTGCGGGCCTTGTTGGAACAGGCGATGACGGTCATCGACCGCGCCGCCGTCGATCAACTCGCCCGCCGGTGAACCTGCACTCCACCAACTGCTTTCACCATCGATCCATCGCACCGCGCACCACTTCCCGACAAGTACCCGTGTGACACCCGCCCCTCGCCCTGTCTAGGAGAAAACACCATGGCCACCTTGCTCTATCGACTCGGCAGCTGGGCCGCCAGGCGGCGACGCGCCGTCCTCGGCGGCTGGCTCCTCGTCCTGATCATCGCCGGTGCCGGGGCACTGGGACTGAGCGGCACCTTCAGCAACTCCTTCTCCATCCCGGGCACCCCCGCCCAGGCGGCCATGGACGAGTTGTCCGCCGAGATCCCCGGTTTCGGTGCCTCCAGCGGCCGGATCGTGATCTCCACGACGGACGGTGGGGCGGTCACGACACCGGAGCACCAGCAGGTAGTCGGCGAGCTGCTGCGCAAAGCCGTTGAGCTGGAGGGGGTCACCTCGGTCTCCAATCCCTTCGACGGGCAGAAGCTGATTCCCGGCGGGGACGCCCCGGTCGACAAGCTCGCCCAACCCACCGTTTCGGCCAACGGCCAGATCGCACTGTCCACGGTGCAGATGGCCGGCCAGCTGACGGAGGTGCCGGAGGAGACGCAGAAGGCCCTGGAACAGCTCGCGCAGGCGGCCAGTGTGAACGGCCTGCAGGTCGACCTCGGCGGGGCAGCGGTGCCGCAGCAGCCGGCGATCGGTTCCACCGAGGGCCTCGGGGTGATCGTCGCGCTGGTGGTGCTGCTCATCACCTTCGGCTCCGTCGTGGCTGCTGGACTGCCGATGCTCACCGCCCTGATCGGTGTGGCGGTCGGAATGTCCGGTGTCCTCATCGTCTCCGGTGTCGTCGACATGTCCTCCACCGCGCCGATCCTCGCGCTGATGATCGGTCTGGCGGTCGGTATCGACTACGCACTGTTCATCTCCTCCCGACATCGACAGCAGGTCGCCGATGGCATGAACATCAACGAATCCATCGCCCGGGCGACCGGGACCGCCGGATCGGCAGTGGTTTTCGCCGGGCTGACCGTGATCATCGCCTTGGCGGCACTGTCCGTCGTCGGCATCCCCTTCCTGACCATCATGGGTCTGGCTGCTGCCGTCACGGTCGCCATCGCCGTGTTGATCGCCATCACCCTGGTGCCGGCCCTGCTCGGCTTCGCCGGTGAGAAGATCCTGGGCCGCAAGGCACGTGCGACCCTGGCCTCCGGAACCCCGGCCCCGGTGACGAAGCCGAACCGGTGGATCTCGCTGGTGATGAAGTACCCGGCCGCCATCCTGGTCGTGGGCATCCTCGGACTCGGAGCGGCGACCCTGCCGGCCACCGGCCTGCACCTGTCCCTGCCGGACGACGGGTCCGCCGCCCCCGACACGACCAAGCGTCAGGCC
Source organism: Nakamurella silvestris (assembly GCA_003576535.1). Classification (GTDB taxonomy): domain Bacteria; phylum Actinomycetota; class Actinomycetes; order Mycobacteriales; family Nakamurellaceae; genus Nakamurella; species Nakamurella silvestris. Next base: position 10,329 of record QXCQ01000016.1, on the reverse strand, counting down.
TACGACCTGGTGAGCGAGGGCTTCGGCCCGGGCCTCAACGGACCGCTGGTCGTCACCGTCAAGGTCGGCGACCCGGCCCAGCTCGCCGGTGTGGTCGACCAGACGTTGGCCATCCTTCACGCCACCCCGGATGTGATCGCCCAGGCACTTCCGTTGGCGGGCAAGGCTCCGACCGAGGGTGGCGCGGTGGTCAGCCCGAGCGGCACCCTGGCGGTGATTCCGGTGATCCCGATGTCCGGGCCCTCCGAGATCGCCACCGAGGACCTGGTGCACGCCATTCGCGATCAGACCGACGGGCTTTCGGCCGCGAGCGGAGCAACGGTGTCGGTGACCGGCCAGACCGCCGTGGTGATCGACGTGTCCGAGAAGCTCTCGGACGCCCTTCCGGTGTACCTCATCATCGTGGTGGGCCTCGCCCTGATCCTGCTGATGCTGGTGTTCCGGTCCATCATCGTGCCGTTGACCGCGGCCCTGGGCTTCCTGCTCTCGGTGGGAGCGGTGTTCGGCGTGGTGGTGGCGATCTACCAGTTCGGCTGGTTCGGCATCGTCGAGACCCCGGCCCCCATCGTGTCCTTCCTGCCGATCCTGTTGATCGGTGTGCTCTTCGGGCTCGCGATGGACTACCAGGTGTTCCTGGTGTCCGGGATGCGAGAAGCCTTCGTCCACGGTGCTGAACCGAAAAAGGCTGTGGTTCAAGGGTTCAGCAATGCCTCGCGGGTGGTGACCGCTGCCGCGATCATCATGACGAGCGTGTTCGCGGGGTTCATCCTCGCGCCGGACACGATCATCGCCTCCATCGGCTTCGCCCTCGGGCTGGGTGTGCTGATCGACGCCTTCATCGTCCGGATGACGTTGATCCCGGCCGTGATGTCGGTTCTGGGCAAGTCCGCCTGGTACCTGCCCAAGTGGCTGGATCGGATCCTGCCGAACGTCGACATCGAAGGCGAGCAGTTGCTCAAGAACCTGCCCGATGCCGGACCGGTGCCGACGCACGGGCGGCACGAGCGCTGAACCTCGCGAAAGGGACATACGCGAAAGGGACATGACTGAGCGGAGTTGGCCTCCGCTTTCGCAGGCCGCGGCCGGGTTTCGTAACGATTACGTAACCCGGCCGCGGCCTGTGTTGCGTTCACCAGCGGCAATGGGTTGTAGACCTCACTTCATCCTCATCTGCGAAAGACTTCGGGGAACGATTCGTAAGTTTAAGTCTTTCGTTTCGATTTCGTCCGTTGACGGTTCGCCTTCGCGTCATTAGCTTCAGATGAGCAAGGTCCTGTGAGCGGCGGCACGTCCGGCGCTTCGATTGCACACCCCCGGGGGTGACAACAGGGCAACCGTTCGTCAATGCAGCCGAAAGGAGAAACCGTGGCATCCGTGGATGAGTTCGCTCGCCAGCAGGCAATACTGCTGGAGATCGATTCCAGTGGCAGCGTCACGGTGAAGGACCTCTCCGGCCGCTTCAGCGTCTCCACCGTCACCATCCGCAAGGACCTGGAGTCCCTGGAACGCCGGTCGATGCTCCGTCGGGTTCGTGGTGGCGCCGTGGCCGCCGGGACCGCCGACGAGGGTGCCTTCGAGATGCGCATCCGCTACTCCCGCGAGGCCAAGGAAGCGATCGCCCGTCAGGCCGAGCCCCTGGTCCGCAGCGGCGACGTGATCGCCCTCGACGCTTCCACCACCTGTTTCTACCTGGCCCAGGAACTGCTGGACCTGCGCAACCTCGTGGTGATCACCAACGGCATGCGGACCGCAACCCTGTTCATGGAGCAGTCCAACGCGATGGTGCTGATGCCCGGCGGTGTGCTGCGCCGGTCCGCAGGGTCGATGGTCGGCCCGATCGGTGACGTGCTGGCCGGTCGCGGCCGGATCGACCGGGGCTTCTTCGGGGTCAAAGGCATCTCCGTCGACCACGGCATGATGGAGAACTCCATCGAGGAGGCCGATGCCAAGCGGTATCTGGCCACCGCCTGCGATGAGATCTACGGTCTTTTCGACTCGTCCAAGGTCGGCCGGTTCGGGCTGCATTCCTTCGCCCCGACCGAGAAGATCACCGGGATGTTCACGGACGAGGGTATCGGTCCCGATGTGGTGTCCGAATGGGCACTGGCCGGGGTTCCGATCCACACCGTAGACGTATCAACAGCTCCAGGGAGTGCACGATGACCACCACAGTCGCAGCAGTCGACCTCGGGGCCGAGAGCGGCCGGGTCGCGACTGTCAGTTTCGACGGCGCGAAGCTGGACCTGAAGGTGCACCACCGGTTCGCCAACACGCCGGCGGTCCGGGACGGCTACCTGCGTTGGGATGTCCGCACCCTGTGGTCTCAGATCCAGCACGGTCTGGGCGGTCTCGCCGCCGGGGACACGGACATCGCTGCTGTCGGTGTCGACACCTGGGGCGTGGACTACGGTCTGATCGGTCCGAGCGGGGAACTCCTCGACGACCCGATCTGCTACCGGGACGACCGCAACGGCGTCAGCTACCACCGGGCCCTGGAGATCATGGATCCGGCGGACCTGTACGACGCCACCGGTATCCAGATCATGCAGATCAACTCGCTGTTCGGCCTGATGGCGGACGTCCGGGAACAGCCGGACCGGCTGGACAAGGCCCAGACGATGTTGATGATCCCGGATGTCTTCCACCACCTGCTCTCCGGCAGCACGGTGACCGAGTACACCGGTGCCTCCACCACCGCGGCCTTCGACATGGCCACCGGGACCTGGGCGACCGGCCTGCTGGACACCCTGGGTGTGCCCACCCACATGCTGCCCGAGGTCGTCGCCCCCGGAACGGATGTCGGCTCCGTCATCGGTGACCTCGGCCGTGGTCGGCTCGCCGGCTCGCGGGTCATCATGCCTCCGGGGCACGACACGGCCAGCGCCGTGGTCGCCGTGCCCTTCGCCCACCCGAGCGGGTTGTTCATCTCCTCCGGAACCTGGTCCCTGGCCGGCGTCGAACTGCCGCACGCGGTGATCACCCCCGCCACCCGAATGGCCAACCTGACCAACGAGGGCGGTTACGGCGGGACGATCCGCCTGCTGCGCAACGTCATGGGCCTGTGGATCCTGCAGGAATGCCGTCGCCAATGGGCCCGCGAAGGGGTCGAACTGACCTATGCCGAACTCGCCGACCTGGCTGCCGCAGAACCGGCCGCCGTCAGCCTGATCAACCCCGACCTGTCCGATTTCCTCGCCCCCGGCGACATGCCGAACCGGATCCGCGAGTACTGCGCCGTCCGCGGTGAAGTGGTGCCGCAGACCATCGGTCAGGTCGCCCGTTGTGTCGTCGACTCGTTGGCGCTGAGCTACCGCGCCACGGTCAACGACATCGGGAACGCCACCGGGGTCCGGCCGCCGACCGTGAACATCGTCGGTGGCGGTTCCAACCATGCCTTGTTGTCCCAGATGACCGCCGACGCCTGTGGAATCGAAGTCCACTGCGGTCCGGTCGAAGCAACAGCCCTGGGAAATGCCGCAGTGCAGTTCGCTGCCCTCGGTGAGCTCTCCTCGCTCGCCGAGATCCGTGAAGTGATCGCCGCCACCAGCGAGATCACCGTCTACCAGCCGAATTCCACCGATCTGTGGGATGAGGCGGCCGTCCGATTCGCCGCACTGGTGAACCAGGACAGAACCGCAACGGGGTTGGGCGGGCACTGAGCCGTCCCACCCGGCACCACACCAGCACCACCTGAGCACCACCGCGCGACATCTCCATGCACCACCCGTTGTCCGCCACAGGCCCGACCGGTCCACGCCGGCAACCGACCGCACCATCAACTGCCCATCCGGGCACCACTCCCGCGGCACCCGCCGCACGAATCACAGGAGCCGTCAATGAAGATCTCCCGCAGGCTTACCACCTTCGCTGCAGCCACCGCGGCTGTCGCACTGGTGGCAACGGGATGCAGCAAGTCCGACGACAACGCCACCCCGGCCCCGACGTCGACCTCCACCTCGGTCGAGAGCTCCGTTTCCGCACCGGAGACCTCCGCGCCGGACACCTCGGCCCCCGACACGTCCGCCCCTGACACCTCCGCGCCGGACACCTCCGCCAGCGGCGAGGCCCCGACCGGGACCGTCGAGAAGGCCAGCAAGGACTTCAAGATCGCCTACGTGCCGAAGCTCCAGGGTGTCCCGTACTTCGAGGCCATGAACAAGGGTGGGGCCAAGGCCGCCACCGATCTCGGCATCACCTGGCTGTACCAGGGCCCGACCGCCGCCGACGCCTCCGCCCAGGCCGACGTCGTCCGCTCCTTCATCCAGCAGAAGGTTGACGCCCTGTTCGTCGCCCCGAACGATCCCGACTCCATGGCCCCTGTCCTACAGGAAGCCGCCACCGCCGGGATCAAGGTCGGCACCGCCGACACCGACGCCCCGGACTCGGTCCGCGAGGTCTTCGTGAACCAGGCCTCCGAGCAGGCCATCGGTGAAGGACTCACCGACGCCCTGGCCAAGGCCATGGGCGAAAAGGGCAGCTACGCCATCGTTTCCTGTGGTGAGACCGCGGCCAACCTGAACGCCTGGATCGCTGTGCAGAAGGAATACGCAGCCTCCAAGTACCCGGACATGAAGCTGATCGACGTCGTCTACGCCGGTGAGGACCAGGCCAAGGCGACCGCCATGGCCACCGACCTGATGAACGCCAACCCGGACCTGACCGGTCTGGTCGGCGAGTGCACCTCCTCCGCACCGGGTGTGGCCGAGGCCGTCCGCAACGCGGACAAGATCGGCACCGTCTTCACCGTCGGACTGGGTACCCCGCAGTCCATGAAGCCGTACCTGCTCGACGGTTCCTCCTCCGCCTCGATCCTGTGGAACGTGGAGAACCTGGGCTACCTGACCGCCTGGGCCGGTGTCCAGCTCGCCGAGGGCAAGGAATTCGCCGCGACCAACTACGTCAACGCCGATCTGCCGGCCGTCGAGTACGACGCCACCAACAAGCAGCTCCTGCTCGGCCCGGCACTGCAGATCACCAAGGAGAACGTGGATCAGTTCGACTACTGATCCTCTCGTCGCATCACCAGTAGTAGCTGTGTAAGTTCCCGCTCCGCGATGGTGGCACCGATCTGCGAAGGTGCCACCATCGCGGCAGCACCCTCAGACCTCGACAGGAGCGGATGGCTGTGTCATCAACGCCTGAAACACCCGACCGGCCAACCAATCTGGTCAACCCAGATGGTGGAACCCCCGACTCCGGCCTTGCCCGACTCAACCTGACCGGCATCTCCAAGAGCTTCGGCGCGGTTCGCGCCATCCGTAACGCGGACATGCTGGTCAAGGCCGGCACGGTGCACGCCCTCGTCGGTGAGAACGGTGCCGGAAAGTCCACCCTCATCAAAATCGTCTCCGGCGCGGAGTCCTCGGACACCGGGACCATCGAGTTCGAAGGCGCTCCGGTCGACATCAGCACGACCGTCGAGGCCATGGGGCTCGGTATCGCCACCGTCTACCAGGAGCCGCAGCTGTTCGCCGAGCTCTCGGTGTCGGAGAACATCTTCACCGGCCGTGAGATCGTCAAGGGCGGCCGGATCGACTGGGCCGAGCAGAACAGGCAGGTCGTCGAACTCCTCGAACTGCTGGGCCTGCCCGCCAAGTACGCCACCGTCCCGGTCGGCAGCCTCTCGATCGCCGAGCAGCAGCAGGTCTCCATCGCCAAGGCCCTCGCGGGCAAGGCGAAGATCCTGATCCTCGACGAGCCGAGCGCCATCCTGACCGATGTCGAGATCGAGGTGCTGTTCTCGGTCGTCCGCCGGCTCACCAGCTCCGGTGTGGCTGTCATCTACATCTCGCACCGGTTGGACGAGCTGTTCCGCATCGCCCAGGAAGTCACCGTCATGCGTGACGGCAACACCATCGGCACCTATCCGATCGAGGACCTCACGGTCCGGCAGATCGCCGAGCTCATGGTCGGTGGCATCCTCAACGACGAACGCGGCGAGCGGATCATCCCCGACGGCCCGGCCAAGCTCGAGCTCAACGCCCTGAGCCGACGCGGCAAGTTCGAGGACGTCAACGTCTCCGTCCGGGCCGGCGAGATCGTGGGCCTGTACGGCCTGGTCGGCTCCGGTGTCTCCGAGATCGCCGCCACCATCTACGGTATGGACTACGCGACGAGCGGCGAGATCAAACTCGACGGCAGGTCCATCGCTCCGAAGTCCCCCCGGGCCGCACAGAAGCTGGGCATCGCCCTGCTGCCGGCCAACCGCAAGGTGGAGGGGATGTTCTCCTTCCAATCCATCGCCTTCAACATCTCCGCGGGCCACCTGCGGCTGCTGTCCTACTTCGGCACCTGGATGAACCGTCGTAAGGAGACCGAGGTCGCGAAGTCGATGATCTCCCGCCTCGCCGTGAAGACCCCCAGCGAGAAGCAGTTCATCGGTGCCATGTCCGGCGGCAACGCCCAGAAGGTCGTCCTCGCCCGCCAGCTGGTCGAACGTCCGGAGGTGCTCGTCCTGGCCGAGCCCACCCAGGGTGTCGACGTCGGGGCGAAGGAGGAGATCCACCGTCTGATCACCGAACTCGCCGAGAACGGGACCGCTGTCCTGGTGGTGACCTCCGATCTGCCCGAGGCGCTGCGCATCTCCGATCGACTGCTGGTGGTCCGCGGCGGGACCACCACCGTCGAGTTCGGTCCGGAAGCCACCCAAGTTGATGTGCTGGCCGCCGCCGCCGGCGCTGTTGATGAAGCGGGACAAGCCCTATGAGCGCACCCACCGTCGACAAACCCGCAGGGTTGCCGACCCCACCCCCGAAGCCGAAGGGGCGGATCCTCGCCCCGGCCATCTCCGGCCAGGAGTACGTCCTGGTCGGGGTCATCGCCGCCCTCTGGGTGATCCTCGGTTTTGCCACCCCGCGGTTCCTGAGCTCGGGCTCGATCCAGCCGTTGCTCGCCAATGTCGCCCCGATCGCCCTGATCGGCGTCGGGATGACCCTGATCATCATCACGGCCGGCATCGACGTCTCGGTCGGCGCCATGGTGATGGTCTGTTCGGTCATCACCGCGAAGATGATGGTGGCGTACAACATCCCCCTGGTGCTCTCCATCGTGATCGCGATGGTGACCGGCGGTGTCCTGGGGTTGATCAACGGGCTGTTGATCGCCTACGGGCGGGTGCAGGCCATCATCATCACCTTCGGTACGGCGAACCTGTTCCAGTTCCTCGGCCTGCAGATCTTCGGTTCCGAGACGGTGAACAACCTCCCGGACTCGCGGGCCTTCTTCGGCGCCGGTCCGGCCGGCCGGACCTTCGGCCTGCCCCATGCCTTCTTCCTCACCCTGATCATCGCGGCCGTCGCCTGGTACTACCTGCGGCACACCGCGGGTGGGCGTCACTTCTACGCCATCGGCGGCGACCCCCAGGCAGCCCGTCTGGCCGGCGTCCGGGTCCAGCGGCGCACCCTCATCGCCTATGTGGTGACGGGACTGCTGGTGGGTCTGGGAGCCTGCTTCACCATCGCCCTGGGAACCGCCACCGTCCAGGCGAACATCGGTGACGGCAAGGAGCTGGCCGTCATCGCCGCCGTCGTCATCGGCGGGACCTCGATCATGGGTGGTCGTGGTTCGGTGCTCGGCACGGTACTCGGAGCCCTCCTGGTACAGACCGTGACCAGTGGAGTCACCCAACTCGGCTGGCCGACCCAACTTTCCGATCTGTTCGTCGGTATCGCGATCGTCATCGCGGTCGGCGTCGATCTGGTCCGCGAACGTGCGAGGAGAAAGAAATGACCACTCCCACCACCCCTGTGGTACCCGCACCGCGGCAGTCGATGGCCGGACCGGGCAACACCTCCGGTCCGGAGACCCTGGGCGCGAAGATCCTCCGGGCAGTCCTGACCCAGCGGATCGTGCTGCTCGTCGTCCTGCTCATCGCGGTGGTCTCCACCTTCATGATCATGAGCAGCGCCGGCAAGCTGACCGGCAGCTACGACGCGAACTTCATGTCCGACCAGCTGATCAACGCGGTCCCGCTGGCGATGCTGGCCCTGGCCCAGATGATCGTGATCATGTCCGGGCGCGGCGGCATCGACCTCTCGGTCGGTGCGATCGTCTCCCTGGCGGGAATGGTGTTCGGCATCGCCTACAACGACGGTCCCGGCCAGTGGAACCTGAACTTCATCTCCGCCCTGCTGATCACGGTCGCCTTCGGCGGCCTGTGCGGCGCGGTCAACGGAGTCCTGGTCGCCTACCTCCGGTTCCCGGCGCTGATCGCCACCCTGGCGACCTTCTACGCCTACAAGTCCCTCGCCGTGGTCATCAACAACCAGAAGCCGATCAGCAAGGGTCCGGTCGCCGATCTGTACAGCACCTCCCGCTCGGTCGAGATCCCGTTCTTCGGCGACTTCCTGCCGGCGATCCGCCTCGGGGTGTTCACCTACATGATCCCGACCATCATCGTCGTCTGGGTGCTGATCGCCCGGACCACCTACGGCCGTAGGCTTTTCGCCATCGGCACGAACGACGTCGCGGCCCAGTGGGCCGGTATCAACGTCCGTGACACCCGGATGAAGGCCTACGTCATCGCCGGTCTCATCTCCGGTCTGGTCGCAGTCGTCACCGTCGCCCAGTTCGCCTCGGCCCGGCCCGAAGCAGGTGTCTCCGGCAACGGCATGGCCCTGCCGGCGATCACCATCGCCGTCCTCGGCGGTGTGGCCATCAGCGGTGGTATCGGTCGGGTCTCGGGCATCGTGCTGGCGACCCTGCTCATCGTCTGGCTGAACGCGGGCCTCCCGCTGGCCATCGAGGGCAACGCCGGTACCCAGTACCAGCGCCTGGCCCTCGGTGTCGTGCTGGTCTTCGCCGCCCTGCTGAACGGTCTGACAACGCGAAAATACGGCGCCTCCAAGTAGGTTCCGCTCCCCGTCACACATCACTTATCTCGCAGTACATCCTTTGGAGGAGACCATGCAACCCGCACAGGCACGAGCGATCCTCGCTCGTCAGCACATCGAGACGCCGTCCTGGGCGTACGGCAATTCCGGTACCCGATTCAAGATCTTCGCCGACGAGGGTGTGGCACGTGATGCCTACGAGAAGGTCTCCGACGCGGCAGTTGTCCACCGCCTGACCGGTGTCGCCCCGACCGTCGCCCTGCACATCCCGTGGGACCAGGTCGACGACTGGAGCGATCTGGCCAAACACGCCGCGGACGAGGGCGTCGCCATCGGTGCGATCAACCCGAACCTGTTCCAGGAGAACGAGTACCGTCTCGGCAGCGTCTGCAACCCCGATCCGGCCGTCCGCCGGAAGGCCATCGACCACCTCAAGGCCTGCGTCGAGATCGCCGAGATCACGAAGTCCAAGCAGCTGTCCCTGTGGTTCGCCGACGGCACCAACTACCCCGGCCAGGACGACATCCGGGCCCGCCAGGACCGGCTCGCCGCCGCCCTCGAGGAGACCTACGCGGTCATGCCCGAGGACCTGACGATGCTCATCGAGTACAAGTTCTACGAGCCGGCTTTCTACCACACGGACCTGCCGGACTGGGGCACATCGCTGACCCACTGCCTCGCCCTCGGGCCGCAGGCCAAGGTCCTGGTGGACACCGGACACCACGCGCCGGGCACCAACATCGAGATGATCGTGGCCCTGCTTGCGCGGGCCGGTCGGCTCGGCGGGTTCCACTTCAACTCGCGCTTCTACGGTGACGACGACCTGATGGTCGGCGCCGCCGATCCGTTCGGGCTGTTCCGCATCATGCACGAGATCGTCTCCGCCGACCTGGTCACCCCGGACGGTGGTGTCGCCTTCATGCTCGACCAGTGCCACAACATCGAGCCCAAGGTCCCGGCACTCATCCGCTCCGTGATGAACGTCCAGGAGGCGACGGCCAAGGCCCTGCTGGTGGACGGTGAGGCCCTCGCTGCCGCTCGCGCGGCCGGAGATGTCCTGGGTGCCAACGCGATCCTGATGGACGGCTACAACACCGACGTCCGCCCGCTGCTCGCCGAGGTGCGCGAGGAACTGGGGCTGGACCCGAATCCGATCGCCGCCTACGCGGCAAGCGGCCACGCAGAGAAGGTCGTCGCAGAACGAGTTGGCGGCTCCGCCGCCGGATGGGGTAACTGACATGTCCGCAGCATTCGACCCGGCCGAGGTGCCGGCCGGTGTACAGGATCTGATCGGCCGGTCGAATCGTCTCGGATCCGACCGGGCGGTGACGAACTACGGCGGCGGCAACACTTCGGCGAAGGTTTCCGTCACCAACCCGGCGACGGGCGAACCGGTGGAACTGTTGTACGTCAAGGGTTCCGGTGGCGATCTCGGCACCTTGAAGGCCTCCGGTCTTGCGGTGCTCGAGCGTGATCGTCTGGTGGGTCTTGACGGTGT
>QXCQ01000150.1 GCA_003576535.1 Nakamurella silvestris | reverse complement strand
ACCCGGCAGGCCATGGCCGCGTTCCTGTACCGGTTGAACGGCCACAACTGGCAACCCGCCGCCGGCACCCAGACCTTCGCCGACGTGAAACCGGGTTCGCAGTTCTACGTGCCGATCGAGTGGATGGCCCACACCGGGTTGTCGACCGGTTTCCCGCAGACGAGCGGGAAGCCGGTGTTCAAGCCGGGGGCGGGGGTGGCGCGGGATGCGGCGATGGCGTTCTTGTGGCGTTCGGCCGGTTCCCCCACCGGCAACCCCACCGCCGGGTTCACCGACATCACCGGCGACCAGTTCGTCGAAGCGATCAACTGGGGCGTGGCCCACCACATCACCACCGGCTTCACCGGCAACACCTTCCGCCCCTCCGCCCAGGTCGACCGGCAAGCCATCGCCGCATTCCTCTACCGCTACAACAACCAGTAACACCCACCCAAACAACCACTGACCGCGCTCCCCACCGACAACCGCGCGCGCTGCAGCAAGCGCGGAAGTCGAGAAGGAGCGCGGTCAGCAACCAGCTGGGCCCGCCGTGGAGATTCGCGGCGGGCCCTGCTGTCGTCCGGTGGAGCTACTTCGCCGGGTAGGTGTAGAAACCCTCACCCGTTGCGGCACCGAGCTTTCCGTGGTCCAGGTAGTGCTTCTTGACCAACTCGGCGAAGGCGCGTTGTTTCGGTCCGGCGGTCGAGGAGATGTTGTAGACCGTGGTCAGCCCGACGATGTCCATGATCTGGAAGGGGCCGAAGGGCGATCCGGTACCGATACGCCAGGTCCTGTCGACCATCTCGGGCTCGGCGATGCCGTCGACGAGCAGATCCGAGGCGGCATTCAGCAGCGGCACCAGCAAGGAGTTCAGCACATACCCGGCCTTCTCCTTCTTCAGCTCGATCGGCACCATGCCGATGTTGCCGGCGAACTCGACCACCGCGCGGTAGACGGCCGGGTCGGTGGACTCGGTACCCATCACCTCGGCGGTGTTGTTGACCCAGACGTGGTTGGCGAAATGCAGTGCCAGGAACTTGGCCGGCCGCCCGGTGAACTCCTTCAGATCGCTCGGCAGCAGGGTGGAGGAGTTGGTGGCGAAGATGGTGTGGGCCGGCGACACGGCGGCCAGCTTCTGGTAGGTGTCGCGTTTGATGTCGAGGTTCTCCGGAATCGCCTCGATCACCAGGTCGGCGTCCTTGACCGCGTCGGCCAGGTCGCTGGTCAGCCGGATCCGGGTCAGGGCCGCCTCTGCCTTGCCGTCGGCCGCTCCGGCGACGTTCTCGGCCCGGTAGGCCGCGACCAGGGAGTCCAGGCGTCCCCGGGCGGTGTCGAGGACCTCGTCGGTGATGTCGTAGGCGACGACATCGAATCCGCTGTAGGCGGTCTGGAAGGCGATCTGCGATCCGAGCACACCTGTGCCCAGAACGGTGATCCTGCTCAGGCGGGTGCTGTCGGTGCTCATGGTGTGTTCCTGTTCGTTGTGGTCGGGTGTCGGGCGACGGTCATCGCCCGGCCGATGGGTGTGTCAGGTGGCGCTCAAGGTGGCGCTCAAGGTGGCGCGGAATCCGATGACGACCAGGTCGATCTGGGCGAACACCAGACCGAGGAGGTCCTCGGAACTGTCCCGGCCGAGTCCGGAGCGTGCTATCTCCAGGTGGAGGATGTCCGAGATCGCCCGTGCGGCAACCTCGCTGCCGGTGGTCGGTGGCACCCGCGGATCGTCGTCGAGGAGGATCGCGGCGATGGACTCCTGCAGTTGGCGCGACAGTTCCAACCCGGCGGCCCGGTACTGCTCGTCGGGATCGCCGAAAAGGACCTCCCGCTGATACACGGCGGTGTTCTCGCTGTTGGTGCGACTGGCCGTCAACAGCGGGCCGAGCAACGCCCTGAGGCGACGCTCCGCTCCCGACTCATCGGCGGCCGCATGGATGCCGCGCTCGATGGCGGCCCGGTATTCCTCGTTGTAGACCATCAGCAGCAGTTCGGCCTTGGTGGTCGCGTAACGGAACAAGGTCCCGCTCGCCACATCTGCGAGGTCGGCGATCTCCTGGGTGGTTGCTGCCGCGTAACCGCGACGGTCGAAGAGCTCGCGTGCGGCCTGAAAGATCCTGGCCTGCTTGAGCTGCTTGTTGCGCTCACGCCGGCCGGGTTCGCTGTCGGTCGTCATCATCGCCTCCATCTCGGATCGTGCTCATTAATGAGTGTACTCCGTTATTTGCATGACCGACGGTGACCTGGCCCATCGTGCGCTGACCGCGCTCCGTCCCGACGTCCGCGCTCACTGCAGCGCGCGCGGATGTCGGGACGGAGCGCGGTCGGGGCTCGGTCTCAACATGCAACCCTCCACGGACTCAACAGACCGGCGACGGGCGGCGTCTCATCCCATGGCCGGTGGTATCGCGGAGTGCGCTGCACCTGCCGCTCGGGGCAACACACACAGCAGCGAGGAGATGGCGTGAAGATGTGGCGCAGCAGAGTTCTGGGGGCGACCTCCGCGGTGGCGATCACGGCGGGGATGCTGGTCGTCCTTCCCGGTGCCGCCGAGGCGGCAGTGGATCCGAACGCCCAGGTGGTGATCAACGAGGTCTACGGGGCCGGCGGCAACGCCGGGGCCGCTCTGACCAACGATTTCGTCGAGCTGTTCAACAAGGGTGTCACCGATGTCGTCCTGACCGGCAAGTCCTTGCAGTACGCCTCGGCCGCCGGCACCAGCTGGAGCGGAAACCTCGCCCTGGTCGGCACGATCAAGGCGGGGGACACCTTCCTGGTCCAACTGGCCTCCGGAGGTGCGAACGGCCTGCCCCTGCCAGGCTCGAACCAGGCGGCCTCCGCGCCGAACCTGGCCACCGCCGGTGGCAACGTCGCCCTGGTCCAGGGCACCACCACCCTCACCTGTCAGACCGCCGCGTGCCAGAGCGATCCGAACGTGCTTGACCTGGTCGGCACCGGCGCGGCCTTCGCCGGGACGGTCGCCCCCGCGGCCACCGCCACCAAATCCATCAGCCGGGACCTGCTGCACACCAACACCGCGGTCAACGGTACCGATTTCACCGCCGGTGCCCCGACCCCCACGGTCGGAGCCACGCCGGACCCGGATCCGGTGGTGGCCAAGACCATCGCCGAGATCCAGGGCACCACCGGGACCTCGCCGCTGGTCGGCGCGACCGTCAGCACCAAGGGCGTGGTGACGGCTGTCTACGGCACCGGTGGCTTCAACGGGTTCGTCATCCAGACCCCCGGCACCGGCGGGGCCCGGGACTACGCCACCGATCTGGCCTCCAACGGGCTCTTCGTCTTCGTCGGTGCCGCCCCGGCCGTGACCATCGGCCAGTACGTCTCGGTCGTCGGTGACGTCTCCGAGTTCGGCAGTGCACCGAACACCCTCACCGAGCTGAACGCCACACCCGCGAGCATCCTGCCGCTGAACGAGCCGTTCACCGCTCCCACCCCCGTCACCAACGACACCCTGCCCGCCGCGGCGAGGGAATCGGTGGAATCCATGTTGTTCGACCCGGTCGGGCTGACCTTCACCGTGACGGACACATTCGGCACCAACACCTTCGGCGAGGTCGGTCTGGCCTTCGGGCCGAAGGTCCTGGCCCAGCCGACGGACGTCGCCCCGGCCGGCGGTCCCGCGGCGGCAGCGGTCGTCTCCCTCAACGCGGACCTCGGCATCACCTTCGACGACGGCCGTTCCACCAACTTCGGGATCTGGGCCAACCGCGCCCTGATCCCACCGCATCTGTCGCTGGACCACCCGCTGCGGATCGGTGCCACGGCTTCCCTGCTGCAGCCGGTGATCGTCGATTCCCGCAACGCCGCCTGGAAGTTCCAGCCCACCAGCCCCTTCGACAGCACCACGGACGACAGTTGGCTCACCTTCACCTCCCAACGTCCGGACGGCCCGGTCGGCCTGGGCAATGCCGACCTGACCCTGGCCTCCTTCAACGTGCTCAACTACTTCACCACCCTGGGCTCGGCCACCGCCGGATGCACCGGCTACCCGGACGGGGCCGCCGGTGACGAACGGACCAATGTCAAGGAATGCCCCGGTTCCGGCCCACGTGGGGCCTGGGACCCGGCCGATCTCGTCCGGCAGAAGGACAAGATCGTCGCCGCCATCAACAAGCTGGACGCCGATGTCGTCGGGCTGATGGAGATCGAGAACTCGGCCGTGGTCTCGGGCACTCCCGACGAGGCGGTCTCGATCCTGGTCGGGGCGCTGAACGCGGCTGCGGGCAGCACGAAGTGGGCCTTCATCCCCTCGTCCACCCAGCTTCCGCCGCTGAACGAGATGGACGTGATCAACAACGCGATCATCTACCAGATCGACGCGGTGACCCCGGTGGACCCGTCCCAGGCCCTGGGTGATCAGAGCTCGGGGAACGAGGCCTTCGCGAACGCGCGTGAGCCGATCGCCCAGGAGTTCCTGCCGACCGGCGGGGGCAAGCCGTTCCTGTTCGTGGTCAACCACTTCAAGTCCAAGGGCTCGGCCGGGCCGCTGCCCGGTGACGCCGACTCCGGGGACGGGCAGGGTGCCTCCAACGCCTCCCGGGTGGCCCAGGCGAATGCCCTGACCACCTGGATCCCCACCGCCCTGGCCGCCCACGTGAACACACCGGTCCAGGACGTGTTCCTGGTCGGGGACTTCAACTCCTACTCCCAGGAGGACCCGCTGCAGGTCCTGTACTCGCAAGGGTACGTCGACGCGAACTCGGGACTGAACGGGAACACCAAGCACTCCTACAACTTCGGCGGCCTCAACGGCTCCCTCGACCACGTCATCGCCAATGCCTCCGCCGCGACAAGGATCACCGGGTCCGACATCTGGAACATCAACTCGGCCGAATCCGTTGCCCTGGAATACGACCGGTTCGGCTACCACGGGATCAACCTCTACGAGCCGACCCCTTTCCGCTCCAGCGATCACGACCCCGCCGTTGTCGGGATCAAGGCAGGTGAGAAGCAGCCGTCGAGTGTGGACATCAACATCCTGTCGACCAACGACTTCCACGGACGGATCGATGCCAACACCTTGAACTGGGCGGCGACGGTGGAATCCCTGCGGCAGGCCGCAGGGGCGGCCTCCACCCTCTTCGTCGGTGCCGGCGACCTGGTGTCGGCCTCGCTGTTCGCCTCCGCGGTGGCCGACGACCAGCCGACCATCGACGTGATGAACGAGATGGGCCTTGACACCTCGGCCGTGGGCAACCACGAGTTCGACAAGGGCTGGTCCGATCTGAGGGACCGGATCATCGGTCCGGCGAACGCCCACAACGCCCAATGGGACTACCTGGGGGCCAACGTCTACGCCAAGGGAACCAGCACGCCGGTGCTCCCCGAGTTCACCGTCTTCACCGTCAACGGGATCAAGGTCGGTGTCACCGGGGCCGTCACCCAGGAGACACCCACCCTGGTCTCCCCGGCCGGAGTGGCCGATCTGGACTTCGGTGATCCGGTCGACGCGATCAACCGGGTGGCCGACCAGCTCTCCGACGGCAACGACGCCAACGGGGAGGCCGATGTCATCATCGCCACCTTCCACGAGGGGGCACCGGACGGAACCCAGACCCTGGCAGATCAGGTGGCCAAGTCGGCTGTCTTCGCCAAGATCGTCAACGGGGTGAATTCGAACGTCGACGTCATCCTGAACGGTCACACCCATCAGAAGTACGCCTACGACGCCCCGGTGCCAGGCCAACCGGGCACGACACGACCGGTCCTGCAGACCGGGCAGTACGGGGACAACATCGGCCAGGTGGTGCTGACGGTGGACACGGCGACCAAGAAGGTCACCGGCTACACGATGAAGAACAACATCGTCATCGCCACCACGACCTCCGCACCGCCGGCGGTGCCGCTCACCGACGCCCAGATCATCACCCAGTTCCCCCAGCTGCAACCGGTCAAGGACACGGTGGATGCGGCCCTCGCCTCGGCCGCCGTCATCGGCAACCAGAAGAAGGGCGACGTCACCTCGGACATCACCACCGCCTACTCCGGTGGCGGCTACGTCAACGGGGTCTACGCCGGTGGCACGCGGGACGACCGTGCGGCTGAGTCCGCCCTCGGGAACAAGGTGGCCGACGCCTTGCTGGACGCCTTGGCACCCGCAAACACCGGTGGGGCGCAGATCGGGATCATGAACCCGGGCGGGTTGCGGGCGGACCTGTTCGACACCCAGGCGGAGTTCGGTGGGTCGGCGGTCGCCGGCCTCACGGACGGCCAGATCTCCTACTCCCAGGCCAATGCGATTCTGCCCTTCGTCAACAACCTCTGGACCACCACCTACACCGGTGCGCAGCTGAAGAAGATCCTGGAGCAGCAATGGCAGCGCGATGCGAACAACCAGGTGCCCACCCGCCCCTACCTGCAACTGGGTCTGTCGTCGAACTTCACCTACACCTTCGACGACACCCGACCGGAAGGTGACCGGATCACCTCCATGACCATCAACGGGAACATCGTCCAACCGGGCGATCAGTTCCGCGCCGGAACGCTGTCCTTCCTCACGGCGGGCGGGGACAACTTCCGGGAGATGGCTTTCGGCAGCAACGCCCACGATTCGGGTCTGATCGACCGCGATGCCTGGATCACCTATCTGGGCACCCACGATCCGACCAGCCCCAGCTTCGGCAAGCACGCCGTCAGGATCACCGGAACGGATCCGAACCCGGCCTGGGTGGCAGGCAGCCTGCACCAGATCACCGTGAGCGGAGTCAACCTCACCTCGCGGGGCGCTCCCGAGAACACGACTCTCGCTGCGAAGATCGGCAACGTGAACGTCGGATCCGCGGCGGTGACGGCGGGTACGGCGAATATCGACATCACCGTTCCGACCGGGCTTGTCGGTCCGCAACTGCTGAAGCTGACCGCAACACCCAGCGGCACGGTGACAACAGTTCCCTTCGTCGCCACCGCACCCAAGAAGACCTCGACCACGGCGATCATCGCCCCGGCCGGGCAGGTGAAGGTCTCTCCGGCCATCACCTCCGTGACGGTGCAGGTCACCAGCCAGTCCGCCTCGGCCGCAGGCACTGTCACCGTCAAGAACGGGGGCGGTGCGGTGGTGGGATCCGGCTCGGTGAACGCAGCAGGCACGGGGGTGATTCCGTTGACCACCGCGCTGACGGCGGGGGACCATGTCCTCACCGCCCTGTACAGCGGCAACGGCACCACGGTCGCCTCCCAGTCCCCGGCGACCCAGATCCGGGTCACCTTCAACGATGTCACCGGCGGAGTGTTCTTCGAGGACGTCCAGTGGGTGGCGACGCAGCGGATCACCACCGGGTACGACGCGGCTGGAACGATCTTCAACCCGACCCAGGGGATCACCCGTCAGGCGACTGCGGCATGGCTCTACCGTTACACCCACAACGGGGCGGATGCACCGGCCTGTGTGGTGAAACCGGCCGCCGACATTCCCGTGGCCAACGAATTCTGCGGTGAGATCAAGTGGATGTACGACACGGGTCTGACCACGGGGTACACGGTGAACGGGGTCAACACCTTCCACCCGGCCGAGACCCTGCAGCGGAATCAGATCGTCACCTTCCTGTTCCGCCTCGGCGGTGGGAACGCCGGCCCGTGCGCCGGTGCCGGGCCCTTCCCGGACGTCCCCAAGTCCGACCCGTTCTGCACCGCGATCAGCTGGGCGGCGACCAATCAGGTCACCACGGGATATCCGGACGGCAAGTTCCACCCGATCGACCCGGCGGAGCGACAAGCCCTTGCGGCCTTCCTGTTCCGGTTCGATCAGCTGTAGCACACACCGGCTGCACCGCGACCGCCCACTCCCTTCCGAGGGTGTGGGCGGTCGCTGTCGCTGGGAGCCCGAACGCCGTAAGCCCATCGTGGGAAGGGTTCACTCTTTGAAGTTATTGTCTAGACGTTAACAAACACCTAGGGTTATGAGATACCAGCGCTACCAACTGTTGTGCGGACGGGTGGGTCCGCTCCTCTGCAGGTCGACATCCTGCGGGGACACATCGTGTACCGCCCTGAGATCGATAACGGATGGTGTTTGTGATGAAAGACGACCCGCCTCCCGATAGTGCCTCCTGTGAGGCGCTGTACGAGCAATTCCTGACCGAGCACCTTCCGGGACTGGCCCGATATGCCCGAATGCTTGCCGGCAATCGGGAGGACGCCCACGACGTCCTGGCCGATACGCTGGTCAAGGTTCAGAATGCCTGGCCGAGAATCGTCCGGATGGAATATCCCCTCGCCTATGTCCGCAGGATCCTGGCGAACACCGTCATTTCAAGCAAACGCCGGTGGTCTCACCGGCACATCACCCTCACGGTGACAGGCATGGTTCCGGAGAGCACGGCGGGGGACGCCACCGGTCAGGTCGACCGTCTGGACGAGCTGCAGCAGCTGTTGCTCACCCTCACCCATCGACAGCGTTCGATGATCGTCATGCGCTACTACCTCGACCTGTCGGACCAGGAGATCGCCTCACAGCTCCGTTGCTCCCAGGTCACGGTGCGCGCGACCATCTCTCGAGCCCTCGGCAGCCTGCGGATCATCATTCAGGAGTCCCCTGAGGAGCCCGAACCATCGGGCGTCAGCGCCCGGGCCCGGGAGCTGTTCCGGGCGCAGTTCGGACCCTCCGAGATCTGCCAAGGGGCCTAGGGCCCACTGGTTCCCGCGCACCGTACCTGGATCGGCGCACCCTGCAGAGTGCGCCCATCCGTACCCGGTGCGCGGGAACTCGGCGCAGATCAGCGGCGGTGCGGACTCAACGAGGGGTCTGTGACAACCGTCTTATCCAGTGGGCGCGAGATCGTGTCCAGACCCGTGGGGGGCTGAGGGAGGCCGGACCCGACTGCGGCACTGCTGAGGAGAGATGTGGTCGTCATGGACGAGTCGGAACTGAGGGCCGCACTTCGAGCCGCTGCCGAGGATGTGCCCGACCTGCTGTCGGTGCGTCGGCTGCTGGCCCTGTTCGCTGACACGCCAGTCGTCCGCGCCTCCGGGGACCTGGTCGAACGAACCAAGACACGTCGCACTCGCCGAGGTTCCTCGGATCTCATGCCAAGGCGTGGACCGCGCCCAGGGGCCGGCTGCCGCAGCCGTTGACGGGTGGGACGGGATCTCAGCAGTTGAAGCGGTCCCGGTTGTTGCGGACAACGGTGAGCGCCCGTGAAATGGTGGACCGCACGGTGACGGCCGAGCATCGAAGCCGGTCACTGATCTCGGTGTCGCTGAGGTTGAGGTAGTACCTCATCACGATCATCGCGGCCTGGCGCTTCGGCAGCACGGTCAGCAGGTGGTTGAGTTCGTCGAGTTGGTGGACCCGCCAGTAGTGGTCGATGGTCGGAGTGTCGGGGACCTGATCGGTCAGGTAGGGGGCGATGTTCTGGTTGTACCATTTGCGGCCGTCGGAGATGACGGTGTTCACGATGATCTTACGGATGTAGCCGATCGGATGGTCCATGGCGGAAATTCGTGGCCAGGCCATAAAAGCCTTGATGAGGCTCTCCGAGAGAATGTCCTGGGCGTCATCCTGGTTGGCGGCCAGGGCGTGCGCATATCTGCTGAATTCCTTCAGGTTCATCTCGATGAAGTCCGCGAAGTCGGTATGGCAGGCGAGGGCCTCCGCGCCGCCGTTCGCCCGGACCACGGCAGGGGTCGAGCCCAGTTCCAGCCACACCATCCAGTACTCCGTCCCGCTGCCTTCGGTCGACGTCGACCATCCGCATCCACGCCTGCCGACTCGCAGACACATCCGGGGGGTCGGATGTGGTGAACGGCTATTCAACGTCGGTGATCGGACCTTTGTTGAGTGGGCTTCAACCTCCAGTTCCCGCGCACGTTGCTCGCCCTCGCGCACGAAACATCGTGCGCGAGAACGAACAACGTGCGCGGGAACAAGGAGGGGGTGCTGGGGCACCGGGCCGGCCCGGTGGTCAGGGCTTGATCAGCTTGCCGTCCGCACCGACCACGAACCACTTGTCGTTGGAGGCCTGGCCGTTGGTGTCACCGGCCTTGGTGTCGCCGGCGAAGTTGTAGAGCCACCACTTCCCGTTCTTGAGCTGGAAGGTCCCGTCCGGCCGGGTGCCCACGCTGTACACCGCAGGATCGAGCCCGGCCGGCAAGGAGTCGTCCGGCAGCGCCAACGGCGGCCAGGCCTTGGCGCATCCTTCGACACAGTGTGACGCGTCGGCGGTGTCGTCGAGGAAGCCGTACAGGGACAGGCCGTTCGCAGAGGTCAGTACATCGCCCAGGGCGGTGCTGCCCTTCCCGATCACTCCATCCGCGACGGCGGTGGTTCCCGTCCCGTATCCCGGCGCGTCGGCAGAGGAGGCCGGGGCCACTGCAGTGTCGGAAGTGGCTGCGGTGGAGGCGGTATCAGCGGAGGATGTGTCGGTGGCTCCCGGGAAGGATGAACCGGGATCGACTGCGACACCGCTGGTGATCAGGGTGCCGTCGGGGGCGATCGGGAACCAGACACCCCCGAGGCCGCTGCCGCTGACGTCACCGGGGGCGGTGTCCCCGATGTAGGTGTAGACGGGATACGGGCCGACCACGAACTGTCGCTGGCCGTCGGTCCGGATGATGGTCGAGACGATGCCGGCGTTGATCTCCGGTGCAGCCTGATCGTTCAGGCCGACGAGGAGGGGAGGCCAGGCCTTGGCGCAGGCCCCGAAACAGGTCGAGGTCGCCGTTGCCTTGTCGTTGGTGAACCCGTACAGGGTCAGGCCTTTGGCATCGACCAGGATCGTGCCGAGGCTGCTGGTCGCGGTCTTGACCACCACGGCACCCGTGGCCTCCGGGACCACCGTGTTTGGTTCCGGTGATGCGGCAGGGGTCGATGCCGCGACGGCCGGGGCCGGCGTGGAAGGACCGCCGGTGGACGGTGTCGAGCCGCAGGCGCTCACGGACGTGACGGCGGCCATGCAGAGGGCCGTGACAGCAAGGGATCTGCGGAGGGCGGCGCGGAGAGGAGCAGGAGACATGATGGTGCCTTTCGAGGTTTGTCGGGGTGTTTCGTCCGAGGTCAGATGACGGTGAGCACCCCGGACATGGTGGGGTGGATCGTGCAGGTGAAGGTGTAGGAGCCGGCCACGGCAGGTGCGGCGAACTCGGCCTGACCGCCGGCCGGGATGATGCCGGTGTCGAACAGGCCACCGCTCTCGGTGGCGGAGTGTGGCATCGAGTCGTTGTTGCGCACCGTCACGACGGTGCCGGCCGGTACCGTGAGGACGCTGAAGGTGAAATCACTGATGACGATCTCGGCCGGCGCTGCCGCCGAAGGGCCTGTCGGACTTGACGTTCCGGGGGGAGTATCCGCGGCCGGAACGGTTCCGTCCGCTGTGCTGCCGCCGAGAAGTGGGCCGCCGTCCGGGGCGGTCGACGGCCGGATCCGGCTGCCTTCGGCTCCGTGCGCGGTGTCCGTGCCCGCCGAGATGGATCCGGCCGCGGAGAGCTGCGATGCGACAGCGGTCTGATCGTCGGTGAGGTGGGAACCGGTGGGGCTCCGGCCGGGAAGTGACAGGGCGGCGACGGTGAGGACCGCACCGGTGAGGCAGACCGCCAGTGTCGCTGAGACCGTGCGCATCGTCGGGCCCTTTCGCGTCGGTGTTCGGGAGTGGATGTCGGATGTGTGTGCCCGGGAACAGCTGTCGCGGGACAGCAGTCCGCGGAGCAGCCGACCGGGAAGGATCTCTCGATCGGCGGGTCGGGTGGAGCGGACCGGGTCAAGCCAGATGCCGGAAGTACCAGAGTGCGGAGGTGAGCCACAGACCGATCAGGACGGTGAACAGAAGTCCGCCGGCGATGGGGACGAGCCACGAGGAGCTGCGGCGTACCCGGAGCAGGAACATCTTGGTGGTGAATACACCGTAGAACACGCAGCCGAGCAGGGAATGGTTCAACGTGCGCGCGGTCTGATCGTGAAAACCCAAGGACCACAGGCAGTGGTAGGCCACCGGGAGTGAGATGAGGAAGGCGGCCGTACCTGCCCAGCGATGCAGTGGTGCCAACCAGGAAGGCGCGGTCCAGGGGAGCCTGCCGTACATCCAGAGGGCCGAGAAGAGCTGCAGCACGGCCAGGGTGGCAGCTGCCGTGGTGAGCCAGGCCTTCATGGTCAGGACCGTCGGGAACCCGAGGGTGGTGATCGCGGATCCGGTCGGGTGATGGAGGTGCCCGTACGCCCCCAGGGACAGGGAGACGAGGGCGCCGGCAAGCACGGCGACCGCAACGGCAGGCAGGGTCCGTTGGCGCACGGTAGGGGGTGTTCTGGTCATCGGAGTCCCTCGACATGGTCTGGATACATGTCTAGGCAACGCATCTCGGTGACGAGTTGTTGAGCCGGTCTGGGTCGAACTGAGGTGTGCACGCTCAGTGGGAGGTCAGCAGGTCGGCCCGATGGAGGAAGACGGCCATGGCATCGCGCCGGACCGGGTCCTTCGGGTGGAAGCTGCCGTCCTGGTAGCCGGTGGTCAGGCCGGCCCCGGCAAGCCATTCGATGTCCCCGCATTCGGCGGTCTTGGTGTTTCCGGAGTTGCTCACGTCGGTGAAGACATCGCCGGCGCAGGCGCTGCCGGGTGTTCCAGGATGTCGGGCGCGGAACAGCCAGGCGGCCAGGACGGCGCGGTTGGTGTCGCCGGTCGGCGTGAACAGTCCGGAGACCGGGACGGTGGTGATACCTGCGTGGACCAGCCACTCGACGTCCCCGCAGAACAGGTCGGCGGTGTGGACGTCGTGGAAAAGTCGGTCGGCGTCCTTGCCGGCGCAGATCGGGTCCGTCACACCGGGGTGGGTGGAGCGGAACAGGAAGGCCGCCATGGCCTGTCGCTGGATGGTGTCGAGCGGATGGTACGTGGCGGTCGGAGAACCGGGGTAGCCGGTGCTGGTCCCGGTGCCGGCGATCCATTCGATGTCGTCGTAGAAGGCATCACCCGGGGCGACGTCTCCGAATTCCGGTTCCAACACGGCCAAGGCCGAGGTGAAACTGTCACCGGCACTGACCTGCAGCTCGCGACGGTTCTTCAGTACTCCGTTCTGATTCACCGTCTCCGGATGCACCGCGTGGGTGGTGGTGTTGTTGCCGATCCGTCCGTGGGTGTTGTCACCCCAACAACGGGTGGTGCCGTCGACGATCGCGCAGCCGCCGTACCTGCTCACCGAGATGGAGGTCGCGGTTCCGGCCAGGGCCACACGCGTGGGGATGTTGCGGCTCTTCTTGGTGTTGTCGCCCACCTGTCCGAGGGAGTTGTCGCCCCAGCAGTAGGCGGATCGGGTGTCGGCGAACCCGATGACGGCACAGGTGTTTGCGCCGCCGGCGCTCAGTGCGAAGACCGACTTGCCGGCCGGCCCTCCGGTGGTGACAACGGCTTGAGGGTCGGTGGCGGTGGACCCGTCACCGATGCCCAGCTGTCCGTAGAGGTTCTCCCCCCAGCAGTAGGCATGGCCGCGGCCGGTGACGCAACTGTGGTTGTCCCCCACCGCGATCGAATCGAGGATGAGTCCGTTGAGCGGCCCGGAGGTTCGTACGGGTACGGGTGCGAACTGATCGGCGGCCGGGAAGTCGGAGTTGCCGAGGGCACCGGACCCGTTCCGGCCCCAGCAGAAGGCGAGCCCGTCGGCGAGTGCGCAGGTGTGCCGGGATCCGGCGGCGATGGCGGTGACCGTCCGGCCTGCCAGGTATCCGCCGGTGTACACCGCGGTCGGCGTGGTGCGATCGGCATGGGTGGTGTCCCCGAGCTGGCCGTAGAAGTTGTTGCCCCAGCAGTAGGCCGCCCCGTCGGCCACGGCACAGACGTGGTTCTTGCCCACACTGACCTCGGTGACGAACTTGCCGGCCAGTGGAGGACCGACCAGGAGCGGCGAGGTGGTCGGGGCGGCATCGGTGGTGCCGTTCCCGAGTTCACCGTTGACGTCGGTGCCCCAGCAGTACAAGGAGCCCTCGGCGATGGCGCAGGTGTTGTATGCACCGGCGGACACCTGGGTGATCTCCTTGCCGTCGAGGGCGGCACCGCCGGTGGACAACACCGGGACGTGGCGTTCCTGGATGGTGGCATCCCCGATCTGGCCGTTGGCGTTGTTCCCCCACGTCGAGGCGAACGGCAGGGCGTCCGAGGGGGTCGAGGGCGGGAACTCGGCCGCCGCGTGGTTCGTGACCGGTAGGTGTCCGATCACCACCAGCGTTCCGACCACGACCCGCCGGACACCTCCGCGGTGTGTGAACACTGCACCCTCCTTCTGTCAGGCGATCGACAGCAGATCTCAGATTCGAGGGAACGATGCGCCCCCCTTGCGTAAACGTCGCTCGGAACGGGCTTGTTGCGGGTGTGGATGGCGAGAAACGGCCGTGGGTCGGCCCGTCGGGTGGCGGGCCGACCCACGGCCTGGTCAGGTGCCGGGTGTCAGTGCGAGGTCAGCGAGTCGGCCCGGTGCAAGAAGGCGGCCATCGCGTCGCGGCGGATCGGGTCGTTGGGGTGGAAGCCGCCGTCGTCGTAGCCGATGGTCACCCCGGCGGCCGCCAGCCACTCGATGTTCCCGCACTGCAGGCTCTTGTGGGGGCCGGTGTCGCTCACGTCGTTGAAGACATTGCCCGCGCACGGCTTGCTGCCGGTGTCGGGGTGCTCGGTGCGGAACAACCAGGCGGCCAGGACGGAGCGGGTGGTGTCCCCGACCGGGGCGAACAGGCCGGAGGCCGGGACGTCGGTGATGCCCTGGTCCACCAACCACTCGATGTCCCCGCAGAAGAGATCGCCGGTGTGGACATCGTCGAAGAGGCGGTTGGTCTCGTCACCGGCGCAGGTCAGGTCCTTCGCTCCGGGATTGACCGAGCGGAACAGGAAGGCGGCCATGGCCTGTCGCTCGATGTTGTCCAACCGATGATAGGTGTGGTCGGCATAGCCCGTGCTGATCCCGGTGCCGGCGACCCACTCGATGTCGTCGTAGAAGGTCACCCCCTGGGCGGCGTCACCGAACTGCGGGGTGGTGACGGCCAAGGCCGAGGTGTGGCCGGTGCCGGCGCTGACGTGCATCTCCCGTCGGTCGGCGAGAATGCCGCTCTGGTCGACCTTCTCGGGATGTTTGGCCAGGGTGGTGGTTCCGTTGCCGATCCGGCCGTGGGCGTTCGCGCCCCAGCAGTTGGTGGTGCCGTCGACGACCGCGCAGCCGCCGCCGGCGTTGACCGAGATGGAACTCGGGTTACCGGTGAGGGTGACCTTGACCGGGCTGTTCCGGTCCGTCTGGGTGTTGTCACCGACCTGCGCGACCGAGTTGTCCCCCCAGCAGTAGGCGGACCGGGTGGCCGAGAAACCGATGAGGGCGCAGGTGGTGGCGCCGCCGGCGCTGAGGGCGAAAACGACCTTGCCGGAGAGTATCCCGGAGGTGACGACCGCTCGGGGGTTCTGGGACTGGCTGTTGTCACCGGTGCCGAGCTGACCGTCGCTGTTGAGACCCCAGCAGTAGGCGTGACCGCCACCGGTGGCGCAACTGTGGTTGTCGCCCACGGCGATCGAGTCGATGATGATGTTCTTGATCAGTCCGGTGCTGTTGACCGGGATCGCGAAGAGCTGGTCGTCGGTGTCGAAGTTGGAGTTGCCGAGTTCGCCGTCGTTGTTCTCCCCCCAGCAGAAGTCCCGGCCCTGGGCAATGGCACAGGTGTGTCGGGTACCGGCACTGATCGCACTGATCTTCTTGCCGGAGAGGACCGCCGAGGTGAAGACCGCGGTGGGCACCGTGTGTGAGGTCTTGCTGCCGTCACCGAGCTGGCCGCTGGAGTTGTTGCCCCAACAGTAGGCCTTGCCCACGGCGACGGCGCAGGCGTAGTCCTGGCCCACGCTGACCTGGGTGACGAACTTGCCGGCCAAGGGGGCGCCGACGAGGACCGGGGAGGGGCTGGGGATCGGGCTCGCATTCCCGATACCGAGCTGACCCTTGTTGTTCGCGCCCCAGCAGTACAGCGAACCCTCGGCGATGGCGCAACTGCTGGAGGTTCCGGCGGACACCTGGGTGACCTTCTTGCCGTCGAGGGCCGAACCGCCGTCCGACACCACGGGTGTGTCCCGTTCCAGGATGGTGGCGTCACCGATCTGGCCCGTAGCGTTGTCCCCCCAGCTCACCGCGCCGGGGGGATCGGTGAGCGGCGTGGCGGGCGGGCCTGCGGCAAACGCTTGCGGTGCGGCCACCAGGGAACCCACCACCAGCAGTGTTACGGGAAGGGCTCGCCCCAGGATCTTCATTCTGGACACTTCGGTCTCCTTGGCTTCGGTGGAAATCGTGGCGGGCTGCTGGGTGTCCCGAGGTTTTCGGACATCCCCACCCGTGGCGATTTGACGTCGCTGGGAGCTGCTTTGTTGAGTGTCGAACGGTAAAAGTGAAACGGCCGTGGGCCGGTTCGTCGGGTGAGGAACCGGCCCACGGCCGTGTGTCGTCCAGGGAGCGCCCTGGAGGTCGGTCAGGGGTGATCAGTGCGAGGTCAACGCATCCGCCCGGTGGAAGAAGGCTGCCATGGCATCCCGGCGGATCAGGTCCTTCGGGTGGAAGGACCCGTCCGGATACCCGGTGGTCACGCCGGCTCCCGCCAGCCATTCGATGTTGCCGCAGTCGGCGCTCTTCGTGGCGTTCACGTCGCTGAACACCGTGCCGGCGCAGGGCTGGTCGGAGGTCTGCGGGTGGAGGGACCGGAACATCCAGCTGGCCAGCACGGCGCGGGTCGTGCCGTCCACCGGGTGGAAGAGCCCGCTGGGCGGGACCACCGCGATGCCGTGGTCGACCAACCACTCGATGTCGCCGCAGAAGACATCGCCGGTGTGCACGTCGTGGAAGTAGCGATCGGTGTCGTCCCCGGCGCAGTGGGCGTCGATCACACCGGGATTGGCCGAACGGAACAGGAAGGCCGCCATGGCCTGGCGCTCGATGTTGTCCAACGGGTGGTAGGTGGGGGTCGGGGAACCGGCGTATCCGGTGCTGGTCCCCGTGCCGGCGACCCACTCGATGTCGTCGTAGAAGGAGGCGTTGGCACCGACATCGCCGAAGACCGGCGACGTCACGGCGACGGCAGCGGTGTGGCTCCGGCCGGCACTGACCGCCAGTTCGCGGCGGGTGCCGAGAACCCCCGCCTGGCTCACCTTGACCGGGTGCTTGCTCAGGGTGGTGCTGTTGTTGCCGAGCCTTCCGTTGTCGTTCTTGCCCCAGCAGTAGGCAGTACCGTCCACGATGGAGCAGCCGCCGAGTTCGTCCACCGTGATCGCGGTGGCGGTGCCGACCAGGGTGACCTTGACCGGACTGTTCCGGTCCGTCAGCGTGTTGTCACCGACCTGGCCCCCGCTGTTGTCCCCCCAGCAGTAGGCGGAGCGGGTGGCCGCGACGCCGGCGATGGCGCAGGTGCTGTTGCCGCCGGCGGCAAGGGCGAAGACGGATTTGCCGGCCATCACCCCGGTGCTGCTGACCGAGCGCGGGTTGATGGTGTTGAGGTTGTCCCCGGTGCCGAGCTGACCGTTGTCGTTCTTGCCCCAGCAGTAGGCGTGGCCTGCTCCGGTGACACAGGTGTGGTCGTAACCGGTGGCGATCGAGTTGATCGTGACCCCGTTGAGCAGCCCCGCGCTGAACACCGGAACCGGGAAGTTGTGGTTGCCCGGGTCGAAACCGGAGTTGCCGAGCTCGCCGTTCGCGTTCTCGCCCCAGCAGAAGGCCGCGCCTCGGGCGATGGCGCAGGCGTGGAAGGAGTTGGTACTGACGGCGGAGACCTTGCGACCGGACAGCGCGCCGTTGGCGACCACCGGGACCGGGCTGTTCCGATCGGTGAAGGTGCCGTCACCGAGTTGGCCGTGGTCGTTGCTGCCCCAGCAGTAGGCGTCCCCGTCGGCGACGGCACAGGCGGAATTCGAGCCCACACTCACGTCGGTGACGAACTTGTTGGTGAAGGGGCCGCCCACCTGGACCGGGATCTGGCTCTTGGAGGTGTTGCTGCCGATCCCCAACTGCCCGTTCCCGTTCGCGCCCCAGCAGTAGAGGGAGCCCTCGGCGACGGCGCAACTGCTGGAGTATCCAGCGGACACCTTCGAGACCTCCTTGCCGTCCAGGGCGGTCCCGCCGACCGACAGAACCGGGACAAGCCTTTGGGCAAGGCTGTTGTCGCCGATCTGACCGGCGGCGTTCCCACCCCAGCTCACCGCGACAGGCAACGCTGCGGCAGGGGTGGAGGGCGGGAACTCCGCCGAGGCCTGCGGCGCGGCCGCGAGGGAGCCCAGCAGGAGGGCGACGGGGACGATGCGCCCCAGGACTCTGATTCTCAGCATGGTGGGCTCCTTGGTTTCGCGGAAGTCGCGGGCAGGGTGTGGGCCTGGCGGGTGGACAGGCTCAGCTGCCGATACAACGCAGCTCGATGCGGAATTGTTGTGTTGGTGGCGAGTTCGTCCGTCGAGCAGGGAATGTCCGGGCCGCGAAGGACCACCGCGGTCAACACATCCGGGCAATCCACGCCACTGCTTCCAGGATGGCCAGGGTTGTTCCCGTGCCCATCTCGCTCCACCGGGCCGACCCGCCGGGCAGGGGGGCGGGGTGATCGGTCCGGGGCACCACGACGCAGTAGCCGCAGTTACGGGTGAACCACTCCCACAGGTGCGGGGGAGCGTCCGCGATGCCGGTGCCGTGGACCCGATGGATGACCACGGTGGCTGTCGCGACCAGGTCGTGATGGCCGTGGGCGGACAGCAGGCCCAGCTGATCGACCGCAGCCTGGGTCGATTCGGGCTGGTCGGTGCATTCGAGCAGCAGGACCGGTGCGGATCCCGGCGGTTCCGGCTCCGGTCCGGCCGGGTCCTCGGCGAGGTGCTCCACGAGCGGGACGAGGGCGAACGTCGGAGGTGGTGGAGGCCCCGCTGACGACGTGGTTCCGCCCGGCCCGCTCCCGAACAGATCATGCAGGATCGGTTCGAGCACCTGGGCGACCACGGGGGTGGTGCGACTTCGATCCGCCGCCGCGAGAACCGTGCCGGTGCCGGTGGATCGCCCGATCGCCCGGAGGACCGTGCGGTCGATCTCGCTCAGGGAGGACAGGACGGACAAGGGGTCGGCCGGTGCGGGGCGGGCGTCGGTGAGGTCCGGCTCCGACCATTCGTCGGTGGAGATGACCACCTTTCACTCCTTCGTGGGTGCCGTCGGTGGTGGATGGTCGACCTGCGATCATCCGGCAGGCGTACGCCGACCGACACTTCAACGGTGGTGAAAGGGGAATTGTTGTGGTCGCGGTGCTTTCCGCGAGCCGCGGCGCGCACGCCAGCGGGCATCGCTCAGGCGAAGGCCAGTTGTTGCCTGCCCTGCGACCGGCCCGCGCGGAGCGACCCGAGGGCCCGGCAGATGGTGGCGCGAACGGTCGCCTGGGAACATCCGAGCTGCGCGGCGATCTCGACATCGGTCAGGTCAAGGTAGTAGCGCATGACGATCATCGCCCGTTGGCGGGAGGACAAGGTCAGCAGCAGACGCCCCAGGTGGTCGAGGTGATCGATGTCGCTGGAATGGTCCTGACCCTCGACCTCGGGCAGTTCACCGCTGACCGTCAGACAGATCATCCGTTTGGACCACCTCCGATGATCTGAGATGACCGTGTTGACAAGTACTTTGCGTACATAGGCCAACGGCTGTTCGAGGGTGGCGATGCGCGCCCACTGCGGCTGGACCTTGATCAGGCAATCGGTGACGGCATCGTGTGCGTCGTCGCGGTTGTGCGTCAGCACCCGGGCGTATTTGAGCAGGCCGGTCAGATGGGCGTCCAGGAAGCGCTCGAAATCCGCCGGACGGGCGCAGGAGGCATCCGATTGGGAGCCGGCCTGTGGTCGGGGAGCTGGGTCCTGGCCGGGTTTCGGCAGCGGGGAGGGGCGCCTGATCTTCATGGGGGGCCTTTTCGAGAAGGGAGGGTGCGGATCAGTCGGGGAATCACCGGGTGTAGCGGTCCGAATGCGTATTTCCCGCGTCCTGGGTATCTCGTGCCATCTCAGGGCGGCTGGTGACGACTTTAGGATCGACGAATCATCTAGACAATAACCGCAAAGAGTGAAAGGGCTTTCTCTTTGGAGTTTGCTGTGACCTGCGGTGCAGACCTCGTCACTCGTAGATGGATCAACATCAGGTAAGCCTTACTTGTGCCGGGAAATCACCTACAGGGCAGTAAGTTTCATGTTCCCGCGCGTGGGTGCGTATCACGGTTGGTCGCATGTTGATCACCGTGTGTTTGCCTGGAGCGGCAGCTGCCCGGCCCTACGCAACACCGGGCGCTCGAGAGGCGTTGTCTAGCACAGGTGTGACGGTCGGACTGATGCTCCGGCCCGCCGGGCGGTGTCCGGCCGATCAAGAAGGGGAACCGGCGATGTTGAACCGTGCTGCAGCGGAGGACCTGGTGAAGGGCCATCTCCGGACACTGTTGCCACTGACCCGCGAGGGGGTGGTGATCGAGGCCATCGTCGCCGAGTTCGCCTACTGGGTGACGACAAAGGTGGGACGCCGCCATGTTTCGATCGAACGGGCCTGGAATGCGTGGACCAGGGCGACACCGACCCAACCAGGTTGGGCCGATGCGGGGTGGGAGCACGGGATTCCGAGATTCCCGCGGCAGGTGGCCGGGTTCGCGGTGGAGCCGAGGCCGGGACCCGCTGCGTGAACGCCGGGCTCCGATCCCGGGTGTCCGGTCGGCCCGTGGCAGGCGGCGCGCGAGCGGTCGGACCGGACTCAACACATTCGGTCCCTGCCGCGTTCTGGGAGCACCGGTCACCGAGGCCGGAACGAACCGGGGAGCCGCGGTGATCGACGAGGAACGGATGCGGGCGCTGCACCTCGAGCACGGACAGGTGCTCCGCGCCTATGCCACCCGGCTGTCCGACGGGGACTCGGGGCGCGCCGAGGACGCGGTCCAGGAAGCGTTCGTCCGGGTGTGGAACCGGCCGGAGGTGCTCGACAACGGACGAGGTTCGGTTCGCGGATGGCTGCTGACGACGGTCCGCAACATCCTGATCGACGGCTATCGAACGCGCCGCCACCGTCCGGAGGCCCTGTACGCGATGGTGCCGGACGCCCCGGTGCGGATCGACGAGATCGACCGGATGCTGTCTGCCACCCTCCTCAACGACGCCCTGCGATCCGTCGCGCCGGCCCACCGGGAGGCCGTCGTCGGCTGTTACTACCGGGGGCTGACCGTGGCGGAGCTGGCCGGACAACTCGGGCTGCCGATCGGCACGGTCAAGAGTCGACTGTTCTACGGCCTGCGGGCACTGCGGGCCGCCCTCGACGAACGAGGGGTCGACCTGTGAGTCCGGACTGCTTCGAGCTCGCCGCGTATCTCCTCTGTGCCCTGGAACCGGCGGATTCCCTGGACTTCGAGCGTCACCTCCAGGACTGCGACCGGTGCACGGAGGAACTGGGGGAACTGTCCACGGTGGTTCCCCACCTGTACCGAGCCTGGCCGGAACCTGCGCTGCGGGAACCTGCACGGCCGGTCCGTGGCCCGAGGCCGACCGCGCTGATGCTTCCCCCTCGCGCCGGTGTCCACCTGTCCCGTCGGCACCTCCTGACCGGTCTCGGCCTGGTGGCGGCCACCGGTGCCGTGATCGCCTTCAGTGATCCGACCGGCAGGTCCGACCCGACCGGACCGGTGGCTGCCGCGCCAGGTCCTGGGCCCGCCCCGGATCCCACGGTCGACCGGACGGCGACCGGAGAGGTCGAACCGACGGTGGACCGGGTGTTCCCCGGCACCGGTGGCAACACCATCCGGGTGCGTCTCGCCCGCGCGGACGGTGGCAGCATCCTCCGGGTCGACTGCTCGATCGTCGCGGTCGGAGCAGCTGCCGGACCGCCGAAGACCGTTTCCCTGTGGTGCGGCACCAGCGCCGGCGAGGACCTGTTGGCGGCGACCTGGTTGTCGGTCCCGTCGGAGGTCACGATGTCGATGCCCTTCCCGGTGCCTGTCGCCTCCCTCTGCCGGCTGCAACTACGTGACGTCGGCGGATCGGTGCTGAGCACCGTCACCGTCTGACCCCGGCCGCGGGGCGGAAACAGCCGGCGGACCGACAACAACACCGGATCGGCCGACGTTTACCCACGGACGGTTCGTTTGAATCGGATCGTCGTGGCTGCCGTTCACGCCTGGTGCGTACGCGGCGGTGGCCAGGCGGGTGTGATGCGTTCGGTGCCTCACACCCGCGGGGTCCAGTGGGCTGCACTACGCGGCAGGGCGGCAGCCCACTGGGCGACCCGCACCCCGTCAGCGGCCACCGAAGAACGGTGCCCACCAGGTCTGTGAGAGTGATGACAGTGCAGTCGATATCGGTCAAGAGGTCGCCGGCGAGGGAGCGGGCCCGGAAGTGGACGGCAACGACAGCGGCGGCGGTGTCCGTGCTGGCCGGGGTCGTGCTCGGGGCCACGCCCGCAAGCGCCGGTCCGCCGGCCCCGGTCCAGTTCTCCGCGAACGTCATGGCGCCGCTGGAGATCTCGGACTGGGCCGCCTTCGACAGTCAGCTCGAGTCGGTCAAGGAGTACGGGGTCAACGGGGTCAGCGTCGACGTCTGGTGGGGGAAGGTCGAGAAGTCGGACAATGTCTTCGACTGGTCCTACTACGACCAGGTGTTCTCGCACATCACGGCGAAATCCCTGGCCGTCGTGCCGATCCTGTCCTTCCATCAATGCGGTGGCAATGTCGGCGACACCTGCGACATCCCGCTCCCGTCCTGGTTGTGGTCGAAGTACGCGAACAAGAAGATCGACGGCGCGACCCTGGGGGTGGACGGCCTGAAGTATCGGAGCGAGCAGGGCAACCTGTCGAAGGAGACCGTGCAGGTCTGGGCGGATTCCTTGGTGCTCAACGAGTACAGCGACGTCGCCAAGGCCTTCAAGGACCACTTCGCGGCCCAGTACACCTCGGTCGTTCCGGAGATCAACATCTCCCTCGGTCCGTCGGGAGAGCTGCGGTACCCGTCCTACAACAGTCAGGACGTCGGTGCCGGCTATCCGAGTCGTGGTGCCCTGCAGTCGTATTCGATCCTTGCCGTCAAGTCCTTCCGCGCCTTCGCACTGCAGCGGTACGGCACCCTCGCCGGGGTGAACAACGCCTGGGGCACCCAGCTCGCGACAGCGGCCCAGATCACCCCGCCGTCGGATGCGGGCAGTTTCTTCGCACTGGGCGACTACCGGGGCATCCCGTACGGTCGTGACTTCGTCGACTGGTACAACCAGTCCCTGGTCGACCACGGAAAGGCCATGATCGGTGCGGTTCTCGGTGGCCTGGGCACCGCTTTCCCCGGTGCGAACATCGGCTACAAGATTCCCGGAGTGCATTGGGCAATGACCAACCCGGCCTACCCGCGCGCCGCCGAGGTCGCCGCCGGCCTGATCCAGACCAGCGTGGATCTCGATGCGGACAGCACCGGCCACGGGTACGCGAAGGTGATCGGCCTGGCGAATGCCGTCAATGGCGGGACCCACCGGCTGGTACTGCATTTCACCTGCCTGGAGATGGACAACCAGGAATCGGGGCCGGCCTATTCGCAGGCCAAGGCGCTGGTGTTCTGGGTGGCCGCCGAGGCCAAGAGCCTCGGGGTGGCGATCAAGGGGGAGAATGCACTGTCCGGCGGGGTCACCGGGGACGCCGGCTGGGACAACGTGGAGAACGCCTTCACCTGGTCGAGCTACCGGGGTTTCACGGCCCTGCGGATCTCCGAGGTCGCTTCGGGTCTGGGGCGGCAGCGGTACGCGGCCTTCATCCAGAAGTTCCGGCCGGCCTCCCTGCTGACCATCCACTACGCCGAACCCTTTCCGGCGGCGGGGTTCTCGGTCCACACCTGGAACGGTCTCGAGGCGAACCTGCCGATGACCTTCGAAGGGGTGTTCAACGGCCAACGGTGGTGGTCGGCCACCGTGACGACACCGACTGCCTTCTCCTTGGGCTTCTTCGGCGCGGGGGCCCAGACCGACCTGCTGGAGCGGAAGTACCTCGGTGTCTCCGGGGACATCTACCTCTTGCCGAAGGATGCCCACGTGTACCCCACCCGCCCCCAGGATTCCCGCGGATAGGGCAATTCCATTGATATGAAACAACTCGCGCCCGACGAGGGGCGTTGGATCGGGGTGGGGACACGATGTCCTCATCCCGATCGAAGGATACAGGCATGAAACGTTGGCACAGGAGGGTCTCCGGCGCGATGTCGGGGGCGGTGGTGGTTTCAGGGGTGGTTGCGGGGGTGCTGGTGGGAATGCCGGGCCTGGCCCGGGCCGTCGACCTCAATTCCGATGTGGTGATCAGCGAGATCTACGGTGGTGGCGGCAATGCCGGAGCGAGCTACCTCAACGACTACGTCGAGCTCTACAACCGGGGCGCTGTGGCGGTGGACCTGACCGGTCGGTCGATCCAGTACACCTCGGTGTCCGGAACCTCCTGGACGAACAAGGTCGATCTGGTGGGAAGCATCCCGCCGCTGGGTTTCTACCTGGTGAAACTCGCCTCCGGCGGTGCCAACGGTGCCGCCCTGCCCGCGGCCGGGGTCACCGGCTCGATCAACATGGCCGCCGGCTCCGGCAAGGTCGCCCTCGTTGCCGGCACCGCACCACTGGCCTGCGGAGGTGACTGTGACACCGCCGCGGGGGTGGTCGACTTCGTCGGTTACGGATTCGCCACCGACTATGCGGGCAGCGGTCCCACCGGCACCGCCCTGACCAGCAGCACCTCGGCCCGGCGGATCCTCGCCCCCTTCACCAACACCGGGGACAACGCCGCCGACTTCGTGGCGGATGCGCCCTCCCCGGGGTCCGGATCGCCGAATCCGGTGCTACCGGCCTGCACGGGCGCAGCCACCGCGGACACCAAGAGCATCGCCCAGATCCAGGGCACCGGTGCGGCAAGCCCGCTGGTGGGTGCCACTGTCACCACCTCGGGGGTGGTGACGGCCGCCTACCCCGACGGCGGTTTCAAGGGGCTGGTCATCCAGACCCCGGGGACCGGCGGGGACACCGGCCTGGCCAACCGGGTCTCCTCGGACGGTGTGTTCGTCTACACCGGCAATGTGGGAGTGCCGGCCTCCATCGGCGACCACCTCCAGATCACCGGAACGGTCAGCGAGTTCAACACCCTCACCGAGATCAGTCTCTCGGCCCTGAGCAAATGCCGGATCCTGCCGGCTGCCGCCGCCCCGATCCCGGTGAAGGTCGCCTTCCCCGGCACGGACACCGACCGGGAGAAGATCGAATCGATGCTGATCCAGCCCGGTGGAAAGTACACGGTCTCCGACGTCTACACGATCGGCAACTACGGCGAACTCGTGCTGGCCTCCGGGACCACCCCGCTGGTCCAGCCCACCGACCAGGTGGACGCCTCCGACGCCGCCGGTCTGGCCGCCGTCGCCGCCCAGAACGCTGCCCGCAAGGTGATCCTCTCCGACGGGGCGTCCATCACCGCCGTCGCCGGTCCGGTGCCGTACACCGAGCCCGCGCACCCGGCCAGGGTCGGCGCCGCCGTCACCTTCAACAAGCCGATGGTCCTGGACTACCGCAACGACGCGTGGACCTTCGAGCCGACCTCGCGGGTCACCTCCACCACCGCGCTGACCGACCGTGCCGTCTTCGCCAACACCCGGACGGCTGCCCCGAACGATGTCGGTGGCAACCTCAAGGTCGCCTCCTTCAACGTGCTCAACTACTTCCGGGTGGTCGGTACGGACCTCGGCTGCACCTCCGACTTCAACACCACGGACAACTGTGATGCCCGTGGTGCGCAGACGGTTGCCGATCGGGACCGGCAGGAGGGCAAGATCGTCGCGGCGATCAACAGCCTGGGGGCGAACGTCGTCGCCCTGGAGGAGATCGAGAACTCGGTCAAGTTCCCGACCATCTACGCCGCGCCCATCAATCGGGACTACGCGGTGTCGAAACTGGTCGAGGCGCTGAACGCCAAGGCGGGAGCGGGTACCTGGAAGTTCGTGCCCTCACCGGCCGCCGCCGACCTGCCGTCGGTGGCCGAGCAGGACTTCATCAGGACCGCGTTCATCTACAAACCGGCCGGCGTCGCCCCGGTCGGGATCTCGAAGGTCCTGGCCGACGACCCGGATTTCACCAACGCCCGTGAACCCCTGGCCCAGGTGTTCTCCGATACCCAGACCGGCTACCAGTTCCGCCTGATCGCCAACCACTTCAAGTCCAAGGGTGGTGTGGGCACCGGCGACAACATCGATCCGATCCAGGGTTCCTTCAACGGCGACCGCACCCGGCAGGCGAACTCGATGCTCGACTGGGCGGCCACGCTGGCCGGTCAGGACGGGGTGATCGACACCCTGCTGGCCGGGGACTACAACTCCTACTCCATGGAGGACCCGGCCGAGGCGATCGTCGCGGCCGGCTACCACGACATCGCCGCCGAGAAGGCCCCGGGCAAATCCAGCTACGTCTACGACGGCCTGTACGGCTCCCTCGACCACATCTACGCCTCGGCCTCGATCAACAGCCGGATCACCGGCGCCGACCTGTGGCAGATCAACTCGGTGGAGCCCGTCATCGCCGAGTACTCCCGGTACACCCCGTACGGGGCGCAGGTGTTCGAGCCGAACACCCCCTACCGGGCCTCGGACCACAACCCGGAGATCGTCGGGCTGGACACCACGATCGGCAAAGCCGCGGCCACGGTGCAGCTCACCGAGAAGCCCGTCCGGCCGGTCAAGCCGGAGATCACCACCCTCGCGATCTCCGTGACCAGCCAGTCGGCCGATCGGACCGGTCAGGTCACGGTGGAGATCGCCGGTGGTCAGACGATCGGCTCGGGTTCGGTCGCGGCCGACGGTCACGGCACCGTCAAACTCTTCGACCCGCTGCCCGCGGGGGACTACTCCCTGGTGGCCAAGTACGCGGGCAACGACCTGACCGTCGCCGCCGAGTCGACCCCGTTCGCCCTGCGGGTGGTGTTCCTGGACTACGAGACGGGTCCGAACCTGGACGCGGTGCAGCTGCTCGCGACCCAGGACATCGAGGACGGGCTGAAGGAAGGCTCCTACTTCGAGCCGACCGCCGGTCTCAGCCGGGGGAACCTGAGCTCCTGGCTCTACCGGATGACCCACGACGGAACGGTCCCGGCTCCGTGCCAGCAGAAGCCGGCCGGCGATGTGCCGGTCTCCCACCGGTTCTGCGGTGACATCCGCTGGTCGTACTCCCAGGGTCTTGCCTCGGTGATCGGGGGCACGTCGCAGCTCTTCGGACCGGAGACCGTGGTGACCCGGGAGCAGCTGGTGGCCGCATTGCACCAGTTGGTCACGGGGAGTGCGAGCACTCCGTGCAACGGCGCGTCGGGACCCTTCCCGGATGTCAAGGTGAGTGCGCCTACCTGCTCGGCCATTGCCTGGGCGAAGGCCGAGGGACTGGTGGCGGGTGGTGCCCACGGTGGCTTCTACCCCACCGATCCGGCCCTGCGTGAGTTCGGGGCGACCGTGTTCTACCAGCACCTCACCCCCTGATCCCACCCCCTGATCCCACGGTGCTTTTTCTGGCCCGACACCTCACGGTGAGGGTCAGAAAAAGCACCGGTCGGAGGTCTCCGGGACGCCGGTCACCCGGGCATGTTTGTCCGCCAGGGACAGCAACCGCCGAAGCCGACCGGCGATCGAGTCCTTGGACATCGGCGGGGTGGCCAGCTTGCCCAGGCTCTCCAAGGAGGCCTCACAGTGGGCCAGTCGGAGCAGACCCGCCTCGATCAGATGGGCCGGGGCGGTCTCGCCGACCAGTTCGAGGGCGTACCGCACCCGGGCGGAGGTGTTCGCCGCCGCCTCGGCCATCCGGTGCCGGTTCGCGTCGTTGAAGTTGGCCGCCGAGGCTGCCGGTGCGGGCGCGGATCGTTTGACGTGGCGTTCCTGCCAGGCCCGGGCCGAGCGTGCGGCACCGAGACGGGTGAGCAGGGCGACCACGGCGTCGGTGCCCTGGACCACCACCTGTTCGCAACCATGGGCCGACCGGGCCTTGGCCGGGTGTCCGAGCCGCCTGGCCAGCCCGACCAGGGCCATCGACACCTCGGGGGAGGGGGAGGTGACCTCGAGCCGCGCGGCCCGCCCGGGCGGGGTGAGGCTGCCTCGGGAGAGCACGGCCCCCCGCCAGATGGCCTCGGCGTCGTCCAGGGAGCCGGTGATGAGCTGGGCGGGCAGACCGCGGACGAGGACACCCCGTTGGTCCAGCAGCCCCACCTGCCGGGCCAGGGACTCCCCGCCCGTGGAGATCCGCAGGAGATGCCGGCCGGCTATCTCTCGCAGCTCGGAGGGGTGGCCGTAGAGGGCCGTGATCTCGTGGGACGCCCTGCGGGCGACCACCCGACTGCTGAACTCCGCCTGCACGATCATCCGGGAGGCGACCTGCCTGATCTCGGCGCAGAAGCGCAGCAGGGTCGACACCTCTGCCCGTCGGGCGGAGGTCCGGGGAACGGCGGCCCGGGCGAGTTCGTCACGGACTTCGGTGTCGATGGTCATCTGGGGGTCTCCGGGGGTGGGTCGCCGTGGACGGTGGTGGCCGCCTGCGGCAACCACCGGGGGTTGATCAGGCTGCGGACTGCTTCTGCCGCCCGCGGACCTTGGGCCCGAGGGTGCGCACGTCGCCGCCGATGGGGCGGCCGAGGTTGCTGACCGCCTCGTGGAAGGGGGTGCGGGCCGCAGCCTGGGCGGCCACGTCGAAACGGGCGAAGGTCCGTTGGTCGAAGCGGGGCATCACGGCCTCGAGCACGATCCGGGTGGGCGAGCGGTGCCCGTGGTGCACCGCCAGGCCATCGGGGGTGTCCGAGATGGTGACGGAGGACAGCACCGCCCAGTACCGCTTGAGCCGGGGGTCGTGGAAGGTTCGCAGCTCCAGGGCCGGCCAGTTGAGACCCGGCCCCACCGGATCGACATCGGCCAGGTAGAAACGCGAGACCGTACGGTCGCCGATCATCTCGTGGTCCGCGTCCTGCGCGGGGATGACCAACCGGTCGAGTGTCCAACTCATCATGGTGTCCACATCAGTGCTTTCTCTCGTGGGACGGTTACTTTCGGGACGTACTCGTGACTGCGGGTGCTACTCCTAAGCGCACCTGGGGGCAGGAATGTTGACAGCGGAAACCGACCAATTCCCCTGGTCGGCGTGCCGGGCCACCCCGGCCGGGTGGGGGCCGGAAGGCCGTAGCCCTTCTGCGAATTCTCGAAAGAGGTGTTCTTGGCACGGACCGCCGGACAGGTGGTAAGAACAGCCCATGCCAGTGGCGGTCGGTGACGGCGAATGCGGTGGAATCCCTGGAACGGGGGATGCCACCCGAACGGCTGCGAACGGCACGTCGGAGGCCGGATCCGGCAGGCGGGCCGCGGAGATCGAGGCCGGCGTCGCGGCCGCCCGGGACGCCGGTGTGGTCGGGGGTGAGAACCCTGTCCCGTTCCTGCGTGCCGCCATCGCCGAGTTGCAGGAGCTCGGACCGGGCCACGCCAGGGTCGAGGCCGAAGCCCACCTGGCGTTGGCCTGGTTCGAGGCGATGGATCGCGGGCCGCGGGCCGCACGCCCGCTCATGGATCGGGCGCTGCGGCTCGCCCCGGCCCTGGAGTGGAAGGTCGATCTTCAGTGGGCCGGCATGCTCATCGACGTCGAGGACGGACATGCCGAGGCCCTGCGAACCTTCGACCGGGTGATCCCGCGACTGCCCGAGGACCGGGACCTGGTGATCGCCCTGAACAACCGCGGTGTGCTGCACAACAGCCTTGGCCTCGTCGATCGCGCCGCGGCCGACACCCTGGCCGCGGCCGACCTCGCCGACCGGCTCGGGCTGATCGACTTCCGCTCGGCCGCCCTGCACAACCTCGGCATCTCCTACCACTACGCCGGTGATCTCCCACTGGCCCTGCAACACATGAAGGACGCCCGGATCGCCGGGGCGCGGGTGGCCGACGGTGCCCGGGAGGTCGATCGGGGCCGGGTGCTCTTCGACGCCGGGTTGATCTCGGAGGCGGCAGAGGCCGCCGAGACCGCCGCACGGCTGGCCGCGCAGAGCAGATGGACCAACGATCTGGCGCTGGCCCATGTGCTCGGGGCCAAGGCCAGGGCCGCTCTCGGGGACTTCCCGTCGGCCCTGGGACACGCCCGCAGGGCCGTGTCGGTATTCCGGGATCGTGGAGCCGATGCCGCCGCCGATGCCGCCCGCCTGGTCGAGCTGAGAATCAGGCTCACCCTGTTGATCTCACGGACCCGTCCGGTCGGAACCACCGCGGCGGTGCTGGCGGACCGGTTGGAGGATCTGATCCCGGTGTTCCTCCGGGCCGGGGCGGAGTGGGAAGCCGCCGGGGCCCGGATCGCCGCGGCAGCCGCCCGGCAGTTCGCCGGACAATGGAGTACGGCGGCAGAGCTGACGGACGCAGTCGGTTCACTGTCCAGGGCTCCGCTCGCGCTGCGGCTCGATCTGCACTGGGTGCGGGCCAGGGCGCTCATCCGGGCGGGGGACGACGACGGTGCACTCGCCGAGATCGCTGCCGGTCTGGGCGAACTCGCCCGGTTCCAGAGCCGGCTCGGATCCCAGGACCTCCAGGCCTCGACCTCCATCCACGGGGTGCTGCTGGCGGACCTGGCCCTGGGCCGGGTGTTGGCCCTCGACGATCCGGCGTTGGTCCTGGAATGGATCGAGCGCACCAGGGCGGTGACCGCGAGACTGCAGACCGTCCGCCCGTCGGCCGACCCGGCTCTCGCCGCCCGGCTCGCCGAGTTCCGCGCCATTGCCGGCAACGTCCGTCAGGCGGCGGAGGAGGGGAGAGCCGGCGGTCAGGCCAGACACCAGGTGGATGCCCTCCGTCGGGAGATCAGAAGCCTTGCCTGGCAGGGGCCCCCGGGTGCATGGTTGTCGGACGGGCCGGTCGGGGTGGACCGCATCCGGGCGGTACTGGCCGCCGGTCCGGACGTGGCGGTGGAGTTCCTCGCGTTCACCGGGCACCTGCACGCCGTGCGGATCGACGCACAGGGGCTGAACCACCTGGACCTGGGCCCGGAGGCCCCGGTGATCGAGATGATCAACCGGCTGAACGCCGACCTCGACCTTCTTGCCCTGCAACGGATTCCGGCAGACATCCGGGCAGCGGCCACTCTCTCCCGAGCTCATCTGGCCGCTGAACTCTCGGCGTTGCTGCTGGAGCCCCTGGACCTGCCGGGCACCGGGGGTGTCGTCTCCATCGCTGCGGTCGGCGAACTGGCCGGGCTGGCCTGGTCGGTGCTTCCGGCTCTGCGTGGTGTGGCGGTCCGCGTCAACTCCTCCCTGACCGCCACCGTGCAGGCCACCACCAGGGTGCCGTCGGGTGGTCCCACCCGTGTGGTCATGGTCTGGGGTCCCGATGTGCCCCATGCCATTTCGGAGTGGGTGACCCTGTCGAACCTGTATCCCCGGGCCGAACTGCTCAGCGGCGGCACGGCCACACCGGGGTCGGTGATCGAGGCCATCGCCGACTCCGATCTGGTGCATTTCGCCGCCCACGGCACCCACGAGCCGGAGAACCCGCTCTTCTCCGGGCTCCACCTGCACGGTGGGCCCCTGCTCGCCTACGACCTGGTGCCGGCGGATCTCCCACCCAGGGTGGTCCTGTCCGCCTGTGAGGTGGGACGGACGACGGATCTCCCCGGCGGGGAACCGCTCGGGTTGGCGACCGTGCTGCTGCGGGCCGGGGTGGCCACCGTCATCGCGGCCACCTCCAGGATCACCGATGACGAGGCGGCAGTGGTCCTGAGCGATTTCCACCGCAGGCTCGCCGCCGGCGAAGGGGCACCGGCAGCTCTCGCCGGGGCCTTGCATGCCGCCGGCAACACCGTGCCGTTGACCTGTTTCGGGGCCTGACCGGGAGGATCAGGTCGGGCCGGCAGCCCATCGGGGTGGGCGCTTCTCGCGGAAGGAAGCGATCCCCTCGGCCCCCTCCGGCGAGGCGAAGAGTCGGGCC
Source organism: Nakamurella silvestris (assembly GCA_003576535.1). Classification (GTDB taxonomy): domain Bacteria; phylum Actinomycetota; class Actinomycetes; order Mycobacteriales; family Nakamurellaceae; genus Nakamurella; species Nakamurella silvestris. Next base: position 22,176 of record QXCQ01000150.1, on the reverse strand, counting down.
GAGATCTCGACAGCCTGGGCCAGGTCGGTCGAGATATCCCTGTTGAGAAGGGATTTCATCTGGTGCAGCGCCTCGGGGGCGGCCTGCCGAAGGTTGTCGACGTAGCGACCGACCACGGCATCCAGCTCGGTGGCGGGCACAGCGGCACTGATCAATCCGATCTCGGCCGCCCGGGTGGCCGAGAAGACCTCGCCGGTCAACATCAGCTCACCCGCCGCGCGCCGGTCGGCCCGTTCCAGCACCGGTACGGCGATGACGGCCGGGATGACGCCGATCCGGACCTCAGGAAAGGCGAAACCGGCGTCCTCGGCGGCGATGCCGAGATCACAGGCTGCCAGCAGACCGATACCGCCGGCCCGCGCCGGGCCGGAGAGCCGCGCCACCACGGGTGTCCGTGCGGTCCAGATAGTGGTGATCAGGGCGGCGAGATCGCGCAGACCGGCCGACGGGCCGCCGTCCGGTCCGGCGGGCTCGGACAGGTCCAGACCCGAGCAGAACACCCGGCCGGTGTGGGTCAGGACGACGACCCGGACGGTCTCCTCACCCAGTGCGGTGTTCAGGTGGGCGGCCAGTTGTCGCCGCACAGGTACGGACAGGGCGTTGCGTTTTTCCGGCGCGTCCAGGGTGATGGTGGCAACGGGCCCTTCGATTCCCAGGTGTACCAGTTCGGCGGCGGTTTCCTCACCCATCAGCTCTGGCCCCGCAGTTCCTCGGACACCCGGACGGGGCAGCCGGTGGCGGCCCTGACCTGCTCGACCGAGACCCCCGGGGCGGTCTCGACCAGGGTCAGACCTTCGGCGGTCACATCGATCACCGCCAGATCGGTGATGATCCGGTTGACACAGGCCCGCCCGGTGAGGGGCAGGCTGCAGTCGGCGACGATCTTGTGCCCGCCGTCCTTCGCCAGGTGTTCCATGAGCACGATGACCCGTTTCGCCCCGTGCACCAGGTCCATCGCACCACCCATTCCCTTGACCATCTTGCCCGGGATCATCCAGTTGGCGAGATCGCCGGTCTGCGAGACCTGCATGGCCCCGAGGACGGCGACATCCACGTGGCCGCCACGGATCATCGAGAAGGAGGTGGCGGAGTCGAAATAGGAGGCGCCGGGCTGCACGGTGACGGTCTCCTTGCCCGCGTTGATCAGGTCGGCGTCCACCTCGGCCTCGACCGGGTAGGGGCCGACACCCAGGATCCCGTTCTCCGACTGGAGGACCAGGTGGATCCCGGCCGGCACGAAGTTCGGGATCAGTGTCGGCAGGCCGATGCCGAGGTTGACGTACTGGCCGTCCTGCAGTTCCGCCGCCGCCCTGGCGGCCAGCTGATCACGATCGAGTCCCATGGCACTCACCTTCCTGCTGGGCTGACGGTTCGTCGTTCGATCCGTTTGACCGGATCGGGGAGGTGGACGACATGCTGGACCATGATGCCCGGTGTGTGCACCTGACCGGGGTCGATCTCTCCGGGCTCCACCAGTTCCTCGACCTCGGCGATGGTGACCCGGCCCGCCGCCGCGCAGAGCGGGTTGAAGTTCATCGCACTCTCGCGGAACACCAGGTTGCCGTGGCGGTCACCGCGCCAGGCGTGGACGAGGGCGAAGTCGGTGCGGATCGCTAGCTCCAGGACATGGTCCCGGCCGCCGAAGCTGCGTACTTCCTTGGGTTCGGAGGCCAGGGCGATCCCGCCCGCCCCGTCGTAGCGCAGCGGCAGGCCACCGTCGGCGATCTGGGTTCCGACCCCGGCGGGGGTGTAGAAGGCGGGGATGCCCGCGCCGCCCGCCCGCAGGCGTTCGGCCAGGGTGCCCTGCGGGACGAGTTCGACCTCGAGTTCACCTGCCAGGAACTGTCTTTCGAATTCCTTGTTCTCCCCGACGTAGGAGCTGACCGTCCGTCGGATCCGGCCGGCGGACAACAGCAGGCCCAGGCCCCAGTCGTCGACACCGCAGTTGTTGCTGACGGTTTCCAGTGAATCCACGCCCGAATCCAGGACGGCCTGGATCAAACCGGACGGGATGCCGCACAGGCCGAAGCCGCCGACGGCGAGCGAGGAACCGCTGGGGATACCCGCGACCGCCTCGGCGGCCGAGCTCACAACCTTGTCCATCAACCTCTTCCTCTCAACTACCCGTGGTGCGGAACCCTTGGCGTGGTGTCGTTCTCACAGCCCCAGTGTGCGAGCGATGAGCATCAGCTGCACCTCGGAGGTGCCCTCGCCTATCTCCAGGATCTTGGAGTCCCGATAGTGCCGGGCCACGGGGTAGTCGTTCATGAACCCGTTGCCGCCGTGGATCTGGGTGGCGTCCCGGGCGTTGTCCATCGCTGCCTCGCTGCTGATCAGCTTGGCGATCGCCGCCTCCTTCTTGAAAGGTGTGCCGGCGAGCATGCGGGAGGCGGCGTCGTAGTAGGCGCAGCGGGCCGTGTGGACACGCGCCTCCATCCGGGCGATCTTGAAGGCGATGGCCTGGTTGTCGCCGATCGGTCGGCCGAAGGCCTGACGCTGTTTCGCATACGCCACACTCTCGTCCACACAGCCCTGGGCCGCACCGGTGGCCAGCGCGGCGATCGCGATCCGGCCCTCGTCGAGGATCTGCAGGAAATTGGCGAAGCCGCGACCGCGTTCGCCGAGCAGGTTCTCTTCGGGGACGCGGACATCGTCCAGGGTCAGCGGATGGGTGTCGCTCGCATGCCAACCCACCTTGGAGTAGGCGGGCTCGACGGTGAAACCGGCGGTCGGCACCGGAACGATGATGGTGCTGATCTCCTTGCCCCCGTCGGCGCGGCGGCCGGTCACGGCGGTGACGGTGACCAGCCGGGTGATGTCGGTGCCGGAGTTGGTGATGAAACACTTGTTGCCGTTGATGGTCCAGGAACCGTCGGCCAGGACGGCGGTCGTCCGGGTGCCGCCGGCATCGCTCCCGGCTTCGGGTTCGGTGAGGCCGAAGGCACCGAGGGCGTCACCGGCGCACAGCTGCGGCAGCCAGGCCGCCTTCTGCTCGGCGGTGCCGAAGCGGTGGATCGGCATGGCCCCGAGGGACACTCCTGCTTCCAGGGTGATGGCCACACTCTGGTCGACCCGGGCGAGCTCCTCGATGGCAAGGCACAAGGCGAAGTAGTCCCCGCCCATCCCGCCGAACTCCTCGGGGAAGGGGAGCCCGAACAGGCCGAGTTCGGCCATGCCCTTGACGACGGCGTAGGGAAAGGTCTTCGACTCGTCGTGGTAGGCGGCAACCGGTTGGACCACCTGGCGGGCGAAGGCGGCGACGGTCTCCTTCAGCTCGCGGTGTTCGGCGGACAGTTCGGTGTTCACCATCAGGGTGCCTCCGGGAGGATCGACGCGAGCAGTTGATCGACGGCCACCTGGTCGCCGACGCGGACGAGTACTTCTTCGATGCTGCCTGCGATCTCGGCGCGCAGGGTGTGTTCCATCTTCATCGCCTCCACCACCGCGATCGACCGGCCGGGGAGGACCTCCTCGCCGGCGGCGGCCAGGACGGCGATCACCGTGCCCGGCATGGGGCTGCGGATCTGACCGCCGCGGGCGACGGAGCGGTCGCCCGCCCGGACCGGTGCCGCCTGGCGGATCTGGAAGGTCCGTCCCGCCAGGCCGAACCAGGTGACCTCCCCGATCACGGCGACGGAGAGCCGGTGGGCAAGGCCGTCGGCGGTGAGTACCAGCTCGGAGCCGTCGAAGGTGCCCGCGACGAAGACAGGACCGTCGCTGTCGACGGTGACCGTCGCGGTGAAACCGGTGGCGGTCCAGGTGATCACCCGGAAGGCCGCGGTGATCGGTTCGGACCCGCCGCCGTCGACCCTCCATCGTGTCTCGGCGGAGCCGAGGGCGCGCCAACCGGACGGACGGGACCAGGGGTCGCCGGGGGAGCCGTTGCCGCCCTGGAGCTCACGCAGTCGAACGGCCGCCCAGGCGCCGTACAGCCAGGTGGGTGCGGGGCCGTCGAGCAGCCGCGGCAGTTCCCGGTCGATCAGATCGGTGTCCAGCGCACCGATGCGGACCTCGGGGTGGACCAGCAGTTTGCGCAGGAAGGAGATGTTGGTGTCCACACCCAGGATGGTCGTCCCGGCCAGGGCGTGGTCGAGTCGGGCCAAGGCGGTCGCGCGATCGGGTGCCCAGGCGATGACCTTCGCGAGCATCGGGTCGTAGCTGGTGCCGATGACGGATCCCTCGTCGAGGGAGCTGTCCACCCGGATGCCGTCGCCGGCCGGTTCGGTCAGGCGGGTGGCCGTGCCGGTGGCGGGCAGGAAGCCGTTGGCCGGCTGTTCGGCATACACCCGGGCTTCGACCGCATGGCCGGTGAGGGTCACGTCCGACTGGCCGAAGCCGAGCGGGCGTCCGGCAGCGACCTGCAGCTGGCAGGCGACAAGGTCGATACCGGTGACCATCTCGGTCACCGGATGCTCGACCTGGAGGCGGGTGTTCATCTCCATGAAGAAGAACTCCCCCGGGGCGTCCGCGGAGACGATGAACTCCACCGTTCCGGCACCGGTGTAGCCGACGCTGCGGGCGGTGGCGACCGCGGCGGCACCGATCCGTTCCCGGGTCGCCGCATCCAGCAGGGCGGACGGCGCCTCCTCGACGACCTTCTGGTGGCGACGCTGCAGGCTGCATTCCCGCTCGCCCAGATGCACTGTGGTGCCGTGGCTGTCGGCCAGAACCTGGACCTCGACATGGCGTGGTCTGGTCACGAACCTCTCGATGAAGAGGGTGGCGTCACCGAAGGCGGCCGCGGCCTCGCGGCGGGCCCCGGCCAAGGTCTCGGCGAGGTCTGCCGGATCGGTCACCAGGTGCATGCCCTTGCCGCCGCCTCCTGCCGAGGGTTTGATCAGCACCGGGAAGCCGATCTCCGCGGCGGCGTCGGCAAGATCTGCGTCCGACATCCCCGGCTCGACCCGTCCGGGCACCACGGGGACGCCCGCGGCCCGGACGGCGGTCTTGGCCCGGATCTTGTCGCCCATGGTATCGACGGCATGCACCGGTGGGCCGATGAAGACGATCCCCGCCGCGGCGCAGGCGCGGGCGAAATCGGCGTTCTCCGACAGGAACCCGTATCCGGGATGGATCGCCTGTGCGCCGGTGGCCTTCGCCGCCGCGATGACGGCCTCGATGTCCAGGTAGCCGGTGGGGGAACCCCCCGATCCGAGCCGGACGGCGACATCGGCCTCCCGGACGTGACGTGCACCCGCGTCGGCGTCGCTGTGGATCGCGATACTGCCGACCCCGAGATCCCGCAGGGTCCGGATGATCCGGACGGCGATCTCGCCCCGGTTGGCGATCAGTACCCGCTCGAACGGCGGTCCCGCGTCCGCGGGTGCGGTGGCATTCTGGCTGGTCATCTGGCTGGTCATCTGGCTCACATCCGAAAGACGCCGTAGGACAACGGTTCCAGGGGTGCCTGGCCGCACACGCCGAGGGCCAGGCCCAGGATCTCGCGGGTGTCGGCCGGGTCGATGATGCCGTCGTCCCAGAGCCGCGCCGTCGCGTAGTAGGGGTTGCCCTGGTCCTCGTACTGGCGACGGACGGGATCCTTGAAGTCCCGCTCCTCCTCGGCGGACCATTCCTCGCCCGCGCCTTCGAGCTGGTCCCTGCGGACGGTGGCCAGCACCGATGCGGCCTGTTCGCCGCCCATGACCGAGATCCGGGTGCCGGGCCACATCCAGAGGAAACGCGGGGAGAAGGCGCGGCCGCACATGGAGTAGTTCCCGGCACCGAAGGAGCCGCCGATCACCACGGTCAGCTTCGGGACCCGGGCACACGCAACCGCCGTCACCATCTTCGCGCCGTTCTTCGCGATCCCGCCGGCCTCGTACTCCCGGCCGACCATGAAACCGGTGATGTTCTGCAGGAAGACCAGCGGGATCTGTCGTCGGTCGCACAGTTCGATGAAATGTGTTCCCTTGAGGGCGGACTCGCTGAACAGCACCCCGTTGTTGGCCACGATCCCGACGGGATGTCCGTGGATGTGGGCGAAGCCGGTGACCAGGGTGGTGCCGTACTCGGCCTTGAATTCGGCGAAGCGACTGCCGTCGACGATCCTGGCAATGACCTCGCGGACGTCGTACGGGGTGCGCGGGTCCACCGGGACGACGCCGTAGAGCTCGCTCGGGTCGACCGCAGGCTCGGCCGGGACCTGTCGCTGCCAGGGGGTGGCCGCGGCCGGTGGCAGGGTGGAGACGATCCGGCGCAGGATCCGCATGGCGTGTTCGTCGTCCTGGGCCAGGTGGTCGGTGACCCCGGAGACCCGGGAATGCAGTGCCCCGCCACCCAGGTCCTCGGCCGAGACCACCTCGCCGGTGGCGGCTTTCACCAACGGGGGTCCGCCGAGGAAGATGGTGCCCTGGCCGTCGACGATGACCGATTCGTCGCTCATCGCGGGAACGTAGGCCCCGCCGGCGGTGCAGGACCCGAGAACCGCCGCCAGCTGGGGGATCTCCCGTGCGCTGAGGGTCGCCTGGTTGTAGAAGATCCGGCCGAAATGGTCCCGGTCGGGGAAGACCTCGTCCTGACGTGGCAGGAAGGCGCCACCGGAGTCGACCAGGTACAGGCAGGGCAAACGGTTCTCGCCCGCCACCTCCTGGGCGCGGAGGTGCTTCTTGACCGTCATCGGGTAGTAGGTGCCGCCCTTGACCGTGGCATCGTTGGCGACGATCACACATTCCCGGCCGGACACCCGGCCGATCCCGGTGATGATGCCCGCGCCGGGTGCCTGGTCGGAGTACATGCCGTTGGCGGCCAGGGCGGAGAGCTCGAGGAAGGGACTGCCCGGGTCGAGCAGGGCGTCGACCCGCTGACGCGGGAGGAGTTTGCCCCGGTCGAGGTGGCGTCGGCGGCTGCTCTCCGGTCCGCCCAGGGCGGCCTGCGCCACCCGGCGGCGCAGCTCGTCCACCTGCTCGACGCGGGCCAGGGTGTTCGCCTGGAAATCGGCGGACCGTGGGTCGGCCTTCGTCCGCAGCACGGATTCGTCCATCACGGACACTCCTCGACTCCTTCGTCCTTGAATGATCGGTACACGTGCCACGCTGCACCCGGCCGACCGGCACCTTGCCCGAGGTGTCATCCGGGCCCTGGGTGGCCAGCTCAGAGGCACCTTTGGTTAGTGAACATTAACTGCCGGTCGTGGTGCCAAGCTACCACCGGGGGGTCGAAGCCGCTTCTGAACCGAATCAGTTGGCCGGGTCGGCGGGTTCCAGCAGCAGTACCGCCCGGGCGAAGCGGGTCAGCTCGCTCGTCATCCGAGCTACGGCCACACCCCGGCCGGAGTAGGGGGTGGAGTTCAGCAGGCCGAAGGTCGCGTGGACCCGTACCCGGGCCGTCACCAGGTCCAGGCCGGTGACGACCAGACGCAGCTGGTCCACCCAGATCTCGGTGTACCCACGTTGCAGGCGGCGGACGGCCCGCTGCTGTTCCGGGTCGAGGGAGGCGAGATCCCTTTCCTGCACCCGGATCAGGTCGGGTTCGGTGAGGGCGAACTCGACATGCCAGTTGATCAGCGATGCGACGGCGGCCGCGGGATCGGGGGCCGCGGCCACCCGCCGCTCGCCCTCCTCGAGCAGGCGGCGGCTGACGTCGATGAGCATCTCGGCCAGGATCGACTGTTTGCTCGGGAAGTGACGGTAGATGGCCGGTCCGCTGACCCCGGCGGCATCGGCCAGGTCGTTGATGCTGGTGCCGTGGAAACCGCGCTCGGCCATCAGCCCCGCGGCGATCTGCAACAGCTGTTGACGGCGTCCGAGTTTCACCCCTGGCAGCCTAGCCTTCCTGCGTTCCCGCGCACCGTGTTGCTCCTCGCGCGCGAAACATCGCGCGCGAGGAACAACAACCTGCGCGGGAACGGGGCGGTTCAGAGGGTGGTGTCGAACCCGGGGGCGCTGTGACCGGCCGGCACGACCTCGCCGGGCGCGACCGGCCCGGGCGGGGTGCCGTCACCGAACGGCCTGCCGCCCAAGGACTCCCGGCCGTGGGCCGTCGTCCAGCCGGTCAGGTCCGGCCCCTTCGGCACGATCTGGGTCGGGTTGATGTCGGTGTGCACCACGTAGTAGTGCCTCTTGATCTGCTCGAAGTCGATGGTGTCGCCGAACCCGGGTGTCTGGAACAGGTCGCGGGCGTAGGCCCAGAGCACCGGCATCTCGTCGAGTTTGTTGCGGTTGCACTTGAAATGGCCGTGGTAGACGGCGTCGAACCGGGCCAGGGTGGTGAACAGCCGGACGTCGGCCTCGGTGATCGTGTCCCCGACCAGGTATCGCTGGTTCCGCAGCCGCTCCTCGAGCCAGTCCAGCCGGGCGAACAGCCGGTCGTAGGCACGGTCGTAGGCCTCCTGCGAGCCGGCGAAACCGCAGCGGTACACCCCGTTGTTGACATCCCGGAACACCAGATCGGCCACCTCGTCGATCTCGGCGCGCAGCGCCTCGGGGTAGAGATCCGGAGCCCCCTCGCGCTGGTAGGCGGTCCACTCGGTGGACAGGTCCAGGGTGATCTGCGGGTAGTTGTTGGTCACGACGGCGCCGGTGGGGATGTCGACGATCGCCGGCACCGTGATGCCGCGTGGGTACTCGGGATCCCGGGCGAAGTAGGCCTGCTGCAGGCGCTCGATGCCGAGCACCGGGTCGATCCCTCCGGGGTCCAGGTCGAAGGTCCAGCTCCGTTTGTCATGGGTGGGACCGGTGAGGCCCATCGAAAGGACGTCCTCCAGGCCCAGCAACCGCCGGACGATGATGGCCCGGTTCGCCCACGGGCAGGCGCGGGCGGCCACGAGGCGGTAGCGGCCCGGTTCCACCGGGTACCCGTCCTGGCCGTCGGCCGTGATGCGGGTGGTGATGTACCTGGTGTCCCGGTTGAACTCCTTGCCGGATTCCACGTACGCGCCGGTTGTGCTGTGCTCAGCGGCCTGCTGATCGGCCATGTTCTCACCTGTCCCCGTGGTTGGTGGGTCCAGTGTATGCGCCTGCATGTAGTTCTGCCCGGTAGGGACTCAGCCGATCACCCCACCGACCAGGTGGCCCAGTCCGAAGGTGATCGCCATCGCGATCAGGCCACCGGCGATGTTGCGGGCCACCGCCCGTCCGACCGGGGACCGGCCGAGCCTGGCGGAGAGCCCACCGGTGATCGACAGGGCGACGACCACCAGCGCCACACACAGCCCCACCTGCCAGCGCCCGCCGAAGATGACGCTGGCCAGCGGCACCGAGGCGCCGACCAGGAAGGAGACGAAGCTGGCGAAGGCCGCCTGGAACGGGTTGGTCAGCGCGTCGGGGTCCAGACCGAGTTCGGCCTCGGCATGGGCCCGTAGCGGGTCCTTCGCAGTGAGCTGCTCGGCCACCTCCCGGGCGAGTTCGGGGCTCAGCCCCTTCTCCTGGTAGATCTCGGTCAGCTCGGTCAGTTCGGCGGCCGGCATCGTTCGCAGTTCGAACCGTTCCTTCTCCAACAGGGCCCGCTCGGAATCCCGCTGGGCCGAGACCGACACGTACTCGCCGGCCGCCATCGACATCGCCCCGGCCAGCATGCCCACCGCGCCGGCCAACAGGACCGTCGAATCGTTGGTGGTGGCCCCGGCCGTTCCGAGCACGATCGCCGCCGTGGAGACGATCCCGTCGTTCGCCCCGAGCACACCCGCCCGGAGCCAGTTCAACCTGGCCCCGAAACCGGCGTCGTGCGGTTCGAGATGGGTGGATTCTGCAGTCATCGGAACATCATCGCCTGCGGCCGTGGACCGGCCGGACATGCCCCCACCACGAACAAAGCTCCCGCACAGGTTCATCGAAGGGTCCTGCCAGGTTGGCGACACATGGTGTGCGATGTCGCACGGGATCGCACACCGGTCCAGGGCGGCCACCCCCAGGACGAGCCGACCGTGAAGGTGCCCATGAGTTCGCTGTTTCGCAGGTTGACATCACGGCGGTGGGTCGTGGTGATCGTGGCCGTCGTCGTACTCGGCGGGGGTGGTGGTCTCACCTACCTGTTGGTGAACAAGGGGTCTGAGGCGACAGCCGACACCACGGCCACCACGCGGTTGATCACCGTCAGCACCTCCGACATCACCCAGTCCGTCTCGACCACCGGGTCGGTGACCCCTGCTGTGCAGGAGTCGGTGAACTTCGCCGCCTCCGGCGAGGTCACGGCGGTGAAGGTGGCCGCGGGTGATGTGGTGAAGAAGAACCAGGTCCTCGCCACCATCGACACCGTCGATCTGAAGGCCGATCTCGCGACGGCACGGGTCACCCTGGCGAACGCGAAGGCGCGATTGGCCCAGGACACCGACGACGAGGCCTCCGACACCCAACTCGCCGCGGACAAGGCGGCAGTGGCGACCGCGACCAAACAGGTCAGCGCGGCGACGGAGAACGTCGCCTCCGCGGTGCTGCGTTCGCCGATCGCCGGTGTGGTGGCGAGCACGGGAGTGGCTGTGGGAGACCAGGTCTCCGGTGGATCAAGCGCCGGATCCGGTGCGGGGGCGGGGGGCGGGGCAGGCGGTGCGTCGAGCGGCACCTCGGCCGGCTCGTCCTCCTCGGCCCAGTTCCTGGTGGTCGCCACGGACAAATGGTCCATCGACGTGACGGTCGATGACTCCCAGGTCGACCTGATCAAGGTGGGCAATCAGGCCCAGATCACCGTGTCCAGCAGCACCGACCCGATCTTCGGCAAGGTGACCTCGGTCGGTCTGATCTCCACCAGCACCGGCAACACGGCCAGCTACCCGGTGGAGGTGGCCATCACCGGCAACCCGGCCGGTCTGCACGACGGGACCTCTGCCACGGTCGAGCTGATCTACAAGAAGATCGCGAACGTGCTCACCCTTCCGATCGCGGCCCTGCACACCGATGCGTCAGGTGGTCGGGCCGTGTACCAGATGGTCGACGGGGCACAGGTTTCCACCCCGGTGACGGTCGGAGAGACCTCCGGGAACACGGTGGAGATCACCGACGGCCTCGCCGAGGGCGACCAGGTGGTCGTCGCCGCAGGAGGCACCGGCAGCACCGGCACCCGAGGAACCGGGGGGCAGGGCGGATTCACCGTTCCCACCGGTGGATTCCCGGCAGGTGGATTCCCCGGCGGAACCGGCGGTTTCGGCGGCGGGACCGGTGGCGGCGCGGGTGGTTTCGGCGGCGGCGGTTTCCCCGGCGGCGGCGCACCGGGCGGCAGCTGATGAGCCTGTCCATGCTTGACATCGCCGAGGCCGAGCCGGCTTCCGGTGAGGTCATCACCTTGACCGACGTCCGCAAGACCTACCGCTCCGGTTCCATCGAGTTCGAGGCCCTGCGTGGGGTCTCCCTGTCGATCGAACAGGGGGAGTACGTCGCGATCATGGGTCCGTCCGGGTCCGGGAAGTCCACCCTGATGAACATCCTCGGCTGCCTCGACGTCCCGACGGCCGGGAGCTACCTGCTCGCCGGGGACGATGTGAGCGAGATGGACGAGATCGATCTCGCGCAGGTCCGCAACCGACGGATCGGCTTCGTCTTCCAGCAGTTCAACCTGCTCCCGTCCCTGCCCGCCTGGCGCAATGTCGAGTTGCCCCTCACCTATGCGCACGTGCCACGTGACGTGCGTAAGGCGAAATCCGTTGCCGCCCTGGAGAAGGTCGGCCTGGGGGACCGGATCGGCAACCGGCCCGGTGAGATGTCCGGCGGCCAGCAGCAACGGGTCGCGGTCGCCAGGGCGCTGGTCAGCAGCCCCGCGCTGATCCTGGCCGACGAGCCGACCGGCAACCTGGACTCGACGGCGACCGAGGACGTCCTCGCCCTGTTCGACGAGCTGCACCAGCAGGGTCGCACCATCGTCCTGATCACACATGAGGCGGAGGTGGCCGACCGTGCGGGCAGGGTCGTCCGGGTGCGCGACGGGCAGATCCACTCCGATCGGATCACCGCATGAGCTGGCTGGAGACACTTCGTACGGGGTGGGATTCGATCTGGTCGCACCGGATGCGGTCGATCCTGACGATGCTCGGGATCCTGATCGGCATCGCCGCGGTGATCCTGACGGTCGGTCTGGGCCTGGGCACCCAGAAGTCGGTGAGCGCCTCGATCAACTCCCTGGGCAGCAACCTGCTCATCGTGTCCCCCGGCAGCGCCACCAGCACCACCGGGGTGCGGGGCGGATTCGGCTCGGCCTCCACCCTCACCACCTCCGACGCCGAGGCGCTCGCCTCCTCCCTGGCGGCCCCGGACATCTCGGCCGTGGCTGCGGAGAAGACCACCTCGCTGGCACTGACAGCCGGTTCGGCCAACTGGACGACCTCCGTGGTGGGGACCTCGCCGGAGTGGCTGACGGTACGCAACCGGACCCTGGCCCAGGGCGCGTTCTTCACCGCGGCGGATGAGACGAACCGTTCTGCGGTGGCAGTTCTCGGCTCCGAGACCGCCACCGAGCTGTTCGGATTCCAGAATCCGATTGGCCAGACTGTCACCATCAACAACATCTCCTTCCAGGTGGTCGGGGTCCTCGCCTCCGCCGGGTCGAACGCCTCCAGCAACCTGGACGACCAGGCCCTGGTGCCGATGTCGACCGCAGCCAATCGACTCTTCGGTGGCACCACCCGGAATGCCGTCTCGACGATCTACCTCCAGGCCCGATCGGCGGACCTGTTGTCGGCGGCCTACCAGGAGGCACAGGCCCTGCTGCTCAACCTGCACGGCATCACCACGGCCTCCTCCGCCGATTTCAGCATCAGCAGCCAGGAATCGCTGCTCGACACCGCCACCTCGGTCAGCCGGACCCTGACGGTGCTGCTCGCCGGCATCGCCGGTCTGTCACTGCTCGTCGGCGGGATCGGCGTCATGAACATCATGTTGGTGTCGGTCACCGAACGGACCAGAGAGATCGGTCTGCGCAAGGCCCTGGGTGCCCCGCCGGCCGCAATTCGACGCCAGTTCCTCGCCGAGGCAACAGTTCTGGGCCTCTCCGGGGGGCTCCTCGGGGCCGGCCTGGGAATTGCGGCGGCGAGAGTCGTCCCGCATTTCATCAACAGCGAGATCGTCATCTCGCAGACCGCGGTCGCCGGGTCGATCGCGATCGCCGTGGCCATCGGCATCGTCTTCGGCGTGTATCCCGCGAGCCGGGCCGCGCGGCTTGCCCCGATCGATGCGTTGCGCTCGGAATGAACCCCGCTCCCGGTCGCAGTACTGGCACCACCATCCTGGCATCAGAATCATTGCCCAACAAAGGAAATCACTCATGAACAACAGCCCGCGCCGCTGGAACCACCTCACCTCCAGGGGCCTCTCCGGCCTTGCCGCGCTCGCCGCAGCCGGCCTGCTCCTGACGGCCTGCGGATCGGCCGACGGGTCGGCGACCAGTCCGGCGGCGGCGGTCGGCGAAACCGGCACCGCCGTCACAACGACCGGGCAGGCCGCACCCGGGACCGGTGACGCAGGGAATGGCAATGGCGGTGGCAGCGGTGGGGGTAACGGTGGGGGAGGCCAGGCCCGGACGCCGGTGACCTCCGGCACGGTCGCCGACATCTCCGACGGAAGCATCGAGGTCCAGAGCGCGGACAGCCAGACCACGGTCAACTACACCGCGAAGACGACCTTCACCCTGACCAAGGCGAGCACCCTGAAATCGGTGGTGGAGGGTGCTTGTGTGACGGTGGTGGCAGCAGTGTCGGCAGACCAGACAGGTTCGGGCACCGGCGGAACCGGCACCGCCGGAACGGCTGCGCCCACCCCTGATCTGTCGGTACCGGCGGAGGTGACCGCGGGGTCGGTGCGGGTGACCGACCCGGTCGACGGTTCGTGCTCCACCGGATTCGGGGCAGGTTTCGGCGGTGGGGGCGGTTTCGGCGGCGGGGCCCCGGGCGGCGGTTTCGGCGGGGGTCAGGGTGGTGCCATGCCAACCGGTGGTGCGATGCCGACCGGTGAACTGCCGACCGGTGTCCGACCCACCGGTGCCGGGGCGCCCGGCGGTGGTTTCGGCGGATTCAGCCGCCCGGTCTCCGGAACCGTCTCGGCGGTGTCGGGCTCGACCTTCACCGTCGCCGTGGACGAGAACGGGACCAAGACCGACAGCACGGTGACGGTCACCTCCGACACCACCTACACCGCAACAGTTGCCGCGAAGTCCTCGGCCCTGGAAGTCGGTCAGTGTGCAACCGCGGTGGGTACTGCGGACGACAGCGGAGCGGTTGCCGCCACCACCATCACCCTCAGCAAGGCCACCGACCAGGGATGCTCCGTCCGTCGCGGCGGACGTCAGGGCGGGTTCGGCGGGGCCGGCGGCCAGGCACCGGGCGCTGGGTCGACGGACACCACCAATGGCTGAGATCGTCACCCCGGCCGGCCAGGCGCGGGCGCGCCGGCGGCGGAAGAAGAAGGTGATCACCGCTGCCGCCACCGTGGTGTTGATCCTGGGGGTGGGGGGTGGCGTGGCCATCGCCCGTACCGGGAGCTCGGCACCGGCCTACCGGACGGTGGCCGCGGCCCTCGGATCGGTCAAGCAGGTGGTCAACTCGGTAGGGACGGTGGCCTCCGTCGACAAGGTGGCCAACACCTTCTCGGTGGCCGGGACGGTCAAGACCGTGAAGGTCTCGGTGGGTGACAAGGTCGAGGCCGGGCAGGTTCTCGCGACCATCGACCCCACCTCCCTCGAGGATGCCCTGACCTCGGCGAAGGACACGTTGGCCCAGGCCGAACAGGCGTTGGCCGATGATCTCGCGAGCCAGACCGAGACCACCTCCACCACGGACGGAACGGCGTCGGCGTCGGCGTCGACGTCGACGGCGGTCGCCGGAGACGGTGTCGCCGGCGCTGGTTCCGGCAGTGCTGGTTCCGCGAACGCGGGTTCGGTGTCGGGCGGGGGTTCCGGGACTGGCAATGGATCGGGCGGGGGATCCGGCACGGACACCACTGGTCGGCAGGTCGAGACCACCGGCGGAGCCCCAGCGGGTGGTGGGGACGCAGGTGCCGGCCAGACCCAGCCAGGACGACCGGGTACCGGTGAGACCACCGGTGCCGCACCGACGACCGATCAGGTGCCGTCCTCGGAGGAACCGGCACCCACGACAGGCACCCGCCCCGGCGGTGGGACCCAGCCGGGTGGAACGGACACCGCGAAACTGGTGGCCGCGGTGCGTGACGCCCAGCAGAGGGTCATCGCACAGCAGAAACTGCTCGACCAGCAGATCGCGACGGCCGAAGCCGATCTGGAGACTGCCAAGACCCAGTGTGCGGTGTTCCTGGGAGCGGCGCTGCCCACCGGGCCGACCCAGACCTCCGATCCCACGGAAACCTCCGAGCCGACCCAGACGAGTGAGCCGACCCAGACCTCTGATCCCACTGACGATCCGACCACGGAGCCGACGGACGGATCGGGAACGAGCGAGCCCACGCAGACGAGTGAGCCGACGCAGACGAGTGAGCCGACCCAGACCTCCGGCCCTACCGACGATCCGACCGCGGAGCCGACGGACGGATCGGGAACGGACGAACCGGGTCAGACCGGTGAGCCGACCCAGACCTCCGGCACCGCCGTGGAATCGACATCGGAGGTTACGACCGCCGACGCCACGGGTGCCGGCAGCGTCGGGTCGACGACGGCCTCCCCCGAGGGCAGCGATGCTGCTGCCACCGGCTCGCCGACGTCCGCCGGTGCCACGGGTGTGGGGTATCGATCGAGCGGGGTCGGCTTCCGCCAGGCCGGCGCGCAGGCGGTGTCCTTGGCGTTGACCGGCAGCAGTGCCGCACAGGTCGCACAGCTCAGCGCTGTCGTCACGACGACAGCTGCCCAGGACCCCGGCACTGCCGGTGACCCGAGCACCGTGGACACCGCCGCCCTGGCGGCGGACCTGCAGTCCTGCCAGGTGTTGATCCAGCGGGTCCTCGACGACCAGCAGCAGGTGTCGGATTCCCAGACGGCGCAGACCGGGCTGTTGGGCGCGCTCACGGCGGCGGTCACCGCACTGCAGCAGGCCACCGGTGGCAGCGGCACCGGGTCGGGAACCCCGGGAGGTTCAACCGGTGGGACCACCGCACCCACCACCAACGGCAACGGCAACGGTGGCAGTGGCAGTGGCAGTGGCAGTGGCAGTGGCAGCGGCAACGGTGGCAGTGGCGGGACCGGCGGCGGGCGACCTGGCTCGTCCGCGGGCGGGACGACCTCGCCGAGTACCCCGACGACGGCCTCGGGGACTGCATCGCCCGGAGTCGGTGGAGGCGGGACCACCTCCGGTGGAACGGGATTCGGCGGATCCGGGAGCTCGGGTTCGGGCTCCGGCTCCGGCGGCTCGGTCTCAGGAACTCCGGTCGCGGGTTCAGGAACAGCAGCCGGCTCGGGCTCGACGGGCTCGGGTACCGATTCCTCGGGGACCGGCAGCGGGTTCGGCTCCGGTGCCACCGGCGGCACCGGCACCGGCACCGGCACAGTCGGTTCCGGCACTGGTAGCGGATTCAACTCGGGCAGTGGTGCGGGCAGTGGCGCAGCCCAGTCCGCCGGACCGGCGACCGCCGAACAGATCGCCGCCGACCAGGCAGTCATCAACCAGGCGGAGGCGAAAGTGGCGGTGGCCGAACAGAATCTCGGTCGGGTGAAGCTCACCAGCCGGATCTCCGGCACTGTCGCCCAGGTGACCATCGCCCAGGGTGACTCCGTCAGCGCCTCGAACTCGGCGACCGCGATCACGGTCATCGGGGAGGGTGCCTTCGAGGTGTCGACGACGGTCCCGCTGGCGGTGATCGATCGGATCAAGGTCGGGCAGAAGGCCGACGTCCTGGTGGACGGGGTCAACGCCGATCTGACCGGGACGGTGTCGTTGATCGGCCTCCTGCGATCGTCCGGCACGACGAGCACCGCCACCTCCTTCCCGGTGACGATCCTGTTGAAGACCGACGGGCAGAACCTCTACAACGGTTCGGGTGCCACGGTTCAGATCACGGTCGCCGATCTGGAGTCGGTGTTGACCGTGCCGAGTTCGGCGATCACCACCACCGGTGCGCGACGCACGGTGTCCGTGCTGGCGGACGGTGTGCTGACACCGAAGGCGGTGACGATCGGGTCGGTGGGGGCCGACGTCACCCAGATCGTCGACGGGCTCGCCGCCGGTGACCAGGTGGTCATCGCTGATCTGAACGCTGCGCTGCCCTCAGCGGGCAGCACCTCATCAGGGCTGTCCGGGCTCGGCGGGACCGGCACCGGAACGCGGGGAGCAACCGGCTTCGGCGCAGGCGGGTTCAACCGAGGCACCCGCACCGGCGGCTGATCGACGGACCACCCCTGCTGTTCCCGCGCACAGTGTTCGTGTTCGCGCGCGATACAACGCGCGCGAGGAGCAACAACGTGCGCGGGAACGGGTCCGAATCGTCCGCAGGCGAGTGATCAGGAGCTGACCAGGGCGCTCGAGACCTCCCACAGGCGTTCGGCATTGGCCGGATCGAGGGCGTACGGAGCCACACCCGTCATGTCCTCGGTCCGGCCGTTGACGACCTCGGCCTCGTTGCAGTTGACGAAGTACCGGCCGCCGATCCCGCCGAGCAGCGGGGAGGTCGCGAGCAGGACACTGGTGGCCGCCCCCTGTTCGGTGGTCTTCCACATCCACTCCGGGGCGCTGAGGCCGCTGACGTGGCGTTGCAGGTTCGTCCGGATCGCCCCGGGCATCAGGGCATTGGCCGTGATGCCGTCGGAGGCCCACCGGCGGCTCGCCTCGACCGCGAACAGCACATTCGCCGTTTTCGACTGGCCGTAGGCCGCCCACGGCTCGTAGGGACGGTAGGCGAAGTGGAGGTCGTCGAAGATGACGGGCGAGCGGAAGTGGGCGCTGGAACTGACGGCGACGATCCGCGACGTACCGGCGGCGGCCAAGGCGTCGTGCAGGCCGAGGGCCAGGGCGAAGTGGCCGAGATGGTTGACCGCGAACTGCATCTCCCAGCCCTCGGCGGTGTGCTCCTCCGGCTGGGCCATGACACCGGCGTTGTTGACCAGCAGGTGGAGGGGACCCTTCCAGCGGGAGGCGAAGGAGCTGATCGAATCGCGGTCGGCCAGTTCCAGCGGCTCGACGAGCACCCTGTTGTTCCCGGTCGATCCGCTGATGTCGGCGGCAGTGGCCTCACCGGCGGCGATGTTGCGAACGGCGAGGGTGACCTCGGCCCCGGCCGCGGCAAGGGCTCGTGCTGTCTCCACCCCGATTCCGGAGGCCCCGCCGGTGACGACGGCCCGTTTGCCGGTGAGGTCGATACCCGCGGCCACCTCGGCCGCGGTCGAAGTGAACCCGAATGGTGTCGAGATGGTGCTCATGCTGACTCCAACGATAGAATCGACGAAGCGGAGGAACCTCCGCTAAGGATCACTATACGGAGGAACCTCCGTTTAGCTGGGGAGTGGCACTGTGACGAGCGTCAACCGCACCCGCCCGCTGCGGGCGGACGCTCAGCGCAACCGGGACAAGGTGCTCGCCGCGGCAGTCGAGGGCTTCGCCGCAGGCGGCCCGGAGGTTCCGCTCGAGTCGATCGCCAAGCGGGCCGGTGTCGGCATCGGCACTCTGTACCGCCACTTCCCGACCAGGGACGCCCTGGTGCTCGAGGCCTACGGCCACGAGGTGGAGCAGCTGTGTGCCGCCGCCGCCGTGCTGCTGGCCGCCGACCCGCCGGATCTGGCGCTGCGGGAATGGATGGATCGATTCGTCGCCTATGTCGCGGCCAAACGCGGTATGTCGGACGCCCTGCGGGCGGTGGCCGAGCCGAAGACCGACTTCTACGCCGGGACAAGGGAATCCATCGTCGCCGCCCTCGATTCTCTGCTCCGTGCAGGTGCCGGGGCGGGTGTCATCCGGAGTGATGTGCCGGCCGAGGACCTCTACCAGGCGATGAGCGGGGTGTGGTCGATCTCGGCCGAGGCCGGCTGGCGGGACCAGGCGGGCCGATTGCTCGATCTGTTGATGGACGGACTGCGCTTCGGCGCCGAAGGACGAGGTGCCCGATGACCGATGAACTGCTCTCCACGCTCCCCGTCATTGCCGCTCCCATGGCGGGTGGTCCGTCGACCCCGGCACTGGTGGCCGAGGTGGGGCGGGCCGGCGGCCTCGGCTTCCTCGCCGCGGGTTACCTGACTGCCGAGGCCCTCGGGCGACAACTGGTGGAGTTGGAGGACATGTCCGAGAGTGCCTACGGCGTAAACCTTTTCCTGTCCTCCCCGGATTCGGCCGATCCGGCAGCCATCGATGCCTACGCCGACCGGCTGGCACCGGTCGCCGCCGAGCTCGGGGTCGAACTCGGCACCCGCGCCTGGACCGACGATGCGCTCGAAGCCAAGATCGCCGTGCTGGCCGGGCATCGGCCCGCCTACATCAGTCTCACCTTCGCCGCGCCGTCGTCGGAACTGGTGGCGCAGTTGCGGCGGGACACCGGTGCCCGGGTCATCGCCACCGTGACCTCGGTGGACGAGGCCCGGCAGGCCGTCGCCTCGGGGGTGGACCTGCTCTGTGCCCAGGGGATGGAGGCCGGCGGCCATCGTGGCATCTTCCAGGACGACAGCTCGCAGCCGGACGGCGGGCAGATGGTGCCGGTCCGGGACCTCATCCGGCAGATCACCGCAGTGACAGGGACTCCCGTGATCGCCGCCGGTGGTCTGAGCACGGGTGCGGACATCGCCGCGGTGCTTGCGACCGGTGCGGTGGCGGCCCAGCTGGGGACGGCCTTCCTCTGCACGCCCGAGGCCGGAACCTCCCGGACCCATCGGCGGGCCCTCCTCGACCGGGAGGGCACCAGGACGGTCATCACCAGGGCGTTCAGCGGGCGACCCGCGCGAGCGCTGGAGAATGCCTTCGTCATCGAACATTCCGCCGAGGCGCCGTCGGGGTATCCGCAGATCCACCACCTCACCCGGCCCTTGCGGGTTGCCGCGGCCGCCCAGGGGCGTGGGGACCTGTTGCACCTGTGGGCGGGTACCGGATGGCAGCACGTCACCGAGGAGACGGCCTTCACCCTGGTGCGCCGTCTGGCCGCCGAAGCGGGTCTGTGACAATGGGCGTCACCGCACCCGGCAGTTCGCGGCACGCGATGACACGTCGGCCACGCCGCAGACGAACACTCGACGGAGAGGAGACCCTGGTGGCCCATCGCCTGCTGGTCCCGGTTGCCGGCCTGCTGCTGGTGACCCTGGTCGCCGCCTGTACCGCCTCCCCGGAGACGCCTGCCCCCGAAACTGTTTCCAGCACCGCGGTTTCAGCCCCGTCAGCACCCGCGAGCAGTGCCGGTCTGACCACCCAGTCGGGTCAGTCCGATCCGGTGCAGAGCTCAACGACCACCAGCTCGCCGGGGACCGCGGGGACCGTGACCCTGAAGATCGACGGTCAGGATCCGGTCGAGCTGGCCACCACCTGCGCCGAGTTCGACGGGCAGCTCACCGCTGAAGGACGCACCGGAACGGCGTCGATCAACGTGTTGGTGTCCGGTTCGAACCCCACCGCGGTCTACACGATCTCGACCAAGGGGGCCACCCTGATCTTTCAGGCCCGGCAAGGTCTGAAGGATGCCGCAGGGGATGCCGCCGGAGAGCTGAAGCTGACCGAGAAGGACGGAACGTACACGGGGACAGGTGTTTTCGTCTACACCAAGGTGGACGAGGCCGGGACCGATGTGACGCCGAAGAAGTCGAACACCCGGCCGGGTACCTTCACCCTGGTCTGCGCCGGGGATGCACCGGGCTGAGGCGGGCAGTGCGCCAGGGTCTCAGTCGGCGGTGGATCGCAACACCTCGCCGGTCCGCCCATCGATCCGCACCGCGAAGGTCTCCGGGTCGCGGGCGGAACCGAGAGCCTCGCCGGTGACGTCGACGACGGTCCTTCCCTTGACCTCTCCGGTGGAGTAGAGCAGCCGGTACCAGGACAGATCCGAGGCATCGCCGGCCTCCGGGCCCAGAACCCCTGCCGCGGCGAGGGTGTGGACCGCGTCGTCGGCCAGCCATCTGGCCCACTGGTCGGTCGCGCGGCGGTCGTCGGCCGGCCAAGGAGTGGCCAGTGACACCGCGACCACATCGGGCGGGCTGCACGTCGCCCGCCCCGTCGGGAAGGTCAGGACCAGCGCCAGGGAGGCGGGGGAGTCGACCCCCGTGTCGACGGCCACCCGCCGGTCCCCTGTTCTGGTGAGTGGCTCCTCGACCACGATCTCGTCCAGCAGGCCCCGCACCTGTTCCAGTGGAAGGATCGTGCAACCGTTGTCTCCGAACAACTTCCGTGCACTCCGGGTGAACGGCCACGCCACCACGGGTTCCGTCGCCTGTCCGTCCGTCGGAAAGGCCATGGTGGCACGGATCTCGATCTCGGCGGGGAGGTAGTCCGCGGGCAGGTCGAGTGGATCGGTGTTCAGCGTCGACAGCAGGAGGTTCTCGAAGGCCGCCATGTCCTCCCGTGCCACGACCTGCATCTCGTCCAGTCCGTCGGTGAATCCGGGAGCGTGGACACGGTGTTCGACCAGCCCCAGGTCGGTGTCGAAGGTGACGGTGGTCCAGCCCTGGTCCGTGATCCCCGGTTCACCGAAACTGGTCCCGGTGAGCAGGCCGCGCCCGGCGGCCTCGGTGATCAGGCCGCGCAGGGATCGTTGGTCGATCCGCAACTCGGACAGACCGGAGACCGAATCGGGCGAGGTGACGACGACCCGACCGTCGCCGAACACCAGGGTCCGGTCCGTGCTGCGTACACCGTCGACCCCCGCGTCGACCTGCTCCACCGAGATGAGGACGTGGGCCGGGTCGGTGGAGTACCCGGGGATGTCCGGGGTGTACGGCGTCGGGGTGCTGGTCCGCCAGTTGTCCGTGGTGGTCGGTCCCGTGGTCCCGGGGCCGGTCGTGCGGGGGATCGCGGTGGTGGCCGGTGAGCCGGTGCCGGTCGGGCCGGTGGAGGGGCTCGTGGTCGGCGGCCGCGCCGTTGTCGTCGCGCTGCCGGAGGTCACCGACGAGGTTCCGGTGGTGCGAGGCCCCGCCGTTCGATCGGGTGAGCAGGCGGACAGCGCCAGCACCGCGACGGTGGCAGCGAGGGCCGGGCCAAGGATCGCGAGCGGTGGGCGGCGCCGGGTAGGCGGCCGGGAATTCAGGAGGGTAGGACCAGGTCTCATACCCATGGGATGCCACGGGGGCAGGGAATGTTCCGCGCGGGTGCGAGACTCCGTCGGCCCGGACCGCGCTCCTTCTTGACATCCGCGCGCGATGCACGGAAGTTGTCAAGCTGTCTGAGACAGTTTGGTGTTG
>QXCQ01000169.1 GCA_003576535.1 Nakamurella silvestris | reverse complement strand
CCGTGTTCCCGTTCCCGTTCTTGTTCCCGCGCACGGTGTTGGTCCTCGCGCACCGAACAACGCGCGCGAGGACCAACAACCTGCGCGGGAACAATCAGGGGCAGAGCTTTCGAGCCGCCCCGTCCGAAGACTCCTCGGGGTCCGACCCACGCCCGATGGGACGGGCCCCGAGGACCACCAACCCCGACCGATCATCGTTCCCGCGCACCGTGTTGCTCCTCGCGCACCGAACAACGCGCGCGAGGACCAACAACGTGCGCGGGAACGGCTTCGCCTGACGGGTTTTCAGCCTCCGGCGCGACGACGAACGGCCGGCAGTCGGGTCAGCAGCACCCCGATCACTCCACCGAGGGTGTTCGCCACGATGTCGGCGACGGAGGCGGTCCGGTCCGGCAGCGCTGCCTGTTGGACCAGTTCGATCACCGTCGAGGCGAGCGCACAGGCCGGGATCACCCAGAGCAGGCGCTGCGGCCGGACGGCGAGTGCACCCAGGAAACCTATCGGGACGAACATCACCACGTTCGAGAGCCATTCGATCAGGCCGAACGAGACCCATCGCGGCAGCCAGCTTCGATGCGCGTGGGCCAGGAAATCGCGGAGGGAGTTCTGCGCATCCGCAGCGGGCGGGCCAGGCCAGAGCACGATGACGGCGATCGCCACCACAAAGACCATCAGCAGGATCCGGGCGGCCCGCACCACCCGTGCCGACCTCGCAACGGCGGTGGGTCGTTGCGAGGTCATCCACGGATCATAGGTTCACTCCCGTCACAGGCCGTCGCGGAACTGCTGGGAGCGCTCGTCCGCTGCGGCGTTGGAGTCGGCGTTCGTCTGCGCCCACGAGTTGTTGATGTCCTGGTTGTAGTTGTTCACCATCTGCGCGTCCTGCCGGTCCATCTGGTTGAGGTAGTCGTCGAAACGGCCGTCGGCGTTGAGGGTGTCGATACCCTGCTGCATCTGATCGGAGAACTGGTCGGACTGCTGGACCGCCTGGTCGAGCTGGGCGGTGGTGTCGGCGAGGCTGTTGTCGACGAACTGGTTCAGCGCATCGACGGACGGCAGCCCTGGGATGCCGAAGTTCGGGTCGAACGCGAATCCGTCGGCCGGGGTGACCGGGTTGTAGGTCGGCATCCCGGATGGATCGAGCCGGTAGCTCGGGTCGAGGGCCTCCGTCCCGGGCAACGGCGCGAATCCGGTTCCGTCGACAGCGGTGACGCCGGTGTCTCCGGGGAAGGTGTCGAAGCCCGTCCCGTCGAACCCGGTGCCGCCGAAACCCGTCCCGTCGAACCCGGTGCCGTCGTCGCCGGGTACGAATCCTCCGGAGGGATCGAAGGGGGCACTCTCGAATCCGGCTCCGTCGAAGCCTCCGTCGAATCCGTTGCCGTCGAGACCGCCGTCGAATCCCGTGGCGAATCCGTTGTCGGTCGAGTCGTAGTCGAAGTCCATGATCGTTCTCCCATGTTCGGCGCGAGCATCTCGCGGTCGGTGCAGGGTTGCCGGTCGGTTGCCCTGTCTACGGATCAGAGGCCGGCTGCGGTGGTCAGGTTCCGGCTTCGTGGTCAGTGTCTGCCGTTGACGTCCACTCGCCGTCCGGCCGGTGCCCTGACCTAGGGAAAAGGCTTGCGGGGTGCGTCCGTCAGGCGTCCGTCGGGCCGATCCGGACCGCAGGCGGCCGCCCGGAGGCAACATAGACGGCCCTCCCGCACGGCACCCGGGACCCGTCGTGGACCATGATGGACGCGTGACCCGAGCAGAGAACCCCGCACCGTCCGCGACCGCCCCCGGCAGCCCGGCCACCAGTGCCTCACCTGGTGGTACCGCGTCCGCAGATGTCCCCGGGGTCACCGTGCCCTGGTCCTATCTGATGGACATGGACGGGGTCCTCGTCCATGAGGAGCACGCCATCGAGGGGGCGGCGGAGTTCATCGCCGAACTGACCGCGAACGACATCAACTTCATCGTCGTCACGAACAACCCCTTGTTCACACCGAGGGATCTGCGGGCCCGGCTGCTCCAGGCCGGCCTGGACATCCCGGAGAACCGGATCTGGACCTCCGCCCTGGCCACTGCGCGATTCCTGCACTCCCAGCGGCCGGCCGGCTCGGCCTTTGTGATCGGCGAGGCCGGTGTCATCACCGCGCTGCACGAGATCGGCTACGTGCTGACGGATCGGGACCCGGACTACGTCGTGCTCGGAGAGACGCGGACCTATTCCTTCGAGGCGATCACCACGGCGATCAGGCTGATCAACGACGGGGCCAAATTCGTGGCCACCAACCCCGATGCGACCGGTCCGAGCCGACAGGGTGTGTTGCCCGCCGCCGGCGCGGTGGCGGCCTTGATCGAGAAGGCGACCGGGAAGGTGCCGTACTTCGTCGGCAAACCGAACCCGCTGATGATGCGCAGCGCCCTGCGGGCGATCGGTGCGCATTCGGAAAGCACGCTGATGATCGGTGATCGGATGGACACCGACGTCATCGCCGGGTTGGAGGCCGGGCTGGCCACCATCCTGGTGATGACGGGCATCTCCACCCCGGAGTCGATCGAACAGTTCCCCTACCGGCCCAGTCTGGTCCTGGCCTCCATCGCCGACCTGGTCGGACGCACTGCCGATCCCTTCGGCGATCGCTGACGAATAACTGGTCCGGCACACGAGAACGGGCGCGCTGCGGGCACCAGGGACCATCGCGCAGCAGGCAATAGGCACCCGGAACGGGTCCGGTCCAGACCTGGTGCGACTTGTGCGGCTGTGCGACTCGTACGGCAAGGGGGCACGTACGGCTGTGGGGCGTTGCCGACACCCTGACGGCCTCGCGACACACGCTGCCCGCCAGTAGAAGTCGCTCCACCTGTGGATGCGGGCACTTGTGCAATTCTCATCGATCCACTACTTGAACGACCCGGCCCGGACTGGTAAAAAAGTCTTCATCACCGGTTGGGAACACCAGTCGGCCGGTGGTGACGGATGGTGCATCGACCAATTGACTATCTGTGGAGGTGGAACCGATGCTGATGCGTACTGATCCGTTCCGTGATCTGGAGCGTCTGAGCCAGCAGGTCTTTGGAAACCCTGGAACGACTGCCCGCCCGTCGGCCATGCCGATGGATGCTTGGCGTGAGGGGAACGAGTTCATCGTCGAGTTCGATCTGCCCGGGGTCGACCCGGACTCGATCGATGTGGACGTGGAACGCAACGTCCTGACGGTCAGGGCGGACCGGAAGGGCCCCTCGGGTGACCGCGAGTTCGTCGCGGCCGAACGGCCGCGTGGGGTGTTCAGCAGGCAGCTGATCCTGGGTGACACCCTGGACACGGACAAGGTTCGCGCCGCCTACGACGGGGGAGTGCTGACGTTACGGATCCCCGTGGCGGAGAGGGCAAAACCACGCAAGATCACCATCGATCAGCCCGGCAATCAGAACCGGCAACTGGTCGACGCCTGACCCCCCGCCCCGCCTGTGACACCGAGGTGAGGTGAAGTGATGCAATTCGAAGCAATGTCCATGGTCCCGACCGAAGTGGGGCCAGGCGAGAAATGTTTCCTGGGAACACTCCTGGACGAGGAGTTGATCAAGGCAGAGTTCGAGGCCATGATCGCGCAGGAGTTCCCGACCGCAACAAGGGTGTCCGGTTGGCAGGCGCCACCGTCATCGGGCACCTACCTGCCCGCAGGGATACGCTGTCCTGCCCTGCGTGACCAGGCGGCGGCCACAGCGGCCGGTCCCTGGAAACTGGCCGGGAGGCAACGCTCACCCCCGAAGAGCGTTGACTCCCGCACTACCGGATGACAGGCAAGGAGGTATCGGATCGACAACGGTGACATATCAAGTGCTCTCCGACTGGACAATCGCCCCGGCGTACCCCGAGTACGCCGGGGCCCCTACCTGAATACCTGCGTTGCCCGATGTGGCCAGAGCACGGACACACCCCGTGTACCGGGTCATGCCGCCCGGACCCGACCGAACGGTGGACCCGCCCAGGCAAACCCCTGACCTTCCGTTGCCCTGGCTCCTCCCGTTGCGCCTGGGTTCGACTCGGTTGCCGCGGGGAGGACCGGCGTGGACGTGAGTTCAGTGGGCCTGAGAGTGATTGTCTGGTAGTGGTTTTACGCCCAAGGCCGGGTCTGTCTGGTCAGTTGCCCGCTGAAGGTGACACCGACGGAAAAAAGGAGTTTCCCTGGGCTGTCGTACTTCCGTCCAGGGCCAGATCTGGGTTGTCAGGGATCTCCTGGCGATGCGTGTGGAAACAGCCGGACGTGCAGGCTCTCTGTGCCCGAAATACATCCTGCCCGGTAAGCCCTGTGCCCCCTCATCTTTCGGTGAGGGGGCACAGGGTGATCTCCGGGTCCGGTCAGCTCTGGTGGATCGTGATCAGTGCTGACGGCTCGTGCGGGTGCGGCCCCAGATCAACAGGCCCGTCCCGAACAGGAGCGTGAGGATCGCGGTGATGGCGAGGGTTCCGGTGGTGGAGCTGACGCCCGTACTCGGCAGATACCCGCTGCCCGGAGGGGTGGTGCCCGCGGTGGTGGGAAGCACACCACCGGAAGACGAAGCGGTCGGGGTGCTCGACGTTTCCGCGGATGTGGAGGAGACCGACGTTTCGCTGGTGGAAGGACCGGTGGTAGGACCGGTTGACGTGGTCGGAGCGACCTCAAGGACCTCCACCGTCTGTGCGGTGTCGTTGATGTCCTCGTGGGTGGCGATGACGTCGTCGCCGTGGGTGAGGGTTTCGAAGGCGACGAGGGTGTGTCCGGCCCATTCCTCGGTGATGGTGAACTGCACGTCGACGGTGCCGTTGCCGGTGGCCGAGGAGGTGAAGGTCTTGGTTCCGGTGATCCCGGTGGCTTCGCCGGTGGCCTTGTCGACCAGTTCGCCGGTGACGGTGTATTCGCTGGTGGGGGTGAGGTTTTCGTAGGTGATGGTGTCGGTCACCGTGCCGCCGGCCTGCGCGACGTTCTTGTCACCGTCCACGTCGTCGACCAGAGTGGTTGCCACCGATGGGGTCTTGCCCACGGTCACCGTTTGGGCGGTGTCGTTGATGTCTTCGTGGGTGGCGATGGTGTCGTCGCCGTGGGTGAGGGTTTCGAAGGCGACGAGGGTGTGTCCGGCCCATTCCTCGGTGATGGTGAACTGCACCTCGACGGTGCCGTTGCTGGTGGCCGAGGAGGTGAAGGTCTTGGTTCCGATGATCCCGGTACCTTCGCCGGTGGCCTTGTCCACGAGCTCTCCGGACGCGGT
>QXCQ01000040.1 GCA_003576535.1 Nakamurella silvestris | reverse complement strand
ATCAAAGATAAGAAAATCGTGAGTGAATTTTAAAAAAATTGATCATTATTGTGAGTTTTTTCAAGTTGAAACTTCACCTAAGGATATACAATAGGTTATAAAGGCAATACGTGTTGATCAAATTAGCCACCCCAACCGTTAATAAGATTGGCACGAAAATTGAACATAAAACCTTACTGGTGAAATAAGCCGAAGGAAAACAATATGAAGCTCGTAACTGCAATTGTAAAACCGTTTAAATTAGATGACGTGCGTGAAGCCTTGTCTGATATAGGCGTTCAAGGGATTACCGTAACTGAGGTTAAAGGTTTTGGTCGTCAAAAAGGGCATACAGAACTTTACCGTGGTGCTGAATATGTCGTGGATTTTCTCCCAAAAGTGAAAATTGAAATCGCGATCAGTGATGACATGGTAGATTCAGTGATTGAATCTATTACACGTGTTGCGAGCACTGGGAAAATTGGTGACGGAAAAATTTTCGTGACGAATTTAGAGCAAGTGATTCGTATTCGTACAGGTGAAACAGGTCCAGACGCTGTTTAATTTGGCACGAAGATTGCTGGTTATGTTGATGAAGACATAACTCACAAAATTAGGTTGGGGGATACGAATGAAAAAAATGCTATTAGCGCTCAGCCTGTCTGGCGCACTTCTTGGCGGATCAGTTGCGTGGGCAGAAGAAAGCGTAACTGAGCCTGCGTCTAGCGCTGTTGCATCAGCAAGTGATGTCAGCACAGCGACAACAGATACCACAGCAAGCGTTGCCCCTGAGGCAACTGCAACAGTTGCACCTGCACCAGAAGCAGAGAAACCAACACTCAACACAGGCGATACTGCGTGGATTTTAGTGTCTACAGCATTGGTCTTGCTGATGACGATTCCAGGTTTGGCATTGTTTTACGGTGGTATGGTTCGTAAGAAAAACGTACTGGCAACAATGGCACAAAGTTTCACTGCTGCAGCAATTGTAAGTATTGTATGGGTGGTTGTGGGGTACTCACTAGCCTTTGGATCTGGCAATGCTTTTATCGGTGGGTTAGATAAAGCCATGTTGTCTGGCATCACCACAGATGCGCTGAGCGGAAGTATCCCTGAAATTCTATTTGTTATTTTCCAAATGACTTTTGCGATTATTACAGTTGCCATTATTAGTGGTTCTGTGGCTGATCGTATGAAGTTCAGCGCTTGGATCAGCTTTATTACCATTTGGGTGATTGTTGTTTATGCTCCGATTGCACATTGGGTGTGGGGTGGTGGTTGGTTAATGA
>QXCQ01000167.1 GCA_003576535.1 Nakamurella silvestris | reverse complement strand
TTACCCATGAAATGCAAGTGATTCGTGAAATTTGCGATCAAGTGGTGGTGATTGAACATGGAGAAATCGTTGAATCAGGTCTAGTCTGGTCTGTGTTCTCTAAGCCTGAGCAAAAAATTACCC
This sequence comes from Nakamurella silvestris, assembly GCA_003576535.1. Taxonomy (GTDB): domain Bacteria; phylum Actinomycetota; class Actinomycetes; order Mycobacteriales; family Nakamurellaceae; genus Nakamurella; species Nakamurella silvestris. The sequence continues at coordinate 1,244 of QXCQ01000167.1, read as the reverse complement.
AAGAATTGTTAAACTTAGAGCAACTTGATTTACCTTTTGGTCTTGTTGATGAACCTCAATCCGATTCAACACATAGTATTTTAAAACTACGCTACGAAACAGATCCAAAAAACTCTCCAGATCTAGTACAGGTTTTTCAAGCATTTGAAGCATCTGTTCATTTATATCAAAGCCACATCGATAGTATTCAAAATCATTTGGTCGGTACATTGATTGTAGGTACTGCGCAAATCGATCTAGACCTTGCCGCATTGCAAGAAAAACTAAAACTTCATATTGCACAAATAGAGGTACTGGGCTATGCAAGACCAACTCATTGATTTATTGATCACAGGGACAATTGACACGCTACTAATGGTGGGTGTTTCTGCTTTTATTGCCTTTTTAATTGGATTGCCTCTCGCAGTTGTGTTAGTGAATACATCGGAGCAAGGGATTTATCCCTCTAAAAAGATCAACCATGCTTTAGGCACAGTGATCAATATTACTCGCTCTGTTCCCTTTCTTATTTTGATGGTTGCACTTATTCCTTTAACCCGTTGGATTGTTGGAACAAGTTATGGGGTATGGGCTGCTGTTGTTCCATTGACGTTGGCGGCAACTCCATTTTTTGCTCGTATCGCTGAAGTAAGTTTGCGTGAGGTTGATCAAGGCTTAATTGAAGCAGCACAGGCGATGGGCTGTAACCGTAAACAGATCGTTTGGCATGTGCTTTTACCTGAAGCATTACCTGGAATCGTAGCAGGTTTTACGGTTACGATTGTCACCATGATTAACTCATCAGCGATTGCTGGTGCAATTGGTGCAGGTGGATTGGGTGATATTGCATACCGCTATGGTTATCAGCGTTTTGATATGCAAATGATGTTTGCTGTGATCGTGGTTTTAGTTGCGTTGGTCATGCTTGTTCAGGCATTTGGTGACAGTCTGGCAAATCAATTGGATAAACGGAAGATTTAAAGAATGATTGATCATTTTTGAAACTATGCTGGTTGTATATGACGTGTAGAGGTACAACTGTACCTCTGATTCGATTGAACATAAATTCATTGCATCTATACGTTGATAAGCTGATTGTTTTGCTCAATAAAAACTCGATTTATAATTAAAAAACGACCACAGCTATAAATAGAAATGATCTGTTTAAAAACTTATAGCGCGTAGACCTGACTTTGTCATGGCTTTCATGTAAAATCACTGGCAATTTTTATATAACACTTTGTGAGTCTTTTCATGGGTTTTAA
>QXCQ01000145.1 GCA_003576535.1 Nakamurella silvestris | reverse complement strand
GGTGTCACAGTCCACTCGCGGCAGGGGGAAGGGTGCCACAGCCCACTCGCGCCGCACACCCCAACCATGCCCCGCGAACGGACGCCCACACCCCAACCTCGCCCCGCGAACGGACCCACACACCCCACCCTCGCCCCGCGAGCGGACGCCCACACCCCAAAACTGGGGTGCCACAGTCCACTCGCGGCAGGGGGAAGGAGTGCCACAGTCCACTCGCGGGAAGGGAAACGGGGAAGTTACTCGGACCCTTCGGAGCCGCCAGGCGGGTCGGCCAGCCCGTCCCGGTCGACGAACTCGGCCTTGACGGTGGCCCGCAGGGCCTCGGTCAGGGTGTACGCGGGAACGAACCCGCTCGCCTGCAGTTTGCCGGTGTCCACGGTGGTCTCGGCGGCGAACTTCTTGATCCGGATCGAGCTGATCGGCAGGTTCCTCCGGGTGACCTTCGCCAGCAGGTCGAACCCGTAGCCGGCGATCGTGCCGAGCCAGAGCGGGATCGACAGCTGCGATTTCGCCCTGCCCTGCAGGGAATCCCGGACCAGGTCGACCAGCTCGCGGGTGGTCAGGTCGGGTTTGTCGGCGAAGTTGGTGATGTCGGTGCCGGTCGGGGCGGACAGCCGTCCGGCCAGGAACACCGCGATGTTGCCGACATAGGCCATCGATTTGCGGTTGCGGCCCTTGCCGACGAAAACGAAACGGCCCGAGGCGATCTGCCGGGCGAGGTTGTAGACGTTGCCGCGGTTGGCCTCCCCGAAGACCACGGACGGCCGGACCATCGACAACGAGCGCTGCGCATCCCCGTCGGCCCAGGCCCGGAGCAGTTTCTCCGCCGCAAGTTTGGTGCGCCCGTACTCGTTGAACGGTTCCACCGGGGAGTTCTCGTTCGGGTTCACCTTGCCGAGCCCGTACACGGCGACGGTGGAGGTGAACACGATCCTGTTGACCGCATTGGCCTCGGCCGCCTTGATCACGGTCCTGGCCCCGCCGACGTTGACCTCCTCGTAGAGGGACAGGGGTTTGACGTCGTCGCGGTGCTGGGCCGACAGGTTGATGATGGCATCGACCCCGACCGCGGCGGACTTGACGTCGGTGAACTGCCGGACGTCGCCGATCACCGTGATCTGCGGGTGTTCCTGCGACGGGGCGATGTCCAGGTTCGTCACCTCGTGCCCGTCGGCGAGCAGCTGTCGGATCAGCCGGGTTCCGATGAACCCGCTGCCACCGATGACCAGTACCTTCATGTCTCCTCCAACAACGAACCCGGCAACGACAGACCCGTCACGCCGGTCACCACATTCCGATCAGGATCAGCCCGGCGATCAGCACCCGGTCGCGCGGCCGTCGACGCAGCTGCGGGGCCAACCGGACCAGACGCAGCCGCGGACCGAACCCTCGGGCCGTCAGGTCCGACAGGACCGGGTCCAGCTCCCGAAGACGATCGGGTGAGGCCACGGACACGGCCACCCGGGCCATCTTGATCGCCTCGGCACGGTGCCACTTCTGGTTGATCAGACCGATCCGCGACAGGGCCGAGCGCACACCCGTGTTCGCGCCGAAGGCGTTGCTCTCGTGCTGCCGGTAGTCCACGGTCGGGACGGGCTGGATCAACCAGCGCCACCCCAGCGCCCGGCACACCCCGTAGATGAGCCAGTCGTGGAACTCCATCGGGGCATCCTGGTGGGCGGCGACCGCCTGACGGCATTCGCGCACCAGCCGCGGGGTGAGCAGGAAGGTCGAGCCGGGCCCCGGGCTCTCCAGCAGGTAGTCGAGACGTCGCTGCGGGTAGTCCTTCTTGATCAGCGACCTGCTGCCGTCCTCGCCGAAGGCGGTGACGTTCGAGGAGATCCCGTCCAGCGCCCGGGTGCGGACCAGGTCGGCCTGGGCCGCGAGCTTCCCCGGCAGCCACAGATCGTCCTGATCGGCCAGGGCGATGAGATCGCAGTCCTGGGAATCGATGTCGACCGCATCCAGCAAGCGGTAGAAATTCGCCGCGGCCCCTCCGGAGCTCCCTTGACGGGGAAGCACGGTCAACCGCGGATCCTTCGCCGCCTGGTCCAGCAGCCATTCGTAGGTGCCGTCGGTGGACATGTCGTCCAGGACCGTGACACCTACCTCGACGCCCTCCTGGGACAGGATCGAGTCGAGCTGCTCGGGCAACCAGCGCAGGCCGTTGTGTGTCGCCAACAGGACGGTGATCCGGGGTGTGCTCACGTCGAGATCGATCCTGTCAGGCTTCTGCGGAGAAGCGCACTGCCGCCTCGGCGAGTTCGACGTCCGGCCACACCCTGGCACCGTGGCGGAGTTCGCAGCGGGCACCGATGACGGCGCGATCACCGATCACCGCGTCGACGATGACGGTGTCGTCCCCGATCTGCGCGCCGGCGCCGATGATCGAGTTCTCGATCCGCGCGCCGGTCCCGATCAGGGCACCGTCGAAGACCACCGAACCGGTGATCGTGGCACCGCCGGCGACCTGGACGTCCCGGCCCAGGGTCGTCCCGCCGTCCACGACGGCGTCCGGTTCGATCTTGGCTCCGTCCAGGGCGAGGAACGCACCGACGGGTCCGGGCAGCGCCGCGGTCGGGGCGGTGCCCAGGACCAGGTCGGTGGAGCCCTTGACGAAAGCGGCCGGGGTCCCGAGGTCGAGCCAGTAGGTGTCGTCGACGTGCCCGTACACACCGGCACCGGCGGCGAGCAGACCGGGGAAGGTCTCCCGCTCCACCGAGACCACCCGGCCTGCCGGGATGGCTTCGAGGACGGACCGGTTGAACACGTAACAACCGGCGTTGATCTGGTCGACGGGCGGGTTCTCGGTCTTCTCCAGGAAGGCCGTCACCCGGCCGTCGGCGTCGGTGGGCACGCAGCCGAAGGCACGCGGGTCGGCGACCTTGACCAGGTGCAGGGTGACCTCGGCCTGCCGTTCCCGGTGGGTGGTGATGATCTCGCCGAGGTCCACCCCGGAGAGCACGTCACCGTTGAACACCATCGCCGTGTCGTGGCGCAGCAGGCCGGCGACATTGCGGATCGCTCCGCCGGTACCGAGGGGCTCGTTCTCCACGACGTACTCGATCTCGAGCCCGAAGGCGGATCCGTCGCCGAAGTACTCGGTGAAAACCTCTGCCTTGTAGGAAGTTCCGAGGATGACGTGGGTCATCCCGGCCTCCCGGATCCGGGACAGCAGGTGTTCGAGGAAGGGCACGCCGGCCGTGGGCAGCATCGGCTTCGGCGCCGAGAGGGTCAGTGGCCGCAGCCGGGTGCCCTGGCCGCCGACCAGGACGACGGCGTCGACCTCGAGGGCGGGTGCCGGGTCGCTGTTCACACTCATACTCGCGGACTTCCACTTCGTTGTGACCGGACGGATCGGTTCGGCCTGCTGTATCGGGACTGTGGGCACCCGGGTCGCCGGGAAGGACCTCGCCGAAAACCACCCCGGCGGGAATCAAGCAGGGTGGGATCAAGCAGGGTGGGATCAAGCAGGGAGGAATCAAGCAGGGCGGGATCGAGCAGGGCGGAACTAGACAAGGTCGACCTCGACCATACGTCGGACCAGCTCGTCGAACCCGACGGTCGGCGACCAGCCGAGCTCGGTCCTGGCCCGACCGGCGTCACCGGCGAGCTCGACCGCGTCGACGGGCCGGACGAAGGCCGGGTCCACCCGCACGTACCGCTCCCAGTCGTCGATGCCCGCGGCGGTGAAGGCGGCCGCGACGAATTCCCGTACCGAGTGCGGGATGCCGGTGGCGATGACGTAACTGCCACCGGCGTCGTGCCGGGCCGCCCGGACCATCGCGTCGACGTAGTCCGGGGCCCAGCCCCAGTCCCGGCGGGCGTCGAGGTTGCCCAGGGCCAGTTCGGTGGCCTCACCGCGGGCGATCAACGCCGCCCCGCGGGTGATCTTGCGGGTGACGAAGGTGTCCGGTCGGCGCGGGGACTCGTGGTTGTAGAGGATGGCGCTCACGGCGTGCAGCCCCCGCTGGGCGTACACGCCGACCAGGTGATGGGCGTAGGCCTTGGCCGCACCGTACGGATTCACCGGCGCGATCGGGGTGCCCTCGTCCTGCGGGCTGGTGACCGGGTTGCCGAAGATCTCGGCGGACGCCGCCTGCACCACCCGGACCGGACGACCGGTGGCCTCCTGGAGTTCCCAGCAGGCCTGCAGCACCCCGGCCACCGCCACACCGGAGATCTCACCGGTCAGTACCGGCTGCGCCCAGGACTGGGCCACCGAGGAGATGCCGGCGAGGTTGTAGACCTCGTCCGGGGCGATCCGGGTGATCAACGATCCGACCGCGGCCGTGTCGCGCAGGTCGGTCTCGTGCAGGGTCACCCCGGGAAGACGTCCGGCCAGGTCAGCGGTTGCGTTGTCCCCCGGGCGCACCAACCCGTGCACCACACTGCCCTCGGCGGCGAGCTGCTCGCCGAGGTATCCGCCGTCCTGCCCGGAGATCCCGGTGATCAGGCAGATCCGTTCAGCCACCGGACACCCCGGTGCCGCACGTGCTCACAGGCCCGCCAGGGTCCGCTGCTCGGCCAGGTCGGAGTCGACCATCATGTGGACGAGGTCGGTGAAGGAGACCGTCGGCGACCAGCCCAGCTTCTCCTTCGCCTTGGCCGGGTCGCCGATCAGCAGATCGACCTCGGCCGGGCGGAAGAACTGCGGGTCGATGTAGACGTACTGCTCCCAGTCGGCGATGTCGACCCGGGCGAAGGCGATGTCGAGCAGTTCGCGGATCGAGTGGGTCTCACCGGTGGAGATGACGTAGTCGTCGGCCTCGTCGGTCTGCAGCATCCGCCACATGGCCTCGACGTAGTCACCGGCGAAACCCCAGTCGCGCTTGGCGTCCAGGTTGCCCAGGGACAGCTTCTCCTGCAGGCCGAGCTTGATCCTGGTCACCGCCTGGGTCACCTTGCGGGTGACGAACTCCGGTCCGCGGCGGGGGGACTCGTGGTTGAACAGGATGCCCGAGGAGGCGTGCATCCCGTAGGACTCGCGGTAGTTGATCGTCATGTAGTGGCCGTAGACCTTGGCCACACCGTAGGGCGACCGCGGCCAGAGCAGGGTGGTCTCCCGCTGCGGCACCTCGTGCACCTTGCCGAACATCTCCGAGGAGGACGCCTGGTAGAAGCGCACCTTGCCGACGTCGTTCCCGGCGTAGAGGCGGGTGGCCTCCAGCATGTTGAGCACCCCGAGGCCGGTGACCTGGCTCGTCAGGTGGGCGTTCTCCCAGGAGTAGGCGACGAAGGAGATGGCCCCGAGGTTGTAGACCTCGGTGGGCTGGGCCGTGTGGAAGGCCCGCATCACGCTGGACAGGTCCGTGATGTCTCCGGTGACCAGCTTCAGACCGGGGATGGTCCGCTCGACGTACTCCCGCTTCGGGTTGTTCTGTCCGCGGATCAGGCCGAAGACCTCGTACCCCTTGGACAGCAGCAACTCGGCCAGGTACAGGCCGTCCTGGCCGGTGATACCTGTGATCAGGGCGGTGGGCCGGGTGGTCACGTGGTCGATCTCCTTCGTCGTCGCCGGTGTTCGGCCGGTCGATGGTGTGCAGCAGGTGGGTTCGCGAAGGCCGGGTTGAACCCCCGCCGGGAACGATCAGCTGGCGCCGATCGCCCCCGCTTCCTTCGCCACCTGCATGATGTACTGACCGTACGGGGACTTGCCGAGGGACGCACCGAGGGCGTAGCACTCGTTCGCGCTGATGTACTCCTGGGACAGGGCGATCTCCTCCAGGCAGGCGATCCGGATGCCCTGGCGGTGCTCGAGCACCTTCACGAACTCACCGGCCTCGAGCAGGGAGTCGTGGGTCCCGGTGTCGAGCCAGGCGAATCCGCGCCCGAGGTCCACCAGGTTCGCCTCGCCGTTGGCGACGTAGATGTTGTTGAGATCGGTGATCTCGAGCTCGCCCCGGGCCGAGGGCTTGAGGTCGCGGGCGTACTCGACGACCTTGTTGTCGTACAGGTACAGACCGGTGATGGCCAGGTTCGACTTCGGAACCGCAGGCTTCTCCTCGATCGAGATCAGCCGTCCGTCGGCATCCCGCTCGCCGACGCCGTACCGCTCCGGGTCCCCGACCGGGTAGCCGAAGAGCACACAGCCGGAGATGTCGGTGGCCGCGTCGCGCAGGGTCTTGGAGAACCCCTGGCCGTAGAAGATGTTGTCACCGAGCACCAGCGCGGCGGAGTCGTCGCCGATGTGGTCGGCCCCGATGTGGAAGGCCTGGGCCAACCCCTCCGGTTTCGCCTGCACCTGGTAGGTGATGTCCAGGCCCCACTCGCTGCCGTCCCCGAGCAGCCGTTTGAAGGCGGCGTTGTCCTCGGGGGTGGTGATGATCAGGATCTCGCGGATGCCGGCCAGCATCAGGACCGAGACGGGGTAGTAGATCATCGGCTTGTCGTAGACCGGCAGGAGCTGCTTGGAGACAGCTCGGGTGACCGGATGCAGCCGTGTTCCGGCACCTCCGGCAAGCACAATGCCCTTCATCGCGTGGCGTCCCTTTCCGTACACAAGTGGATACAGCGCTGGTGGATCCGTACCGGGCAACGGCCCGTGGCGACCTGCCCCGTTCGTCAAGGGCAGACGCGCAAACCCTACCGGAGCCGCACCACCCGTTCGGCGGTGCGAACCGACGTCACAGCCCTCGCGGGCACCCGTACGAGGGGTTGGTGGCCCCGCGGGTTCCGCCAGGCCGCATGGCCTTGCACGTCTTCGGTGGTGAGGTTGGGTAGTGTCGTTCAACAGTCAGCTGCCGGTCTTCACCGGAGAAAACGAGTCAACGAGGCCTGGACGGTGCATGTGCCAACCCCCCTTCGCTCCAGCGGAACCCGGACCGACGAGGGTTGGGTCATGCTGCGGGATGTCGGCTCCTCCTACCGTGACGGCGGCGAGGAGCGGGTGCTGGAGATCCTGCGGGCCTCCTCCGATGTGTCCTCCACCAGCGACGAGTTGATCCCCCAGGCCCAGAACTGGGCCGAGCACTACCACCTGGCCCCGACCCGCTCGCATCTGCTGCGCCCGCTGCGGCTGCCGGCCGACGCCGTGGTGCTGGAGGTCGGTGCGGGCTGCGGGGCGGTCACCCGCTACCTCGGCGAGACCTGCGCGACGGTGGATGCGATCGAGCCGGTCCCGCGTCGCGCCGTCGCTGCCCGCGAGCGCACCCGTGACCTGCCGAATGTCGAAGTTTTTGTGGGTGAGATTTCCGACATACCGGACATTCCGGCCTATGACGTGATCGTCGTCGTCGGTGTTCTGGAGTACGTCGGGTCGGGCAGCGCCGACCTCGCGCCCTACCGGGAGTTCCTCGACGGACTGGCCTCGCGCCTGAAGCCCGAGGGCGCCCTGGTGCTGGCCATCGAGAACAAGCTCGGGGTCAAGTACTTCAGCGGATCGGCCGAGGACCACACCAACCGCTACTTCGACGGACCCGAGGGCTACCCGGAGGACGGGCCCGCGCGCACCTTCTCCCGCCGTGAGCTGACGGATCTGCTGAGTCTGTCCGGTCTGACCGCCGAGACCGTGCTCGCCTTCCCCGACTACAAGATGCCCCGGGCCCTGCTCTCGCCGGAGCGCCTGGGCGGGGAGGCCGAGTCCCTGCTCTACCGGGTGCCGAACTTCCCCTCCCCCGACTGGGTGGTGCCACGGGAGACCGTCGCCGACGAGCGGCTCGTCTGGCGGTCCTTCGTGCAGGCAGGCCTGGCCGCCGACACCGGCAACTCCTTCGTCGCCCTGGCCGGGAAGAACGGGCTGACCGATCTCTGGGATCCCGAGGTCGGCGGGGTCTTCTACTCCGTGGACCGCCGCTCGGCCTACGCCGTCGAGACGCGGATCGTCACCCAGGACGGGGAGGTCCGGTTGGACCGCACCCGGCTGGTCGACGCACCGTGGACCGACGACCTCTCCGTCCTCACCGGAAGCAGCCCGTTCGAACCCGGCCGCGACCTGGTCGAGGTCTTCGTCGACACGGACGACCCCGATTCGGTGGCCGCGCTGAAACAGTGGAAGGCCATGGTGGAGGAGGCCGACACCACCGACGGTCTCCCCCTCGACCTGGTCCCGCACAACCTGGTCGTCCGCGAGGACGGCAGCCTGGTGGCGATCGACGACGAGTGGCGCCTGGCCGGCGGCCGGATCGAGGACGTGCTGCGCCGCGGGGTGCTCACCCTCGGGGTCAGCCTCGCCCTGCGCGGGCGCAGCCGGGCGGCTTGGGCCGGCTGTGAGAACTACCGTGAGGTCACCACCCGGATCGGTGCGGCGGTCGGTCTGACCGAGCCCGGCTGGCTCGAACGCGCTGTCGCCGCCGAGGCCGCGCGGCAGGCACGGATCTCCCTGCACCCCGCCTACCTCACTTCCGAGGGTGACGCCGCTGCCGCCTCCGCGAAGGCCTTCAACAACATCCTGGAGATCCGGCTGGACTCCCAGCTGCGTTTCGGGGTGACCCAGGCGAACCTGCGGGCCTCGGCCGGCGCGATGGCCTCCACCGGGGAGACCGCCGATTCCCTCCGGCATCAGCTGCACCTGGCCCGGGTGGACGCCCACGAACTTCGGATCGCGGCCGACAACCAGCGCCTGGACCTGTCCCGACAGCTGACCGAGGCGCGTGGGGCGCTGATCGAGGCCGCCGACGAGGTGGAGCACCATCGCACCCGCACCGGGGCCCTGGACACCCGCATCGAAGCACTGGAACGGGAACGAGCACAGCAGGTCGCCGTCAACACGGTGTTGCGCAGCGAGGTCGAGCACTTCCGCAACGACGTCCGGGACCTGAGCAAACTCGCCTCCGACACGGCGGGCGAGCTGGAGCGGACCAGGGCCACCCTGAGCTGGCGGGTCACCGCGCCGCTGCGGTGGGTGCGCGGGGTGGGTCGCTGACCGACGGACGGATCCCGGGGGCATCCCTCGGGACCGGATCGGCGTGATCGAGCCGGTTGCCCTGCCGCGTTAGTGCAGGGCGAGTGCGGGCCCCAGGACGCCGGCGAGGTGACGGGAGTAGGTGGCGGTCAGGTGACCGCCGTCGGCGTAGACGACCCTGTTGCCGATGACCTGGGGGCAGGTGCCGTCCCAGCAGAACCAAGACCGGACGTTGACGAGTTCGATACCGGTCGATGCCGCGATCTCCGCTTCGAGCACCTCGTCGGCGATCTTCGCCTCCACCTCCGGGGAACTGCAGGACCCGAGGGTGGACCGGCGCCAGTGCAGACAATCCGCCGGGTTGCCCTTGACCCCGGGTGGGTCGGTCAACATGACGATCCGTCCGGTCAGCGGTCCGAAGTCGTTGATGACCATCAACATCCCCGCCCGCCAGCTCTTCCCGTGGGTGTAGGCGTTGATGACGATCACGTCCGGCTTCATCTCGGCCAGCTGCGCGCGCACCCACTGGTACCACTGCTGGCAGTCCGTGTCGGACCCGTAGAAGCCGGCGTAGTCGCAGCCCTCCTTGACCAGCGGGAAGAACTGCCAGTTCGCGTCGGTGGCGACCGAGGTCAGCGCCGGGACCCAATGGGTGGCGTGGCTGTTGCCGAACATCACCACGGTCTGAGAACCGGCGGGGTCGCCGAACTGGCAGATGTCGCTCGTGGTCCGCTCGTAGGCGCTGCAGTTCCCCAGCGCCACCCGGTCCGCCGCGATCCGATCAACAGCCGGGTCCAGGTTCCGCGGGATCTGCGCGTTCGCCCGGGCCGACAGGACGGCCTCCTCGACCTCGGAGACACCCGCGGCCTCATCCGCGGCGATGGCCAGGCCCGGCGGCGGTGGTGGCGGGGTCAGCGACGAGCCCACCAGGCTCAGCGCCACCACAGCGGACACGGCCAGCGGCCAGATCACCAGCGCCCGTAGCGGGCGGCCACGCCAGATACGGCGGGAATGCCGCGCCGGGTTCTCCACGAGGTAGTAGGACACCGTCGACAGGACGACCGCGGCGACCACCAGTTTCAGGCTCTGCCGACCGTTGAGCGGCTCCCCCACCCAGGCCGCCCCGAGGACCAGCAGCGGCCAGTGCCACAGGTACAGCGAGTACGAGATGTCTCCGACGAAACGCAGCGGCCGGACCGAGAGGAGGCGGTTCGCCCCCCAGCGCGGGGCCCCGAGCCCGCCGACGAGCAGGGCGCAGGTGCTCAGCACCGGCAGCAGGGCCGCCGAGCCGGGGAACGGCGTCTGCTCGTCGAAGGTCACCGCTGCCAGGACGATCCCGGCCACTCCGATCCAGGTCAGGGCGGTACGGACCGGGTCGTTCAGTCGCCTCAGCCACGGCAGGCAGGTGGCGGCGAGGGCACCGGCGATCAGTTCCCAGGCCCGTGCGAAGGTGGAGAAGTAGGCCCCCGTCGGGTCCGAGGCGGTCCGGCTGACGGAGATCCACAGGGAAACCGCGCCGAGCACGGCGAGCACCACGGCGATCCGGACCCGCGGCACCTGGCGCTCCGTGGGGTTCGACAGCGCAGGGTTCGGCGCAGGGGTCGACAGCTCAGGGGTCGACGCCGCAGGGATCGCCGGCTCAGGGGCCGGCAGGGCCTGCGCGTCAGGTCCGACGGTATCGGTGAACGCGGCCGGTCGGCCGCGTCGAGCCAGTCCCCAGCTCAGGAGCAGCACCAGGCCCAGCAGCGCCGGCCACACCAGGTAGAACTGTTCCTCGACCGACAGGGACCAGAAGTGACGCAACGGGGAGACGGCATCGTCGGCGAAGTAGTCGGTGCCGTCCCGGCTGAACGTGATGTTCGCACCGAACAGACTGGTCCAGATGCCGTCGGTCAACACCTTGACGGCCTGCGGGCGGCTGAGGAGGTACAGGGAGGCGATCCCGGTGGTCAGGATGACCAGGGTGGCGGCCGGCACGATCCGCAGAGCCCGCCGGGTGTAGAACCGCGCGTAGTCGATCCGGCCGCGGGCGGCGTCGGCCAGCAGCAGCCCGGTGATCAGGTACCCCGACAACACGAAGAAGATGTCGACACCGGTGAATCCCCCGGCCAACGACGAGACCCCGGCGTGGGCCGCGACGACCAGCCCGACGGCAAGGGCCCGCATCCCCTGGATGTCGGCCCGGAACCCCGTGGACGGCGCCGCCCGGACGACGACCGCCGCCTTCTCCACCCCTACCCCCTGTAGTGACACCGGACGATCCTACGACGCCCCTGTCGACCCCCGGGACCGGAGGGAGGCAGCGTGTCGATTTTCGTGGATCGACCTCAGCGGCCGACGGCCACCCCGCGGGCCGCGGCCCGGTCGTAGGCCTCGTGATGCGCCTTGGCGCTGGCCTCCCAGGTGAACTGGGCCGCCCTGATCCGCGCGGCAGCACCCAGGCGGGCGCGTTCGGCGTCGTCGTCGAGCAACCGGGCCAGCTCGGCCGCGATGTCCCCCGCGCCGGTGCCGCTGTAGGCCACGGCGTCCCCGCCCACCTCCGGCAGCGAGAGCCGCCGGGTGGTCAGCACGGCCGACCCGCAGGCCATCGCTTCCAGGACCGGAAGCCCGAAGCCCTCCCCGAGACTGGGGTAGGCGACCAGCTGGGCGCCACCGAGCAGTCCGGACAGGTGCTCGGCCGGCAGATGGCCGGCCCGGATGACCCGGACCCCCTTCGGTACCGCTGCCAGGGCTGGTCCGACCCCGAGATCCCAGCCGTCGGCTCCGGCCAGCACCAGGGCCGGCGGGTTCTCCCGCCCGGCGACGACCTTGGTGAAGGCCCGGATCAGCGCCGGGACGTTCTTGCGCGGCTCAAGGGTGCCCAGGAACGCCACCCACGGCTGGTCGCCCAGGTCGAGCAGCTGCGCGACGGCGTCCTTCTGTTCCCGGGTGGGCACGGAGAACCTCTCGGAATCGACCCCGTGCATGGCCACGACGAGTTTCGACCGGTCGGCGTTCGCCGCGCGCACCAGCTCGTCGGCGGTTGCCTTGGACGGGACCACACACACCTCGGCACGGCGCAGGGAGGTCCGTGTCCAGCCACGGAAGAAGCGGGCTTTGACCCCCAGGTGCAGCGCCTTGTCGGAGAAGAAGGTGGCGTCGTGCAGGGTGACCACCGTCGGCACCGCCGAGGCCAGCGGCATCGTGTAGTGCGGTGAGTGCACGACGTCCACCGGCAGGCGCTTGGCCAACCGGGGCAGGGTGGTCTGCTCCCAGGCCAGCCGGGCGGCGCGACCGGTCAGCTGTTCGGCGACGACGACGATCCGGGCCCGGGGCGCGAGTTCGGCGAACACCGGCCCGTCATGGGACTGGCAGACGACCGAGAGGGCCGCGCCGAGCTCGTCCAAGGCGGCCGCCAGGTTGTCCACGTACCGGCCGACCCCGCCACGCTCGGCCGGGATGGCCGTGGCATCGAGCAGGACCCGCGGCTCGGTTCTGATCATGCCCGCCTCCTGTCGACCGTGGAACCCGTCACCCTACTTCTCACGCGACGCTCGCGGTGCCGGCGGGAAGTTCGGTCTGTGTCGGCGCGGTGGTCGAGGCGGTGATGGTCCGGCGGACGAGCAGCACCAGCGGCACGACCAGGCCGGCGGCCGTCAGGGCGCACAGACCTGCGGTGACGATCGTGGGCCACGGGCTGAACCCGCCGATGTACCCGAAGGCCTCGCGGACGGTCCCGAAGGTCAGGCGGACACCTCCGGGCAGCCAGTAGTAGTCCACGATCACCCAGAAGGTGACGAGGGACAGGCCGAGACCGCCGGCCGCCACCACCGTCGCCGACCATCGACCGTGCTGCCGCAGGAGATCGGTCAGCACGAAGGCGACCGGCAGGAGCAGGCCGAGAACCGCGATGTAGGTGTATCGGCCCTGCAGTCCGGGCAGGGCGACGAAATCCATGTTGTGCAACATCGCCCGGCCCACCACGGCGATGGTCAGGACCAGCCAGATGGCGAACATCAGGGACATCTCCGGGCGCACCCGACGGAATCGGACCAACGCGTAGACGACGCAGATCAGGACCCCCGCGGTGAGCGCGAGCTGGATCGTCCGCGGCAGGGCCGGAGGTTCGAGCACACCGAGGGTGGCCCAGAACCGTCCCGGGTAGACCGACCACACGTCGCGGAAGAAGTCCGCGGCGGACCAGGGATCCGCGGCCGTGCGCGGTGGGCCCTGCGAGGTCGCGGTGGCGATCCCCATGGCGTCGGGCTGGAAGTCACCGAAGACGATCCGTGCCCGTACCGACCAGAGGACGGACACGATGCCGCCCGCCGCCAGGGTCAGGATCGTCGGGGTGCCCGGCACCCGCCGGTGTCGCAACCAACCGATACCGTAGGCCAGCAGCACGAACGGCAGCAGGATCAGCACATTCGACTTGGTCAGCGAACCCGCGATCGCGACCCCGGCGACCAGGGTGGCGGTGCGGCGCGAGTCGTCGCCCTGCATCACCCTGATCATCAGCACCAGCAGGGCCGTGCCGGCCAGGATGGCGAGGTTGTCGTTGTTGATGGAGGCGGCGGACCTGGCCAGACCGGGGAGCAGCAGCGGCAGGAAGGCGGCGGCGTTGGCCACCGCGCCGGACCCGACCAGCCGTCGGGCGGCGGCGAAGAACAGCAGCGGCAACGGCAGCATCATCAGCACGTTGAACGCCCGCAACCAGAAGACCAGCTGGTCCACCGGCAGTCCCTCGGCGTCCGGGATCTGGTTCTTCGCGATCCCCATCACCAGGTAGTACAGCGGCGGGTGCTGGGTCATGTAGTTCGACCGGATGTTCGGGTCGTCGGTCCGGACGTTGCCGCCCAGGTCGGCGAAGGACGGCCGTTCACCCCGGTTCAGCGGCTGGAACCCGTCGATCGACGGCTCCCCCAGCCGCTGGTAGCTCGGCACGTACGCGGCCTCGGCCGCGATCGAGGCCGGCGAGATCTTGATCTCGGTCGGGTCGAGCAGGACCTGACCGTGGGAGGCGGCGATGACCCGGTCGAACTGGTACAGCTCGTCCGGCGCGACGAACGGCCGGTAGAGGGTCATCATGCCCAGGCACAGGGACGCGAACATGATCGTCGCGAGCACCACGACGTGGCGGTCCCGGCGTTTCCGGTCACGTTCGACGGGCGGGAGTACCTCGGTGTCCGGATCGGCCACCGGCACAGCCGTCATTGCCGGTGCTCGTCGGCGCCGAATCGCCAGTACGGATCGGCTTCCAGCTTCGAACCCCAGCGCAGCAGCAGGGAGTCCAGCTCTTCCTGGACCACCCCGGCCACCCGGGTCTTGGACTCGAAGTGGAACAGCTCGGCATGCGGTGTCCACAGGATCCGATGGCCGGCCGTCGTCACCTTCAGGCACAGGTCCACGTCGTTGAAGTTGACCGGCAGGGTGGTCGACATCCCGCCGATCTCGTTGAACAAGGCCGTCGGCATCAGGGCGCAGGCCCCGGTGACCCCGGAGACCTCGCGGTCGATGATCAGACCGGCGAAGGGGCCGGTGCTGCCGGGGTTCCAGCCGAAGGCGATGTGCCCGGGACCGCCGCCGGTGTAGACGTGACCGCCGTGCTGGATGGTGCCGTCCTCGAAGTACAGCATCGGGCCGACCATGCCGACCCCCTCCTGCTGGGCGAGGGAGAGCATCGTCTCGAGCCAGTCGGGGCTGATCACCTCGACGTCGTCGTTGAGCATCAGCAGGTACTCGCCCTTGGCGTGCACCGCGCCGCGGTTGATCTTGGCCGAGAAGTTGAACGGGGCCGACCAACGCACCAGGTGCATGCGGTCGCCGCCGATCTCGGCGAGGTCGGCGAGCACACTCGCCGGGGTCGGATCGTCGAACACGACGATGAATTCGATGTTGGTGTACGTGGAGTTGGCGATGACGCTGCGCACGGCCTCGGTGACCATCACCCGTTGCCGTCCGCGCACCTCGGCGGAACCGCCGCGGGTGGGGATGACGATGGAGACCAGCGGTTCGTCCTGGACCGGGCGACGGACCCGGTAGACCCCGACGGGGTGGGTCTGCTCGACCGTGCCGACCATCCCGATCCGGTCGAGGTGGTCGGCGATGGCCCGTTTCGCGGCGTCGAAGACGGCCGAGTTGTCGGACCGGTGGCTGACCGATTCCTCGTGGATCCGCCAGTAGTACAAGGCCTGCGGGATGTGCACGACCCGTCGGGCCTGCTCGGTGGCGCGCAGGGCGAGGTCGTAGTCCTGGGAGCCGTCGTAACCCTCCCGGAAGCCGCCGATCGTCTCGATCAGGCTGCGCCGGTAGACGCCGAGGTGGCCGATGTACATGTGGGAGCGCAGTCGCTCCGGGGAGAAGTCGGGTTTGTGGAACGGGGAGACCGGATGGTTGTCCTCGCCGAGGTGGGCTTCGTCGGTGTAGAGGACATCGGCGTCCGGCACCGCGGCGATGGTGTCGGCGACCCGGCTCAGCGCGGTGGGGGCGAGGACGTCGTCATGGTCGACGAGGGCGATGAACTGGCCGCGGGCGATCCCGATGCCGTCGTTCGTCGCGGCGACGATCCCGCCGTTGACCGTCCGGGTGACGAGGCGGACCCGGCTGTCCGCGGCCGCGGCGGCGGAGAGGATCCCGGTGACGACCGCGTCCTCGCCGGCTGCGTCGTCGACGCAGATGAGCTCCCAGTCCGGGAAGTCCTGGTTCCGGACCGAGTCGATCATGGCGGTCAGGTACGCGCGCCGCGGCTTGTAGACCGGGACGACGATCGAGAACAGTGGCGCGGAGGTGACGGGAGGGGCGATCATCAGGCCGTCCGGCCCCGCCGACGCCGGGCCCATTTGGCCGCGCGGACCGGGAGCAGCACGGTACGACCGATCCGCCAGGACATCGACGAGTGGACCTCGTTCACGGCGGCCCGCAGGGCCGCGTTCTCGGCCTGCGCATGGTTGAGCCGGTCCTGGACGGCATTGAGCTCACGGGCGAGCCGCTGATGGGACATCTGATCACGGACCCTCCACTCGGCGAGCTCGTTCTGCAGCACCTGGATCCGGTCCACGAGCATCAGTTGCCGTTCGGCCGCCGCCACCTGGGCAGCGGTGAGGCCGCCGTCCGGCCGGCCTGCTGTGGCATCCGACGTCAGGTCAGTCATGCATGTTCCTCTCCGGAAAACTTCCGAATGTTGCCTCGCTCATCGGCGCTCGAACCCACCTGTCGAACTTGGGCATTGTTTCACACCCGGCATCCGGAGGTTCCGCTGTTCGGCGATGCCGCAGTGTGGTGCGGCCGATAGTTCACGCGCTTCTCACACGCGGGAGCATTCGGACCATTCGGACCGGACGGTCGGCCGGAGTTCAGCGCGCGGCGCGGGTCCGGGCCAGTTCGGCCTGCAACTCCCTGACCCGTTCCCGGGCGATGAGCAGCTCAGCCTCCCGCAGGGCCAGTGCATCGGTCAGGTACTGCACGGTTGCACCGTCCTCGGTGGAGGGTGAGTCGGCCATGTCTGCCTCGCTGTCGAAGGGCGGTGATCCGCGATGTGGGGTGGTACCGGTCCGACCGATGAGCCGGTCGACAAGTGTGATCAAGTCGGGGCCGACCGGTGGTGTCCGGGTCAGCACGGTCACCGTCGCCTCCGGCCGCAGCCGCCGGAGCAGATCCCGGTCCGAGGTCGTACCGGCCAGCACCAGATCTGCCATCCCGGTCGGTCGGCCGAGTTCGACGGTCCGGTCCGGGATCACCCGCACACCGGCGGTGGCCAGGGCCCGGCGGCTGCCCTCGTCGTGGACGGCGGCGCTGAGCAGGTCGACCCTGGCTCCGGCCGCTGCCAGCTCCAGGGCCAGACCGACCGGTGACGGCGCCCCGCTGTCCACCAGCACCCGACGATGGCCGCCGCGGCGGGCCTGCGCGGCCAGGAAGATGCGGTGCTCGTCGGCGGGTCCACGGGGCACCCGGTCCGGCAGGAGGTGGTGCCAGCGCTGCAGGAACCGGCGCTCGTTCCGGTCCGCGATCCGTTCCTTCCGCCCGTGGGCGGAGGAGGCCGATTCGGCGTGCACCACCTCGGCGGTGGGCAGGTACCAGCTCTGCCAACCGGCCGCGGCCAGCCGCAGGCACAGGTCGGCGTCCTCGTAGTAGGCCGGGAAGTAGCCCTCGTCGAACCCGCCGACCGCCTCGAACGCCTCCCGCCGGACCAGGATGGCCGCGGCGGAGACGTAGTCCACCCGGCGGGCGAAGGCGATCCGCTCGTCCGCTTCCGGCCATCCACGGCCGACCATCGCCGGGTGGCCGTCGCGCAGGAGAACCCCGCCGGCGTCCTGGACCGCTCCGTCCGGGAACCGGAGCCGCGAGCCGATCACGCCGGCCTCCGGGCGGCCTCCGGCGAAGTCGAGCAGCGCCCGGAGCCAGTCCGGCGCGGCGACCGCGTCGTCGTTGAAGAAGACCAGGAAGTCGGGCGCCGGCTCCCCCGCCGCCGTGGCCGCTCCGAGGTTGCATCCCCCGGCGAAACCCCGGTTGGTGTCGCTGTTGATCAGTCGCACCCCGGGCGGCAGGGTCGTCGCGACCCGACGCACCTGCTCACTCGCCCCGTTGAGCACGACCACGATCTCCAGCCGGACATCGGTACCGAGGACGTCCTGGTCGAGCAAGGACCCGACGGCGGCCGGCAGGGTGTCGGCGGACCGGAAACCCAGGATGACCGCCCGTACCCGCACCACCGATGCCACCTCCGCTGTCCGCACCCGGGCGGTCCGCCCGTGCCGCGGTCCTGCCTCCGCCCCACCGCGATCCGGCACGACAGGTTGCATCCTGCCCGATCGGGCCGCGCGTGTAGCGTCTGCCCCGCCGGAACCCCCACGTCCTGTCCGTCCCACCGAGCCGTCGAGGTGACCATGCCTACCCCGTTACGTCACCCGGACATGTCCCACCCGGTGGAGGACGGTGTGCGACGGTTGCCCTCCGCAGGTGGTCCGGCCCTGGCCAGGGCCCTGCGCACCAGCCTCAAAGGTGTGCCGACCCGCCGGCTCGATTCCCGCACCCTGCTGCTGCTCGGGTGCGCCTCGGACCTGTCCGCCTCCTCCCGGGAGCTGGCCGCCGCGGTGGAGAACGACGCCGAAGCCAGACGGCTGGCCCCGGGCCGGTCCAACCTCGTCCGCCTCCTCGACATCCCGACCACCGCCCGGGTGCTGGAGATCGGGGCCGGGGCGGGGGCCGTCACCCGCTACCTCGGCGAGACCTGCGCCGAGGTGGATGCGGTCGAGCCCGATCCGCTGCTGGCCCTGGCCGCGGCCCGCCGCTGCGCCGATCTGTCCGGGGTGCGGATCTACCAGGGCGACTGGGACGGACCCCTCGGCGTCCCGCCGACGCCCGGGACCGACGGCCCCCGGAGCGGCTACGACCTGATTCTCTTCGCGCCGGACTGGGCGGATTTCGACGGGCTGTCGCCGTTCGACCGCCGGGGGGCCACGAGATTCCAGCAGGGCCTCGGCCGTCTCGCCGAGCTGCTCGCCACCGACGGGCTGCTGGTGCTCGCCCTCCCCGGCCTGACCCCGGGCAGCGCCGCCCGACGCCGGAAGGCCCTGGCCGAGCTGTTCGAGCTGGCCGGGCTGGAGGTCGAACAGAGCCTGGTCGCCGGGCCCGACCATGTCCGCACCCGCGTCCTCGGGGCGGACACCCTCGCCGAGGCGGCCCCGCAGGCCGCCGCACGGTTCGCCGTGGGCACCGGTTCGGTGGTCACGGTCGCCCGCCGGAACGGGGCTGCCACCGGGGCCGGTCTGTTCGACGACCACCTGCGTTCCACCACCGTCGACGGCCGCCGCCGCCAGGCCGGTCGGTTGACGATCGCCGGACCGCCCGGGGACGCGGTGGTGATCCGTCAGGTCGAACGGCTGGACCGCCCGGGGAGCATCCGGGTCAACGGTGGGGCGGGCCCGTGGTTCGACGGGCCGCTGCTGTCGGAGCTGCTGTCGGTGCTGCTGTCGGAGCCGTTGACCGCACGGCGGACGGTGCCCGTGGCCGGACCCGTCGGCGTCGACACCCCCGCCCACGAGCTGCTGCTGCGTCGGTGGGCCGACCTCGTCGCCACCCACGACAGCACCGACGGGGTCCAGGTGAACCTGATCCCCCGTCACCTCGGTGTCGACGACGGGCAGCTGGTCCCCCTCGGCGCCGACGTGCTGGCCGACGACTGGGAACCCGCGGACGTCCTCGCCCGCGGTCTGCTGGACCTCGGTCCGGCCGCGACCGGCAACGACTCCGGGGTGCTCGACACCTGGGCGGAGTTGCTGGGGCTGCCCGACCACTGGCGCCGTCGCGCGGTGGAACGCGAGGCGGAACTGACCGCCGCGATCCACGGGACCTGACCGGAACCGGCCCGGTCCGTCGACCGCGGCGGCCGATGGGTCAGCCCACCACCACCGCCTGGCACCCCAGGTTGATCCTGGCGGTGCCGACCGACACCTGGTTGGTGATCAGGCAGAAGGTGTACTTGCCCGGCACCGGGACCGGTGCGGCGATGATCACTCCGTGGTGGACCCCCGCCCCCGGGTAGACCCGGCCGATGTCCTCCCGGGTATGACTGGCGACACCCTTCACCACACCGGAGGCGGCGCCGGAGTACTCGACGACCACGTTCAGCGGCACGGTCTTCACATCCTGCAGCAGTGCCCAGCCGCGGACGGTGACGGTGCGGTCGACCGCCTTGGCCGAGTCGAGTTTCCCGATCGGTTTGGCCACCGTGAAGGTCTGGCATCCCAGGGCGGTGTTACCGGCGGCCGGGCCCAGGTCGAGCGCGGTGACGCAGACCGTCGCCGGGCCGCTGTGGCTGAACGGGACCGGTGAGACGAACCCGTGCTGATCGCCGTAGGCAGGGTAGGCGCGGCCGACATCGGTCCGGGTGCTGTTTGCCTTGAACTTGTAGTTGCTGGTCCGGTCGGACCACTTCACCGAGACGAGCAGCGAGACGGTGTCGAGCGGGGCATCGGCATCCAGGGCCCAGCCCCGGATGGTCACCCCGTTGGCGGTACGGGTCATGGAGTCGAGATGGCCGACGGGTTTGCGGCCTGCGTCGGGGTTCTTCACGCTGAACAGGTTCGACTCGAAACCGCCGATCTGGCGGATGTTGTTGCCGGTCACCACGACGGACCCGGCCGAACCGGTCAGCAGCACGTCCAGGACCCGGCCGCCGAAGGCACCTCGACCGTCCCGTGACTGGACCGTCATCGACCGGAAGGCACCGATCGACGGGTAGGCCGACTCGATGGTCTTCACCGAGAGCCGGGTGGTCCACACCGCCCCCGACCCGGCGATACCGGCCCTGTCCCAGGGATCGTTGCGGGCCTGGAGGTACTCGACCCCGCCGTCGACGGTGTAGCCGCCGCTGCTCGCGCCGAACTGGGCATTGATCGGGTACCCGGAATAGGTACGGATCTCCCCCTTGGTGCTGGCGATGGCGGCGTTGGTGGCGGCGACCTCGCCCCCGGCGTAACTCGTGCCGCCGTACACCTGGCAGTACGTGGTGTCACAGATGTCCCAGGTCCGGCTCGGGGACAGGTTGGCCATCGCGTAGGTCCTGGCGGCCACCGCCTGGGTGCGCAGTGCCTCCGCCGGCCAGTAGGACGGCATCTCCCGGGGGACGACGGACTTCAGGTAGTCCTCCAGGGCCACGGTGTTGACGGTCATCGCGCCGCTGCCGACCCGGACGGCCGAGATCGATCCGCGGTAGCTGCGGGTCTCGCTGCCGAACACCAGGGTCTGCGGGGTGACTCCGGTGAACCGCACGTCACCGGTGGTGGTGCCGAGGGCCTTCCAGGCACCGTTCACCTTCGCCTGCACATTGAAACCGGTGCCGGCGGAAAGGGTTCGCACGACCGTGGCGGCCGCGGGGACGGTGAAAGCCTTGCCGGTGGCGACATTCGTCACCACCAGCCCGGTGGCGACCTCCACCTCGGGGCCGTCCTCCACCCCCTGACGCGGCGATCCCGCGGCCCCTTGGCCGTAGGAGATCCAGACCCGCAGGGTCGTGGAGGCGGGAACGACCGTCCGCGTGGTCTTCGGGTAGTAGAAGTCGAGCATCTCCTCGGCGGTCCGGCCTGCGGTGGCACCTCCTTTGGCACCGTACTGGCTCATACCGCGGCCGTGCCCGGATCCCTGTCCGCTGATCTCGAAGTATCCCCCGGTGGGCCGGTTCAGCGCCGCCTCACCTGAGGGGACGACCGAGGTGCGCATGGTCCGGACACCTTCACCCGCCAGTTGGTCGGGTGCGGGTCCGCCGTCGGCGGAGGTCCCGGGATCCGCCGGCGGGGCCCCGGCGGCCGTCGCGGTACCCACCACCGGCCCGCCGGTGACGAGCGCCACTGCGAGCAGCAGACCGAAGGTGGCCCTGAGTGTTCCTCTGATCCCTGGGGACCTGGAAGTCCTTGTCATTTTTCATCACCATGTTCAGCGCGCGGATGCGAGATCGGAAATGTCGGGAGGTCGTCGCCGGGAACGATCCGAGGGTGCGCGGGAGTTGAGCCAAGGCAGCACCCCACGATTGCGGCCGGCAAACGAACAGTCACTCTCTGTACAGGAGGAGACTACCGTGAGTAAGGAAGTTCTGCCGCACACGAAAGGGCGAAAAAGCGGAAGGGGCTTCGCATGTACTGTGTCGAGGTGATTTGTAGTCAGCGAAAACGGAGGCCTTCATGGGTCTCGTGACCGAGATCAAAGCTTCGCGCGAGCTTTTGCTCAACCTCACTAAACGAGAGGTGAAGGGCAAGTACAAGCGCAGCATCATCGGTCAGGGCTGGTCCCTGCTGAACCCGATCGCCCAGCTGGCCATCTTCTCGGTGGTGTTCGGGCTGGTCCTCAAGGCAGGTCCGGACCGGGGTGACCCCTCCGACCTCAACGTCTTCGCACTCTGGCTGGGAGCGGGTCTGCTCCCCTGGGCCTTCTTCGCCGGCTCGGTCACCTCGGGCATGTCGAGCATCGTGGCCAACGCGGGACTGATCACCAAGGTCTACTTCCCACGCTGGGTCCTGGTGGTCTCGGCCGTCATGGCCAACCTGGTGAACTTCTCGATCGAGCTCGCCGTCCTGACGGTGGCGATCATCCTGTTCGGCGGCGGGCCGCTGATCTTCGTCCCGCTGGTCGCCGTCACCGCGATCGTGCTGGCTCTCTTCGCCCTGGGCGTGGCCATGTTGTTCGCCGTCGCGAACGTCTACTTCCGCGACACCGAACACCTCATCGGCATCCTGATGCAGGTCTGGTTCTACGCCACGCCGATCGTCTACCCGATCCACCTGGTCGTCGATCAGATGGGCAAGGGCAGTGTCGGCGAGTTCATCTACCGCCTCAACCCGATGGAGCGTTTCGTCGAGGTCTTCCGGAACCTGCTCTACGACAACCGGTTGCCCGAGATCGGTGACGTCGTGGCATGTCTGGTCTCCACCGCCATCGCCCTCACGTTGGGCATCTGGCTGTTCAGCCGGAAACAGGATCTATTCGCGGAGGAACTGTGAGCGGCACCGTCATCACCGTGGACCAGGTGTCCAAGAGATTCAAGCTGTACAGCGAACGCAACCAGTCCCTCAAGGCGACCGTGGTGCGTGGCAAACGATCCACCTACAAGGAGTTCTGGGCCCTCAAGGACGTCTCCTTCGAGATCCCGGAGGGCTCCACCTTCGGCCTCATCGGCGAGAACGGCTCCGGCAAGTCGACCCTGCTCAAGTGCATCGCCAAGATCCTCACCCCCGACACCGGCAAGGTGACCACCCGGGGCCGGCTCGCCGCCCTGCTCGAACTCGGATCGGGTTTCCACCAGGAACTCTCCGGCCGGGACAACATCTACCTCAACGGATCGATCCTGGGTCTGACCCGCAAGGAACTCGACCGTCAGCTCGACTCGATCATCGCCTTCTCCGGGATCGAGGAGTTCATCGACCAGCCGGTGAAGAACTACTCCTCCGGCATGTACGTCCGCCTCGGTTTCTCGATCGCCATCCACGTCGAACCCGACATCCTGCTGGTCGACGAGATCCTCGCCGTGGGTGACACCGCGTTCCAGCGCCGCTGCATGGAGAAGTTCGCCGAGTTCCGTGCCTCCGGGCGCACCGTCGTGCTGGTCTCCCACGCGATGGGCACCCTGCGGGACATGTGCGACAACGCCGCCTGGCTGCAGCACGGTGAGCTGATCGGTGTCGGTCCGGCCTCCACGATCGTCGACGACTACATGATCGAGACCGCCGAGGACCGGATCGAGTCCACCTCCGAGATCCAGCAGTCCGGCTCCGGCCAGGTCCTGATCACCGATGTCGAGCTGCTCGACGACCGCGGCGCGGTCAGCTCGCTGTTCCGCACCGGGGAGTCCCAGCGGATCCGCCTGCACTACAACTGCACCAAACCGGTGCACACCCCCGTCTTCGGGCTGGCGGTCCAGACCCTGGAAGGGGTCAGGCTCTGGGCCCACCACACCCGGGACGGCGGTATCGACATCCCGGTCCTGGACGGCGAGGGCTACATCGACGTCGTCGTGGACAAACTCATGTTGCAGGCCGGCACCTTCGACGTGTCGGTGTCCGTCACCGACTGGGCACGCCAGCACATCTACCACGTCATGCACGACGTCAAGCGGTTCGACGTCCAGGCCGGCTCCATCCGCGAGTCCGACGGCCTGGTCGCCCAGAACGCACGCTGGGACCCGCTGCACCGGGGTGCCTGAACCCGCAAGAGAGAGCCACAAGAGAGCCGCCGACCGCGCTCCTTCCCAACTTCCGCGCTTGTTGTCAGCAGCGCGGAAGTCGGGAAGGAGCGCGGTCGTGGTCTTCGGGGACCCGGGGGTCAGCGCCGGCCCGGCAACCGGTCGAACACCGACCGCGCCACCTTCTGCCGACGGGATCCCGGCGGGATGAGCTTGCGCAGTGCCGGTCGGCGGGTGAGCAGCCGGATCGCACGTTTGTCCAGGCTCAGCTTCTTGCCGGTCAACCCGGCGAGGGTGACCGCGCCGGACTCCCCCGAGACGGCCAGGGTCCGATTGGCCGGACGCCGCACCACTTCTCGCAGCACCGACATGACCTGCTCCGCCGACCGTTCCCAGGTGTAGTACCGGGACCGCTCGATGACGGCCTCGATCAGCGCCGCGGCCTGGGCCGGATCGGTCAGCAGGGGCAGCGCGGCAGCGGCGGCAGCGGCGGGGTCGAAACTGTCGATCACCGGGATGCCTGCGGGCAACACCTCGTCCAAGGACCCGGCCCGGGTCGACAGGCAGGGGATGCCCAGGGCGGCCGCCTCGAAGGGCACCAGCCCGAACCCCTCCGAGATCGTCGGGTACACCACCAGCCCGGCGTTCTCGTACAGCCAGGCCTTCTCCGCCTCGCTGACCATGCCGGCGTCGAACACCCGGCCGGCGATCCCGGGATGACGGGCCAGCGCCTGCTTCTCCAGCTCCGTGGTGGATCCGTGGGTCGGTACCGCACCGGCCAGCACCAGGTCTCCCTGCCAGCCTGCCGTCCGCAGCTCCGCCAACAGGTCGATCGCGAACTGGCGGTTCTTGTGCAGGTAGGCCACGCCCAGGACCAGCAGGAAGCCCGGTGTCGCCCCGGCGCAGGACGGCGGAACGGTTGATCCCTCCCCCGTGGACGGGGAGTGCTCGGTGCCGCAGTAGACCTTCGCCGTCGGAACCCCTTCCGGCAGCAGACCTTCGGCGCGGGCATCGGCCTGCGTGTGCTCGGACAGATGGGTCAGACCGTCGGCGGTGAAAGCGGTGAGCTTGGCCAGATCCCGGTACTGCAGCCAACTGTCGGTGTCGGCGAAGTAGGCGGGGTCGTGGTAGGCGATGAAGTCGAGCTGGCTGACGACGACCCGGTCGGCCACCGAACGCAGCCATTCCATCTCCCCTTCGTCCCGGACCTGGTACGGGCGATGGACGACGTCGAGCCGATCCGGCTCAGGCTGTCCCGCCTTCACCGTCACCGGTTTGAGGTCGGTGACCGGCCGGAACGTGATCCGCGGGTTCCCGGACAGGGACACCCGCACGTACTCCGGCACCACGGCGGGGGTGAACAGCACGAGCTCGGTCACCTCCTCCTGCGCCGCCAACGCCCGTGCGGTCTCCAGGATGGTCACCTGGGTGCCGGCGGGCAGCGGGCCCAGAGCCATGCCGTCCACACCCACCCGCAGGCCGCGCACCGCCCGACGGGCGTTGAGAAGTGCCGCCTCCAGGGCGGAGTGACGGTCGGAGGCGGCCTGGTGCACCAGCGTCAGGTAGTAGGGGTAGCGCTCGTTGAGGACGGCGTCGTTCGTCAGCTTGCGTTTGGTGACCGCGGGGGAATCACCGAAGGAGGCACCTCCACGGTGGTACACGAACA
The DNA here is from genome assembly GCA_003576535.1 of Nakamurella silvestris. GTDB lineage: Bacteria > Actinomycetota > Actinomycetes > Mycobacteriales > Nakamurellaceae > Nakamurella > Nakamurella silvestris. Next base: position 11,119 of record QXCQ01000145.1, on the reverse strand, counting down.
CGTCGTCGGCGGCGATGTGCACGTACCCGGCAGCCAACATCCGCTGGGAGAGGTCGACCTCCTCGTAGTACCCCGGGGAGAAGATCGGGTCGAAGGTGCCGACGACGTCCAGCGCGGTGCGCTTGATGTAGGTGCAGTGGCCGATCGCCGTCGGGATCCGGGGCCGCAGCAGGGTCGAACCCGCGGCGACCCGGCGGGCGGCCTCGTCGACGGACAGGCCCGCGGGCAGGTCGGAGGTGGGACGGTTCCGGCCCGGCACCGACAGGATCGTCCCGTTGTTCGTCAGGGCCGAGGCGGTGGCGATGGTGCTGGTGGAGTTCGCCGCGGCCGACAACCTCTCGGACCATTCCGGTCCGACCACCACATCGGAGTTGAGGATGATCACATCATGTCCGGCCGCCGCATCGAAACCGTCGTTGACGGTGAGCACAAAACCCTTGTTGCGCGGCTGGTTGAGCACCACGGTGAGATGCGCGGCGGATCCGGCGATCCGGTCGACGGCCTCGACGAAACGACGGTCGGACCCGCCGTCGTCGACCAGGAGGAGGGGGGTGTCCGCCGGGGTGTGACGGTAGAACGCGTTGAGGCAGTTCACCACGTCCTCGTAGGAGTTGTAGACCGGCAGGATCACCACGGGGGCGCTGCCGACGGCCCCACGGTTCAGTTCCTGCTTCGCATCCTCAACTGAGGTGACCGAGACCAGCGTCATAGGGGTGCCTTCCTCGCCGCCGTGGCCGGACGCGGCCTGCCGTCGGCGCGGCCGGGCCGGCCTCCGACGGCGGGCGAACAGTTCGTAGATGGCGGGTCAACCCGCCCCGCAGAGGAGGCTACCGTGCCGACACGATCGACGGAGGCGTCATCGGTGTCCCGTCAGGGGCATCGCACGGCCGGTCCGGCCTTCGACCAGGCGCTCACCCCGCCGGGGCCGTAGCTGCGGACCTTGAACGAGGCCGTGCCCCGGAGCCCCCCGCAGGCGAACGCCGTGGTGCGGGCCGATGCCGACAACACCCTGGAGTACAAGGTCTTGGTCTCCTGGAGCTGGTAACCCGTGATCTTCCCGCTGCCCGCCTTGAAGGTCACCGTGGCCGTTCCGGACCTGACCTTCGTCACCGGGGCGGCGGAGCTCACCTTGGGGGCGGCCGGCCGGGAGGACTGGTGTCGGACCACGATCACCCCGGCCGCAGGCCGGGTGACGGTGGCGTGGTTACGGGTGATCTTGAGGCAGACGTAGTACCGGCCCGCGGCGAGGTTCCGGGTGTTCCAGACCGTCGTGTTGGTGCCTGCGGTGACCGGGACCCCGGAGGAGATCGCCTTGCCGGCGCAGGAGCCCTTGGTCTTGCTGTAGCTGACGGTCGCCTTGCCGCCCGCCCGGTAGTTGGCGTCCTTCCAGGTGATCGGGAAGCTGCCGTCGGCGGTGAAGTCCGACCGCAGTTGCACGTCGTCGACGGTCCAGGACCGTGCGGAGGCTCCGGTGGCCGGGTCCTCGTTCGGGTCCCAGCGCAGCGTGGCGACCTTCGTACCACCGGTGAAGGAGTACCGCCGCGGGCTGGTCGGATCGATCAGGGCCGAGGCCGGCTGATTCAGGTCGAAGGTGATCGTGCGGGTGCCGGGGAAGGTGATGACGTCGTGGCTGATCACCTGTTCCGGGATCACGTCCTTGCCCACCATCCGCCACATGAACCGACCCATCGAACCGCCACCGGGGGCGTTGGCCAGGCCGTACGGGCCGGTGTAGGAGCTCACGATGGTCAGGTTGTGGTAGATCGAGCCGTCGATACCGGCCGCGCCGATCCGGAAGGAGACCGACGGGTCGTTCCAGGTGGGACCGGCGTTCTTGCCACGCAGCTTCCCGCCGGAGAAGGTCACGGCGGCATTGGTCTTCGAGCTGATGTCGGCGGCGGAGGCCATGTCCCACCGGTTCCGCAGGACGGTGGTCGCGTAGTCCTTGTCCCCGACGGCATTCGGGGTGATCAAGGCCGGACGTGGGCTGTCCAGCAGCACCGACCGCTGCCAGCGGACGGGCGCCGTGCCCTGCTTCACGCCGATCTGGTAGGTGCCTGCCGGCAGGAAGGACAGATCGACCCGGGATCCGGTGACGGCGGTCTGGCGACTCGGCTTCGCTTCCGGCGGAAGGGTTCCGGTGGTGCCCGCTGCGTTCTTCCAGGCCAGGGTGGTGTTCTCGTTCAGTCCGTCGACGGTGATCTGCTGGCCCGAATGACGGTCGAACAACCTGATCTCGTCGATGGCGATGTCACTGCCGGCGTCCTTGAACACCAGCCGGAGGGAGTTGATCCTTCCCTTCCAGTTGACCGCGCCGCTCTCCCTGGCACCGAGCGGGATCACGTAGGTGTTCCACCCCGGCTTCAGGGCGAACATCGGACTCCGCCCGCCACAGGTGTTCTCGGCCTTCGGGGTCGGGCAGTCGAACCAGTTGAAGTAGGCGCGCCGGGTGACGCCGGCCGGGGCACCGGAGTAGATCCGCAGGTACGCACCGTCGTACTTCGCCGCGTTGATCCGGTTGGCGGGGATGTGACCGTCCCGACCGGCCAGGACCGAGGTGGGGTACCCGCCCCAGACCAGGGAGAGGTAGGCATCGGTTCCGGCGACCTTGGCCTTCACCGAGCCCGCGTCGAACCTCAGACCGCTGAACTTGGGCGCACCACCGAAGATCACCAGATCCTCGATGTTGTTGTAGTCCCAGGGATCGTTGAAGACGTCGGTGGCGTAGTCACTGCCGGCGGGGCCGTTGAGCACGGCCGGCGTCGTGGCCGCACGTGCCGTCACCGCCGAGGGGGCCGCCGCCGCGGCAGGGGCCGCCACCGCCGTGGCAGGGGCCGTCACCGCAGCGGGGGCACCGAACTCCTCCGGAAGTGCCTGGGCCTGGACCGGTCCGGCCCCGGCCAGGATCAGCGATCCCAGTAGGGTGGTGATCAGCAGAGATCTGCCTGAGGCACGCATGAATGGTTCCCCCGTCGTGGATGTCGTGACTGCGATGTCGAGATGAGCGCAGCTTGAACCATAACCGTCCCCTCGGGCCCCTCGACGGCAACTGCTCGCGAGAGCGGCCGCACCCGAGGAGACGGTGGTTGGACCGTGCCGTCCACCGCTGGCGGCCGGCACGTCGGACCCGTTGTCAGGAAGCGCGCTTCCTGGTCCAGCAGCCCAGCGCGGTGTCGGTGGCACCGCTGAAGGCGATCGAGGTGACACACACCTTGTTGGTCCCGACCTGCAACGGCAGCGTGGTGGCGTAACCGTGTTTGCCGGTGATGCCGTAGGCCTTGTTCACGTCCGCCCGGGTCAGGGTGGTCGACCGCTTGTAGGTCGAGGTGCCCTTCGGGCCCGTCACCGTGATCTTGACCGCATTGGACTTGCTCGACTTGTTCGGCGAGAACGCCCATCCTGCGACGCGCACCTTGCCCTTGGTGACCGCGGCGGTGTCGACCTTGCCCTTGGCCTTCGGTTTGGGTGCCGCTGCTGCCACGACCTGACCTGCTTCCACCTTGTCGGTGAAGGTCATCGTGTTGAAGGTCCACCCGCTGCCGGTGGACACCGATCCCATGCCGATGTACCGGGACTTGGCCCCCAGGATGTTCGCCTTGTGCCCGGGAGAGGCCCAGTAGGCGTCGAAGATGGCCTGGGCGCTGATCGAACCCGGCTTCCAGCGGGCAACGTTCTCCGCCCACGAGGTCCAATTGCTTGCGCCGTAGTCGGAGAGCATGGAGGTCGCATTCGGATTGTGCTGCAACTCGTATCCGGTTTTACCGGTCACCAGCTGGGTGGACCACCAGACCGACAGTTTGGTCAGCCCCTTCGCCTCTTTCAGCTCGACCAGGCCGGCGGCCTTCCGCTTGGCGTTGACCAGGGAGATCAGCTGCTGGTCGAAGGGCTTCATCTGGGCCGGAGCAGCTGCGACGGCCAGCGCCGGAACCGCCGTGACCGGAGCCGCGTAAATACCCGACGCGATGGCACGAGCACCGATATCGGAGGCACCGGCATTTGAATTCGAAATGAACATCGAACCAGCCGTCAATCCGATTGCCAGACCCGTTGCAATAAACCTGCGCGAAACCCGGGCCACAAGATTTTTTGCCATCATGTCGAACTCCTACCTCATTCGCAGGTCATAACCAGGTCCCTGAACAGAGGGTATGACTCATGGTAGCCCCGATGTACCAGAGAGTAACAGGAGCAGTCGAGTGAGATTCGACCGCGACACCTCACCTTGCGTGATGGAAACAGAGTGATTCTTTTTGTCAGATTCAGACAATTACTCACTCGTTAGAGGAAACCGGAACTCTGGCTATCACGGCGTGTACGTGATAGTGACTTCCGGCGGTCTCGCTATGGGTATGCGCCATCATCACACCTCCCGGACGATCCGCATCCGCCCACCACGAGAAAAACCGGCATCCGCCCTGGTGCAGGGAGGAAGCCGGTTGATCATGAAGCGGCTCAGGGGTTCTCGCCCTCGAGTGAGGTCAGGCAGGAAGGAAGGCCGCACGGTGCTCGGTCAGCGCGCTGTGCAGCGCCGCCGGCCAGTCACGCAACGGAGTCAACCCCGATTCGGCCCAATCACGGCCCGACAGCACGGAGTAGGCCGGACGCGGGGCCGGCCGCGGGAAAGCGGCCGTCGTGGTGGTCAGCACCCGGCCCGGATCGGCGCCGAGTTCGGTGAAGATCGCCTGGGTGAAACCGTGCCAGGTGGTCTCGCCGCCGTTCGTCGCGTGCAGCACCCCACCGGGCAGATCCGATCGCCCGGCCAGCTCCAACAGACCCGCAGCAAGGTCGGCCGAGTAGGTCGGTGAGCCGGTCTGGTCGGCCACGACCGACACCGTCTCCCTCGATCCCTCCAGCATGCACATGGTCTTGACGAAGTTGGCGCCCGTGACCCCGTACACCCAGGCCGTCCGCACCACGTAGGAACCCGGATGCGCTGCCCGCACGGCGATCTCGCCGGCCAGCTTCGACGCACCGTAGACACTCTTCGGCCCGGTCGGATCGGCGGGCTCGTAAGGGCGCGTGCCGTCACCGGGGAACACGTAATCGGTGGAGACGTGGAGCAACCCGGCCCCGGCAGCGGCCGTCGCCCTGGCCAGATTCGCCGGACCGGTCTCGTTGACCAGGTACGCGCGCTCGGTGTCGGTCTCGGCGGCGTCCACCGCCGTGTAGGCGGCGGCGTTGATCACCACGGCGCGACGGCCGGCGGAGGCCGCCCGCGCGGCGAGGTCGGCGACCGCGGTTTCGACCGCGGCGGCGTCGGTGATGTCGAGTTCGGCGGACCCGAACCCGACCGCGTCGATCCCGGAGGCAGCGGCCAGGGTCAGCAGATCACTGCCCAACTGTCCGCGGGACCCGGTGACGAGCAGCAGAGGCGACTGGCTCATGGACCGGTGCTCAGCGATCGATCGCCGCGCGGACCTTCAGCGGCTCCCACCACTCGCGGTGCGTGCGGTACCACTCGACGGTGTCGGCAAGGCCCTGCTCGAACGGCACCTGGGGCGCGTAGCCCAGTTCGTTCGCGATCTTGGTGATGTCGACCGAGTACCGGATGTCGTGACCCTTACGGTCGTCCACCCGCACCACGGCGTCCCAGTCACGCCCGGTGGCCTCGAGCAGCTTGCCCGTCAGCTCCTTGTTCGTGAGCTCGGTGCCGCCGCCGATGTTGTAGATCTCCCCCGGCCGGCCACCGGCCAGGACCAGGGCGATCCCGCGGCAGTGGTCGTCGACGTGCAGCCAGTCCCGGACGTTGTTGCCCTCGCCGTACAGCGGGACGGTGGCCCCGTCGATGAGGTTGGAGACGAACAGCGGGATGACCTTCTCCGGGAACTGGAACGGGCCGTAGTTGTTCGAACAACGGGTGATCGCCACCGGCAGACCGTGGGTACGGGCGTAGGCGCGGGCGATGAGGTCGGAGGAGGCCTTGGACGCCGAGTACGGGGAGTTCGGGAGCAGCGGGTAGTCCTCGGTCCACGAGCCCTCCTCGATGGATCCGTAGACCTCGTCGGTGGAGACGTGGACGAACTTGGTGAGGTTCGCGCCCAGGGCCGCCTGGAGGAGGGTCTGGGTTCCCAGGACGTTGGTGAGGACGAAGTCGGCCCCACCCAGGATCGAGCGGTCGACATGGGACTCGGCGGCGAAGTGGACCACCGCGTCGACCGTGCCCATCAGCTCCGTGACTAAGGCCACATCGCAGATATCACCCTGGACGAAGGTGAAACGGTCCGAGTCGGCGACCGAATTGAGGTTCGCGAGGTTGCCCGCGTAGGTCAGTTTGTCGAGGACCGTGACATGGCTTCCCTCGAGTCCGGCGTAGTCGTCTGCCAGCACGTTACGGGTGAAGGCCGATCCGATGAACCCGGCGCCGCCGGTGACAAGAATGCGCATGGGGAGTCATTCTGCCCTACCGGATTGTCCGATACCGCCGTCAGACACTCGCTGGGGGTTCATCCGGCACCTCCCGATGCCCACCCGCCCCGACCGACGCCCGGTGCACATGGCCGGGCCCGTGCACGTGTTCCATCGGCAGTCTTGTCCCCGGTTGTCTCTCCTCGGCTCCCCGCCGTCGGCATCGCGCCGGCTCCCCGTCCGCCCATGGCCCCGGAAAGGACGCCGCGTCCCCATTTCCCCCGGCCGCTCGGCGGGCGTGGGCTGCCGGGGGCCGAGCGGCCGCCCCGCTAGCCTGGACCCCACACGACCCGAGATTGCACGCAACCCGATTCACTGCTCAATCGTCTTCCCATGGCAGCTCACTGCCCGGCTTTCGATCCGGCCGACCGTCAGTACCGATCACACGTGATGACGGACACACGAGGGAAACCCTGAGCGCAGGAGGCTTTGGAACATGGACAACCGCGACAACCCGGACCCCACGCGCGGACCGCGGCGGTACGGACCGAGCGCACGGGACCCGCAGCAGCCGCCGAGCGGCCGGGACCAGCGTGCGTGGTCCGAGGTCGACGGTCCCGACGGTCCACCTCCTGTCCAGCCGCCCCAGTACCGACCGGCCCCGCCGCCGCAGAGCCGGCCCGGCCCTCCCGGCCGCCAGGCACCGCCCGGTCGCCAGGGACCCCCCGGTCGGCAGGGACCGCCGCCGACGGCCGTGTTCCCGGCAGGTCAGGGTGTGCCCGGCGGCAATCGGCTCCCCCCGGGTGCCGGCCAACCGCCGAACCGCCCCATCGGCCAGGTCCGTCCCGGCCAACCCCGGGCAGGGCAGGCACGCCCCGGCCAGGTCCGCCCCGCGGCGACCCGGGCCAACACCCAGCTGATCGCCGGTCGCGCGCTCGCCGCGGCGCTGGCGGTGGCCGTGCTGGTCATCACCGGTGTCGGCTGGGCCGTCAACAACTCGACCGGCGGCGAGAGCGATGCCGTCAACAAGGCCGGCAACGAGGGAGTCACCAAGGACGAGAACGGTGCCCCCGTGATCAAGGGGCAGAACATCCTGCTGGTCGGCTCCGACTCCCGCACCGACGTCGAGGGCAACCCGCTCAGCGGCGACGAGTTGGCCGCGCTGGGCACCACCGGCACCGACGGGGTGAACACCGACACCATCATGGTGATCCACATCCCCACTGGCGGGGGCAAGGCCACCAGTGTCTCGATCCCCCGGGACACCTGGATCTACAACCCGCCCGCCAACCGCAACCCGAACTGTGTGCTGACCCAGGGCAGCTACGACTACTCCTTCCCGAACAAGATCAACTCCTATTACGGGGTCGCCAAGGCCTGCGAGGAGTACGACCTGGTCCAGGCCGGTGTCACCGACAAGGCCGAGAAGGAGCGGACGTCGAACGAGACCGGACGGGCCGTGCTCATCGATGCGGTCCAACGACTCTCCGGGCTCAAGATCGACCACTACGCCGAAGTGAACCTGTTCGGCTTCTACCTGCTGTCCGAGGCCATCGGCGGTGTCCCGGTCTGCCTGAACAACGCCGTCAAGGATCCCGACTCCGGTGCCGATTTCGCCGCCGGTCCGCAGGAGGTCTCCGGCAGCGCGGCCCTGGCCTTCGTCCGTCAGCGGCACGGTCTGCCCGGTGGTGACCTCGACCGGGTCCGACGTCAGCAGGCCTTCCTCTCCGGCGCGCTGGACAAAGTGCTCTCGGCGAAGGTCCTGACCAGCCCGTCGGAGCTGAAGAAGCTGATCGACGCCGCCGATCGATCGATCGTGCTGTCCGACGGTTTCAGCCTGCTGGACCTGGCGAACCAGATGTCCGGGATGTCCTCGGGCAACGTGAACTTCCTGACCATGCCGACCCTGGGCGGCCGGGACATCGACGGCAAGGACGCCCTGGACGTCGACCCGGATGCGGTCAAGGCCTTCTTCGCCGACCTCGACGGCGCGAATGCGGCGCACAGCTCCAGCGCGGCGACCGCGACCTCGGCCTTCACCCCGGCCTCGGTGATCGTGGACGTGCTGAACGGGACCAACACCTCCGGGATGGCCTCGGCCGTCGCCGACACCGTCGCGGGCAGCGGGTTCACCCGCGGCCAGATCGGCGACTACCAGGGAGATCTGCAGAGCGGCACGACGATCCGCTTCGCAGCCGGTGACGAGACCGCCGCCGCGCAGGTCAAGAAGGCCCTCGGCTACGGGTCGGTGCAGTCCGACGACACCGTCGAGGCCGGCCACGTCCTGGTGGTGGTCGGCGGCGACGCCCCCGCCCCGCCGTCGAGCCTGCGGTCGGGCGGTTCGTACCTGCCGGTCCAGGTGATCGCCGCCCCCGGCACCACCACCGCCGATCCCGGCGCGATCAACGCCGCGACCCCTGGATGTGTGAACTAGTGAGTGCCGCACCCCGCCACGCGGTCGAGGCCGTGATCGGTGCCCTGTCCGTCGACCCGAGCCGGCCGCGGCTCACCGCCTTCGACCCCGACGGCAACCGCACGGAACTGTCCGGGACGGCCCTGCTGAACTGGGCGTCGAAGGTGGCCGGGTTGCTCGTGGACGAGCTCGGCGGAGAACACGGCGACGTGGTCGTCGTCCGCAGCCCCGTCGGCTGGCAGACCGCCGGGATCCTGATCGGTGCCTGGTGGGCCGGTTCGACCGTCACGTCCGAGGACTCCGCCGACGCGCTGGCGGCCTTCGTCGCGGACGGCGGCGATGCCCTGGCCGATGAGGTGTTCGTCGTCTCGGGCCACCCGCTCGGCGCGCCCAGCCGTCAGGTGAAACCGCACCAGCGGGACTACACCGGTGCCGTCCTCGGCCAGGCCGACCGTTTCGGCTCCCGGAATTCCGTCTCCCCCGAGGTTCTGGCCGTGTCGGGACCGCCGGCGGTGACGGTGTCCGAGTTCGATCGGCAGATCCGGGTGGGCAGCGCGTTGTCGGCAGCCGATCGGGTCGTCACCGGTGGTGGGTGGGACCTGCCGCACCAGGTGGTGGAGCAGTTGTTGGCCCCGTTGGCCGCCGGGGCGAGTGTGATCGTGTGCGCCGACTGGGCCGATGCCGGTCTGTTCGGCGGGGATGCGACCGGCCCGACCATGTCGGAGGCGCAGTTGCACCGGCTGGATTCCGAGGGTGCCACGCATCTGTTGGCCTCGGACGGGAACGTGCGACCGCTGGGCTGAGTACCTGGCCCGACCGCGCTCCTTGCCGACTGTCGCGCTGCTTGTATGCAGCGCGATAGTCGGCAGGGAGCGCGGTTGTGAGGGCTGTGGTGGCTGTTGGGGCTGTGGGGGCTGTGCAGGCTGTGGGGGCTGCGCGGCCTCAGCGCAGCAGCGAGCGCGCCATCACCAGGCGCTGGACCTGGTTGGTGCCCTCGTAGATCTGGGTGATCTTGGCATCACGCATCATCCGCTCCACCGGGAAGTCCCGGGTGTAACCCGCACCGCCCAGAAGTTGGACCGCGTCGGTCGTCACCTTCATCGCCACATCGCTGGCCAGACACTTCGCCGCCGAGGCCAGGAAGGTCGCGTTCGCCGCCCCCCGTTCGGAGGCCGCGGCCGCCTGGTAGACCAGGGTGCGGGCCGCCTCGATCTCCATCGCCATGTCCGCGATCATGAACTGCAGACCCTGGAACTCCGCCAGTTTCCTGCCGAACTGCTTGCGCTCCTTGACATACGTGATCCCCACGTCGAGGGCGCCCTGGGCGATGCCCACCGCCTGGGCCCCGATGGTGGGCCGGGTGTGGTCGAGGGTGGCCAACGCGGTCTTGAACCCGGTGCCCGGCTCCCCGATGATCCGCCACCCCGGGATCCGGCAGTTGTGGAAGTGGATCTCCCGGGTGGGTGAACCCTTGATCCCGAGCTTGCGCTCCTTGGTGCCGACCTCGAACCCCTCGTCGTCGGCATGGACGACGAAGGCGGAGATGCCCCTGGCTCCCTTGTCCGGGTCGGTGACGGCCATGACGGTGTACCAGGAGGAGACTCCCGCGTTGGTGATCCAGCACTTGGTGCCGTTGAGCACCCAGTCGTCACCGTCGGGGACGGCCTTGGCCCGCATGGCTGCGGCATCCGAGCCCGCCTCCCGCTCGGACAGGGCGTAGGAGATCATCGCCTCCCCCGAGGCGATCGAGGGCAGGACGGCCTGTTTGAGCTCCTCGGACCCGGACAGGATGATCGGCATCGAGCCGAGCTTGTTCACGGCGGGGATCAGCGAGGACGAGGCGCAGACCCGGGCGACCTCTTCGATGACGACCACCGTCGCCACCGCGTCCGCACCGGCGCCGTCATAGGCAGCGGGGATGTGGACGGCATTGAAACCCGCTGCGGTGAGGGCCTTCTGGGCTTCCTCGGGGTAGCGCTCGTCCTCGTCGACGGCCGCGGCGTACGGCGCGATCTCCTTCTCGGCGATCTCCCGGACGGCGGCGCGGATGTCCGAGTGGTCCTGGGGCAGGGTGAAGAGGTCTGACATGGCGCACTCCCGTGGGCTCGACGACGCTGGCTGCTGCCCAGGATGCTACTCGCGGGTAACTTACTGCGACACCCACCCCCTGGCGCCTCCCTCCGCGAGCGGACCCCCACACCCCACAAACTGGGGTGCCAACGTCCACTCGGCGCCCCACACCCCGGCCCCCACCCGCGACTGGACCCTCACACCCCCAAAACTGGGGGGCCAACGTCCACTCGGCACCACACACCCCCAACCCCACCCGCGACTGGACCCTCACACCCCCAAAACTGGGGG
>QXCQ01000034.1:482-1079 GCA_003576535.1 Nakamurella silvestris | reverse complement strand
AATAAGCAATTGTTGAGAAGTCCAAAACTCAGGTTTGTCCCATGCAGATTTCATCTGTTGTAAAAGAATACGTTCATGCGCAGCATGCATATCCACAATAATCAATCCTTCAGTATTTTGCGCAAGAATATAAATACCGTGCAATTGTGCAATAGCAATACCTAAAGGATATTCATCAACCTGTGGTTGATTAGACTTATTGACAATTTGCTGTACAGACTGATCATAAGAGGCTTGATCTGTGAGTGGTTGATCCAATTCGGCAATATCACTATTTTCACGGAGCGGTGCCAAATAGCTCTTTAAGGCATTATTGAGCTGCTGTGAGCCATGATACTGCTGTTGGGGCTGATTTGCAGCATAATGTACAGTTTGCGGTTGTGTATGGCTAAAATCTGTTAAACCATCATTGTACATGACCTGAGCATGGCTATTGCTTAGGCTATTTTCATGCTCTTGCTGTTGATTGACATTCTCTGATACTGAGCGATCACGATGAAGTTGAAACTGCTCTTGATAACGCGGTTGAGGTTGTTGCCAATGATTTTGTTGAGATTCCTCTTGTTTCATTGCCGAAGCTAATTCTGCTGTCGCTGT
>QXCQ01000034.1:0-461 GCA_003576535.1 Nakamurella silvestris | reverse complement strand
ACGAATTTCATGTTTCGTAGGATGGACATTGACATCGATATTTTCAGGGTCAACTTCTAAAAAAAGCAAATATGCAGCATGTTGATGTCCGTGGAGAATACCATCGTATGCCATGCGTAACGCGTGTGAAATGGTTTTATCTTTAACAATGCGTCCATTCACATAAACATATTGCAAATCCGCTTGGGCACGAGCATCTGATGGATGTCCCAACCAACCTGATAAACGCATACTAATACTATCAGCATCAATCCAATAAGCATTTTCAGTAAATTGACGCCCCAATAATTGCTGTACACGTTGGAATCGTAACTCGCCACTGTCAGCAATAGGTAAATTCAAACGAATATTATCGTTATGTTCCAACACAAAACGTATATCAAAATGAGTCAATGCCATACGGCGGACAATTTCTTCGATATGTCCAAATTCAGTTCCTGGCTTTTTTAAGAATTTGCGGC
>QXCQ01000075.1 GCA_003576535.1 Nakamurella silvestris | reverse complement strand
AACCAGAAACGGTGGTGATGCAGGTTCGGCTCGAACCGGCGTTTAGTTTTGTTGTTGGCGTGTGAGACGTTGTTACCAACGACTGGACGCTTGCCGGTAACTTGGCAAACCTTAGACATGGTGTAACTCCATTGATTTAGCCAACAGCAAATCTGTATGGCCAGTCAAAATAAAACGGATTGAATTCATTCAAGGGGCGTTTTATACCAAAATTCCGCTTGTCTTTTAAGCGGAATTTTGGTATAAAACGCAATCTGATCTATTGTGATAGATCATGCCTTGATCAGTTAGCGTAAGAAAGTTTTCTCTAAAATTTTATTTAGGGGTTTATCGTAAGGCGCTAAGATGAATTTTAAGCTGAATAGCTTAGGAATAGACATCACTGAACGCTCATGTGATAAACCAAAGAAACCTTCTGGGCCATGATATTTGCCCATACCCGAAGCACCTACGCCACCAAATGGTAGATCGTCTTGTGCAACATGGGTTAGAACGGCATTTTGACCGAAATGTCCTGAGTGAGTACGTTGGGAAACATATTCAGCACGAGCATTGTCAAAGTCGAAATAGTATAAAGCAAGTGGACGAGGTCTGCCATTAATAAAGTCAATCACATCGTCGATTTGATCATATTCCATGATTGGAAGGACTGGACCAAAAATTTCATTCTTCATAATGTCCATAGTCGGTAAGACACCTGTTAAGAATGTTGGGGCAATTTTTCGTACAGCGGTTAAATCCTCATGATTAGGATTAATCTCAGTGAATTGAGCACCTTGTTGACGCGCATCTTCTAAATACCCTTGGATACGATTGTATTGTTTATCATTAATGATGCTGGTGTAATCCTGATTGTCTCGCAAGGTTGGGTACATTGCTGTAGCGATTTCTTTAAATGAATCAATGAACTCAGCAGTTTTACCTTTAGGCAGGAACATATAGTCAGGTGCAACACAGGTTTGACCTGCATTCCAAAGCTTACCAAATGCAATTCGTTCAGCCACCAATTTTAAGTCGCTAGACGGATGTACAATCACTGGTGATTTACCACCCAGTTCAAGAATAACAGGCACAAGATTCTCTGCCGCTGCACTCATCACTGTTTTACCAACATTGGTAGAACCAGTAAAAATGATTTTATCGAAGGCTAAATGCGAAAAAGCATCAGAAATTTGTCCACCACCATTCACGACTGCAACCAACTCTTGTGGGAATGCTTCTGATAATGCATTTTCAAGCACATAACCAAATTGAGAAGATGAACTGGAAATCTTTAACATGGCATGATTACCAGCAGCCAAGGCGCAAATCAGCGGTCCAACTGACAGTAACAATGGGTAATTCCAAGGTGCGATAATTCCAATTACACCTAGAGGTTGATATTGCACCCAGGCTTTGCCTGGTTGGTGTAACATAGAGACATGGCGCTTAGATGGTTTCATCCATGCTGTTAAATGCTTGCTATAATATTTAATTTGCTCTAAACAGGTAAGTAGTTCACCGATTTTAGTTTCGCTGATTGAACGATTGCCGTAGTCTTGATTGATTGCATCTGCAAATTGATCTTGATATTTT
>QXCQ01000095.1 GCA_003576535.1 Nakamurella silvestris | reverse complement strand
AGCACAGCGTGTTCCTGTTAAAATTGTTTTAGATGATGTTCCGCATGATTCATTGGCATTTGTTGCAGGGCGTACAGTGACAGTACATATTTTGGAAAAAGATAAGAAATGATCAACTTCAGTCATTAAACTTTAAATTTTAAACCCATCAGATGATGGGTTTTTTTATAGATTCAAATCTGCCATTGCAGGCATATCGATTTCTTTTACACAACTTGCTTTGCTGGTTGATAATATAAATTGAATGGCAAGCACTACGTCTTGCAAAGGGATTAATTGAGTATCACTCTGCAAAATTACTTCATCTATGGGGGTGCTGATATCAAATTCCGTTGCCAAATACCCTAAGTTTAAGATGCTAATTCCAATTTGATCTTTGCGTAATGTTTCACGTAAAGCATGTACAATCCCTCGTAAAGCAAATTTAGTGGCAGAGAATACCACTTCTTTTCCAGAATGGTTATCAAGTCCCCATGTGGAACCAATTAAGATGATTTTCGCATTTGCAGAAAGGCGTAAATTTTCTAGTAAGGACTGAATTGCCAAAATGCAGGATTGAATATTGGTCTGAATTAAATTGGAAATTTCTAAATCTGAACATTGTTCAAATGCATAATCTGTATCAAATGCTTTTTCTTCCCAAATACCGACATTGTAAATCAGATAGTCGACCGTTTGACGCTGGATTTGATGTTTAACAGTATCTCTTGCTTGTTCAGGTTGAGCAAGATCAGCACAAATCCAATGAAAATTTGGCAGATCTGATTCAGGTTTTGAACGAGAAACGCCAAAAACCTGATCTTGTCTTTGCGGAATTGTTTGTAAAAGGGCTTGCCCTAAGCCCTTACTGACACCATAAATTACAAAGGTCTTTGACATTTAAATGACTCAAATTATGGCGTAATCCCTTCAGGATTTCGATACCAGCTTTCGATAAATAATGCAGCTGCGATACTGTCAGCGGCTAATTTTTTTGCACGCCCCTGAGCTTGATAATGTTCAAGTTCATCTCGTGCTTCACGGGTGGTCAAACGTTCATCAACCATAACTGTTTCAATGTTGGTTTGATGGCGTAAGCGCCGTGCGAATTTACGTGCTCGGGTTGATAATTCAGATTCAGAATCATCCATATTGAGCGGCAAGCCGACCAAAAATAAATTTGGTTGGTGTTGTTTAACGATTTTTAACAGCTCATCCCAATTGGGAATGCCATCTTTCATCGGGAAAAGTGCAAGCGGTGTTGCACTTTCAATGAGAGATGAACCCACCGCCATGCCCATTTTTTGTGTACCAAAATCAAATGCAATAATGAGTTGCGGTGAATTTAAATCAGGCATGTCCAATCTCAGAAGCTAACCAAGTACGATCAATGC
>QXCQ01000198.1 GCA_003576535.1 Nakamurella silvestris | reverse complement strand
GGATAAGAACAACACTGTGCTCTTGTAGGTTATGACCTTCACCACCGATATAGCTAGAAACTTCAAAACCTGAAGTTAAGCGAACACGGCAAACTTTACGCATTGCTGAGTTAGGTTTTTTAGGTGTAGTTGTATAAACACGTGTACAAACACCACGACGTTGTGGGCAAGCCTTCAACGCAGGAACTTTTGATTTTTCAACCAAAGTTGTACGACCCTTACGGATCAACTGATTTGTTGTTGCCATATGGCAATTCTCCCGTTAATAAAAAGCCTCAAAAAATTACCACTTTTTGAGGGCATGCAATTGTAAGCCAAGATGTAAAAATGGTCAATATTCAACGTACTGTCAAATATTGACCATTTCGAACTTTGCAGATAAAACCAAGCAAACTTATTCCGGCTTATTTTCTGATTTTTTATCAGTAGCTTCTGCGTTTTTTTCAGTGCCTTTTACTGTATTTTCAGCATTAACTTTCGGTTTGGCTGGTGTACGTTTTTTTGTTACAGTTTTTGCGGCTGTCGTTGCCTTTACCGCAGAAGTTGAAGTAGCTGTAGCTGGCTTTTTCTGTACATTGCGGCGAGGTTTTGCCGTGATCGATTTTTCATCCAACTGTTCAGACGTGTTTTTTCCAATATGCGTATCAGCTAATTTCTGAATACCCTGTTCAACTTTTTCTACAGGATTTGAAACAACATCTTCCTCATTGGGTTTTTCTTTCACTTCAACTTGAGTAATGGTTTTGTTCTCAATTTGTACATCTGTTTTCTCTGGATTACTCTTTTGCGATGAATCCGCTAAAAGTAATGGATTGGCATGAGACAGCAACTGAGTAAACTGCTCATAAGCCTCTAAAGTATCGATTGTTTGATCAGGGTGCTGAAGCAAATATTGACGTGCTCCTGAAAAAACGATTTGAGCTTGCGCTGTGGCATCATCCACCAATTTCCAACTATATACAGCGCTGATTCCCATCGTGGCTAAAGGTGTTAAACGCGTCAACAGATTGAACTGTGGAAGATTATTCATC
>QXCQ01000100.1:256-1145 GCA_003576535.1 Nakamurella silvestris | reverse complement strand
TCTTATTGCTCTATTTAGTTTGTCCAATGGTCGTTTTTGCTCAACAGCCAAAGCTGGTGCCCCATCAAATCAATTTGAAAAATGGAAAGCGCTTTTCTTTAAATTTACCTGCAAATTTTGAAATTACTCCTGCTGCAGAAGGTTTAAAACGCGTTCGCTTTTTTACTAAAGCTCCTGATGGTAGAATGTTTGTCACCGATATGCATGATTTGTCTGATAATAAAAAAGGCATCATCTATATTTTGGATCAATGGAATGCTGAAACAGGTCGATTTGGCAAAATAATTCCTTATATGACTGGTTTGAAAAATCCAAATTCGATTCAGTTTTATACAGATGATACAGGGCAAGATTGGTTATATTTAGCTGAAACTGACCAACTCACTCGACGTAAATTTACCCAAGGTGAAACCAAACCAATGGGTGAAATAGAAGTCTTAGCAACATTTCCCGATTATGGCTTAAGCTACAAATATGGTGGTTGGCATCTAACACGGACAATTGCTGTAGGGGGCAATGGAAAAATTTATGTTTCAGTTGGCTCTAGTTGCAATGCATGTGTTGAAAAAGAAAAAGTTCGAGCAACAGTTTTAGAAATGAACCCAGATGGTTCTGAACAAAAGATTTTTGCCCAAGGTTTACGTAATGCAGTGGGTTTAAAATGGATAGGTAAAGTTTTATTTGCCATCAATCAGGGGGCAGACCATTTAGGTAAAAATAAGCCTGATGAAACTTTTTATGCCCTTAAACGTGATGCTGATTATGGTTGGCCTTCATGCTATTCGTCGAATGGTAAAATTTTTGCCGATGCAAAATTCAAACGTTCAAGTGGCTGTAAAAATGTATTAACACCTTACGCCTATTTCCCTGCGCATTCATCTGCACTTGG
>QXCQ01000100.1:0-179 GCA_003576535.1 Nakamurella silvestris | reverse complement strand
GGAAAAAATGTCTATGGTCGACCTGCTGATATCTATCGAATTGATGAAAATTCATTTTATTTCTCCGATGACAAAGGCGGTGTAATTTATTATGTGAGGAGGAAATAATCTTCCTCCATCACATGTTAAGCACCTTGACACTTACCATGAACCTGATGCACCAGCACCACCTGAACTGC
>QXCQ01000157.1:1042-1190 GCA_003576535.1 Nakamurella silvestris | reverse complement strand
CGATTCAATCGGAACAAGAAACAGAAATTTTTTATCAAACCTGTCAATTCCCTCAAGATACACCAGTTGCATGGAATCGATCATTAGATGCCTATAATCGCAATCCAGACGTGATACATCGAACTGAGGCTGAAACTCACCTTGCCTT
>QXCQ01000157.1:806-1002 GCA_003576535.1 Nakamurella silvestris | reverse complement strand
GTACATGCTACATGTTTGGGTAATCAACTCAATGCACATGATGGTGATAACAAGGGATATGCTGCGATACAGAGTGAAGAGTATTTATTGCAACAAGGTGTGCAAAATCCTGTTGCAATATTTGCACAAGCCACAGCTGGAGATGTATCTCCACATTTTCATGGTCCGAAACAAAATATAATTCGCAGTCGAATCA
>QXCQ01000157.1:0-717 GCA_003576535.1 Nakamurella silvestris | reverse complement strand
TTCTGAGAATCAAAATAAAAGTGCGATTGGAAGCATGTGTCTAAAAGGCGGTATAGATGCCATTTTGAGTTATGTTGATTTAAGTCAGGTTGAAATCCCAAGCGAGTTCAGTCAAAAGTCTGAGAAGATGAGAACCAGTGCTGCTTGTCATGGTGTTGGATTTATGGGCGGAACACCCGTTGATGGTCAAGGTGCGTCAAAGCCTATCATTAAAATTTTAACACTGCTGTCAAGGCAAGTACGTAAGAAACGTTTAGCAGATCCAAATGCACCAGATTATGCAAAATATAAAGCATTGTATGACGCTCAATTTCCCAAAGATATTGTGCTTGAAAGCCCTGACAATCAATTATTGGGTAAGCCGCTGGATTTCACCCCGAGTTTTGTTGATCCTCTTATTGCAGAAATGAATCGACAAGTGAAAGCAGGTGCGATTCAGACCAGTCCACTTGTTCCGAGTGTTATTCCTTTACAGATTATTCACATTGGTGCATTGGCATTGGTGTGCTGTCCGGGAGAGATTACCACGACAGCAGGGCAACGTTTGATTCAAACAGTGGCAAAGCAACTGACAACTCATCAGATGATTTCAACCACGGCTCTAGTGTCTTACTGCAATGATTATATGGGATACATTACCACACAAGAAGAGTATCAAGAGCAAGCCTATGAGGGCGCGCACACCTTATATGGGCAGTGGACACATGCTGCAATTCA
>QXCQ01000008.1:295-1083 GCA_003576535.1 Nakamurella silvestris | reverse complement strand
CTCAAGGACATCAAGTCATTGTTTCAGCAAGTAGCTTAGAAAAGGCAGAGAATGCCAAAGCACGCAGTCAATATGCTGAAAATATGTTTGCCTTAAAACTCGATATTTCAGTAGAGGCTGACTTTCATGCAGCAGTGCAGTGGATTCAAGAGAAATTCTCAAAACTGGATGTATTGATTAACAATGCAACTGTGACCAAGGCAACGCCTGTTTTAGAGATTACTGCTGCGGATTTTGACTGGGTGACACAGGTGAACCAACGTGGCACTTTCCAAGCTTGCCAGATTATTGGCAAATACATGGCTGATCAGGGTTATGGGCGTATCGTGAATATGGCTTCTTTAGCTGGTCAAAATGGTGGAACTGCTACAGGCGCACACTATGCAGCGAGTAAAGGCGCAATCGTCACCCTAACTAAAATTTTTGCTAAAGAATTTGCAGCCAAAGGGGTGACTGTGAATGCGATTGCTCCCGGACCGATGGAGTCACCGATTGTACATAGCGTGGTATCCGATGAAAAAATGACGCAATTTATTGAAAATATCCCTGTTAAGGCATTAGGCAGTATGACGTTTATCGCTGAGACCTGTGCATTACTGGCAAGCCCAAGTGCTGCATTTGTGACTGGTGCAACGTGGGATATTAACGGTGGATTATTTATGCGCTAAGCCTAGCGCTCAGCACATAATAAGGAGATAAATCATGACGATACTCTATAATGTGGTTGTCAGAAACCGTCACGTTGAAGGTGGAAATGTTGCAGTCATGGAATTTGAGTCTGCAAATTC
>QXCQ01000008.1:0-177 GCA_003576535.1 Nakamurella silvestris | reverse complement strand
TTGTCAAAATCCAAATGCGATTGGTACCTTTCGATTAGGAATTTTGCGTGATCCTGAATCACGAGGTGGGTCAGTATCTGCATTTGATGATTTAAAAGATGGCATGCAGATTCAGGTCAGTGAACCTAAAAATCTATTTCCATTGGTTAAAGCCAAACATGCGGTATTAGTAGGAGG
>QXCQ01000162.1:169-14752 GCA_003576535.1 Nakamurella silvestris | reverse complement strand
GCTCACAACTGCGCATATCCCACCGCGGGACGGAAGAACTCAGTGCGGGCCCGTGCGGTCCCGGCGCACGGCCGCGAAACCGGCCCGGTCCAGACCGGCGGAGGCCGGACCGGAGTCGAGCACCGCGTCCGCGGGGTCCACCTGGGCGTCGACCCCGCCGGCCAGCAGCGGCATACCCGGCTGAATGGTGCGCTTGATCAGGGCGAGGGCGATCGGGCCGTCCTCGTGGTGCTGGGCGACGGTGCCGACCCGGCCGACCGTGCGACCTTCGGCGGTGAGGACCGGATCCCCCGGGTTGGGCAGGACGTCCTGGGTGCCGTCGAGGTTGAGCAGGGCGAGCCGTCGGGGCGGACGGCCGAGGTTGTTGACCCGGGCGACGGTCTCCTGGCCGCGGTAGCAGCCCTTGTTCAGGTGGACCGCCGAGCCGAGCAGGTTCACCTCGTTGGGGATGGTCTTCTCATCGGTGTCCACCCCCAGACGCGGCTCCCGGCGGATGATCCGCAGGGCGTCGTCGGCCCAGGTGCCGGCGGGTGCGACCCCGACCGTGACGAGGGTACCGGCCAACGCGGGCAGGTCCGCGAGCGGGAGCAGGACGTCGAAGCCGCGAGCGGTCGGCCTTACCAACCCGTTCCCGAAGACCTGGGCACGCACCCGGTCGGTGATCCCGAGTCCCTCCAGGACGGTCAGGGCCTTCGGTCCGACCACGCTGACCTGGCCCCAGTCGGGGACGACCTCGATGGTGACGGCCGCCCAGAACTTCATCATTTCCAGGTACTTGAGCAGGGAGTCCCGGGTCCCCGGCTCGGTGTCGAGGTACATGACCTCGTTGACCTCGGTCACGCCGAAGTGGTGTTCGACATGGCCCTGGGCGGAGAGGACCAGGGCCTGGACGGCGTCACCCTCGGCGAAGGGGTCGAGGAGCTGGCTGGTGATCTTGTTCAACCAGTCGTGCCGGTCCGGGCCGCTGACGGTGATCAGCCCGCGGTTGGACCGGTCGATGAACGCGGCGGCGCTGTCGGCCTTGCGCTGTTCGCCGATCGGGTCCCCGTAGTGCCAGGCGATCCCTTCGTCGATACCGCTGGCCGCAACAGCGCCGGGAAGGTGGAGCAAGGGGGAGGCCGTCATGTCTTCGATGGTATTCCTGCCGCGTCCGGCCGCCGCCTCCCCGCCTCCTGAACGATTCGGGTTCCAGATGGTCGGAATCGGACCATCCAGAACCCGAATCGCGGAAAACCCGGCGGACCTGCGTCCTAGCTCACAGCCCTGACGGCAGACCCCCGGCGGTACAGGGAGCAGAATTGGTCACCATGTCCGACAACGCGGTCCGGCTCGCCCCTGACCTGTCCCACGACTCCGCCGCCGAACTGCTCGCCGGTCTGGCCGTCCCCGTCGATCAGCTCGCGGCGGCGGACCTGGTCGACGAGGCCGATGACGACGATCTGGACGAGGACGGCGCCGACGACGTCGACAGCACCTGGGAAGCCGAGGTCGAGCCCGTGGTCGGAACACCCGTCTACCCCCACCACGAGGTCACACCGTGGGTGGAGTTCGGTCGCGAGGAGTGGAGCCGGCTCTCCGAGTCCACCCCGCTGCCGCTGACGGCCGAGGAGATCAGCCGACTCTCGGGCCTGGGCGACCCGATCGACCTGGCCGAGGTCGAGACCATCTACCGGCCCCTCTCCCGCCTGCTGAACCTGTACGCGGCGGGCACCGGGGAGCTGTACCGGATCACCAAGTCCTTCCTCTCCGAGACCAGCGAGCGGACCCCGTTCGTCATCGGTGTCGGTGGCTCCGTCGCGGTCGGCAAGTCCACCACCGCCCGTGTCCTGCGCGAACTGCTGGCCCGCTGGCCGGACACCCCCAGGGTCGAGCTGGTCACCACCGACGGATTCCTGCACCCCAACCGGGAGCTGGAGAAGCGCGGGCTGATGCTGCGCAAGGGCTTCCCCGAGTCCTACGACCGGCGTGCGCTGCTGCGGTTCATCGCGGACGTGAAGTCCGGTGCCGCCGAGGTGCGTGCCCCCAAGTACGACCATGTCAGCTACGACATCCTGCCCGATGACGAGATCGTGGTGCGCCGCCCCGACATCCTCATCCTCGAGGGCCTCAACGTCCTGCAGCCCGCACCGCTCGGGGCGACCGGGCGTGGTGCGCTGGCGCTCAGCGACTTCTTCGACTTCTCGATCTACGTCGACGCCCGTACCAGCGACATCCGGCGCTGGTACGTCAACCGCTTCCTGCGGCTGCGGGAGTCCGCCTTCGCCGACGCCGATTCCTTCTTCCACCGGTTCGCCGCCCTGACCGACAGCGAGGCCGAGGCCACCGCGCGGGGGATCTGGGGGGAGATCAACGAACCGAACCTGGTCAACAACATCCGTCCGACCCGTGGCCGGGCGAACCTGGTGCTGCGCAAGGCCGCCGACCACTCCGTGGACCGGATCCGCCTGCGCAAGCTCTGACCTTCCGACGCTGCGGGGTCCGAGGTTCCCGAACGCACCTGCGCGGGCTCGGGCGAACTAGGATCCACGTTTGTGACTGACCGCGTACTCGCCCTCCTCGACGGCACCCTGCTCGACCCCGCCGCACCGTTCCTGCGCGCCGACGACTACGGCGTCCTGCGCGGGGACGGGATCTTCGAGACCACCCTGGTGGTCGACGGTGCCCCGCGTGACCTGGACGAACACCTGCTCCGGCTGGCGATCTCGGCCCGGATGACCGACCTGGAACTGCCCGGGGCCGACCGGTGGCGCACCGGGATCACTGCCGCGATCGGTGCCTGGACCGGCGGCCGGGACATGGTGCTGCGGCTCATCGCCACCCGAGGACCGGAGGGTGCGAACCGGCCGACCTGCTTCGTCATGGGTGGCCCGGTGGCCCCCAGGATCGCCCAGGACCGCGCCGAAGGCGTACGGGTGCTGACCCTGGAACGTGGCTTCTCCGGCACCGAGGCGGCCGCGCTGCCATGGTTGCTGGCCGGCGCGAAGACCTTGTCCTACGCCGTGAACATGGCCGCCCAGCGTCACGCCGCGGCCAACGGGGCCGACGACGTGGTGTTCGTGGGCTCGGACGGACACGTGTTGGAGGCGCCGACCGCCACCGTCGTCATCGCCCAGGGGCGGCACCTGGTCACCCCGCCGCTGCAGGGCATCCTGGCCGGCATCACGGTGGAGCGGCTCTGGCCGGCCGCGCGTGCCGCCGGATTCACCACCGAGACCGCGCCGTTGACGGTGCAGGACCTGCACGCCGCCGACGGGGTCTGGCTGCTCTCCAGCGTCCGGTTGATCGCCCCGGTGGTCCGGATCGACGGGGCGGATCGACCGGCCGGAGCGGTCACGGCCGAACTGGCGGCTGCCCTGGACGTCCCGCCGGCCCGCTGACCCGAGCATCTCCGGCCGAATCCCGGTGAGCTGAGCCGCGCCCGGCGCACCTCCGGCCGAACCCCCGCGAACAGGTCAGATCCCCAGGGGGATCGGGAGTTTGCCACCCCGGGGCGCGCAGTTCACGTCGGTCGGCAACAATGCACGAATGGATCCCCGTGCCGGACAGCCGGCTCAGCCCGAAGACCTGATCGACGTCGATGCCCTCCTCGGTGCCTACGAGGACCTCGAACCGGATATGGACGACCCGGCCCAGCGGGTCGTGTTCGGCACCTCCGGCCACCGCGGCTCTGCCTTCGACGGTGCGTTCAACCGCCCCCACATCCTCGCGATCACTCAGGCGATCTGCGAGTACCGCGCGGCGGAGGGCACCACCGGGCCGTTGTTCCTCGGCGCGGACACCCATGCCCTCAGCGGCCCCGCGACCCGTACCGCCCTGGAGGTGCTCGCGGCGAACAACGTCACCGTCATGCTCGACGTCGATGACGCCTTCACCCCGACACCTGCTGTCTCCCATGCGATCTTGAAGGCGAACCGGAAGTCCGACGGCCATCTGGCCGACGGCATCGTGGTGACCCCCTCGCACAATCCGCCCCGGGACGGCGGGTTCAAGTACAACCCGCCGAACGGCGGACCGGCCGACACCGATGCCACCTCCTGGATCGCCGCCCGCGCCAACGAGATCATCCTCGGCGGGCTGACCGAGGTGCGCCGGTTGCCGTACGAGCAGGCGCTGCATGCGGACTCGACGGGCTACTACGACTTCACCTCCGGGTACATCGGTGACCTGGAGAACGTCATCGACATCGAGGCGATCAAGAACGCCGGGGTGCACATCGGGGCCGACCCGCTGGGCGGTGCCTCGGTCGGCTACTGGGCGGTGATGGCCGAGCGGCTCGGGATCGACCTGACCGTGGTCAACCCCGCGGTCGACCCGCGCTGGGCGTTCATGACATTGGACTGGGACGGCAAGATCCGGATGGACTGCTCCTCGCCGTCGGCGATGGCCTCCCTGGTCTCCCGGCGCAGCGAGTTCGACATCGCCACCGGGAACGACGCCGACGCCGACCGTCACGGCATCGTCACCCCCGACGGCGGGTTGATGAACCCCAACCACTACCTGGCCGTCGCCATCGACTACCTGTACCGGCACCGGACCGAGTGGCCGGCGACCGCCGGTATCGGCAAGACCCTGGTCTCCTCCTCGATGATCGACCGGGTGGCGGGGGACCTCGGCCGCCGGTTGGACGAGGTGCCGGTCGGCTTCAAGTGGTTCGTGCCCGGCCTGATCGACGCCTCCATCGGCTTCGGTGGCGAGGAATCGGCCGGTGCCTCCTTCCTGCGTCGCCGCGGCACGGTGTGGACCACGGACAAGGACGGGATCGTGCTGGCGCTGCTGGCCTCGGAGATCCTGGCGGTGACGGGCAAGACCCCGTCACAGCTGTACCGCGAGCTGGTCGCCAAGCACGGGGACCCGGCCTACGCCCGGGTGGACGCGCCCGCGACGAAGGCGCAGAAGGCCAAGTTGGCCAAGCTGTCCCCGGAGGATGTGAAGGCTTCCAGCCTGGCGGGGGAGCCGATCGTGTCCCGGTTGGTCGCCGCCCCGGGCAACGGTGCGGCCATCGGCGGGCTCAAGGTGGTGACGGAGAACGCCTGGTTCGCCGCGCGCCCGTCCGGCACCGAGGACGTCTACAAGATCTACGCCGAGTCCTTCAAGGGGCCGGAGCACCTTGCTCAGGTCCAGGCGGAGGCGCGTGAGGTGGTCTCGGCCGCCCTCGGGAGCTAAAACCCCTCGTTCCCGCGCACCTTGTTGTTCCTCGCGCACGTAACAACGTGCGCGAGGAACAACAACGTGCGCGGGAACATGAGGGGTTAACCTGCGACGCGCTCCAGCAGGGCGGAGGTGTGCGGGTGCAGGGCGTGTTCGACCGTCGCCCGCTCCTCGACATAGGCAAGTTTGCCGTCGACCACGCCGTAGAGCCGGGTGGCACCGGTGACGGACGGGGCGGTGGTGGTGCGGACCACGGCGTCGGTGCTCAGGTTCCACGAGGTCAGGCTGGTCGCCCGGCCGTAGAAGACCTCGACCACACCCTCGGAATGGGCGATCAGGAGTTCGATCTCACCGTCCGGCTGCGGCCGCCACCAGCCGAGTTCCCGGGAGGCCGGGGTCTTGGCGTCGTCGAGCAGCCACATGACGGATTCGTGTCTGAGGAAACCGCGGCCGTCGTGGGAGATGGTGACCTGCTGGCCGAAACGTACGGCGACATCGGAGCCGGGGGCGACGAACTCGCCCTCACCGCGCCAGACGCCGACCAAGGGCAGGATGATCAGGTTGCTGTCGCTCAGATGCGCGCCCAGCCGCAGGTTCGCGGTGTCGGCGGTGGTGGGCAGGGCCGGGACGTCGGCGATGTTGAGGCCGGCGGTGAAGGCGCTGCGCTCCGCGGCGGCCGCGACGGCGGCGTCACCGCTGCCCCGGACGACCTGGGGGCCGGTCGGTTCGGACGACTCCGAACCCGGCTCCTCGGGGGCGGCGGTCACTTGTCTTCGTGCACCAGGCGGTACACGACGTAGACGGAGAACCACGCGATGATCAGTCCGACGACTGCGAGCAGGCCGGTGAAGAAGATTTCCACCCGCCGAGCTTAACCCGTGGGCCGGTCCGCCCGCGCAGGTGTGTCCGGGCCCACCCGAAACGACGACCGCGCTCCGTCCCGACAATCGCGCTGCATGCAGCGAGCGCGGAAGTCGGGAAGGAGCGCGGTCAACGGGAGAACTAGAGGATGACGTCCACGGAGTAGACGCCGTACTCGGTGGTGACCTCGGACTGGCCGTTGCCCACCCGGGACAGCACCCGGACGGTCCACTGCCCCGGTCCGGCGTAGAAGCGGTAGTCGCCGTCGGCGGAGCTGACGACCTCGGCGGTGAATTCGCCGGTCCCGTCCAGCAACCTGGCGAAGGCCCCGGCGACGGGCAGTCCGCCGGACAGGATCTTGCCCTGGATGACAGCCTGGTTGGTCACATCGGTGCCCGGGGGCAGGTCAATGGTTTGTTCCGGTGCTCCGCACATGGCAGTGCCCCTTTCGATCTGGGAGGAGGTGGTTACTTCGGGTCGCCGAGCTCGATCGGCACACCCACGAGGGAGCCGTACTCGAGCCAGGATCCGTCGTAGTTCTTGACGTTCTTGTTGCCGAGCAGCTCGCTGAGCACGAACCAGGTGTGGCTGGAGCGCTCGCCGATACGGCAGTAGGCGATGGTCTCCTTGTCGGCGTCGAAGCCGGCCTCGGAGTAGAGCTTGCTCAGGTCGTCGTCGGACTTGAAGGTGCCGTCCTCGTTAGCGGCCTTGGACCACGGGACGTTGATCGCGCCGGGGACGTGGCCCTTGCGCTGCGCAGCTTCCTGCGGCAGGTGGGCGGGGGCGGAGAGCCGGCCGGCGAACTCGTCGGGGGAGCGCACGTCGACCAGGTTCTTGTTGCCGATGGCGTTGACGACGTCGTCGCGGAAGGCGCGGATGGACAGGTCCCGCTCCTGGGCGACGTACTCGGTGGCCGGACGCTCGGTGGCGTCGGTGGTCAGGGCCAGACCGTCGAGTTCCCACTTCTTGCGACCGCCGTCGATCAGCTTGACGTCACGGTGGCCGTACAGCTTGAAGTACCAGTAGGCGTAAGCGGCGAACCAGTTGTTGTTGCCGCCGTACAGCACGACGGTGTCGTCGTTGCCGATGCCCTTGGCCGACAGGAGCTTCTCGAAGCCCTCCTTGTCGACGAAGTCGTACTTGACCTGATCGCGCAGGTCGTCCTTCCAGCTCAGCTTGACCGCGCCGGCGATGTGGCCGGTGTCGTACGCGGCCGTGTCCTCGTCGACCTCGACGAAGACGACGCCGGGGGTGTTGAGGTTTTCGTTCGCCCAGCTCGTGGAGACCAGGACATCCTGACGGCTCATGAAACGTTGCTCCCTGTGTAGTGCGTTCGGCGTGATACGCGTGTGCGCTCGCCGTGACGGCGGAATCTCATGTTTGTGGATCAAATCAGTCTGGTTTAAGGTCAGAGTTCACCGCTGCGGTTCGCGCAGGGGAATCGGGTTCAGCCGCTGATGGCGGCGAGGACGCTGACCGGGGATGCGCTCCGACAGAGCGCGCTGCCGACCCGCACCAGGTCAATGGCGCGGCGCTGAGTCAGCAGGGGTCCCATACCCGGAGAAACTACCAGGTCGACACCCGGCGCGAGAATCCGTCCCTGGTCAGGTGGTCTTCAGATCGGCCAGGGTGATGTCGACGGCCGTCCCCGTCACCAGGACGTTCGAGCCGTCCACCTGAACGGAGGCCTTCGTCAACGCCACCGGCAGACCGGTCAACGGGATGGTCAGGCTCAGGTCCCCGCGCAGCTGGCTGTTGATGGCCGCGGGCAGGGTGATCTGCGAACTGAGATCGGAGATCGTCACCTTCAACTCGCTGTCGGAGATGACGGCGTCGGCCGCGGCGGTCACCGGAATCGTCTGCCCGGCCACCTCGACCTGCGTGTTCAGCACCAGACCGCCGGACGGTCCGGCGGTGATCGTCAGGGTCGGCTGGCCGGCGGCCGCAGCGAGGCTGCTGGTCGGGATCGAGGCGCTCAGGTCCGCACGTGCGGCGGTGAAATGATCCATGTTCCCCGAGACGGCGTCGGTGAAGGGGATCCGGACGTCGGTCATGGTGATCGTGGCATTGACGTTCTCCACCGCACCCAAGGCCAGCGAATCGGTGGTGAGGGTGATGCTGCCGTAGTCGCCGCGGAAGGCCTGCCACAGGAACGGGAACCCGGAGACGGAGACGTCCGGCCGGGTCGGCAGGTCGAGTTCCTTCGCGATCGCCTTCTCGACCTGGGCGGTCGCGAACCAGCGGGCTCCGAAATCGAGCCCGACGAGGACCAGCAGGATCACGACGACGGTGATCAAAAAGGCGCGCATGGTCTGCATTCTTCCCTGCGAACCTGTCGATCCGGCACCTGTTGGTCGGATTGGTGGATCTGCCACCCGATCGCGCTCACGGCCCGGCAGCCGCCGGGGTGCCGGGCGCGCGGTCCTGGGCGGGGTTCACTGCGGCCAGGGCCCAGTCGGCGATCCGGTCGACGGTCCCGGCGTCGATGCCGGACTCGGCATGGCCCATCCCCGGCACGATCCACAGCTCGCTGCCCGGGGACGCGCGGTGCAGGTAGAGGGATTCCTGCGGGGTGAAGTAGCGGTCGGCATCACCGTGGACCAGCAGCAACGGGGTCGGGGCGATCCGGCCGACCAGTTCGAGCGGCGTCGTCGGCAGCGTCTCCCACGGGCTGCCCAGGCGGATCCCCGCCATCCGACCGACCCAACCGCCCAGCGGGTGCTCCAGCATCCAGTGCACCCGCCGCATCGGGCTGCTGCTGCGGATGTACCAGCGGGAGGGGGCGCTCACCGCGACCACCGCATCTGGACGGGTGCGCACGGTCGGGTCCGGCGTCCCCCCGGCCGTGCTGCCGGTGGCCCTCTGCCCGGTGCTGCCGGCGGCGCTGCCGCTCCTGCTGCCGGCACCGCTGCCGAGCTCGGCCTCCGGTGACCCCGCGTACCGCAGGGCCACGGCGGCCCCCATCGAGAAGCCGACCACCACCACCCGGCGGTACCCGGCAGACCTGGCGAACAGGACAGCGGCGTCGATGTCGTGGATCTCGTCACGCCCGACGGAAGAGCGGCCGTCGGAGCTGCCGTGGCCGCGGAAGTCGAGGGCGACCACACCGCCGTACCGGGCGAAGGAGTCGATCACGGCTCGGGTGGAGGGTTTGCCGATGGCATTGGTGAGACCGTGGGCGATGACGAAGGCCACGTCCGTGGCCGCTCCTGCCCCCGACGGGTGGCTGTCAGGGTGTCGCCGCCGGTGGATGCCACGCAGGGTCACCCCGTCCGATGTGCGCGTGGAGATGGTCTCCGCGATCGGGCCCTGGGCTGTGTGAACGGTCACCTGAGGCAGTTTGACACGCCGCCCGAACCAGAAGCGGGTCCGAGGGCCGCACGGCGGGCCGATAGACTCGCCGCTACACACGCCGACATCGTCGGTGACGCACCCCCGGCGGACGTCGGGGGGACGGACGGACCCCAGGTCGCCGGCCGGGCAATTCGTATCACCCCGGTCGCCCGCGGATGAGAGGACTTCGCATGGATCTCCTCCTGCTGACCGCCGATGCCGATCCCAGTTCGGTGCTGCCGGCACTGGACCTCCTACCGGTGAAGATGCGTCCGGCAGTTCCGGAGGCATCCTCCCTGGTCACCAGTGGTCCGTACGACCTGGTGATCCTCGATGCCCGGCACGATCTCGCCGCCGCGCGGAGCCTGTGCCGACTGCTCGGCAGCGGGGGGCTTGCCGTGTCCATCCTCGCCGTCGTCACCGACGGCGGCATCGTGGCCATCGGTCCGGAGTGGGGTGTCTCGGACGTGGTCCTGGCCACCGCCGGCCCGGCCGAGGTGCACGCCCGGCTCCGCCTGCTCGCCGGGCGCACCAACCCGGCGGCGAACTCGGGGATCATCAGCCTGGGTGATCTGACGATCGAGGAGGACACGTACACCGCGAGGTTGCGTGGCCGCACCCTGGAACTGACGTACAAGGAATTCGAGCTGCTCAAGTTCCTGGCCCAGCACCCGGCGCGGGTGTTCACCCGGGAGCAGCTGGTCACCGAGGTGTGGGGGTACGACTTCTTCGGCGGCACCCGTACGGTCGACGTCCACGTCCGTCGGCTCCGGGCCAAACTCGGACCGGAACACGAGGCCCTCATCGGTACGGTGCGCAACGTCGGTTACAAGATGGTCCCGCCGAGCCGTTCGGGTCTGCGTGAGGACCTCGGCTCCCAGATCCACGGCTGATGTCGACGTTCGGGCCCGGGGCAACCGGGTGGCAGCGTGGACTCGGTGACGCCGCCGACGAAGCCCGCGAACTGCTGGAACTGGTCGCCGCCGCGGACGGGGTGGCCGCCCTGTCCGGTCACATCGTCGCCGCCTTCGACCTCCCCGCCGGGTCCGCCGAGGCCGACGACTACCTGTTGCTGCGTTCCGACGGTCGACTGGCCGGCATCGCCGCGGCCCACGGGTCCGACCCGGCGGAGTTGGCCGTGCACCCCGCCCGTCGTCGCGCCGGCCTGGGCACCGAGTTGGTACAACGGGCCCTGACCCGCTCCGGGGCCGTCTGGGCCCACGGCGACCTGCCGCAGGCGCAGGCGCTGGCCGCCCGGGCCGGGCTCGCTCCTTCCCGGACCTTGTTGCAGATGCGTCGCGGGAAATCCGACGGACCGCCCGTTGTCGCTGCCGCGCTGCCCGAAGGTGTGCGGATCCGTACCTTCGTCGTCGGCCAGGACGAGGAGGCATTCCTCGGGGTCAACGCGCGGGCCTTCGCCTGGCACCCGGAGCAGGGCCGGCTGGATCGTGCGGGGCTGGAGCGGGAGTTCGCCGAGGACTGGTTCGACGCCGCCGGTTTCTTCCTGGCCGTCGACGGGAACGACCGGGTGCTCGGTTTCCACTGGACCAAGGTGCACCCCGTCGATGGAACCCCCAGCCCCGGCGCGGAAGCGGGCCCGATCGGCGAGATCTACGTCCTGGCAGTGGATCCGGAGTCCCCCGTACGCGGACTCGGCGGCCCGCTGACGGAGGCCGGGCTGCGGTACCTGGCCGAGCGTGGGCTGGACACCGTGATGTTGTACGTCGAGGGCGACAACACCGCGGCCTTGAAGTTGTACCGCCGCTTCGGATTTCAGACCCATCTGGCCGACGTGGTGTATTCGCCGTCGGCTCAGGACCAGTAGGGATTCATCGATGTCGTCACCGTCCGATTCGTCGCCCACCCGCGCCGAGATCGACCAGTTCCTGGTGTTCGCCTGCCTGACCTACTCCGACGAGGACGGTCCGATCCGGTGGTTGGCGGCCTCTGCCGTACTGACCGAGGAGCTTCCGGCGGCCGACATCGCTGTCGCGGCAGCCGCCTGCGACGAGGAAGCCCTGCGGGAACACCTGCGCGCGGATCCGGGCGCTGCCGCCCGCCCGACCGGACCCCTCGGGTGGGAGCCGTTGCTGTACCTGGCCTATGCACGCCATGACCCGTCACTGACCGAGGAGCAGACCCTCGGCGCCACCCGTCTGCTGCTCGATGCGGGGGCGAACCCGAACGCCTTCTGGTCGATCGACAACCTGCCGATCCCGTTCACCGTGGTGACCGGCGCCCTCGGCTCGGGCGAACTCGGCGACGAGCTGCAACCGGCACATCCGCACGGCCTGGCCCTGGCCCGGCTGCTGTTGGAGTCCGGCGCGGAGGTCAACGACGAGCAGGCGCTGTACAACCGCATGTTCATCAACAACGACGACCACCTGCGGCTGCTGTGCGAGTTCGGTCTCGGTCAGGGCTCGGCGTCGGCGCAGTTGCTGCGACAACAGTTGGTCTGGGCCTGTTCCCACGGTTTCACCGATCGCGTCCGGTTGCTGGTCGAGCGCGGGGTCGACGTCAGTGCCCCGTTGTCCATCGGCCGCACCCCCTGGGAGCTCGCGACGATCACCGGCCACCCGGAGATCGCCGAGATCCTGGAAGCGGCAGGTGCTGTGCCGGACGAGGACCCCGCCGTCGACGTGGTGCGCGCGGTGTTCTCGGATGATCGCGCCGCGTTGGAAGCTCTGCCCGATGGTGCCCTGGAAGCGGCCCGGGTCGCCTACCCGGCCCTGATCCTGCGGGCCACCGCCGCAGGCCGGCCGACGACGGTGGAGATCCTGCTGGATGCCGGATTCGACGTGGACGCCCTCGGCCGGGCCGACCTGCCGATCGACGAACCCTGGGAGACCGCGCTGCACGTGGCTGCCGGGGAGGGCAACGCCGCGATCACCCGACTGTTGCTGGAGGCCGGGGCGGACCCGACCATCCGCGACCACCGGTTCGACGCCACGCCCGCCGAGTGGGCGGAGAACTTCGGCTTCGACGACGTCCGCGCGATGATCGAGGAGGGTGTCTCGGTCGAGCTGGACGACGAGATGCTGGCCCAGTTGGGGCTCGGTGACCTGGGCTCGGATCCGGCCGGGGCCGAATTCATCCAGGGCGAGGTCCCGCCGGAGGAACCACCGCGGTAGCGGCACCCCATGTCACGCGATACCTCGATCCGGGGCCGCTTCACCGATCCGCTGTCGGCGCTGGTCGTGCGGGCGATTGCGGTGGGTCGCATTCCACAAGAAATATTGCACAAGAGTTCTTGTGGAGTTACCCTCGGTCCATGACGGACGAGCAGGATCAGCCGAACACGATCCACCTGACCGACCCGCGGGCCATGCGGGTGCTGTCCCACGCCACCCGGCTGCGGCTGCTCGGCGAACTGCGCATGCGGGGTCCGCAGACCGTCGGCATGCTCGGGGAGATCGTGGACGAGGCCCCCGGCTCGGTGAGTTACCACCTCGGTCGGCTCGCGGCCTTCGGGTTCGTCGAGGAGCGGCCCGAGCTGGCAAAGGACCGCCGCGAGACCTGGTGGGCCTCGGTGCACACCACCACCTCCTGGAAACCCTTGGAACTGCTGGCCGATCCCCAGCGTCACGCCGCCTCGGATGTCCTGCGGCGACAGATCTACCGCAGCTACCTCTCCTCCCTGGAGAACTACCTGGAGATCGAGCCGGCACTGGAACCGGAGTGGGTGGCCGGAGCCGCCGGCGGTGACGTGCTGCTCGACCTGACGGCAGCGGAGCTGGCCGAGCTGCGGGACGAGGTCACCGCCCTGGCCGATCGCTGGAAGGCCAGAAGTGACGCGCGAACGCCCGGCTCGGGCGATGAGGTCCACGGCGTCAGCCTGATCTTCCACGCCTTCCGGCGGCAGGTGTGAGGTGGCCTCCACTGCGGTAGTCGGACTTGTTGCGGCCCAGTACATCTCCCTGACCGGGAACATGATCACGGTAATCGCGTTGCCGCTGTACGTGCTGTCGACCACCGGTTCGGTGACGGCCACCGGGATCGCCGGCTTCTTCGCCACCCTGCCCATCGTCATCGGTGGGGCCCTGGGTGGGGTCCTGGTGGACCGCATCGGGTTTCGTCGCTCCAGCATCATCTCCGATCTGGTCAGCGGGGTCACCATCGCCGCGGTGCCGTTGCTGGCGATGACGGTGGGGCTGCCGTTCTGGGCGCTGCTGCTGTTGGTGTTCGCCAGTGGGCTGCTCGACACCCCCGGGCAGGCAGCGAGGACCGCCCTGCTGCCGGAACTCGTTGCCACTGCGAACATGTCGTTGGAACGGGCGGTCGGCGGGTTCTCGGCCGCCTCGCGCGCCGCGCAACTCACCGGCGCCCCGATTGCGGGTCTGCTGGTCGCCTGGCTCGGTCCGCTGGCGGTCCTGGTGGTGGATGCCGCCACCTTTGTGCTGTCGGCCGCGCTCGTCCTGGGCTGTGTTCCGACCGGCGGTGTGCGCACACCCGTTGTAGGAGAGGCGGAGTCGGGGTACTGGGCTCAGCTGCGGGGTGGCCTGCGGTTCGTGCGTACCCAGCCGCTGCTGCGGGCAATCGTACTGATGGTGCTCGTCACCAACCTGTTCGACGCCGCGAGGGGGTCGGTGCTGCTGCCCGTCTACGCCGATTCCCAGCTGGACGGGGCGGTGGCCTTCGGGCTGGTGGTCGGGGCGATGGGTGGAGGTTCCCTTATCGGTTCCCTGGTCTACGGGGCCGTGGGTGCCCGTTGGCCGCGTCGGGCGACGTTCGTCATCTCGTTCGTGCTGGCCGGTGCACCCCCGTACATCGCGATGGCGGCTGGGGCGAACCTGACGCTGCTGCTGGTGATCACCGCCCTGTCGGGGCTGGCCGGTGGGACGCTCAACCCGATCCTGGGGGTTCTGATGCTGGAGCGGGTGCCGGTCGGGATGCGGGCGACGGTCAACGGACTGGTCAACGCGGGGTGCTGGGCAGCCGTGCCGCTCGGGTCGCTGGTCGCCGGTTTCGGGGTGGAGCACCTGGGGCTGACGGCGATGTTCTGGGTGGTCGGCGTGTTGTACCTGCTGGTCACCCTGTCGCCGTTGCGGGGAGGGCCCTGGCGGACGATGGAACGGCCGGCGGTGAGCGGCCCGGACTTCGAGGTTCCGGCCCCCGCTGACCCGGCCTCACGCTGACCGCGCTCCGTCCCGACTTCCGCGCTTGATGCATGCAGCGCGGTTGTCGGGGAGGAGCGCGGCCAGGAGGGCATCGGCCGGGCCACGGATCGCGTTCGCGGGCGGG
>QXCQ01000162.1:0-92 GCA_003576535.1 Nakamurella silvestris | reverse complement strand
GTGTTGGTGGTCCCGGGGGTGTGCGGTGCGGCGGCCCCCGCCCCCGCACCCGCGTGGGCGTCTGCGGGGGCCGGGGTGGTTGGTCTTGGCTC
>QXCQ01000089.1 GCA_003576535.1 Nakamurella silvestris | reverse complement strand
AAGCATGGTCCGGGGCTGTGACGTTGGTGGAGACTAGGGGAATCGAACCCCTGACCTCCGCCTTGCAAAGGCGGCGCTCTACCAATTGAGCTAAGTCCCCGGGCGCCGCCGGGGCGGCATCAGCGGATCAGTTGCCGCTGGTGGCTTCCTTCCACAAGGCTGCCTCTGCGGCCGCCTCGCGCTTGCGCTTGCGCGCCAGGGCAAAGATTGCGCCACCCACGCCCGCGAGTACCAGGAGCTTCTTCATGATGATTCCCTTCCTTCACTGCCGGACATGTTGTGGTGGGCCTTGGAGGACTTGAACCTCCGACCTCTTCCTTATCAGGGAAGCGCTCTAACCGCCTGAGCTAAAGGCCCTTGCACCTCAACGCACCCGCACATCGTTCTTGCGGGCACGATTATCGAGATTACCGTAACCCTGGCCGGCACCCAAACCGCGAGGTCTGGGCGTCGGCCAGGGCCGGGGAACGGGTCAGTCCCGCTCCCCCAGGGTCACTTCGACACCGCCGGCCATCCCGGCCGCGGCGTTGTAGATGAACGCCCCGATCGCCGACAGGGCGGTGAACAACACGATGTTGATCGCTCCGATGATCGCCGCGATCCCGAAAACCCGGGCCGGGGTGATCAAGGCGCCCGTCGGCGCATCGGGCTTGTCGCTGACGAACAGGTTCGCGAAGGCGTCGTTGATCGTGGAGAACACATCCATGGAGCCGAACAGCAGGTACAGCAGCCCGACCGCGATCATCCAGACGAAGAACATCACGATCGAGACGATCAGTGAGATCTTCAACACGGTCCACGGATCGATGCGCTTGAGCTGCAGCGAGGTCACCCGTGGGGGCTTTTTCGCCGCGCGCACCTTACGAGGCGCCGCGGCGCCCTCCCGCACGGATTTGTCGGCCTTGGCCGACTTGTCCCGACCCCGGCGCGGCGAGCCAGTCGCCGGGGCCACCGCCGGTGCACCGGGTGGTGTCACCGCGGGTCCGTTCGGCGTCGCCGTCCCCGGGTTACCGGGGGCCGGGGCCGTCGTGCGGGACCCTGGCGGAGCGCCGGGGTTCGGGCGGGTCATTCGCTGGTCCCGCCGTCAACGGATCCCTCAGCGGCACCGCCGTCGAGTTCGTCGGCAGTGTCGTTGTTGCGGGCGATAGCCACCAGGCTGTCACCGTCGGACAAGTTCATCAGGCGCACTCCCATGGTCTGCCTCTTCGCCTTCCGCACCGACTTGGCAGTCGTCCGGATCACGCCGCCCCCGGAGGTGATGGCGTAGAGCTCATCGTCGATGTCCACGATGAGCGCGCCCACCAGCTTGCCACGGCGCCGGTCGTATTGGAGTGTCAATACGCCCTTGCCCCCACGTCCCTGGACCGGGTACTCCTCGATCTCGGTCCGTTTGGCGTAGCCGCCGCTGGTGGCGACCAGGACGTGTTTGCCGTCCTGGGCGACCTCCATGCTGAGCAGTTCGTCGCCGGAGTTGAAGCGCATCCCCAGCACACCGGAGGTGGCCCGGCCCATCGGCCGCAGGGCGTCGTCGGTGGCGTGGAAGCGGATCGACTGGCCTTCCGCCGAGATGAGCAGCAGGTCGTCCTCGGAGGAGCACAGCACGGCGCCGACCAGCTCGTCGTCGTCGCGCAGGTTGATCGCGACGATGCCGCCGGTGCGGTTGGAGTCGAAGTCGGTGAGCTTGGACTTCTTGACCAGGCCGCCCTTCGTCGCCAGGACGAGGTACGGGCTGACCTCGTAGTTCTTGATCTGGATGACCTGGGCGATCTTCTCGTCCGGCTGGAAGGCCAGCAGGTTGGCCACGTGCTGGCCACGGGCGTTGCGGTTCGCCTCCGGCAGCTCGTAGGCCTTGGCCCGGTAGACCCGACCCTTGTTGGTGAAGAACAGGATCCAGTCGTGGGTGGAGGTGACGAAGAAGTGGGCGACGATGTCGTCCTGCTTCAGTGCCGCCCCCTGGACACCCTTGCCGCCGCGCTTCTGCGCCCGGTACAGGTCGGTCTTGGTGCGCTTGGCGTACCCGGTGCGCGTGATCGTGACGACCACGTCCTCCTGGGCGATCAGGTCTTCCATGTTGACGTCGCCGTCGTAGGGCACGAACCGCGAGCGGCGCTCGTCCCCGTACTTGTCGACGACCTCGCCCAGCTCGTCCTTGACGATCTGGCGCTGCCGCTCCGGGCTGGCCAGGATGTCGCGGTAGTCGGCGATCTCGAGTTCGATGGCGGCCAACTGGTCGATGATCCGCTGACGCTCCAGGGCGGCAAGGCGCCGCAGCTGCATCTCCAGGATCGCGTTGGCCTGGATCTCGTCGACGGTCAGCAGGTCGATCAGGCCGAAACGGGCCTCGTCGACGGTGGGCGAACGCCGGATGAGGGCGATGACCTCGTCCAGCATGTCCAGGGCCTTGACCAGGCCGCGCAGGATGTGGGCCCGCTTCTCGGCCTCGTTGAGCAGGAACTGGGTCCGCCGCTGGATGATCTCGATCTGGTGTTTGACGTAGTAGAAGACCATCTGGTCGATGCGCAGGGTCCGCGGGACCCCGTCGACGATGGCCAGCATGTTCGCGCCGAAGGAGGTCTGCAGCTGGGTGTGCTTGTAGAGGTTCGCCAGCACCACCTTGGCGATGGAATCGCGCTTGAGGGTGACGACGATCCGCATGCCGATGCGGTCGCTGGACTCGTCGGCGATGTCGGCGATGCCGGCGATCTTGGCTTCCTTATGCAACATCGCGATGTTCTCGACGAGGTTGTCCGGGTTCACCTGGTACGGCAGTTCGGTGACCACGAGGATGGTGCGCCCCTTGGCGTCCTCCTCGATCTCCACCACGGCCCGCATCCGGATGGATCCGCGGCCGGTGCGGTAGGCGTTCTCGATGCCGTCCTTGCCGACGATGAGCGAACCGGTCGGGAAGTCGGGGCCGGGGATGCACTCGAGGCAGGCGTCGAGCAGCTCCTCCTGGCTGGCGTCCGGGTTGTCCAGGGACCAGACCACGGCCTTGGCGACCTCCCGCAGGTTGTGCGGCGGGATGTTGGTGGCCATACCAACGGCGATACCGGAGGATCCGTTGACCAGCAGGTTCGGGATCCGCGAGGGCAGCACGGTCGGTTCGGTGGTTTTGCCGTCGTAGTTGGGGATCATGTCGACGGTGTCCTGGTCGATGCTTGTGAGCATCTGCATCGCCAGCGGGGTGAGCTTGGACTCGGTGTACCGCATGGCGGCCGCGCCGTCGTTGCCGCGGGAGCCGAAGTTCCCCTGGCCGTCGATCATCGGGTATCGCAGGGACCAGCTCTGGGCCATCCGGACGAGGGTGTCGTAGATGGAGGAGTCACCGTGCGGGTGGTAGTTGCCCATGACCTCGCCGACGACGCGGGAGGACTTCACGTGGGAGCGGTCCGGGCGGAATCCGGCGTCGTACATGCCGTACAGGACGCGTCGGTGCACGGGCTTGAACCCGTCGCGGACGTCGGGCAGCGCACGCGAGACGATGACGCTCATCGCGTAGTCGATGAACGACCTCTGCATCTCGTGCTGGATGTCGACCGGCTCGGTGCGGTCGTGGCTGGGGACGTCGCCGGTGGTGTCGTCAGATGGCACTTCGTATGGCCTTCCAAAATCGATCTAACCCAAATGGGTGAGGCAGATATCCACATGTGGATAACCAATGTGAATGTCAAGTTGAGGTTCGGGGTCGATTCCTGATATGGGGCCTTCGGGGCCCCGTCCCAGGAGGTCCCCACCGCCGTCGACGGTGGGGACCGACTGTCCTAGAAGTCGAGAAAGCGCACGTCACGGGCATTGCGGATGATGAAGGAGCGTCGGGATTCGACGTCCTCCCCCATCAGCACGCTGAACAGCTCGTCCGCCATCGCCGCATCGTCCAGGGTGACCTGGAGCAGCAGCCGGTGGGCCGGATCCATGGTGGTTTCCCACAATTCCTTGGCGTTCATCTCGCCGAGACCCTTGTACCGCTGGATCCCGTCGTCCTTGTTGACCTTGCGGCCGGCGGCCAGGCCGGCCTCCATGAAGCCGTCCCGCTCCTTGTCGGAGTAGGCGAACTCGGGCTCCCCGCGGGTCCACTTGATCTTGTACAGCGGCGGCTGCGCCAGGAAGACGTGACCGTGCTCGACCAGCGGCCGCATGAAGCGGAACAGCAGGGTGAGCAGCAGGGTCCGGATGTGCTGGCCGTCGACGTCGGCATCGGCCATCAGCACGACCTTGTGGTACCGCAGCTTCGACAGGTCGAACTCGTCGTGGATGCCGGTGCCCAGGGCCGTGATCAGCGACTGGACCTCGGTGTTCTTGAGCACCCGGTCGATCCGGGCCTTCTCGACGTTGATGATCTTGCCGCGGATGGGCAGGATCGCCTGGAACATCGAATCCCGGCCGGAGCGGGCGCTGCCGCCGGCCGAGTCGCCCTCCACGATGTAGAGCTCGGACTTGGCCGGATCACTGGAACGGCAGTCCTGCAGCTTGCCGGGCAGACCACCGATGTCCAGGGCACCCTTGCGGCGCACCAGCTCACGGGCCTTCCGGGCCGCGGCGCGGGCCTGGGCCGAGGAAATCGACTTGGTGACGATCTTGCGGGCGTCGGTGGGGTTGCGCTCGAACCAGTCGGCCAGCCACTCGTTGCAGGCCTTCTGGACGAAGGACTTGGCCTCGGTGTTGCCGAGCTTGGTCTTCGTCTGACCTTCGAACTGCGGTTCGCGCAGGCGGATCGAGATGATCGCCGCCAGGCCCTCGCGCACGTCGGAGCCTTCGAGTTTGCTGTCCTTGTCCTTGAGAAGCTTCTTCTCGAGCGCGTACTTGTTCACCACCGAGGTCAAGGAGGCCCGGAAGCCTTCCTCGTGGGTGCCGCCCTCATGGGTGTTGATGGTGTTGGCGAAGGTGTGGACGCTCTCGCTGTAGGAGTTGTTCCACTGCATCGCCACCTCCAGCTCCATGGTGTCGCCCTTGGCCTCGAAGCCGACGATCGAGTCGTGGGCCGCTTCCTTGGACGCGTTCAGGTGCTTGACGTAGTCGACCAGTCCGCCGGGGTAGTGGAACACCCGCTCGACGGCGACCTTCGGCTTGACCTCGCCGGCCAGTTCGGCGGCGTCGGCGGCCTCCTCGACATCCTCGTCGGCGACGGCGGACTGCCGCTCGTCGCGCAGGATGATGGTCAGCCCCTTGTTGAGGAAGGCCATCTCCTGCACCCGGCGGGCGATCGTCTCGATGCTGAAGGTGGTGGTCTCGAAGATCTTCTCGTCCGGCCAGAAGGTGACGGTGGTGCCCGTCTCGGTCGTGGTGCCGACGGTTTCCAGCGGTCCTGGCTTGGAGTAGGTGTAGAGCTGGTGGTAGGCCTTGCCCCCCACCTTGATGTCGACCTCGAGGCGGCTCGACAGGGCGTTGACGACGGAGATACCCACGCCGTGCAGACCACCGGAGACCGCGTACGAGTCGGAGTCGAACTTGCCGCCGGCGTGCAGGAT
Source organism: Nakamurella silvestris (assembly GCA_003576535.1). GTDB lineage: Bacteria > Actinomycetota > Actinomycetes > Mycobacteriales > Nakamurellaceae > Nakamurella > Nakamurella silvestris. Next base: position 19,200 of record QXCQ01000089.1, on the reverse strand, counting down.
GGTCAGCACGACCTCGACGGTCGGTCGCTTCTCGGTGGGGTGCATCCCGACCGGGATGCCACGGCCGTTGTCCTCGACCGAGACGCCGCCGTCGGCGCGCAGGATGACCTTGACCGTGTCGGCGAAGCCGGCCATGGCCTCATCGACCGAGTTGTCGACCACTTCCCAGACCAGGTGGTGCAGACCGCGCTCACCGGTGGAGCCGATGTACATGCCCGGACGTTTGCGGACGGCGTCGAGGCCCTCCAGCACGGTGATCGAAGATGCCCCGTATTCAGACTTGTTTGTCGCCACAGATAAGTCGCTTCTCCTTGTGCACCGACCGGGGCCGATGCTCGTCACGGTCGTCCGTGGTGCAGGCTGGACGGCCCTTACTTTTCAGTTCAGCGGGACCACCGGTCCGGCGGCCCACTTCTCCACCCCTGATTCTACCTGTAAGACGCGTCCGGGAACGGCCACGAGAGGTGTCTGGTTGAGCCGTGGCGTCCCTAATTCGGAACTGGGAGTGTCGGGCGATATCTTCGGCCGCGCGAAAGGCCCCACAGGGCAGAGGTGATGGGATCAGCCGTAGGTGTCGCGGGGGCCGCGCCCCGGGACGTGGCGAGGTCCGAACCGCCAGGAGGGACCGGTCGGTCCCTGGGCGCGGATCTTCTTGACCACACCGTTTCCCACGGCGGCGGCGATCTTGCCCATGATCGCCGGTGCCATCATCCGGATCTGGGTGGCCCAGGCGGTCGACTCCGCCTGCAGGGTGAGCTCCCCGTCCACCAGGTTGACCGGGGTGGCCCGGGCGGAGATGTCCGGGCCGACGATCTCGGCCCAGCGGCCGAACAGGGTTGCCTTGTTGAGGTCGGCGCCGACCCCCGCGGCCTTGACCCACGTACTCATGGTGGCGCCGAGGGGTTTCGGGTCCCGTGCGTCCGGCCCGGCACCCGACCAGCGGCGACGGTTCCTGGTACCGGCCCCCTGGCCGACGATGGGGCTTCGGCCGCTCGCCTGGCGTTTGGCCGCGTTGCGGGCCCGGGCCTGGGCGAGGGCGTCCCGCGCGAGATCGGCCCCGCGACTGGGGGAGGCGGCGGACGAACCGGCAGGCTCCCCGGCGGGCTCGGCAGGCGCCGCCGCAGGTCGAGGCGCCGCCGGCCCCCCGGAACCGGACCGGCCCCTGCCCGCCCGCGGTGCGCCGGAGCCAGGGGTGCGGGAACCGGGTGCGCCGCCCCCGGGATCTGCCGCCTCGGTGTCTTCCGCCATGACCTATCCCCTGTCCGACGACTGTGCCGTATCTTCCACCGCTGTGTAGTCCACTGCTGTGTAGTCCACTGCTGTGTAGTCCACTGCTGTGTTGTCCACCGCTGTGTTCTCCGCCGACCCGGGCGGATCGACGGTGTACTCCTGAGCGCTCCGGGCGCCGACGTCCTCGGGGTCGTCAACCGTTTCCGATCCGACGCGTTCGATGATGCCCTGTTGCACCGACACCCGCGATCCGTGGAGCACACCGGGGACGTCCTCGTCGACCGCGGCAGTGATCAGGACCTGGTCGGCATCGGCCACCAGAGCGGCGAGCCGGTTGCGTCGGGAGCGGTCGAGTTCGGCGAACACGTCGTCCAGGATCAGCACCGGATCCACCCCGTCCGAACGCAGCAGACCGAACCCGCCCAGTTTGAGGGCCAACGCGAAGGACCAGGATTCACCGTGGGAGGCATAACCTTTCGCCGGCCCCGGGCCGAGGATCAGATCGAGGTCGTCACGGTGCGGGCCGACCAGGCTCACCCCCCGCTCCAGCTCGGCATGGCGTAGCCGGCCCATGTCGGCCAGCAGCGCGGCACCGAGATCGGCGGCCGAGGGCACACCGCCGGCGACCACCGGGAGCGCCTCGCCGAGGGAGGAGCGGTAACGCAGGTCGGCCGCGACCGACTCAGGGGCGACGTCGGCGTAGGCGGCGACCACGTGCGGCCGCAGAAGTTCCACGAGCTCCAACCGGGCCGCGAGCAGCTCGGCGCCGTGACCTGCCAGTTGCTCGTCCCAGACCTCGAGCAGGGACAGGTCCGACCGGCCGGAGCGGCGAGCGATGCCGGCCGATTTGAGCAGGGAGTTGCGTTGTTTCAAGGCCCGGTCGTAGTCGGCCTTCGTGCCGGCCAGGCGCGGGCTGCGCATCACCAGGACCTCGTCGAGGAACCGGCGCCGTTCGGACGGATCGCCCTTGACCAGGGCCATGTCCTCCGGCGCGAACAGGACGGTACGCAGGATCCCCAGCAGATCCCGGGGGCGGGTGAGGGCGGCCCGGTTGAGCCGGGCCTTGTTGACCTTGCCCGGGGTGATGGCCACCTCGAGCAGCAGCTCGCGGTTGTCGTGGACGACGGCGGCCCGGACTATCGCCTGGTCGGCGCCGCGTCGGATCAGTGGTTGATCCGACGCGACCCGATGGGAGGACAGGGTGGCGAGATACCCCAGCGCCTCGACCAGATTGGTCTTCCCCACGCCGTTCCGTCCGACCAGGACGTTGACCCCTGCGGTCAGTACAAGTTCGGCGGAGGTCCAGGAACGGAAGTCAACCAACCCGAGGTGCCGGGTGTACAAGTCAGCTCACCGGTACGTCGGCATCCGATCCGGCCTTGCCGACCGCATGTCCGCCGAATTGATTGCGAAGGGCCGCAATGACTTTCATCGCGGTCGACTCGTCCTGCCGGGAGGCGAAACGGGCGAAGAGGGAGGCGGTGATCACCGGGAGCGGCACCGCGTGGTCGATGGCGGCCTCGATGGTCCACCGGCCTTCGCCGGAATCCTGTGCGTAGCCACGGATGTCGGCCAGACCCGGATCGTCGGCCAGGGCCAGCACGAGCAGGTCGAGCAGCCAGGACCGGATGACCGTGCCCTGCTGCCAGGAGGCGATGACCTTGTCCGGGTCCGGCACCAGCTCGACGGCCTTGAGGAGTTCGTAGCCCTCGGCGTAGGACTGCATCATGCCGTACTCGATGCCGTTGTGGACCATCTTGGTGAAATGGCCGGCACCCACCGGTCCGGCGTGGACGAACCCGCCGGTGCCCTCGGGCTTGAGGGCGTCGAAGATCGGCTGCACCTGGGCGACGGCTTCCTCGGTGCCTCCCACCATCAGGGCGTACCCCTCCGTCAGACCCCAGACCCCGCCGGAGACACCGGCATCGATGTACTGGATGCCCTTGGGCAGCAGATGCTGGGCGTGGACCTGGTCGTCGGTGTAGCGGGAGTTGCCGCCGTCGATGATGAGGTCACCGGACTCGAGCACCTCGGCCAGATCGGCGATGGTGGCCCTGGTCGGCTCCCCCGAAGGCACCATGACCCAGACCGCGCGAGGCGCCGCCAAGGCGCCGACCAGTGCCTGGAGGGAGTCGACGGTGCGATCGGACTCGGGGTTGCGGTCGTAACCGATGACCTCGTGGCCGGCCTGACGCAGCCTTTCGGCCATGTTGCCGCCCATTTTGCCCAGGCCGATGAGACCGATCTGCATGATGTGCTCCCTGTGCTCGTGTGTGGAAACAGCCTCGCTGCCGATGCTGTTGGTGGTTCCTTCGTCACCGGTGACGGGTGCTGCCAGTCTGCTCCGACGGCGCACCGCGCGCGACGGCGCCCGATCAGCCGGGAAGGCGCGCCGGCATCACGAGGTAGCGGTAGGCCGACTCGTGCACATTGCCCTCGTCGTCCAACGGCAGCAGCAGGGCCGGCCGGGACGGGGTGGTGAAGGCCAGTCGGACGTTCCCGCTGCGCAGCACCGCCAACCCGTCCACCAGGTACGACGGGTTGAAGGCGATGAGGAGCTCGTTGCCGTCCGCGGAGACCGCGAGGTCCTCCTCGGCGCGGCCCTCGTCGTCGCCACCGGCGGTCAGGGTCAAGGCGCCGTCGGTGACCTGCATCCGGAGATGGTGGCCGCGGTCGGTGACGAGGGCGACACGCTTGATCGCCTCGGCCAGGGTCGACACCGCGACGTCGACGGTGGTGGTGTGTTCGCTGGGCAGCAGGGAACGGTACTTGACGAATTCCACGTCGAGCAGTCGGACCGTGGTGCGCCGGCCGCCGGATTCCAGACCCAGCAGCCCGTCGCCGAGGGCGATGGTCACTTCCTTGGACCCGCCCAGGGTCTTCGCCGCGTCCGCGAGGGTGCGGGCCGGGACCAGGACGGCGGTGGACATGTCCGGCGCATCCGGGGTCCAGGTCAGTTCGCGGACGGCCAGCCGGAACCGGTCGGTGGCGGCGAGGGTCAGTTTCTCGCCCTCGATCTCGACCCGGATACCGGTGAGCATCGGCAGGGTGTCGTCCCGGCCGGCGGCGACGGCGGTCTGATTGACCGCCTCGGCCAGTGCGGCGGAGTCGACAGTTCCCGAGGCGCCGGGCATCTCGGGAAGTGACGGGTAGTCCTCGACCGGCATCGTCGGCAGGGTGAAGCGGGCCGAGCCACCGACGATGGTGACACGGGATCCGTCCACGGCCAGTTCGACCGGGCGGGCGGAGGGCAGTGCCCGGGTGATCTCGGCGAGGAGGCGCCCCGAGACGAGGACCCGGCCGGCCGTGTCGGCGTCGACGGACACCTGGGCCCGGGTCGAGACCTCGTAGTCGAAACCGGCGACCGTCAGAGTCGAGCCGTCAACCTCCAGCAGGATCCCGCCGAGCACGGGAACCGGGGGGCGCGCAGGGAGGCTCTTGGCCACCCAGGCAACGGCGTCGGCGAGGTCTTCGCGAGCGACGCGAAACTTCATCCCAGTTCCTCCAGGGCACAGATTGTCGATCGGTTGAGGTGATGCGGCGCCGCGTCAGTCACGGACTGGTGAAACCTACTCGTGCTGAGTGAACTTTCACCAGCCTAGTGCCGGTGTCGGGACCCCCTGCGCCTCGGTCCCGTCGACCCTGGTTCGGGTGTCGGCAGGAGCCTGACGGATCGGCCGGTGGACCGGTGTCGATCTGGTGGACGGATGTTAGCGCGCCGGAGGCGCCGTCCGCTGCCCCGGAATTCGCCGGGAGGACACCTCGGAGGCGCCTGCGCCGGAGCTGTCCCCAAGACTGGTGTTGTGTTTTTCAAAGGGAACAGAGAAATACGTAGCAGTAGTAAGCGGTGTGGATTCTGTGGATGGGCGCCGTCCTCGCAGTTGGCCTCGTGTGGCGCTCAGGTGGACAGAAACGGGACGGTTGGTCTGATCCTCGGGCCCGTTTGGGGACGGGCGCCGCAAGCCACAAGTTGTCCCCCCTCTGTCCCCAGTTATCCCCAAAGTTGTCCACACATTGTGGACCGCTTCTATGACCTGGGTCACAAACATGTAGTTCGTCTGTCGACCCTGGGTTGACACTTTCAGTATATATGCAGGTCAGGCTAATTTTGATCGATCACGACGCCACGATCGAGGAATGTGGACGAGTGGGGCCGGACGGCATCCGCGGAGGGTCCGAAAGAGCTCGAAACGGCCCCGGCGGAGGGGATGTTCGGGGTTTCCGGGCAGGGTGACGGCCCCGGGGCGGGGGCCCGATCCGGCAGCGGCGCCGTGAGGGCGGAGCGAGGTTTTTCCAGGCCCGCCCGAGCTGTTCATGCGGGTGCTCTGCGCTTCGGCGACACCGGTTCGGCGGTATTGATCGGCGAGATCGCCCCGGTGGTCGGCTCGACGGGGCGTTAACCGGTGGATGACGGGCTGGGCACGGGGCGCAAGGGCCCTGACGGCGCCGTCAGAGCCCTCGGGTGGTGCTGATCGAACCATCACCTTGCCGTTAACCCGCGAAATGACGCGGGACGGCGCCGTGTTCACCGGACAAGGCGGCAGGATCGGTGGGATGTGGGCCGCTGCGCGGCAGGTCGCAGGCTCATGGCGCCACGCGGAGGGGTCGACGGCCGGTTCGATCGGCACAGTATCGGGCGTTATCGGCGGTATGACGGCCCACAGGACCGGGCCGATCGCGCCCACGGCGCCGTCAGCGCCGATCTGGCCCCGGGTGCGACCGATCACCCTGCCGTTAACGCCGAAAAACCCCCACTCCGCGGTGCCCGGCAGGTTCGATCGCCGGGCGCGGGCGGTGTGGGGGTCTGAGTCCAGTGTGGTGGGTGGGTGTCAGCGGCGGGCGCGTTCCTTGATCCGCGCAGTCAGTTCCTGCACGTGGTCGTAGGTCTGGCGCCGCTCGGCCATCTCGCCGCGGATCTTCTTCGCGGCGTGCATCACGGTGGTATGGTCCCGCCCGCCGAAGGTGCTGCCGATCTTCGGCAGGGTCAGATCGGTCAGTTCCCGGCACAGGTACATCGCGATCTGTCGGGCGCTGACGATCGATTTCACCTTCATCGGTCCGCACAGGTCGTCCAGGCTGACCGAGAAGTACTCGGCGGTCACGGCCATGATCGTCGCGGCGTCGATGTCGGTGGACACGGCATCGCGGATCAGATCCCTGAGCACCACCTGCGCCAGTGCGAGGTCGACCGGCTGCTTGTTCAGCGAGGCGAAGGCGGTGACCCGGATGAGGGCGCCTTCGAGCTCGCGGATGTTGCGCTCGATCCGGCTGGCGATGAACTCGAGCACGTCGTCCGGGGCGTTGAGCCGGTCGTTCGCCGCCTTCTTGCGCAGGATCGCGATCCGGGTTTCCAGCTCGGGAGGCTGGATGTCGGTGGTCAGACCCCATTCGAAACGGGTCCGCATCCGGTCCTCCAGGGTCTCCAGCCGTTTCGGCGGGCGATCGGAGGAGATGACGATCTGCTTGTTGGCGTTGTAGAGGGTGTTGAAGGTGTGGAAGAACTCCTCCTGCGTACCCTCTTTGCCCTCGAGGAACTGGATGTCGTCGACGAGCAGGACGTCCAGGTCGCGATAACGCCGCTGGAAGGCGACCTTGCGGTCGTCTCGCAGGGAGTTGATGAAGTCGTTGGTGAACTCCTCGCTCGACACGTACCGGACACGCATCCCGCGGAAGAGCTTCTGCGCGTAGTGACCGATCCCGTGGAGCAGGTGTGTCTTGCCGAGCCCGGACTCGCCCCAGATGAACAGGGGGTTGTAGGCGGCGGCGGGGGCCTCGGACACGGCGAAGGCCGCCGCGTGGGCGAACCGGTTGGAGGCCCCGATCACGAAGGTGTCGAAGGTGTACTTGCCGTTGAGACGGGCCTGGGCCGAGTTCTGCGGTGCGGCACCGCGCCGGCCCTCGTGGTGCGGCCAGATCTCGGTGACCGTCGCCAGCGCATCGGCTTCCTCGTCGGTCTCCTCGTCGTCCTCGTCCAACGGGCCGGCGGCGGCCGTCGCCGACGGGGCACCGTCCACCGTCGGGGCAGGTGGAGCGGGTTCCTCGTTCGACACCGTCACCGCCAGGGTGATCGGGATCTGCAGCTGACCGGACAGGGCAGCGGTGATCGGATCCCGCAGGCTGCGCTCGACGGTGTCCTTGACGAAATCATTGGGGACAGCCAGCAGACAGGTGTTGCCGAGGATGCCGATCGGGCGAACCATACCCATCCAGGCCCACTGGCCCTGCGTCAAAATCGGCTGCAACGTGGACAGTGCGTTTGCCCAGATCACAGGTAGATCGGCGGACTCCTCTGCCAACAGAATCGGCCCCCTTCGGATAGATCGCGATTTTCATCCACACCAGTTGTCCACAGCGGTGGATAACTCTAGACGTCGGAACCAGTGACGTCGTCTGGCGGATACAGCGCGATCCTCCGGGCCGGCGTGCCTCACGGCCGCGTGGATTCGGCCTTCTGTGGTGCTTCGAGGCGGGTTTGCCCGCATCGAAGTTGTCTGTCCGGGAGGCTAACAACCCGGGGTCGTTTCCCACAAGACCGGCGGCACACGGCCTACCTCGATGCAAGCAACACCGGCGGCGTGTTGTCCACATCCTGGATCGACCCAGGTTGACCGGGGCCAGCTGGGTCCGTAACCTGGTCTGGTGCTCGGTCATCAATCGGGCCGCTGCGCCCTGCCTGCAGTTTTTCAGGCATCACCTGCGTGGAAAGAGCGCTCGAGGTTCGAGCCGATCTCCTGCAGAGCAGTTTTCGACAGCAGTTTCGCAACAGTGGAGACAGAACCGTGAGCAAGCGTACTTTCCAGCCGAACAACCGCCGCCGGGCCAAGGTCCACGGCTTCCGTCTGCGTATGCGCACCCGCGCCGGCCGCGCGATCCTGGCCGCTCGCCGCGGCAAGGGTCGTAAAGAAATCTCTGCCTGATACCCAAGGGCTCATCGCGTGCTTCCGGCGAAGGCCCGCCTGAACAAGGCGGAGGACTTCTCTCTCGTTGTCAGAACCGGACAGCGCGCAGGTACCCGGCACGTGGCTGTTCACCTGCTCTCCACGAGCAGCGAGGAACCGCCACGGGCCGGGTTCGTCGTTTCCGCGAAGGTTGGGAATTCCGTGATCCGTCACCGGGTGACCAGGCGTTTGAGGCACCAGATCCTGCCGATGTTGGCGGGGCTGGCGCCGGGAACACATGTGGTCGTCCGGGCCCTGCCCGCAGCGGCCGGAGCGACGAGCACCCAGCTGTCCGCGGATCTGACGGCGGGTATCGGTCAGGCTTCGCTGAAGATGGCGCGCAAGAGCGCCGCGCAGGTGTCCCGATGAAACCCTCGTGGCCGGCGCGCGTCCTGTTGCTGCCGATCCGTGGGTACCAGCGGTTCATCTCCCCTGCGTTGCCTCCGACCTGCAGGTTCTATCCGACCTGTTCGGCGTATGCGGTCCAGGCGATCACCGAGCACGGTGCCCTTCGTGGTTTCTGGCTCGCCCTGCGGCGCCTCGGACGGTGTCATCCGTTCCACGCCGGCGGGATCGACCATGTACCGCCGCGGAAGGTGTCCGCCCGTTCGCGGAAAAAACAGCACCAAACCGGAGATTTCGGGAGCGAATCAACCAGCTCGATCGTTGAAGCTCCGGGTGTGATGCGCCCCTCGACGGTTCAGAGGTCGGGGCACCTCGATGATGTGCGGCCTCGTGGCCTGGGACCAGCAACTTCGACCGGCTGATCGCCGAAGTCGATGTCACCGAATGTGAGAAGACGTATGAGAGGTACAGCGTGAGCTTCAATTTCTGGTCCCTGGACTACATCTACTACCCGGTCTCCGGGATCATGTGGGTGTGGCACAAGGTTTTCGGCTCCTTCCTCGGGCCTGGAAATGCCTGGTCATGGGTCCTCTCGGTGATGTTCCTGGTGTTCACACTCCGTGCGGTGCTGTTCAAGCCGTTCATGAAGCAGATGAACTCCTCCCTGCGTATGCAGGAGCTGCAACCGCAGATGAAGAAGCTGCGGGAGAAGTACAAGGACGACAAGACCCGTCTCGCCGAAGAGATGATGAAGCTCAACAAGGAGGCCGGGGTCAACCCGCTGGGCGGCTGTCTGCCCGCGTTGATCCAGGCCCCGGTGTTCATCGGCCTCTTCCACGTGCTCCGTGAGTTCAAACCCGGCAAGACCGAGAACTATTTCTTCTCCGCGGCCGACGTCGCCTCCTTCGTGGACGCGAAACTGTTCGGCGGCGCGCCGCTGTCCTCCTTCATCACCATGCCGAAGGAGCAGCTCGACGCCCTCGGCGGTGTGCACAGCACCGTGGTCTGGGTCAGCATCCCGCTGATGATCATGGCGGGTATCGCCACCCACATGACCTCGCGCCGCTCGATCTCCCGGCAGTCCGCCGATGCGGCCGGCCAGGCGCAGACCGCGATCATGAACAAGCTGATGCTGTATGTCTTCCCGCTGTTCGTCGTCCTCGGTGGTCCGTTCTTCCCGCTCGCCATCCTGATCTACTGGCTCTCCAACAACACCTGGACCTTCGGTCAGCTGTTCGTGGCACACCGGATCCAGGACCGCAAGAAGCTGGAAGCGGCGGCGATCGTCATCGAGGAGAAGTCCGCGGCAAGTTTCAGCAAGCCCAAGCCCGGTGCCCGACCCGTCAACCCGAAGAAGCCGGTCATCTCCCCCACTCCCGTCGACGGTTCCGTGGATCTGACCAAGGGTGAGAGCTCGACCGACGCGGCTGGGAGCGAAGCGCCCAGCACTGGTTCCGGCTCCGGCGGCGCCTCGGCCGGTTCTCGACCGGCACCCGGCGCCCGACCCCGGACGAACAACGGTTCCCAGGGCAATCGTAAGAAGCCTCGCAACAAGCGTTGACGTCTGCTGCCGGGCCCAACGACGAGTCCCGGCCATGCTTGCGCGACCACCCGGAGAAAGAAAGTACCCACATGTCTGAGAACAGCACGATCGAAGAATCGACGAACAAGCCCTCTGCCGAGGACATCCTGGTCGCCGAGGGAGACGCGGCAGGTGACTACCTGGAACGCCTGCTCGACATCCTGGACTACGACGGCGACATCGATCTCGACGTCGAAGGCGAGCGCGCCATCGTCTCCATCCTCGGTGGCGGTGACCTGGACAAACTGGTGGGCGACCGCGGGAACGTCCTGGACGCCCTGCAGGAGCTGACGCGGCTGGCCGCCACCCAGCAGACCGGTGTTCGCTCCCGGTTGATGCTGGACATCGCCGGTTTCCGCGCGCAGCGCCGGGAGGAGCTGTCGGCCCTGGGCCGGGAGACCGCACAGAAAGTGCTGGACGACGGCGAGGAGATCAAGCTCGCCTCGATGAACCCCTTCGAGCGCAAGATCGTGCACGACGCGGTCGCCGAGGTCGAAGGTGTCAGTTCCTCGTCGGAGGGTGAGGAACCGCGTCGTCGGGTCGTCATCTCCCCGTCCGCCTGACCTGATGTCTGATTCGATCGACCCGTCCGAGCCGTCGACCCCGCCCCCCTCGGCGGAGGGGATCGACGGCTCGGATCGTGATGGTGTCGCGGCCCCGGTCGGCACCTCCGAACGCCTGGATGACACCGATTCGACCCCGGAAGCAGAACCCGTCGCCGCAGCCGACGTGTTCGGGGATCGCCTGGATCTGGCGCGCGGATACGTGGGTTGGTTGGTGGGTGCCGGTGTCGTTCGTGGTCTGATCGGTCCCCGTGAGCCGGCCCGGATCTGGACCAGGCATGTGCTGAACTGCGCTGTTGCTGCCTCCCTGTTGCCGAAGGCCGCCCGGGTGGTGGACATCGGCAGCGGGGCAGGACTTCCGGGGATTCCGTGGGCGATAGCCCGCCCCGACTGCTCTTTTGTACTGGTGGAGCCGCTGGAACGCCGCGCGAACTACCTTCTCGAGGTGATCGCGGATCTGGGTCTGACGAATGCCCGCGTGGTGCGGGGCCGGGCCGAAGATGTTGTCGGCGACTGCGGAGAAGCAGATGTGGTGACTTCGCGGGCCGTGGCGCCGTTGGCGAAGCTGGCGGTCTGGTCCGCTCCCCTGAGTCGGCATGGTGGTGAGATCATCGCCCTCAAGGGAGCGACTGCCGCCGAGGAGATCGTGCGGGATGCACCGAAACTGCGCAACCTCGGGCTGAAGAACCTGCGGGCAGAAGAAGTCGGAGCTGGCGTCGTGGAGGAGTCCACCTACGTGGTCCGGGCCACGGTCGACCGTGCCGCCGCGGCAGGTAAGCGATCATCCGCGAAGGCTGCTGCACGCAAGAAGAAAGCTCGCTGAGCAGTCCTTTATTTCGTCACCGTGACGTTACTCGCTGGGCTGGCTGGATTCTGTGTCCCCCTTTCGAGAATTCGTTGTCAGGTCCTTGTTCGCCCTCTGTTGATCGGCTCGCCTTGTACTGCTCGCCCGGGGTTACGAGATGACCGTAGTGGCTGATGGTGCCCTGTCGGTGGCGCGTCTTAACGGGCGATAGCAGGCTGGTCCGGCTCCTTGGCCGGGATGTCCGCGGAGTTGGGACTCGCCTCTGGTGTTTCCGGTCGGGGTTCTGGTCCTGGGAGTCGACCTGGAGGGGCGTGGGCGTGTGGGCTCTCGGCTGGGGCTTGGTGTGCGGGGCTTGGCCCTGCGCTCCGTTGAAGGCGGGGCCGACCGGTGAGCAGGTCCGTGCCTGGGTTCCTGCGCCGAGGCTCGGGTGTTCGGGGCGCGCTCAGGATCGTGGGATTGGTTGCCGGTACTGGAATGGCCGATCACTTGGACCTGTAGGTGAAGCGGTTCATCACGTGACTTTCCTCCTGAAAAGCGTTGTACTGCAAGCGGAATGGGTCTCGCTCTCGTGAGATCCCCTGAGATCGAGGGTCTCTCTGTGACCACTCGATATAGAACTCTCGAATGATATTTCGGTGGCGAGAGTGCCTATATATCAAGGAAAGTCGCTGCCGATGCGGATCAGGGAGATCCTGGCCGTCCGTGTGGTGGTCAGTTCCGTCACTGAGCCTGAGAGACGAACCGCGAGTGCAAGGTCGCGAAGGCCGAGCCATCATTGGTGCCGAGATTTCTCCGAGTTGAGAACCCTGCTGTTTGGTCGAGGTGATCCAGTGATCAGTCCTGCAGTCGCTCGCAGGCGACCCTCACGCTCCCGTTGCATGGCGCGATTTGCTCCTGATCAGTGCAGGTGCGTGCTTCGGCGTCGATCAGTTGAGTCGTGTTTCACGTGAAACACGGCTCATGCCCTCCCCCATCTTTGGCCGACTGTTCGTTCGAGATCCAGCTACCCTTCCTCGTGGGGTAGGTAGCGTCTTTCCGCTTTCGACGCTCGCTCGATCCTAGGTGGAGATATTCAGATACCCTTGCCGCCAATGGTTTTCGAGCGTGATCGGCTTCGCCATCGACACGTATCCCTGACGCTGGCCCAGTGGGGGGCAGGTGTAGGCCAGTTTTCACTGGTTGCATTCGAAATATTCGCAACGTTGGTGGTCCGCGGCTCACGATCTGCATGTTTCACGTGAAACAAGGGCAGCAGGGGTGCCTTGGATGATCGAAGTTCGCGTTCGCGGGGGCAACTCGTAGTGGGCGACGGTGAAGCACCTGATGGTGCGGGCCCTTCGTGGTCGGATACGAACTGCCATCGCCGTGTGTCGGGGGCCATTGGTCGGGGGCCGTGGGTCGGGCCCCGGGTGTTCTAGCCCCTCGGGAGCGACGTGTGCCTGCAACTGCGCTTGTCGGCCAGGTGACGGTCAAGCCCGGATCCATCGTCGTTTCGTTCGCTGATCTTTCAGCACCAGGTCGTTCCAGCTGATGAGCGACTGGACTTACTCTGAGGCCGATAGTAGCGGCGGGTGATGAATGGGTTGCGAATCGACCGAGAAGAGTGTGGCCAACCGCCGATCGAAATTCCGGACAGCGCCCTGAGTGGCTTCTCGGACAGATCGAGAGTGCATCGGGCGGGGGGATGTTTCACGTGAAACTGCCGGTGCTCACCAGGCCTAGGCGGGTTCGGCGGGAGGGGCAACTCCCTGCTGGACGGAGTCAGTGCGGAGGCGAATTCTGGACAACCGCGAACCGTGTTCGGGCGCTGCAGGATGACCGTCCCGGCACGCTCACGCTCGATTCCCGAAGAGCGAGAGTAAAATCTGGCCTCTTCAGATTGCCGCTGACGAGCCAGTAGGCGACGGGCGGATAGATTCCCCATCCTGGGTAAATGGGAGGTGTGTGGGCGACGTGAGGGCCTTTTGGTCCGGAAATTGGGCTCCCGAGACAGTCAGGCGGGAGTGGGGTCTGAGTCTTGAGACTGCGGTAGGTCTGGGAGCGGCGGGCGACTGTGCACCAGGACCGGCGCCTTTCCCCCAATTGGTGCGGTGTGAGGAGTTCAGGCTCTGCGTGCCCACTACGGCGGGAGGGCCTGTCGTAGGTCCGGTCGCCGACGAGTCATGTTTCACGTGAAACAGCCCCGCGGAATCCGCTGTAGACCGTCGTGATTCGGCGAACTCGAGGAGGGCTCGATGGCAGGATCTCCACCGAAGGTCGTCCAGCCCCGGAGTGCCGACAGCGGCGAAATCAACTCGGAGAATCAACTTGAGAACCAACCCGGCGAACCAGATCGAGAAGCTTCTCGGGCGCCAGTGAGTATCGAATCTTGGCCGGCGTGGGTACCGGGTTGAGGCAGCTGCGGATGCGGACTTCCTCGGCCGGGCTTCCATCGCCCGCCGTGACAAACTCGGTCCGCGCCTGCTCGCGTCCGTGAATCGGTCACTGTTTCACGTGAAACAGTTCATGACCCGGGTGCAGAGGCGATGGGAGCGGTGCCGGGACACTGACCTTCAGTGAGTCGAGCCTGGAGGGCGACGGACGAGAACTCAAACCGGATAGCCCAGTCGGGTTGCTGGGGATCGAGCAAAACACCTGAGCCCGTGACTACTACTTCACGGTCTGCCCGTATCCGCAGAAGTTGGGCTGGGGCTCTATCGGCCGGTCGACGCCGGATGCCGAGGTTCCAACGGACCCGATGGTGAGAGCTCGGAATCACCACTACCCCACCGCCCCCACGGAGAGCTGGCCCGACTCGGACCACCTGGCCCATCGCCCGTTTGTATGTAGTTCGCGCATGGCCCCTTCCGTCTATCGCCACTACTCTCGAGTTGCGGATCCGAGAGATCGACAACGAGCAATGCACGAACGTCTGTCGAAGAAGGCGATTGCGACGCTCCTGGACGCAGCAGAACCCACGGTTGTCCATCAGATCGGAGGACGTCATGTGCCGAGCTTCGATCGCAGGTGTCTCTTGATGCTCGCCGGGAGAGTACTTTGAGCGCGCATGACTGGACCGGGCCAATGTCCGCCGGTGTCGTGGATGTGCACTACGACGATCTTGGTGGGGCGAAGGCCGCGCTCGTCGTCTGTAGCGGCCTCGACTTTACGACGGTGGAGTCCGAGCACGTGGCTGACATTTCCCGTGCGGCACCGTACGAATCCGGAGCCTTGTTCAAGAGGGAACTCCCCTGCATACAGGAGGTGTTGTCTGTCGGACCATCCCTGGAGGTCCTGGTCATTGACGGCTATGCAACCCTCGACCCGGATGGACGGCCGGGCCTGGGCGCGCATGCTTCGGACGCGTTCGGAATACCGGTGATCGGAGTAGCGAAATCGCGATTCCGCACCGCGTCGCACGCGATGGAGGTCATCCGAGGCGCAGCCAAGCGACCCCTCTACGTCACATCCGTCGGTGGCCTGGAGATCAGCATCGCAGCGCGCCTCGTCGCATCCATGGCCGGCGGCAGTCGGATTCCCACTGCTCTGGCGAGGGTCGACCGGCTCGCCCGCGGCCGCGACAAACCAGGTTCCGCGGGCAGAGCGAACTGAGCGCAACATCATTTCCGCCAGGGGACAGACCAGGCGCGATCAGTTCTCGCATTGCAGCAGCCTCCGCGCGACGGTGCCGAGATGTGCTGCGAAGGCCCCGATCAACCCTTGCGGTGCCGGGCGAAGGGCTCGGCTCGCTGGCTTGAGATGCCGACCGGCCAGTGTGGGCCGGACGCAAGGCAGTCCCTGTGATCAACTGGTCGGCGCAGTGCTGGGAAGGTTTCACGTGAAACACGGCGGTCATGCCGACGTTGCGTTTCCCTTGGCTCTGCCTGACCGAGCGCCTCTGCTTGCCCCTCCCCCGACCCCGTTCGGACCCCGGGGTCGTAAGGCAAGACTTGGCAGATCCGCACGGGACCGTGCTCGGTCACGCCTGCAATACGAGCCAACCCGCACCGGGTCCGGTGGAACATGAGCAGGCGGCTGGGTAGACGGCCAACGACGGTACTGGATCCCTTCCGGGCGTAGCGGAAGCTCGGGAGTCGCGCCGAGCCTCACGATTGCCGAAGTGGTTTCGTTGGACCTGGCAGTGACTCCGTTGGGACTGCTCCGATGGCTCCACCAGATCAGTCGGCTCTGCGGGACTTATCGCATCTGCCTGCCGTCCCTGATCGAATCGGACCGAGCGGGTTGCCGGTTGCTGAGAACTGACGGATTGCGGGGGACGGTTGGGGCGACGGGTCGGGCGGTGGGTTAGGGCGACGGGTCGGGCGGTGGTCCAGGCGGCGGGTGGTCCAGGCGGCGGGTGCTTCAGGCGGCGAGGCCCCGCAGATTGTTGGCGGGTGCGACCGTCATGGGTCTTCAGTGGTACGGGTTGGACACTCTGCTCGGCCGAGGCATTGCCCCGTGGACACAGGGGCAAAGGTGGCCCGAACCATCGCATGACTTCAGGTTCGCGTAGGCAGGGATTGGGTTGGCCGCTCACTGACTGGTGCGCACGTGCTCTGGAACCGTCTGGGTTGGCCCAGTCAATGTCGGCCTGTATTGCGTCAAACGTGACAGGCACACCACGGGATGCGCGGAGCCTTCTGCTCAGAAGACCCTTTTCCGTGGGTCTGGGGCCTGGGTAGGTCGAACCATCGCAGGCACCCGGCTCTCGGATCCGTCGAACGGGCTGGCCGTATCACTGGCTCAGGCGCGCGCTCCGGGTGGCCTGCGCCGTGCCATCCATTGCCAGCTTGGTTCCACGTGAAACGTGTCAGATCCTTCAGGGGCCTGCGTCTGGAGAATTTGTGGGAAGGGGGTGTCGTTCCGGAAGACCAATGGGTCGAACCAACGTATGCCAACAGGCCCACGTAACCCAAGGAACGAACTGGCTGCTCCCCAGTTGGGGCGCACGCTCCGGGGGCGGCTTCGTTCAGGTCGGCCGTTGTCGGCTTGGTTTCACGTGAAACGAGTCAGGTAGCCCATAGGTGCTCGCACCCAGAGATACCCGAGGTTCCGCTGGGACGCGCACGGCGTTCGGTCAGCTCGGAGCTTGAGTGGCCTGGACCATCGCATGACAGCAGGCGCGCGCAGTCTATGGAACAGGGTGGCTGCTCACTGGCTGAGGAGCACGCTCTGCCAGTCTGGGTCGGGCCAGGCATTGTCGGGCTGGTTTCACGTGAAACGCGTGAGGTGGTCCACCGGCGTGCTGGCTCCCGGAGACTCCGCTGGGAAGAGGCGTCACTGGGGAGCCCGGTGAGGGTCAAACCAACGCATGCCAACAGGCTCGCGCAGTCCTGGGATTGAGTTGGTCGCTCACCACTGGCGCGGGCGCGTGCTCTGGGGTGGCCTCGGTCAGGTCAGCCGTTGTCGGCTCGGTTTCACGTGAATCGCGTCCGGTGGCCCACGGGTTCCCACACCCGGAACTCCGCTGGGAAGAGGACTGCGTTCTGTCAGTTCGGAGCCTGGGTGGGTCCAACTATCGCGTACCAACTCGTCTAGTCAGGAACGAGCTGGCCGCTCCCCGGCTGGGCGCGTGCTCTGGTTGTGGGGCGCGTGCTCTGAGGCAGCCTCGGTCAGGTCAGCCGTTGTCGGCTCGGTTTCACGTGAAACGTGTCAGGTAGTCCAGGGGCACCCGCTCCCGGAAACTCCGCTGGGAAGAGGGCGTCACTGGGAAGCAAGGTGAGGGTCGAACCACTGCCGCCGACTGACTTACCGAGACCGTCGACCGGACTGCCCGCACTTCAACCGAGGCGGGTGGTTCGGAATCGCTGGGTTCGGGACGAACGCTGAGACGGTCGCACGCGAACCTTGTGGTGGATCTCCTCGCCTTCGGATCGCTGCCGCGATTGGCCTCCAACGGATCATCGCCTACGCGCGGTTGGATGCCGGCGTCGTACGCGCGACTCGCAAGTGGGCGCCCAGACAGCAGTCCACCAGGACTCCGGAGTAACCGGGTGCCACTTGTCCGCCATGGGGTCGAACTCTCACCGAGTCCCTCCACTCGCCACCGTGCGGCTCCGGCCGCCCTGCTGTCTGACGCCGAACGTCATCCGGCGAGTAGGCCGCGCATCTCCTTCGGTGGCATGACCCACGGTGGATTCACAGGGACTTCGAGGAGGCGAACGCGTGGGGGCATGGTCACCAGGTCGCCCGGCCGGGCAGGGCCCGGCCAATCCCGTAGCGACGGGCCTTGGCTCGGGCTCGGGTTCGCGCGATCCCCTACTCCTGGTGCTCTCCGGGAGGACCACTCAGCCAGGGGTCGGCAAACGCCGGAGTCTTGACGCCTTGGGAGCAATTCCTCCTTCCCGACAACGAGAAGAGCAATTCGACGGATCGGTGCCAGGGCCCCTGTGGGTTGCGGAGCTGGTTCCGGATGTTCGGACGTTGGTGCGCCGAAGAGTGGGTCGGATGGTGAACGGAAGGCATCTCTCTCTCTCTGAGGTCTGCTTGCGACTGGCTCTCTGGCTCCGCGCTTGGCGGCGAGGACCTGGAGACAACGCCTCCGGCTGGCGGAACTCTCATCGGACATGAGGGTCGGGTCCCGGGGCGCTCTAGGGGTCAAGGTTGGTCGAGCGAGGTGGTCCGGGTCGACCCTTGAGTGATGTCCCCACAGCACGGCTCGCCCACTCACGCAGCGCCAGCCGCTCTTGCTCGCCGGCCGTTGCTGGCCGGGTTTGGAGTCGCGTTGAACCGGACAAGGCCCTGGCGGATCCGTGGAACAGCTGCAGTGGCGAAACTTGCCTCGATCCGCGGCCATCCGAGTCCTGGACGGGCTGCCCATCCCGCTCTTGTGACGCTTGACCGACCGAGTGGAGGTACCCGTGCGGCTAGGCGAGCTCGTCGACCGGTCGAATCGCGCGGCGTCTTGCTTGTCGTCGACGTCGTCCGACGGAGGGGTCGTCGGTGAAGCCGACTCAGTTAAGTGGCCCGGTTGCCGCGATGGGTGAGCGGGCCGTCGGTCGATCGATCTGATGGCGGCGTGATTCTGTGCGCGCATGGACCGGCCGAGCATCTCGGTCGATTTCTCGACACAGGTCCTGCGCTCCCGCCCCACCGTGCCACTCCGTCGGGCCCGGCGATGTACCCCTCCGATGGTGTGGTGGTTGCTTCGCCGGGGTGGTGTGGTCGAGCGCGCCGGTTGAAGTCTCAGTTGCCCCGGTTCGTCAGACCGTCGTCGGCGCGCAGCCACTTCACGACGCGAGGACTCGGGTGGCCTCGGGGGCGCCGTCGTAGCACCGCTTTCAGGGTCTGGTCCCGGTTGCTCCGTAGACACCGGCCGGGCGTCACCGGTCCGGCGGAGGTCGGCCACCTGTCGACGGCGGCCTCGTGAAGTAAGTACGAGGCAGGGGCGCGGTCGGAGTCAGACCTGAGAAGGTTCCACGTGAAACATTGGCAGAGCGGCACCGCCCCCCGGCCCGGTCTGTTGGTCAGGCCGCAGTGGCTGCGACTCACGATCTACATGTTCAGGGCCCGACGCGCTCGCTGCTCAACTGACCATCGCCCGCCCTTGGGGCGTAGTGGGCCAGGCTCCCTTCCGGTCGGTGGCACCCCTGGAGGTGGGGTGTGGGGGTCCGCTCGCGGTGGGTGCGGGTCGAGTGGACGGTGGCACCCCAGCAAGTGGGGTGTGTGAGTCCGCTCGCGGGTGGAAGTGGGGTGTGGGGGTCCAGTCGCGGTGGGACCGCGGTGGGACCGCGGGTCGAGTGGACGGTGACACTCCTG
>QXCQ01000158.1:662-1691 GCA_003576535.1 Nakamurella silvestris | reverse complement strand
AAATTTTTAACGATAGCAGTAAAATAATTGATATGGATAAATTTTAATTGATCCAAACTAAATTGGCATTGATGAAGTTGCTCTAATATTGGATGTTTAAATAGAGGATGTTGTTGTGTCAGTCGCTTGAGATGATTTACAGCTTGAGTATTTTGTTGCCATATTTCAGGTTTTAAAGAATTTTGGATGAACTGCAGCAACTCAAGACGAGTATGTTCTGATTGCGTAAAAGAGAATATGTTCATATGCTGCATTGAAATTTTAATTTTACCGTTTTTATCATAGTCAAAAATAAATTAATTTGCTAGCATTAACTCAATTTTAATATTTTATATTTCAGACACTTGTCCTTTGTTCAAGATTGTTTTGTGCAAAAAATCTATGTTGTTGCAAATTTAAGATATAATTCCTATCATATCGTGAAGTAACGCCTATATATGTGCTGCTCTTATAAGCTAATGCCTTAATTTTAATCTTAAATTTTTATACGTTGGGTAAAAATAAATGTCAAAAAAAGAGGACATCATTAATACAGCGCTGAAACTCTTTAATTCTTATAGCTATAATTCTATTGGTATAGACCGGATTATTAGTGAGTCTGGCGTTGCAAAAATGACGTTTTATAAGTATTTCCCATCTAAAGCGAAATTGATTGAAGAGTGTTTAGTGACTAGAAATCATAATTTGCAACAATCACTAGGTGCTGCAATAGCCGAGTGTGATCCTGACGATTATTTATCTCATATTAGAGCTATTTTTGTGTGGTACAACGCTTGGTTTCATTCAGCAGATTTTAATGGTTGTATGTTCCAAAAAGCAGTTGAAGAAATTTCAAAAATATATCCTTCATCATTGCAACCAGCAATTGATTATAAGGAATGGTTAAAAGGGCATTTGAGTCATGCTCTACGTCATTTAGGCATCAAACAAGATGTTCAAATGGCAGGTTTTTTGTCGAGTATCCTTGATGGAATGACGATTCAAGCTCAAATTGATCCCAAGCAAGTGAGTTTAGATGATTATTGGAAA
>QXCQ01000158.1:219-577 GCA_003576535.1 Nakamurella silvestris | reverse complement strand
GTAGAAACTTTGATCCAAATGGAATTGGCAGTCGCTTCTTAATATTGAATATTCGCAGGGCAGTTTATGTCGAATTGAAGCTTATGCATAAATTTATGTTCAAGCTTCACTGTCGAATATTAAAATAAAAAAGCGCGATAACTTTATGCTATCGCGCTTTGCTGATAAGTTTCTTATGTACTTAACGCTTATTGCATTCACAATCAACGTTAAGATGATGAGATGCTTAAGCGTCTTCTTATATTTATTTCTTTTACCCTCTGAATGCACATGTCATTCGATTTTATTTCAGCTAAATAGACAGACTTGTCTGTTTGAGTGAATTATAAAGAATCTGTTGTTTTTTACAACAGGTACT
>QXCQ01000158.1:0-175 GCA_003576535.1 Nakamurella silvestris | reverse complement strand
ATATATCCGATTTCAATCAGTTTTGTCTCTGATTTTATGCTTCTTCAAAAATTATTTACTGACTTTAATCCATATTGAAACAAATATTTATCTTTAATGGATAGAAACGTATTTAATTTTTTGCCAAAGCAAAGTATCCAAAGCGTTGTAATTAATTGTTGCAAATAGCATGAAT
>QXCQ01000213.1:404-1644 GCA_003576535.1 Nakamurella silvestris | reverse complement strand
GATCTAAATTTCCTTCATCATCCCCTTGAAACATATGCTCCAACATTTGTCGAGTGACGCTAAATTTTCGGGCATAACCAATAAAGAAAGTACCATATTCGTTCTTAGATGGATTGGAAAAAGGCATATTTGCACGCATGATTTTTAATTCATTGCCTTGTTCATCATGCGCCTTACTGACCACATTGTGTGCTGTTTTGGGTTTGACATCATCCCCCAACTCAACATCGTTAAACTTTTTCCGTCCAATCACTTTTTCTTGTTCTTCATCACTTAGCTCTCGCCACTTATCCATATCGTGCATATATTTTTGAATGAAGGCATAACTGCCACCTTTAAATAATGGATCTTCATTACCCACTAAAGCGTATTCTGCGGCAATTTCCGTTTCAGGATTTTCAGTACCATCCACAAAGCCAATAATCGCACGACCATCAAAATATCGAAAACCATTCACCTCATCAATCGGATAACTCACCTCTTTTAATTGCGTATTGATGATATCCGCCAGTTCAAAACATAATGCTTGGCGATTTGCACGGATATGAAAGAATAAGTCTCCATCAGTAGATACCGCAGTGTATTTAGGTCCTTGTATTTCTTTAAACGTCTCTAATTCTTGTGGCTTAGGGTGATTTGGAAATAAACAATCCCAAGCACGTGCACCAAATCCTAATACAGCACTAAATTGTTCATCAGGATAACGGTTGCTTAAACTACGTGTTAATGCAGAAAAGTTAGCTGCGAAATCAATCACCGTATCGACAACCTCAGCCCCTTGTTTTAAACCCAATACAATAAATAAAGCATTTTCTCCTGGGCGATTTATCACAGGTTGAATTCGAGTTAAAGTCATTCCAGTTCTCAAGTATATTTTATTAGTGACAATCTATCATAGACTGATTTTAAGCTTAAGTTTTATCCGTGTAATCATGATATTTTTCTATGGAATTGATGGTTTAGACAACAACAAAAAAGCATAGTTCACATATTTAAAAAACAAAAACAACTCGCTAATCACATAAGATGCTGATGAATGGTGTTTTCAATCCTTTTGCTATTGGTATGCATAAATCTTAAAACTACCGTTGTGTTCGTATTCCTGATACATCACATTCAAACTTTTCAAAATATTTCGAAATTGATCAGTCTGATCTAAAATTTTGTCAGCAATTAAATGTCCTTGATGTTCACTTAACATCGGTTTTACAATCAGATATTCAATACTGTTAAAAATAGG
>QXCQ01000213.1:0-383 GCA_003576535.1 Nakamurella silvestris | reverse complement strand
ATTGGATCTTTGAGCAGTTTCGTCATAAAAGCAGGTGGAAAATCCAAGCGATTGATGGCATCTAGAAGTCTGATCCATTTTGAATCACTCATATAGGATGCCAACTGTCGCTGCTGTACAATTTCTCGGATCTTCAAAACCTGCTTTTTATAATTAGAATCATTTTTCAATGCATCTATATGATACTGATATTCGATATAATTTTCAGGGATACCCACATTACACTCTTTACACAAAGCACCTTAAATCAGGTGCTTTAGTTATGTTAACTCGCCATATTGCTTTTGCAAATAATTCACAATTGACTCAGATTCAAACAGTTTTGCGCCTGTATTTGGATCTTCCAAATAAGGTACCTGAATGTCCTGCTTAACTCTGCCCAT
>QXCQ01000101.1 GCA_003576535.1 Nakamurella silvestris | reverse complement strand
TCACACCCCCAAAACTGGGGGGCCAACGTCCACTCGGCACCGCACACCCCCAACCCCACCCGCGACTGGACCCGCACACCCCCGCCCCCACCCGCGAGCGGACCCCCACACCCCCAAAACTGGGGGGCCAACGTCCGCTCGGGGGGGCAACCGCGAACCTGAACTACTATCTGCGTATGGATGCAGATAGCCAAGCTTGCCGCCGCCCCCTCCCTGCCGACCAGATCGCCCTGGCCGTCGAGGTGTTCCGGATGCTCGCCGACGGCACCCGGGTGCAGATCCTGTGGGTGCTCATCGACCGGGAACTGTCCGTCAACGACATCGCCGAAGCGGTCGGCAAGCCGGGCCCGTCGGTCTCCCAACACCTGGCCAAGCTTCGGATGGCCCGGCTGGTCAGCACGCGCCGCGAGGGCACCCAGGTCTTCTACCGGCTGGAGAACGACCACGTCCGTCAGCTGATCCTGGACGGGGTCCACAACGCCGAACACGCCGGCCCCTCGGTCCCGGCCCACCATCTCGCCGACACCGAACTGAGCGCCCTGCATCAGCGGGATTCAGCCACCGCCACCGGCGGCACGCCGTGACCCACCTCGAGCACCCCCACAGCCACCCGCACCCGCGCCCGCCCGGCGACCCGCACCACCACGACCACGACCAGGGCCTGCGCGGCGTCCTGACCAGCCTGTTCTCCCCACACAGTCACGACCACGCCGACTCTGTCGACACCGCCCTGGAGAGCAGCACCCGGGGGATCCGTGCGGTGAAGGTGAGCCTGGTCGGGCTCGGTGCCACGACCGTCTTGCAGATCGTGGTGGTGGCGCTGACGGGTTCGGTCGCGCTGCTGGCCGACACCATCCACAACTTCTCCGACGCGCTGACGGCCGTGCCGCTGTGGATCGCGTTCGTCCTGAGCCGCAAGGCGGCTTCCCGGCGCTATACCTATGGCCTCGGCCGGGCCGAGGATCTGGCCGGCCTGTTCATCGTGGCGATGATCGCCTTGTCGGCGGTGGTGGCGGGCTGGGAGGCGATCAACCGGCTCATCCACCCGGCCCCGGTCGATCATCTGGGGTGGGTCGTCGTGGCCGGCCTCATCGGATTCGCGGGCAACGAACTCGTCGCCCTGTACCGGATTCGGATCGGCCGCCGGATCGGATCGGCCGCCCTGGTCGCCGACGGCCTGCACGCCAGGACCGACGGTCTGACCTCACTCGCGGTGGTGGCCGGTGCCGGCGGAGTCGCCCTGGGCTGGCAGGCCGCCGATCCGATCATCGGGCTGGTGATCGCCGTCGCCATCCTCGGGGTGCTGCGCACCGCGGCCCGCGAGGTGTTCCGGCGACTGCTCGACGGCGTGGACCCGGCGTTGGTCGATGCGGCCGAGGAGGCGTTGCGGACCACCGGCGGTGTACTGGCGGTGACGTCGGTCCGGCTGCGCTGGGCGGGTCACACCCTGCGCGCCGAGGCGGAGGTCGAGGCCGACGGCGCGCTCGACCTCGTCAGCTCCGATGCGCTGGCCTCCCGGGCGGTCGACCACCTGATCAGCCATGTCCCACGGATCCGTGAGGTCACCATCCGCGTCTGCCCGGCCCGCGCTCTACCCGCCGAGTGAACCGTCACCCCCACCCGCGAGCGGACCCTCACACCCCCAAAACTGAGGGGCCAACGTCCACTCGGCACCCCACACCCCCAACCCCACCCGCGAGCGGACCCCCACACCCCCAAAACTGGGGTGCAGCAGCCCACTCGACGCGAGAGGTCAGCGGCCGAGTTTGGCCTGCAGGGCCGCGTCCTTCTTCAACACCATCTCCTCCAGGCCGGCGGCGTACTCGGCCAGCCGCCGGGCGTACGCGGCACCTTCCTCCCCCGGCGCGCTGGCCAGGATCCGCACCGCGAGCAGGGCCGCATTAGCCGCGCCACCGATCGACACGGTCGCCACCGGGATACCGGCCGGCATCTGCACGATCGAGAGCAGCGAATCCAACCCGTCGAGGCGGGCCAGCGGCACCGGGACACCGATCACCGGCAGCACCGTCTCGGAGGCGACCATGCCGGGAAGGTGTGCCGCCCCACCGGCACCGGCGATGACGACCCGCAGGCCGCGGTCGGCCGCGGTCCGGGCGTAGTCGACCATCCGGCCCGGGGTCCGGTGGGCCGAGACCACCCCGACCTCGTAGGGGACCTGGAAGTCGTCGAGCATCTTCCCGGCGGCCTCCATCACCGACCAGTCCGAGTCCGAGCCCATGATCAGCCCGACCACTGCCGGACCGCCGTGTGTCACTGCCTCGCTCATCGCTGCCTTCCGGTGGTGGCGGCCGTTTCGCCGTCGTGGATGGAGTACCCGTCGGCCCAGACGCCGTCGTTCAGCCAGGTGCCGGCCAGCCCGGCGATCCGCCTGGTCAGCTCCACATCGCTGCCGCCGACGTTGACGTGGCCGAGTTTGCGCCCCGGGCGGAAACCCTTCCCGTACAGGTGGACCTTGGCCTCGGGGAATCGCGCGGCCAGGTGATGGACCCGCTCGTCCATCCCGATCCCGGCACCCGGGGAGTCCGGGGACCCGCCGATGATGTTCGCCATGACGGTCACCGGGTGCACCGCATCGGTCCGGCCCAGCGGGTAGTCCAGAACGGCACGCAGGTGCTGCTCGAACTGACTGGTCACCGACCCGTCCATGGTCCAGTGGCCGGAGTTGTGCGGGCGCATCGCGAGTTCGTTGACGATCAGACCGTCGGGGTAGGCCGCGCTGGGCTCCACCTCGAACAGTTCCACCGCCATCACACCGACCACGCCGAGCTCGTCGGCCAACCGCAGCGCCAGGGCTCCGGCGGCGTTGGCCCGGTCCGCGGGCAGGTCCTGGGCCGGGGCGACGACCTCGACGCAGATCCCGTCCCGCTGCACCGTCTCGACCACGGGCCACCCGGCCGCCTGACCGAACGGGGAGCGCGCGACCACGGCGGCCAGTTCCCGGGTCAGCGGCACCAGGGTTTCCAGCAGGAGGTCACCGGAGTCGACGAGTTCGGCCAGCACCGCCGTCGCCTGCTCCTGGTCCCGCAGGACCCACACACCGCGTCCGTCGTACCCACCGCGGCAGGTCTTCAGCACGATCGGCCAGCCGTGGGTCCCGGCGAAGGCGGTGACCTTCTCCGGTTCGGCGGCGGTGAGCAGATCGAAGGCGGGTACGGGTAGACCGAGCTCGGACAGCCGCTGCCGCATCAGGCCCTTGTCCTGGGCGAACTGGAGGGCGTCGGCACCGGGGTAGACCGTGTGTCCCTCGGCGACCAGGGTCCGGATGTGCTCGGTTGGCACGTGTTCGTGGTCGAAGGTGACGACATCGCAGGTCGCGGCGAAGGTGCGCAGGGCCTCGATGTCGGTGTGTTCGCCGAGCTGGACGTTGGGGGTGACCAGGGCCGCGCTCTCGTCCGCGGTGACGGAGAGGACGCGCAGGGACTGGCCCAGCGCAATCGCCGCCTGGTGGGTCATCCGCGCCAGTTGGCCGCCTCCGACCATTCCTACTTCGGGCATGCCAGTTCGTTGATCCACGAGACATGAGCCTAATCGGTGCGGGCAGGTGCGAGTGCCCGCACCATCCGCACGATGCGTTTCTGGCATCTGGTGCTCGAATATCGTGCACCGGATGCCAAAATCGGCGGACTCAGCGCCCCAGCTCGCCCACCAGGTCAAGGGCCGCGCCGTACCCGGGGGGCAGGGATTCGACCCACACCCGCGGCGAGCGGGCGGAGATCTCGGGGTCGGCGGCCAACTGTACGTCGATCAGGTTGGCGACCAGCCTGACCCGGCGGGAGAGATGAGCGCTCCGTTCGGCCACCGCGACGGCGGAGGACCCGCCGACCCTGGCCAGCGTCTGGCCGCCGTCGAACACCGTTCGCAGGGCGTCACCGACCAGGATCATCGGCAGCGCCCGTTGCCACACCTCCCGGCCGGACAGGTCCATCCGCACCACCACCAGCGCGTGGGTGTCGTCCAGACTGCCGCGCCCGACCTCCGCGCCGCGGTAGAGCTCGCCGAGCCGGACCTTCAGGTAGTCGGCCGAGGACAGGCCGGTCAACGGATCACTGACCTCGCTGCGGGGTGCCACCGCCCGATCGGCCCAGCCCAGGGAGACGGCGCGCCGCAGCACCTCGGCGTGCTGGTCGGCCCCCAGCGCGATCAGGGCGTCGACATCCGCGAGGGTCTCCCCCAGGCTGACGCCCGCTGCGGCCCGCGCCGCGCCGAGCCGTTCGGCTCCGGCCCGGACGTCACCGCCGTCGGCGATCGCCTCGCAGACCGCATCGACCGCCGGATCCGGCCAATCGGAGGGGAAGGACCAGCCGGAGACCGCGGTGCGCTCCCACCACCGCATCCGTAGCGTTCGTGGGTGGACGTCGGTGGTCCGGATGCTGCGCACCTTCGCACCGGGGACCTGCGAACCACGGACCATCGGAACCACCCCATTCAGTGTTGATGTGGATGAGACGCACGAGCACAGGTGCTCATCACGCGAAAAAGTCGGAGGATCGGGTGGATTTTCGTCGCAGTTCGGGTCCGCGAACCTCACGAAAGGGATTCCACATCCAATTCGCGTGACATTTGCGCGACGGCAGCGTCTCATCGGGGAGAAACCCGTGTGACCAGCAGTGGCACACTGATCGGGCGGGAACGGTGAGCCTGACGGGCTTGGCCGGTCCAGGCCGGTCAGCGGGCGGTGACACACGAAAAGGGGCCAGGAACACGTGCAGGGCGACGACACACCCGACAACGCCGGTGGTCCTACGGATGCAGCTCCCAGCGATGCCGAGCTGATCTCCCGGGTCCGTGACGGCGACCGAGCGGCATTCGGCAGCCTGTACGAGCGGCATGCCCAGGCCGCAGCCTCGCTGGCACGGCAGTTCGCCCGCTCGACGGCAGAGGCGGACGATCTCGTCTCGGAGGCCTTCGCCCGCGTCCTTGACACCCTCCTGGACGGCCGCGGCCCCGACTCGTCGTTCCGCGCGTACCTCTTCACCACCCTGCGCCACACCTCCTACGACCGCACCCGCAAGGACCGGCGGCTGGAATTCACCGACGATCTGTCCCCCTACGAGTCCGCCGATGACGAGGGCGACCCGGTCCTGGCCCAGATGGAGAGCGGTTTCATCGCCAAGGCCTTCGCCCAGCTGCCGGAACGCTGGCGGACCGTGCTCTGGCACACCCAGGTCGAGGGCCAGTCGGCCGCCGAGGTGGGTGTCCTGCTGGGGATGGCCCCCAATGCCGTGTCCTCCTTGGCCTTCCGTGCCCGGGAGGGTCTGCGGGAGGCCTACCTGCAGGTCCACATGACGGAATCGGTCGCCGAGAAGTGCCGGACGACGATCAACCGGCTCGGTGCCTGGACCCGGGGCGGCCTCTCCAAGCGGGAGCAAGCCCAGGTGGACGCTCACCTGGCCGAGTGCGACCGGTGTCCGGCCCTGGCGGCCGAGCTCGCCGAGGTGAACTCGGGTCTGCGAGTGCTGCTCGCGCCGCTGCTGCTGGGTTCGGCGGCCGCCGGTTACCTTGCCACCCTGCCTGCCGTCCCGGCCCTGGTCCAGGTCGGCGCCGAGGTCACCGCGGTGTCCCAGGCCGGAACGGCGTCCGGCGGCTGGCATCTCTTCCGCCGCCCGGAGGGCGGCACCCACACCAACGCCGTCATCGCCAAGGTCGCCGCTCAACCGGTGCTGATCGGTTCCGGGATCGCAGCGGCCGTGGCGGCCGTCGTCCTGGCCTTCACCCTGGGCAGCCCCGGCACCCCCTCGCTGGATGCGGCTGTTCCCCCTGCACCGGGGATCACCGGCACCCCGAACGTGCAGTCCACCGCCCCGGACACCGCACCGTCGAACACCGGACCTGCCGACACCGCCTCCCCCGTGTCCGATACCGGGTCGTCGGTCGTGGTCCCCTCCGACACGGCGGCGGTTCCCACCTCACCGGTGGTGCCCGACCCGGTGGATCCGGCGGACCCGGCAGCACCCGGACCCACGTTCGTGCCGCCGACCTCCCCGGCCTCGGTTCCTACGGGGGCGCGGCCGACCCCACCCGGACCCGTGATCAGCACCCCTGCTCCCGTGATCCCGTTCGTCCCGCCGACCACCGCACCGACCCTGCCGGTTCCGACCACCCCTGTTCCGTCGACCGCAGCTCCGAGCACCCCGCCGTCGACTTCACCCCCCAGCACCCCGCCCACCACCACGACGCCCCCGACCACCGCACCGCCGACCACGACCCCGCAGACCCCGGCGTCGGTGAATCCCGGTGTCCCGGTGATGCCGGGTGATCTCGTCGCCGGCGGTGTCGCCGTCCTGGAACTGCCGCTGACGAACTCCGGCGGCACGGATTCCGCCGGCACACCGCTGCGGCTGGACCTGCCGACCGGGGTGGAGGTGGGTGACGCCCGTCTCGACGCGGCCGGGTCGGGCCTGCGCCCGGCGAACATCGGTATCAGCGAGCGGACGAACACCCGTGGGTTCTGCACCGGCACCGGGACCGTGACCTGCGTGGTTCCGTCGATCCCGGCCGGTTCCTCCCGCATCCTGCGGATCGGGCTCACGGTGGATCCGGCCGCTGCGGGCGGCAGCATCGGAATGACCTGGGCCGGCCGCAGCCTCGGGCAGAAGACCGTGTCCGTCGGACCGGGGTACTCCCAGGTCGCCCTCCGGACCGCCGACGGCAGCACGGCGACCGCGGGCAGCACCCCGGACCTGACGGTGGTCGGCACCCCGGTCGCCGGGTCGACGAACCCCGGCGCGGTGACCCTTCCGCTGGCGCTGAGCGAGGACGTCATCGTCACCGGGGCAGGCACCGGCTGCACGTTGACCGGTGCCGCGGCGGTCTGTGTGCCGGACGTCACCGGCCATCTGAACGGGGTGTTGCACACGGTCATCCGGCCCTCCGCCTCGGGAGCCCAGACCGAGGCCGCCACGGCCGCCCTGCCCGGCGGCCGGGAGTTGAAGCTGGTCCTGACCGATGCCGGCCTCACCGTGATCCCGCGGGCCGTCACCGCCCCGCTGGATCTCACCGGACCCTTCGGCGGCGCCGCGGTGGGACAGGCCACCCTGTACTGCACCGACCCGACCGTCATCCGCGCCGACTGCGAACCGCCGCACACGGCGGAGATGACAGGGGCCACGGCCCAGAGCCACAAGATCGCACCCCCGGCCGGTTCCACCGTGCTCTCCGCCGTCCTGACCTGGGCCGCGACCGAGTTCGACGCGGCCGGGGACACGGTGCAGATCGGGGTCAACGGCGGCCGGCCGGTCACGGTGGGACCGGGTGCCTCCATCGACGTCGGTACCGGCCTGCAGATCCGCACCGCGGACATCACCGCACTGGAGCTGGAGAACGACGTACCGGTCGCCCAGGTCCTGTCGCGCGGCGGCGCGGTCCAGGTGACCGGGTTGGCCGCCAAACCGCGGACGACCGTCCAGACCCCGCTCGGGGGGTGGGTCCTGACGGTGGTGTGGATCGACGGGACGAAACTGGCGGCCCAGCAGAGCTCGCAGGTCCAGGTCCGCGCGGCCGGGGCGTCGAGCCTGTCCACCGTCAACCCGCAGCTGGAGCTGCTGCCGGCCGGGAACCCGTACTCCTACCTGGCCTTCTCGGCCTTCGCCACCGATCCGTGGGCCCACAAGACGCTGACGGCCGGCGGGAATCAGGTGGCCGGGTTCAACGGGGTCGACGGTGAGAACCGGCAGAACGGCTTCGATCTCTTCACCGGCGGGCTGACCGGCAACGGCCCGCTGGTGTTCGGCAACGTGCCCGGAACGGTCGCCCCGTGGGCGAGCAATGCCGATCAGGTCTGGATCGGCCCGATCCTTGCCGTCCGTGGGGGAAAGTGAATTGCAATCCCCCCAGTCAAGTGAGAAGTAGGATTGATCGTGTGACGCTCGTCGACCGAATTCGTGAATACCTCCCCGAACGCTATCGCCAGTTCGCGAAGTTCCTGATCGTCGGCGGTGTCACCTGGGTGATCGACGCCGGCCTGTACACCCTGCTCAGCCACACCGTGCTGGCCGAGAAGCCGCTGACGGCGAAGATCATCTCGGTGCTGGTGTCGATGATCGTCAACTACGTGCTGAACCGGGAGTGGTCGTTCGCCCAGCGTGGTGGTCGGGAGAAGCATCACGAGGCGATGCTGTTCTTCCTGTTCAACGGGATCGGCCTGGGGATCAACCTGGCCCCGCTGGCCATCTCGCGGTACGTGTTCAACTTCAACCCGCAGTTCCACACCCCGACCTTCGTCTCGGTGGCCGACTTCATCGCGGCGAACCTGGTGGGTACGGCTCTGGCGATGGGCTTCCGCTACTGGGCCTACTCCAAGTACGTCTTCCTGGAGCTGCCCGCCACTGAATCGGGCACCACGCCCCCGCCCCGCGAGACCGCCCGCTAGGTCCCCCGCGTACCCGCTGTTTCCCTGTTCCCGGTGGTCCCCGCTGTTTCCCTGTTCCCGCGCACGTTGTTCGTCTTCGCGCGCGATGCAACGCGCGCGAGGAACAACAACGTGCGCGGGAATAGGAGAGGTATCAGGTGTTCTCGGGCCGGCGGATGACCTCGGTCGGGTTCACCGCACCGCGGTCGTAGTTGCCGCCGTCGCCCAGCCCGGAATCACCGGTCTGGCCGGCCCGCCCGGAGAGCCGGTCCCGGTCGTCGTCGATCAGCTGGTTGAGGGTGCTCTGCACCTTCGGCAGGGAGGCCACGTTGTAGAACGGCAGCGGCTGGTCCGCGGCCGACTCGACCACCAGGTCGCCGTAGCCCAGGATGCGCCCCCAGAAGGTGACGTTGGTTTCCAGGTTCTGGATCCGGCCGAGCGGGATCTGGTGCTCACGACGTTTGACGATCCCGGTGCGGAAGAAGACGTGGTGGGTGCTGATCACGAAATGCTCGGACTGCCAGCGCAGGAACGGCGCGATGCTCAGGAACACCAGCAGGATCACGGCCACCACGGCGATGATCAGGTACGCGACACCGTCCCAGGTCACCCGGTTGGTGATCCAGCTCGCCAGGAAGAACGCGCCGGCGATGATCAGGATGAAGAAGAGCGCCGGCAGAACCAGCACCTTCCAGTGCGGGTGCTTGCGCAGCACCACTCGCTCGCCGCGTGCCAACAGATTGTCGGGATAGGCCATGTGCGTAGTGCCCTTCTACAGGTTGCGACAACGGTGACTGTGAGGGCAAACGCTACCGTGTGCGGCTGCCGAATACCGTAGATCCGAGCCGAACCATGGTGGCACCGCAACTGATCGCGAGCTCGTAGTCCCCGCTCATCCCCATCGACAGCTCGGTGGCCGACGGGAAGTCCGGGAGATGACGGTCCCGCAGGTCGCGCAAGGCCTCGTAGCCGGCCCGCACCTGGCGTTCCTCCGGCGAGTTCAGACCCACCGTCATGTACCCGGTGAAGCGCAGGTTCTGCAGCCCGGCCAGGTGTTCCAGCAGGGCCTCGACCTCGGTCGGCGCGATCCCGGACTTGCTCTCCTCGCCGGACACGTTGACCTGGACGAACACCTCCAGCGGGCGGCCGATCTCACCGGCCCGGCGGTCGAGCCGGTCGGCGATGCCGGCGCTGTCGACGGACTGCACGCAGCTGACCCGGCCCACCACCTGGTTGACCTTGTTCGACTGCAGATGCCCGATCAGATGGGTGTCCGGGTGGCAGGGCGCGAGCGCGTCGGCCTTGGCCAGGATCTCCTGGACCCGGTTCTCGCCGATCAGAGCGGCACCGGCCTTGATCGCCTCGATGATGCGTTCGGGCTGGATGGTTTTGGTGGCCAGCAGCAGCCGCACATCCTCGGGCCGCCGTCCGTCCCGTTCGGCAGCCGCCGCGATGCGGGCCCTGACCTCGTCGAGGGCCGCGGCGATGCCGGTGTCGGAAGTCTGGTGTTCCATGGGGCCTGACCTTAGTTCGCCGCGGCGGGGCGCAGGTGCACCACGTCCGCGGCGCGGTAGGACCGGACGACACCGTCCTCGGCCTCGACCAGGATCCCGCCCTCCTCGTCCACGCCGACCGCGACGCCGGTCAGGTCGCCGCCGCCGGGGAGTTCCAGCCGGACGGTCGCGCCGATGGTGCTGCAGACCGCGAGGTACTCCGACCTGATCCCGCTGGTGTCGACATCCCCCTGCACCGCGACCCAGGCGTCGATCAGGGCGGCGAACTCGGTGAGCACCGTCGCGGCGAGCACCTCCCGGTCGAGCCCGGCCGGCGTCTCCAGGACCGCCGCCGTCTCCAGGAACAGGGAGGTGGCATCGGGCCGCGGCAGTTCGTCCTTGGTCAGGCTGACGTTGAGCCCGACCCCGACGATCACGGCGTCCCCGGAGATCTCGGCGAGGATGCCGGCGCATTTGCGCCCGTCGACCAGCAGGTCGTTCGGCCACTTCAAGGTGGCGGGCACCCCGGTCGCCGCGCAGGCCCGCCGTACGGCGAGGCCCAGCACCACGCCGATCCAGCCGCGCCGTGCCTGCGGGATCTGCGGCAGGCGCAGCAGCATCGACATGGTCAGTCCCGAACCAGCGGGCGCGATCCACTGTCGTCCCAGGCGCCCCTTCCCGGCGGTCTGCTCCTCGGCGATCAGCACCTGGCCGTGGGCTGCCCCGGCCAGGGCTGCGGCGGCCAGATCGGTGTTGGTGGAGGGGGTGGCCGTGACGGTGCTGATCCGCCACGGGGTGGCCGGGCCCAACAGGTCGGCCACGGCCTCGGCACGAACCGGCCGTCGGCTCCCATCGGTGGCCGGTGCGTCGTCAGCCGGTGCTTGTGCGGCAGGTGCGGGATCGGGCGGGGAGGTCACCGATCAACGGTAACGGAGATCACTGGTGGACAAACCACACCCGATCACCCGTCACACCGCCGGTTCGGGTATGACTGGATGCGGCCGTGATGTGATGTCCGCAAGCGGCCGAACAGATGGGAAAAGGGGATCAATGGCGACCCACAACGGGAGCACCGGCACCAACGACGGATCCGCCGCGGCGCACGCTCCGACGGACACCGGCGCGTCCAACGCCGCCGCCGGCACCTCCGGGGCTCCACATACGACGGCAGGCAAACTCGCCGACCTCGCCGCGCGGATCGAACAGGCCGCCCACGCGGGTTCGGCCGCGGCGGTCGAGAAGGTCCACGCCCGGGGCAAACAGACCGCGCGGGAGCGCCTGGACGCCCTGCTCGATCCCGGCTCCTTCGTCGAGTTCGACGCCTTCGCCCGACACCGCAGCACCAACTTCGGCTCCGAACGCAACCGGCCCTACGGGGACGGTGTGCTCACCGGCCACGGCACGGTCAACGGGCGCCAGATCGTGGTGTTCTCCCAGGATGTGACGGTTTTCGGCGGTTCCCTCGGCGAGGTGTACGGCGAGAAGATCTGCAAGGCACTGGACTTCGCCCTCAAGACCGGACGCCCGGTGGTCGGGATCAACGAGGGCGGCGGGGCGCGGATCCAGGAGGGTGTCGTCTCCCTCGGGCTCTACGCCGAGATCTTCAAACGCAATGTGCACCTGTCCGGTGTGGTGCCGCAGATCTCGCTGATCATGGGTGCGGCGGCCGGCGGACACGTGTACTCCCCCGCTCTGACCGACTTCATCGTGATGGTCGACAAGACCTCCCAGATGTTCATCACCGGACCGGATGTCGTCAAGGCCGTCACCGGCGAGGAGGTGACGTTGGAGGAACTGGGCGGTGCCCGTACCCACAACACCCGGTCGGGCAACGCCCACTACCTCGCCTCCGACGAGGCGGACGCCCTGGAGTACGTGCGTGAACTCCTCGCCTACCTGCCGGACAACAACCTCGCCGCGGCCCCGATCGACACCGTCGACCCCGGAACCGATGTCACCGAGGTGACGGAGGAGGACCGACTCCTGGACACCCTGATCCCGGACTCCGCCTCGGTTCCCTACGACATGACCACCGTCATCTCCACGGTCCTGGACGACGGAGTGTTCCTGCAGGTCCAGGAGCTTTTCGCGCCGAACATCGTGGTCGGATTCGGCCGCATCGAGGGCCGTCCGGTGGGTGTGGTGGCCAATCAACCGCTCAGCCTGGCCGGCACCCTCGACATCGACGCCTCCGAGAAGGCGGCCCGGTTCGTCCGGACCTGCGATGCCTTCAACATCCCGGTCGTCACCTTCGTGGACGTCCCCGGCTTCCTGCCGGGTACCGACCAGGAGTGGAACGGGATCATCCGGCGCGGGGCGAAACTGCTGTACGCCTACGCCGAGGCCACGGTTCCGCTGGTCACCGTGATCACCCGCAAGGCCTTCGGCGGCGCCTATGACGTGATGGGTTCCAAGCACCTCGGGGCCGATGTGAATCTGGCCTGGCCGACCGCCCAGATCGCCGTGCTCGGCGCCCAGGGTGCGGTGAACATCCTGTACCGCAAGGAACTTGCCGCCGCGGCGGCGGCCGGCGATGATGTCGAGGCCCTCCGGGCCGGTCTGCAGCTGGAGTACGAGGACACCCTGCTCAACCCCTGGATCGCCGCCGACCGCGGGTACGTCGACGAGGTGATCATGCCGTCGAGCACCCGGGTGCAGCTGGTCCGCGCCCTGCGCATCCTCGCCGACAAACGGGTCAGTCTGCCGCCGCGCAAACACGGGAACATCCCGCTGTGACCGCGCCGAACCCGATGCAGGCCAGGGACGACGAGGACACCGCCGTCGTGATCGCGGTGATCGCCGCCCTCGCCGACCAGGCCCCTGCGGTAAAACCTGCTGCGCCGCGGGCCTTCTGGGGAAACCCCGCCCACCAGCTCGGGATCAGCCGTCCCGGCCTGCACGGCTGGTGGATCGCGGGGCAACCCCGATGACCGACTTCATCCTCGCCTCGGCCTCACCGGCCAGGCTTGCCGTGCTCGCGGCCGCGGGAATCGATGCGACCGTGCACGTCTCCGGGGTCGACGAGGACGCGATCACCCTGGCCCACCCGCAGGCCACCCCGGCCGAACTGGTCACCCTGCTCGCGGTGGCCAAGGCCGAGGCCGTGTTCGAGACCATCGGCGCCGACATCACCGACGGGGTGATCGTGGGCTGCGATTCCATGTTGCACATCCGAGGCGATCTGGTCGGCAAACCCAAAACCGTCGAGCGCGCACGGGCCCAGTGGCACAAGATGTCCGGCCACAGCGGGGATCTGCTGACCGGCCACGCCGTCCTGCAGGTCACCGACGGTGAACTCGTCGCCCGCGCGACCGGCACCGAGGTGACCGGCCTGCGTTTCGGCACCCCTACGGCGGTCGAGCTCGAGGCCTACCTCGCCTCCGGTGAGCCGTTGGAGGTCGCCGGGTCGTGCACCCTCGACGGCCTCGGCGGGTGGTTCATCGACGGGGTGGACGGTGATCCCTCCTCGGTGATCGGCATCTCGCTCCCGCTCACCCGCCGGTTGCTGGCCGACCTCCGGCTGACCGTCACCGATTTCTGGCGCGCGGGCACCGTGCCGCCCACTGCTTCCGCCATCGACCCGAAGGACCGGTAGACCATGCAGACCGTTCTCATCGCCAACCGTGGCGAGATCGCCGTCCGAGTGGCCCGGGCCTGCGCCGATGCCGGCCTGCGTTCGGTGGCCGTGTACGCCGAACCCGATCGTGACGCCCTGCACGTCCGGGCCGCCGACGAGGCCTACGCACTGGGCGGCAACACCCCCGGCGAGTCCTACCTCGACGTGGCCAAACTGCTCGACGTCGCCGCACGGAGCGGGGCGGACGCGGTCCATCCCGGTTACGGCTTCCTGTCCGAGAACGCCGAGTTCGCCCAGGCCGTCATCGATGCCGGTCTGATCTGGATCGGGCCGAGTCCGCAGGCCATCCGCGACCTGGGTGACAAGGTCACCGCCCGGCACATCGCCCTGCGCGCCGGCGCGCCGCTCGTCCCGGGTACCAAGGATCCGGTCGGCGGTGCCGACGAGGTCGTCGCCTTCGCCCGGGAATTCGGCCTGCCGGTGGCGATCAAGGCCGCCTTCGGTGGCGGCGGGCGCGGACTCAAGGTGGCTCGTACCATCGAGGAGATCCCGGAGCTGTTCGACTCGGCCGTCCGCGAGGCCGTCACCGCCTTCGGTCGTGGTGAGTGCTTTGTGGAGCGGTTCCTCGACTCCTCCCGGCATGTCGAGGCCCAGGTCCTGGCCGACACCCACGGGAACGTCATCGTCGTCGGCACCCGGGACTGCTCCCTGCAGCGCCGCAACCAGAAGCTGGTCGAGGAGGCCCCCGCCCCCTTCCTCTCCGACGAGCAGCGCGCCTCGATCCACCAGGCCGCGAAGGCGATCTGCCGGGAGGCGAACTACCACGGGGCAGGAACGGTGGAATTCCTGGTCGGGACGGACGGCCTGATCAGCTTCCTCGAGGTCAACACCAGACTACAGGTGGAGCACCCGGTCTCGGAGGAGACGTCCGGTATCGACCTGGTACGCGAGCAGTTCCGTATCGCCGACGGTGAGAAACTGCGCCACACCAGCGATCCCGCACCGCGCGGCCACTCGATCGAGTTCCGTATCAACGGTGAGGACGCCGGGCGCAACTTCCTGCCCGCGCCCGGGGTCGTCACCACCTTCGTCGCCCCCGGCGGTCCCGGCGTGCGGGTCGACACCGGGGTGGAATCCGGCTCGGTGATCGGCGGCCAGTTCGACTCCCTGCTGGCCAAGCTCATCGTGACCGGCGAGGACCGCCAGGAAGCGCTCGCGCGGGCCCGCCGCGCCCTCGACGAGATGACGGTCGAGGGCATGGCGACGGTGCTCCCCTTCCACCGCGCCGTGGTGCGGGACCCGGCCTTCACCGCGGCGGACGGACATTTCGCCGTCCACACCCGCTGGATCGAGACCGAGTTCGACAACACCATCCCCCCGTTCACCGATCCGGCCGAGGCGCCCGACACCGAGGGCGAACGGCAGACCGTGGTCGCCGAGGTCAACGGACGCCGGGTCACGGTGACCCTCCCGGCCGGCCTTGCCGTCGCCGGCCCCCGAGCCACCGGGGGCACACGTGCGAAGTCCGGCCGGCGCGGTTCGGCCAAGGCCGCCGTCAGCGGCGACGCCGTGGTCGCCCCGATGCAGGGAACCATCGTCAAGGTCGCGGTGGCCGACGGTGACCAGGTGGCGTCCGGGGATCTGATCTGCGTGGTCGAGGCGATGAAGATGGAGAATCCGGTGACGGCGCACAAGGACGGTGTGGTCAGCGGTCTGACCGCCGCCGTCGGTTCCCCGGTGACCTCGGGGGCCGTGCTGGCCGAGCTGAAGTAGGGCCGGGTGACTAGGGTGTGACTGTGACCCAGACACCCGACGAACCCCGTCCCGCCCCGGTTCTGCGGATCGGCGATGCCGAGCGGAACGCCGCGGTGGACGCGCTCAGCGAGCACCTCTCCGCCGGCCGGATCACTCTGGCGGAGTTCTCCGAGCGATCGGCCACGGCCTCCGCGGCGATGAACCGGGACGAACTGGTCGCACTGTTCGAGGATCTCCCCGAGCCCCGTCCGGTCGGTTACCCGGGCGGGCAGAACCTCGCCACCACCCGAGGGGCGACGCCGGCCGTGCGTGACGAGGCGGCCCTGGAGGCGGCTGCGGCGAAACGTCGGAAGATCTACTACGCGACGGTCGCCGCCCTGCCGATCCTGTGCACGATCATCGCCGCCGCGACCGGCTGGACCTTCTGGTACATCTACCTGCTCATCCCGTTGGCGGGGGTGTTCGGCCGGTACTTCGTCAACGAGGAGGACGAGAAGGACCGTCGGCGGGAGCTGGACCAGGACTAGCTTTTCCCCCGCGAGTGGACCGTGACACCCCACTCCTCCCCCGCGAGCGGACCGTGACACCCCACATTCAGGGGTGTGGCCGTCCACTCGGCACACCGACACCCCGCCCCTCCCCGCGAACGGACCGTGACACCCCACATTCAGGGGTGTGGCCGCCCACTCGGCACACCGACACGCTCCCCCCACCCCGCGAGCGGACCGTGACACCCCACATTCAGGGGTGTGG
>QXCQ01000009.1 GCA_003576535.1 Nakamurella silvestris | reverse complement strand
ACAACCCACCACCGCGTCCCAAGCAGCTTGACAACTACCGCATCGTGCGCGGGAACAGAGGGTTCAGGCCTGGGCGTAGGCGACGAGTCGGCCGGAGTCGGTGGTCGTACCGGGCTCGGCGCTGACGAACACCGTGTCGCCCGACTGCAGGGAGAGCAGTTCGGCCTCCCCGCGGGTCACCTGCGCGGTCAGGGGAGCGGCATCGTCGGCGGCCGCGAGTTCGATCCTGACCTCGAATCCCAGGTGCACCACCCGCCGGACCACCGCGGCCACCGAACCGACGGCGTCGATGTGCGAGAGCCGCAGATCGTGCGGGCGGACCAGCACGCCGTTGAGCGAGGACACCGCGCCCAGGAAGGACATGACGAAGTCGTTCTCGGGGCGGTCGTAGAGGTCGGCCGGGCTGCCGATCTGCTCGATGTGGCCGGCGTTGAGGACCGCGATCCGATCCGCCACGTCCAGGGCCTCCTCCTGGTCGTGGGTGACCAGCACGGTGGTGACGTGCACCTCGTCGTGCAGCCGGCGCAGCCACGCCCGCAGGTCGGCCCGCACCTTGGCGTCCAGGGCCCCGAACGGCTCGTCGAGCAGGAGCACCTGCGGGTCCACGGCGAGCGCGCGGGCCAGTGCCATCCGCTGACGCTGCCCACCGGAGAGCTGGGCGGGGTAGCGGTGCTGGAAGCCGGCCAGGCCTACCACCTCCAGCAGCTCGTCCACCTTCCTGGCGATCTCGGGCTTCGGACGTTTGCGGATCTTGAGCCCGAAGGCCACGTTGTCCCGGACCGTCATGTGTTTGAAGGCCGCGTAGTGCTGGAACACGAACCCGATGTCCCGCTTCTGCGGGACCACGTTCGTCACGTCCTTGCCGGCGATGACGATCTGCCCGGCGTCGAGGTTCTCCAGTCCCGCGATCGAGCGCAACAGGGTGGACTTGCCGGACCCGCTGGGCCCCAGCAGTGCGGTGAGGGAGCCGGACGGGATCTCCAGGGAGACATCGTCCAGGGCGGCGAAGGTGCCGTAACGCTTGGACGCACCGGTGACAGTGATCATGTTGTCTTCCTTTTCCGGTCGAGCAGGGTCATGAACAGGAGCGCGATCACGGCGATCCCCATCAGCAGCGT
The DNA here is from genome assembly GCA_003576535.1 of Nakamurella silvestris. Lineage (GTDB taxonomy): Bacteria > Actinomycetota > Actinomycetes > Mycobacteriales > Nakamurellaceae > Nakamurella > Nakamurella silvestris. The sequence goes on along the minus strand of QXCQ01000009.1, from coordinate 24,420 downwards.
GGAGGCCGCGTAGGCGCCGTAGGTGTTGTGGTCGTCGATGTAGCGGGCGTGCACCAGCAGGGTCAGCGTCTGGGACTCGCCGGGGAAGTTGGAGGACACCATGATCACCGCCCCGAACTCGCCGAGGGAACGGGCGATCGTCAGCACGATCCCGTACGTCAGGCCCCAGCGGATCGCGGGCAGGGTGATCCGCCAGAAGGTCTGCCAGGAGCTGGCTCCCAGGGTCGCCGCGGCCTGTTCCTGTTCCTCGCCGATCTCGTAGAGCACCGGCTCCACCTCGCGGACGACGAACGGCAGGGTGACGAAGATAGTCGCGAGCACCATGCCGGGCACGGCGAAGATGACCTTGATCCCGATGTCCTCCAGGCCGCCGAACCAGCCGTTGGCCCCCCAGAGCAGGATCAGCGAGACCCCCACGACGATGGGGGAGACGGCGAACGGCAGATCGACGATCGCCTGGATGACGCCGCGTCCACGGAACCGGCCGCGGACCAGGGCCAGGGCCGTGGCGACCCCGAATACCACGTTCAACGGGACCACGATGGCCACGATGAGCAGGGACAGCTGGAGGGCGGAGATGGCCGCCGGGGTGGTGATCTGGTCGATGAAACCGCCGATGCCGTCGGCGAAGGTCCGCCAGAGGATGACCCCGATCGGGACGAGCAGCAGCACGATGATGTAGGTCAGGGCGATGACCCGCAGGCTGATCCGGGTTCTGGTGGTGGGGATCATGGGGCACTCGCCTCCCGCTTGGCCGCGCGGCTGCTGATCAGACGCAGCGCCAGCAGGACGAGGAAGGAGATGAGCAGCAGGGTCACCGACACCGCGGCCGCGTTGACCGGCCGGTCGGTCTCGATCTGTTCCTGGATGTACTGGGCCGCGACCTGGGTCTCACGCGGGATGTTCCCGCCGATGAGCACCACCGAGCCGTACTCGCCGATGGCCCGGCCGAAGGCCAGGCCCGCGCCGCTGAGAACGGCCGGCAGCAACGGCGGCAGGATGATCTTGCGGAAGATGGTGAAGTTGCCCGCCCCCAGGGAGGCCGCCGCCTGTTCGGCATCACGGTCGAGCTCGATGAGGACCGGTTGCACGGCCCGGACGACGAACGGCAGGGTCACGAAGGCCAAGGCGATCACCAGCGCCGGCTGGGTGGCGTTGAGCTGGATATCGATGGGGGAGCGGGGGCCGTACAGGGACAGCAGCACGATCGAGGCGACGATCGTGGGCAGGGCGAAGGGCAGGTCGATCAGGGCGTTGAAGAACTTCTTGCCGGGGAACTCGTCCCGCACCAGGACCCAGGCCACCAGGGTGCCGAGGACGACGTTGATGACGGCGACGATCAGCGAGACCGTCACGGTCACCCGCAGTGCCGCCAGGGCGTTGCGAGTGGTGATGGCATCCCAGAAACCGCCGAAGCCGTTGTCCATGGACTTGACCGCGATGGCCGCGAGCGGCAGCAGCACGATCAGGCTCAGCCAGAGTGTGGCCAGGCCGAGTCCGAGGGGTCCGACCCCACGCCGCAGGCGCTTCTTCTGCGGTCCGACGGCGGACCCGGTCGCTGCCCCCGGACGCGGGGAAGCCCCGGCCGGTGCGGCACCGGCCGGGGCTTGCGCTGGATCCTTGGACAGATCCGGTGGTCGAACGGATGCCGACATCAGCTGGTTGCCTCGTCGTAGATCTTCGAGATGGCACCGGTCTCGGCCTTGAACAGCTGGGGGTCGACGGTGCCCCAGCCACCGAGATCGTCGATGTTCCAGATCTTCTCGCCGGCCGGGAACTTCGCCTCGTTGGTCTTGAAGACGGCCGGGTCGACCGGTCGGAATCCGGCGTCGGCCCACAGCTGCTGGGCGGCCGGGGTGAAGAGGTAGTCGACGAAGGCCTTGGCCTGGGCGGCGTGGGTGCTGTTGTTCAGGACGGCGACCGGGTTCTCGATCTTGAAGGTGACCGGCGGGTTCACGTACTCGATCTTCTCGTTGATCCCCTTCTCGCCCTGCTCCTTGAGGAAGATCGCCTCGTTCTCGTAGGAGATCAGCACGTCACCCTGGCCCTGCAGGAAGGCCTCGCTGGCCTCGCGGCCGGACTTCGGGCGAACCCTGAAGTGGTCGGTCACCAGGGATTTGACGAAGGCGAGGCCGGCTTCGGGGTTCTTGCCGCCGTCGCTCTTGGCCGCGTACGGGGCCAGCAGGTTCCACTTGGCCGAGCCGGAGCTCTGCGGGTTGGGGCTGATCACCTCGACGCCGTCCTTGAGCAGGTCGTCCCAGTCCTTGATGCCCAACGGGTTCCCCTCGCGGGTCACCAGGGTCACGACGGAGCCGAAGGGGATGCCTCCGTGCTCACCGGCGTTCCAATCGGCGTCCACCAGACCGGCGTCGACCAGCCGGGTGATGTCGGGGGTGACGGAGAAGTTGACGACATCGGCCGGTGCGCCGTCGGCGACCTTGCGGGACTGGTCGCCCGAGGCGCCGTAGGACTGGGCGAAGGTGACACCCTTGCCTGCCTCGGTGGCCTGGAAACCGGGGATCAGCAGGTCGAACCCGACCTTCGGCACGGCGTAGGCGATCAGGTTGAGGGCCGCGGGGTCGACGGGGGCGTCGGTGCCTGATCCGGAGGTGACGGCCGCGGCGTTCTCGGGGCTCTTGACGTCGTCACTGGCACCACCACCGCAAGCGGACAGTACAAGTGCGGAGGCGGCGGCCAGAGCAGTCAGCACAAGGCTGCGGGTACGTCGTTGCATGGTCTGTTGATCCTTGGGATGTGAAGTGAGATGAGGTCTGGGAGGCGCGGCACGGTTGCGACCGGTGGCCGGGGGGAGGGCACACCTGCCCGCTCCGCATCGGTGCGCGCCGGTGGGCGGGGCGGATGCGGATGGAACTGTCCGAGCCGCGATCGGCGGGGGAGTTCCTCGGGCGGGAGTAGGTCAGCGACAGTCGATGTCGGCGACTGCGAGGATGTGCACGGCCATCAGTGCGAGGCGGTGGCACACCCGGTAAGAGGTCTCGCGGGGGTCGAGCTGGTGCTCGGTCATCGCTGTCCTCTCCCTGGGGGGAGCCGCGGGCGGGCTCCTCGGGCCGGACCTGGAGGTCGCGGCGGATTGAACCGGAAACAGTCGGCGGACGCTCTCCGGGCAGCTCACGCGGACACCGCACCCGGCGGTGGGGGAGGTGTTCGCAGGACATAGATTGCCCGGCCTTCCCTACAATGTCAACTCCTTCGGTCAGGAATGTGCAGTTCAACGACCCCGCTACGGTGACGGTGTGTCGACATCCCCTGCCCACCCGCCCGTTCCGCTGATCGGCCTGGCCCACGGATCCCGTGAGCCGCAGGCCGCCGGGGTCATTGCCGCCCTGATGGCCGAGGTCGGTCGGCTGCGGCCCGGACTGCCCACGTCCGCAGCCTTCCTCGACCTGACCGAGCCGGATCTCACGACGGCGATGGAGGCGATCGGCCCGCGGCCCGTCGTGGTCCTGCCGCTGCTCTTCACCCAGGCCTTCCATGCCAGGGTCGACACTCCCGCCGCGGTGGAGCAGGCCTGCGCGGCGACCGGGGCGCAGGCCGTCGTCGGGGAGATCCTGGGACTCGGCGCGGAGGTCCGCCGGGCCCTGCAGGTCCGTGCCGCCGAGGCCGGGATCGCTGCCGATGTGCCGATCGCGCTGGCCGCCGTCGGGTCGGCGGACGAGGCGGCGAACGCCGCCGTCGCTGATTTCGCCTCCCGCTGGAGTCGATTCCGGGACGCGCCGGTGACCGCCTGTTTCGCCACCGCGGGCGAGCCGAAGGTGCGGGCGACCGTGGCCGGTCTGGCTCAGGGCCCGGGCGGCAGCGGGGCCGTTGTCCCGTTGTTCCTGGCCCCGGGGCTGTTGCTGCGGTCGATCACCGCTGCCGCTGCGGAGGTCGGCTTCGGTGTCTCGGCACCGATCGGCACCCTCCTGGCCCCGCTGGTCCTCACCCGGTACGACGAGGCCCTGGCGGCGGCGGATCAGGCCGGAGCCGGAGCACCCTGATGGCCCTGCGCAGGACGTGGGGGCCTTGCGTTCGCACCCGCCGGAGCCTCGTAGGCTGTGCATGCACACAGACCGGAAAGCAGCATCAAGCGTTACGGCACCACACACACCGGGACGACCCGCCGCGCGACACACCTTCCAGCGGCGGACGCCCCATTAGACGAGGGAATTGTGATGACTTCGCCCGCTCCGACCACCGACGAACTGACGGCACTGCGCGATCGCGCCCGTGCGGATTTCGCTGACCTCGTCGGATTGAAGCTGTCCCTGGACCTCACGCGTGGCAAGCCGTCACCGGCACAGCTCGACCTCTCCGCCGACCTGTTGACCCTGCCGAACGGGCAGTACCTTGCGCCGGACGGAACGGACACCCGCAACTACGGCGGGCTGACCGGTCTGACGGAGCTGCGGGAGATCTTCTCCCCGCTGTTGCAGGTACCGACGGCCCAGCTGCTCGCCTGCGGCAACTCCAGCCTCGAGCTGATGCACGACTCGATCATGAACGCGATGCTCAGCGTCCTGCCCGGCGCGGAGGGACGCTGGGTGGACCAGGAGGAGATCATCTTCCTGTGCCCGGTCCCCGGTTACGACCGGCACTTCTCCCTCTGCGAGCGGTTCGGGATCTCCATGGTCACCGTGCCGATGAACGAGGGCGGCCCGGACATGGACGTGGTCGAGGCCCTCGTGGCGCAGGACGCTCGGATCAAGGGCATCTGGTGTGTGCCCAAGCACAGCAACCCGGACGGGACCACCTACAGCGAGGACACCGTTCGCCGCCTCGCGGCGATGCCGGCGGCGGCCGGGGACTTCCGTATCTTCTGGGACAACGCCTACGCCCTGCACCACCTGGTCGACGACGTCCCGGAGATCGCCGACATCCTCGCCCTCTCGGCCGAGGCGGGGCACGAGGACCGTCCGTTCGTCTTCGGTTCGACCTCGAAGGTCACCCTGGCCGGTGCGGGTGTGGCGTTCTTCGGTTCCTCGCCGGCGAACGTCGCCTGGTTCACCAAGAACAACAGCAAGCGGACCATCGGGCCGGACAAGGTCAACCAGCTGCGTCACCTGCTGTTCCTCAAGGACGCCGACGGGGTCCGGGCCCACATGCTTGCGCACCGCGCGCTGATCAAGCCCAAGTTCGACGTGGTGGAGCAGATCCTCGCCGAGCAGCTCGGCGGCACGGGTCTGGCGACGTGGTCGGACCCGAAGGGTGGTTACTTCATCAACCTAGATGTGCCGACCGGGTGTGCGAAGGCGGTGGTCAGCAAGGCCGCCGAGGCGGGGATCGCGTTGACCCCGGCCGGATCCACCCACCCCTACGGCAACGACCCGCAGGACCGGACCATCCGGATCGCTCCGACCTTCCCGGACCTGGACGATGTGCGGTTGGCCATCGCGGGTCTGGCGACCTGCGTGCGTCTGGTCGGATACGAGAAGCAGCTGTAGCTCTTTGCCCGCGAACTGCACCCTCACCGCGTCGATCGGACGACAGCGACAGGGTGGGGGTGCAGTCGGACGGAGGTTCGGTCAGCGTTCGTGGTTGATCAGCCACTGCTTGACGGGCAGCCCCCAGCGGAACCCGCCGAGGGACCCGTCCAGCCGGAGCACCCGGTGGCAGGGGACGAACAGTGCCGCCGCGTTACGCGCGCAGGCCGAGGCGGCCGCGCGCACCGCCACCGGCCGACCGGACAGCTGGGCGTACTCGGTGTAGGTGACGGGGCCGCCCGGCGGGACCTGACGCAGCACCTCCCAGGCATGCATCAGGAACGGTCCCGAGAGTTGTTCCACCGCAACGTCGTTGATCGACGCGATGTCACCTTCGTGGTAGGCGCTGACGACATCGGTGATGCGGTCGGTGATCTCGGACCGCTGCAACATCCTCGGCCGCAGGCTCGGGTGGATCACCGGTAGCAGCAAACCTGTCTCGTCCGTCCAGCCCGAGGCCAGAACGGCCTCCCCGTCCGTCCGGGTGATCACGGTGAAGGGTCCGGCCGGAGTGCGCACGGTGGCGACCAGGGCCTTGGTGCGATCGGGCGCGACGGTGCGGGTGGGCAGTTCGGCGGTGGTCATGTGAGAACCTTTCGTGTTCGGGTGACGGGGCGGATCGCGGGCACGGCGGCACCTGTGGGTGCCTTGGCCGGCGCGGCCCGCCAGAGATGAAGTCCGGCGTAGGAGCGGAACGGCCGCCAGGCGGCCGCGTGGGCGATGAGGGGGGCGGGGTCGTCGGGCAGCCCGAGGGCGGCGGCCCCGTTGCGCAGCACCAGGTCTCCGGTCATCAGTACATCGGGGTCTCCCAGCACCCGCATGGCCAGGTAGCCGGCGGTCCACGGGCCGATGCCGTCCCGGGCGCACAGTTCCTCCTGCAACTCGGCGCTCTGTCGTCCCTCGTCGATCTGCAGGGAACCGGAGGCGATGTCGGCGGCGGCGGCCAGCAGGGTGGCCGCACGGCGGCGTGGCCCACCGATGTCGGCGGCGTCCAGGCCGGCCAGTGCGGACGGGGCCGGGAAGAGGTGGGTGATGCGTTCGGGGGCACCGGGGAAGGCGATCGGCACCCCGACCAATGAGGTCAGCCGCCGGGCGGCGGTGCGGGCTGCCGCCACCGAGACCTGTTGACCCAGGATGGCACGGACCAGGGTCTCGGCCCCGTCCACGGTCCCGGGGAGCCTGATGCCGGGATGCAGGCGGACGCTGTCGGCCAGCGCCGGGTCGACCGTCAGCGCGGCGTCGATACCGACGGGGTCGGCGTCGGCGTCGATCAGCCGTCGGCATCGGGCGACTGCCGGGGCGAGATCGGCCAGCTGGGTCAGTCTCAAGGTCGCCACCACCACCGGGTCCGCCCCGGCGGCGGGCAGTTCCAGTTCGACGATGCCCGGGCCGTTCGGCAGGCTGATGCTGCGGACGTAGGTGTTGCCGTCGACGAACTCCACCCCCTCGACGGCACGCAGGGCGAAGAAGGCGAGCAGACCCGCGCTGTCGAAGGGGGCCCGCACCGCCAGCCGCAGGCTGATCGTGCCCGGTGCGGTCGGCACCGGTGCCCGTTGTCCCCGCAGTGTGGTCGGGTCGGTGGCGAACACCTCGGCGACGGTCTCGTTGAACTGGCGGATGCTGGAAAAGCCTGCGGCGAAAGCGACCTCGCTGATCGGCAGGGTGGTGGAGACCAGCAGGACCCGCGCGGTGTGGGCGCGTCGGGCCCGGGCCAGGGCCAGCGGGGAGGCTCCCAGTTCGGCGGTGAGCATCCGGTTCAGATGTCGTGGGGTGTAACCGAGGCGGCCGGCCAGGCCGCCCACCCCCTCCCGGTCGACCACACCGTCGTTGATCAGCCGCATAGCCGCACCGACGGTGTCGGCCCGCAGATTCCACTCGGGGGAGCCGGGTGCGGCGTCGGGCAGGCACCGCCGGCAGGCCCGGAAGCCGGCGGCCTGGGCGGTGGCTGCCGTGGGGTAGAACGCCACATTGCGCCTCAACGGCACACGGGCGGGACAGCCTGGGCGGCAATAGATCCCGGTGGTCTTGACGGCGAGGATGAACTGCCCGTCGAAGCGGGAGTCCTTGGATTCGACCGCCCGGTAGGCGAGGTCCTCATCTAACATCATGTCCCCACTGTGTCAGCCGCCGAGGCCCGGCGCTAGCGGAAATCGGACACGACCGTCCCAGGTGCGTTCCAGGTGGCCCGACCTGCGCCGGTGGGCCGTCTCGTGGGACCATCGACCCATGGAGAACACGTCGCCGTCCCCGGCCACCCGGTGGGAGAAGGAGATCGTCGGTGACCGCTGGCAGGACTACGTCGGGCGGTTCGACCGGATGTACACCGACGGCAGCGATCTGCAGGGCGAGGTGCGGTTCGCCGACGCGATGGCCCCGCGCGGGGCGGCGATCCTGGACGCCGGCTGTGGTGTCGGCCGGCTGGCGGCGGGCCTGTCCGAGCGTGGTCACCGAGCCGTCGGGGTCGACAAGGACGCCGGCCTGCTCGCCGGCGCGCGGGAGCGGCACCCGGGGGTGACCTTCCTCGAATCGGATCTGCTCACCCTGGACGCCGACCTGCTGGGTCGTTCCGGGGTCCCGCAGTCCTTCGACCTGATCGTGGTCGCGGGGAACGTGATGGTATTCCTCGCCGAGGGGACCGAACGTGCGGTGCTGGCGAACCTGGCCGGTCTGCTCGTCCCCGACGGTCGGCTGGTCACCGGCTTCGCCACCGACCGGGAATACCGCGTCGGCGACTTCGACGCCGATGTCGCCGCCCTGGGACTGGTTGCCGAACAACGTTTCAGTACCTGGCATCTGGACCCGTGGAACGAGAACTCCAGCTGGGTGGTGACGGTGCTGCGGGCCGGTGCCGGTGCGGCGCCGGTCCCGGGTTCCGACCCTCGGTGGGCCTGACGTCCGTGGAGGAGGTGCTCGGCCCCGCCGACCTCAACCGGGCGCTGCTGGCCCGCCAGTTCCTGTTGGAGCGCAGTGATCTGGGACCGCTCGCCGCGGTCGAACAGCTCGCCGGCCTGCAGTCGCAGAGTCCGCAGACGATGTACCCCGCCCTGTGGACCCGGCTGAACAACTTCGACCCGCAGGAACTCTCCGACCTGCTGGCCGAGCGCCGGGTCGTCCGGATCGCGGTGATGAGGTCCACGGTCCATCTGGTGACGGCCCGGAACGCGCACCTGCTCCGACCGGTCGTGCAGCCGGTGCTCGACCGGGCGTTGGCCTCGGTGTCCGGGAAGTTCCTCACGGGTGTGGACCGCGGGGAACTGGCCGCACTCGGCCGGGACCTCCTGGCCGACGGACCCCGTACCTTCGCCGCCCTGGGGGAGGGGTTGTCCGCCCGGTGGCCCGACGTGGGCGCGGAGCACCTGACCCGCGCCGTTCGGACCTGGCTGAGCCTGGTCCAGACGCCGCCTCGCGGGCTGTGGCGACAGAGCGGCCCGGCGAACCACTGGCCGCTGGACTCGTGGGTGCCGGCACCGTCGGTGTCCGCAGGCGACCACACACCGGTGGAGCAACTGGTGCTCGGATACCTGGGCGCCTTCGGGCCGGCCACCGTCCGCGATGTCCAGCACTGGTCCGGGCTGACCAGGCTGACGCAGGTCCTGACCGGCCTCGGGGATCGATTGGTCACCTTCCGCACGCCGGACGGTAGGCAGCTCTTCGACCTGCCGGAGGCCCCGCGCCCCGGCGGCGACACCCCGGCACCGGTTCGCTTCCTGCCCGAGTTCGACAGCCTGCTGCTGTCCCACGCCGATCGCACCCGGGTGATGACCGAGGACCACCGGCGACAGGTGTTCACCGTCAACGGCATCATCCGGGCCACCGTGCTGGTCGACGGACGCGTCGCGGGCATGTGGAGGATGGACGCGGGCACGCTCTTCGTCTCCCCGTTCGGTCCGTGGACTGCCCGGACCACATCGGCGGTGACGGCGGAGGGTCGGCGTCTGTCGGGGTTCCTCCAGGGACTGCCCGGTGCGCCGGTGGTCGTCCTTCCCTCGGTCTGACACCGGACGGGTCGCTGTACTTCACCCGTTGTTCACATCTCATCCCCCAGGCCTTCCGCGGGGCCGTGCAACATGACCAACGCAGCACCGGCCGGGAACACCCCTGCCCATCGCCCGGACCATCGGACCGGGTGCCCCGCCTGAAGTTCCACCAGTTGATCCGCAAGGAGTGTCGGTCGTGCAACCCTGCCGCAAAAAGGGCCCAGGACAACAGGATTCGCGTCCGTGACCGACTCGACCGCACTCCTGTCGCCGATCGTCGAACCTGACGCGCCGGAGGTCAGACGCAAGGCCGAGACCCACCGCAGCGGTGCCGATCTCGCCTTCCGCGGGATCGCCCGCGGTGCGGGGTTCGCCGTACTGGCCATCATGATCCTGGTGGGTGGTTTCCTGGCCCTGCGGGCCACCGACGCCCTGAAGTCGGCGGGCTGGTCCTTCTTCACCGTGCAGGCCTGGGACCCGGACGCCGGTCCCGGCAACTTCGGCATCCTGTCTGTCCTCGTCGGCACGATGCTCATTGCCGGGGTGGCGATCTCGATCGCCATCCCGCTGTCCATCGGGACCGCCCTCTACATCTCCGAGTACGCCCCGCGGAAACTCCGGTCCACCCTCACCGCCGTCATCGACCTGATGGCCGCCGTGCCGAGTGTCATCTACGGGTTGTGGGGATTCTTCTTCCTGCAGTGGCAGGGCATCGACCTGTCGAAGTGGCTGGCGAAGGCCTTCGGGGGCTGGCTGCCCTTCCTCTCGGTCGAGGGTGACCCGAACGACCCCCTCGCCACCGAGACGATGTTCACCTCGTCCACCTTCATCGTCGGCATCGTCGTCTCCCTGATGATCACCCCGATCGCCGCCTCGATCATGCGAGAGGTGTTCTCCCAGACCCCGATGGGTGAGCGGGAGGGTGCCTACGCCCTGGGCGCCACCCGTACCGGCATGGTCGCCATGGTGGTGATCCCGTTCGGTCGTGGCGGCATCATCGGCGGTCTGATGCTCGGCCTGGGCCGCGCTCTCGGCGAGACGATCGCGGTGTACATGATCATCTCCCTGGTCACCAAGGTCCAGCCGCACATCCTGGAGAACGGCGGCAGCTCGATCTCCGCGCTGATCGCCTCCCGCTACGGCGACGCCAGCGGCTTCGGCCTCTCCGCGCTGATGGCAGCCGGTCTGGTGCTGTTCCTGTTCACCCTGATCATCAACTTCGCGGCGGCCTCCATTGTCTCAAGATCGCGCTCCGGCGCAGCAAGTGATGGGTGACCTGCCATGACCATGACCGAGGACGCACCCGTCGTCGATCGCAGCCCCGCGGCCGAACCTGCGGTGGAACCGGCGACCGCCGTTGCCGTGGAACCGGAACCGGAGGTCCTGCGACGCACCACCGGGACCCCCCGCACCACCATCCTCGCCGGCCTCGGCGCACTGATCGCCTCCCTGAGTGTCACCAGCCTGCTCTTCACCGAGTTGACGGCCATGTCGGGGATGCTGGCCTTCCTCTGCGTCGCCTACGTGATCTTCGTGGGGGTCTACGCCTGCCTGCTCTCCTTCGACGAGGACGGTCCGGCCATCCGCGACCGGATCGCCTCGGTCCTGGTGCAGTCGTTGGCCTATCTGCTGTTCACCGCGCTGGTGTTCATCCTGGTGTTCACGATCGTGCGGGGGAAGGAGGCCCTGGTCCACCCGAACCTGTTCACCGAGGACATGACCACGGCCACCCCGCTGGACCCGCTGGAGATGGGCGGCATCCTGCACGCCATCGTCGGCACCCTCATCCAGATCTCCATCGCCCTGACGATCACCGTGCCGCTCGGGATCGCCGCGGCCGTCTACCTCAGTGAGATCCCTGGTCGGATGGGACGTTTCGTCCGGACCATCGTCGAGGCCATGACGGCACTGCCCAGTATCGTCGCGGGTCTGTTCATCTACTCGGCGCTGATCTGGACCCAGCTCGTCCCGAAGTCGGGACTGGCCGCGGCCCTGGCGATCTCGGTGATGATGCTGCCCATCGTCATCCGCTCGGCCGACGTGGTCCTGCGACTGGTGCCGGGCAACCTCAAGGAGGCCAGCTACGCCCTCGGCGCCGGACAGTGGCGCACCGTCTGGCATGTCGTGCTGCCGACCACCCGGTCGGGTCTGACCACCGCCGTCATCCTCGGTACCGCCCGGGGGATCGGCGAGACCTCGCCGGTGCTGCTCACGGCTGGGTACACCCTGGCCCTGAATGCCAACCCGCTGAACGAACCGATGGTCTCGCTGCCGCTGGCGGTCCTCAACTTCGTGAAATCGCCGCAGCCCACCATGATCGCCCGGGGTTTTGCCGCCGGCGTCACCCTGTTGGTCCTGGTGATGATCCTGTTCGTCATCGCCCGCCTGATCGGCGGCAAACCCGCCGGCCAGATCGGCAAGCGCCGGGCCAAGCGCCGCGCGCAGGCCTCCAAGCGTGACTTCCGCCGGATCGAGGCGCAGCACCGCCGGGCCGCGGCGGCAGCGGACCAGTTCGGCGCGGACCCGGCTGCCGTGGTGGCCGGGACATCGGACGGGGCCGGTCGATGAGCCGGTCCACTTCTCCATCAACGAAGTACACCAGGCGTTTCGGAGGTCTTTTTGTGTTGCGTGCAGTGAAGGGTCGATCCAGGAGTCTGCTGGTCCTGCTCGGAACGTTGATCATGGCGGTGGGAGTCACCACCCCGGCATCGGCGAAGGACATCGTCTACCAACCGGTCTCGGGTGCCGGATCCACCTGGTCGGCCAACGCCGTCAGCGCCTGGGCGGCCAACGTCGTCCAGTACGGCTGGAAGGTCAACTACTCCGATTCCGGATCCAGTGACGGACGGAAGCAGTTCTCCGTCGGCACCGTCGATTTCGCCCTGTCGGAGATCCCCTACGGTCGGGTCGACGGCACTGTCACCGACCAGCCGCCGAGCCGGGGCTACGCCTACATGCCGATCGTCGCCGGTGGCACCGCGATCATGTACAACCTGAAGCTCGGCAACACCCAGATCACCAACCTCCGGCTGTCCGGTGACGTACTGACGAAGATCTTCACCGGTGTGATCACCAAGTGGAACGACCCCGCCATCGCCGCGGACAACCCGAACCTCGCCCTGCCGGCGATCCAGGTGGTCCCGGTCGTGCGCACCGACGGCTCCGGCACCAGTGCCCAGTTCACCGCCTGGATGGCTAGTGAGCAGCCCCAGCTCTGGCAGGACTTCTGCAACAAGGTCGGACGTGGTTCCACCTGCACCGCGACCTCGAACTACCCGGTGTACCAAGGGTTCGTCGGTGCGAACGGCTCCCTGGGCGTCTCCGGGTACGTCTCCCAGCCGCGGGCGCAGGGCACCATCACCTACGTCGAGTACTCCTACGCGTTGAACACCGGCTTCCCGGTGGTGAAGGTGCTCAACAACGCGGGCTACTACACCGAGCCGACCGCGCAGAACGTCGCGGTGGGTCTGCTCAAGGCCAGTATCAACACCGACGAGAATTCCCCGGACTACCTGGTGCAGCAGCTTTCCGGTGTCTACCGGAACAAGGACGCACGAACCTACCCGCTGTCCTCGTACTCCTACATGATCGTGCCCACCAAGGTGGAGAACAACTTCACCGAGGACAAGGGGCACACCCTCTCCGCCTTCGCCTACTACTTCCTCTGCCAGGGCCAGCAACAGGCCGATGTACTCGGGTACTCGCCGCTGCCCAAGAACCTGGTGGAGGCCGGGCTCGACCAGGTGCGCCGCATCCCCGGGGCGCAGCTGAAGAACCTGGACATCTCCAAGTGCAACAACCCCACCTTCTCCTCCAACGGCACCAACCTGTTGGCCGCCAACGCGCCTCAGCCGCCGGACTGCGACAAGAAGGGGAACACCCAGTGCTCGGACGGCACCGGCGGTAACCAGAACCCGACCCAGCCGACCAAGCCCGGTGGTGGCAACACCGGTGGAACGCCGTCGACCCCCAACAAGCCGGGCGGCAGCAACTCCGGCGGTGGCAACAACAGTGGAGGCAACCCGGCCGACCCGAACGCCGGCGGCGACCCGGCTGATCCGAATGCGGGCGGCGATCCGAACCAGCCCGGCGACGGGGACCCGAATGCGCCCCAGAACCCGGAGGAGACCTCCGGCGGGGCGGCCCCCGAGAGCACCGCCGGTGGCCAGGCCCCCTCCACCACCGGACCGAAGAAGGGCAACAGCAGCAAGCCGGGTCCGAAGAACACCAAGGGTCCGAAGAGTTCCACGACCGGAACGGCTCCGACCGGCTCGGCCGGCGGGGTCCAGTCCACCGGCGGTGCCGATGTCCCGATCGACGACGGCCAGGTGGACTGCGAGATCGACACGGACACGGGCGAGTGTGTGGGGGACTCGTCCGGCGGCAATTCCGGCGGCGGGGTCGAGCAGGCCCAGTTCGTCAACGCCATCCCGGTCTCCCTGGACCAGACCTCCGGCAAGGGATTCACCAATGCGTTGATGGTGCTTGCCGGTGCGTTGGTGCTGGTCCTGATGCTGGTTCCGGCCATGATCACCCGGCGTCTGCGCTCGGCGAATTCCGGACCTGCCGGTACCGTCCCGGCCGGCTCCCGACCGCCGGTTCCACCGACCGACCGGGCCTGACCCATCCGGTCATGAATTCGAACCCCGTTTCCCGCATCCCGGCTGTGCCGCGTTCCGCGCCGGCACACCGGATGCCACCCGTGCCACTCGTGAAAGGCCCCCTGCTGTGAACCGAACCGCCCCCGCTGCGCCGAAGAAGCTTGGCAGCAGTCGTTTCTCCAGGTCCATCCGGTGGGCGGCGCTGCCGGTGGTGCTGCTCGGCCTGGTCGGGGGAAGTCTCGGTCTGACCACGGCCTCGGCCTCGGCGGTCGCCGCCCCGAATGCCGTCGACCAGATCACCGGTGCCGGTGTCACCGACTCGGCGATCACGATGAAGTGGGCCGACGGCCTGACCGGGCTGGACAACAAACCGCTCGGCGGAGCACGGGATCCGCAGTCTGCCGGCTACCTCGGCGACTACATGTACGAGGACTTCAAGAATCTCTCCCTCACCGTCTCGCAGACCGAAGGTCTGGCGTCCCAGGCGATCAGCCTGAAGTGGAGCGGTATGAAGCCCTCCGATGCCACCCAGGTCTTCCAGCGGAACTACCTGCAGGTGATGGAGTGCTGGGGGGATGCGGCCACCGGACCCGACCCGGAGAACTGCCAGTTCGGATCCCTGGGTATGCAGGTCAGCGGCACCGCCAAGGCCACCGTGGGGCTGCGCGCGGTCTACGGGCGCAAGTCCGGTGACCCGGCCTATCCCGGGGCCACCGGTGACATCGGCAAGGCCTCCGTGGTCACGAACTACGACCCGGCCGAGCTGGCGCTGGCGGACAAACACGTGAACATCCCGGAGGTGGGCTCTGCCCTGTCGGAGGTTCCGTTCCGGCCTTTCACCAGCCCGGACTCATTGGCCTGGGGTACCGACGCCCAGGCGGAGTACTTCAACAAGAACACCAGCAACGAGCTCCAGGGTGCCGGCAGCGGCACCGACGGCACGGGCGAAGCGCTGTTCGAGGTGCAGACCGCCACCGAGGCACCCCATCTCGGGTGCGGCAAGGCCGAGAGGGTCTCCAGCGGAGTCAAGGCCCGCTCCTGCTGGTTGGTCGTGGTCCCGCGGGGGGAGCACCTGACCAGTGGCCTCGGGTACGACGAGGCGGCCGACAACGCCGGCCTGTGGAGTTCCCCGCTCTCGGCGACCAACTGGGCCCAGCGGATCCAGGTCCGTCTCGGTTTCAAACCGGTCGGGGTCTTCTGCCCGACCGACGCCGTCGAGCGCCGGATGGTCGGGACCGAGCTGGTCGCCCGGCTCGTCTCCTCCTACCAGCCGGTCCTGTGCGGCAACGGTGGCTCCGTCTACGGCTACGCCACCGCGCCGGACACGGTGACCCGACGAGAACTGTTGTCCACCAGTGATGGTGCCTCCGGCATCGGTTTCAGCACGGTGGCGATCACCCGTGGACCGAGTGATCCGCCGCTGGTGTACGCACCGGTCGCGGTGTCGGCGTTGACCTTCGGGTTCAGCATCGACTCCCCGCTCGGCAACGGCCCGGTACCGACGATGAAGTTGACCCCGCGCCTGGTAGCGAAGGCCCTGACCCAGTCCTACCGCTCCCAGATCCCCGGTGTGAACAAGGACTTGGTGCCGGCCTGGGCGAAAGGCAATCCGTTCACCATCGCCCACGACCCCGAGTTCCAGCGGCTCAACGCCGGTGCCGTCCCGGCCTCCGACGCCTGGCCCGGCCTGCGGTTGATGGTGCCGGTGGGCAACTCGGCGGAGTACACCCGGATCTGGCAGTGGTTGCAGGCCGACCCGGCTGCCAAGGCCTGGCTCGGCGGCAAGGCCGACGCCGACGGGATGGTGATCAACCCTGTCTACACCGGTACCAAGGGTGGCGATCTGCGGCTGGACACGACGCCGGCACCGGACAACTTCCCGAAGTCCGACCCGACCTGCTACCGGGACCCCAACCCTGAACTGGGGATCCCGGCCGACAAGAAGTACTGCAGCCTGGACCTGAACCCGTACGTGAACAGCCTCAACCGCGGTGCCCTGCAGGTCCGGCGGGCCAATGACGGTGCCAAGGTGAGTTGGGACCTGCGGGCCAGCGCACCCGACGGCAGCACCGGCTGGTACGTGGCCGGGGACCCGATGCACCCCGGTGTGCGTCGCAACTGGACCGTCACCGACAGCACCTCGGCCACCCAGTACGGCCTGCAGATGGCGGCGCTGTGCAAATCCGACGGCAGCGAGTGCGTTTCGCCGACCATCCAGTCCCTGGGCACCTCGGTGAGCAAGGATTTCAGCACCTCCAAGGAGGGGGTGCTGGTTCCCAAGGCGACGGTCAGTGCCGGTGCCTACCCGCTGACCGTGGTGACCCATGCGGTGGTTCGCGGTAACCAGTCCAAGGCGGGTCTGCTCGCCGCAGCCACGCTGCTCGACTACGTGGCCGGCCCGGGGCAGAAGACCGGAACCGGCCTGGGTGCACTGCCTCTCGGGTACCTGCCGTTGCCCAAGACCATGGTCGACCAGGTCAAGGCGGCCGCCGCCACCCTGCGGGCGAACACGAAACCGACTCCGCCGACGACTCCGCCCGTCACCTCGACGAGCGCCCGGCCCACCGAGAAGCCCTCCACCCCTGCGGGTCCGTCCTCCACGCCGGGCAACGGGGGAGGGGGTGTCACCAGCAGCACCGCGACGACCACCTCCGTCACGCCCACCACCACGGCGGTCTCCACCACCAGTTCGGCTCCGACCACCAGCTCGACCCCGGATCTCCCGGGGGATGACGACAACGGTTCGGACCCGGAGGAATCCACCCCCGAGTCCAGTGCCCCGGAGTCCAGCACGGCCAAGACCTCACCCTCGGCGGTGGCGGCCTCCGTCCCGCAGACCTCCCCGGCGGCGAGTGTGGATCCGACGGTTTCGGAGAGTGTCGCACTCGTCGCCCAACCGACCCCGGCCGAGCCGATGAATTTCAGCCGGTACGTCCTGGCAATTGCATTGTTCGGCGGTGTGCTCGGTGCTGTCGCCGGGCCGGCTTTGCTGCGGGTGCGGGCCAAGGGTGGCCCAGGAGCCAAGCGGGGCTGAGGATCTCGGTCACCTTACGTGACTCTGGGTGAGTTAACGCTCCATTTACATTGAGTTCTTCTAATACTCGCCCGATGGACGGCATTACTGTCCCGACAATTTCATGTCAATAGTCAAGACTCATTTATGTCCCGCAATTCCGCTGGACCTAGTAATGCGGGTCAACACCCGCAGGCAGAGAGGTGGACGATCGTGTCCGCTACACACAGCCTGCTTCGCGCAGCATTGGTCTTCGGTACCACCGCCGCGTTGGCTGCCGGTACCTTGGCCGGAACGGCACTTGCCGATCCGCCGACCGCTACCTACCCGACCCTCGCCGGCGTCGGGTCGGACACCATCCAGGACTGGGGTCACGGCTTCGCCAATGACTCCGCCGGCCTCATCGGTTCCTACGACGCCACTCCGGCCGGGACCTACATCGCCACCCGTAGCCCGGGCAGCGGCACCGAGACCTTCCCGACCATCGTCACCGGTGCCACCGGTAACGTCACCCTCCCGACCGGCAGCATCCTGCGCCCGGACGGCTCCGGCGCCGGTGTCTCGGCCCTGCGTGCCTCCCTCGGCGACGCATCGCTGACCTCCGGCAACTGGATCACCCAGGTCGGTGCGCGCAACTCCTTCAAGCAGGTTCCGCCCGGGTCGATCGACTTCGCCCGGTCCTCCAGCGGCCCGAGCGCCCCGAACGCCAACGGCGACCTCGTCTACATCCCGTTCGCCAAGGACGCCGTCACCTGGTCCAAGAAGACCGGCGACACCTCGCTCCCGGACAACCTTCTCAAGACCGATCTGGTCTCCCTGTACAGCTGCACCGCCGTGACCATCTCCGGCGTCACGTACGACCCGAACTACACCGGTGCCGCCACATCCACCCTGAAGCCGGTTCGTCCGATGGTCCCGCAGGCCGGGTCCGGAACCCGTACCTTCTGGGGCGCCCAGCTGAACTTCCCGGTCGGCGCCGGTCTCCTGCCTTCCTGTGTCAAGGATGTCGACAGCAGCGGCACCCCGGTCCAGGAGCACAACGGCTCCGCGCTGCGCAACAACGGCGACATCATCCCCTTCTCGGTCCCGTCCTGGATCGCGCAGAGCAACAGCGCGAGCCTGCCCGGTGTGATCGACCGTCGTAACGGCGCGCTTCTGGAGAGCATCAACGCGGTCGCCCCGGTCACCGCCGGCAAGTTGACCTCCACCTTCCCGATCCTGCGCGACATGTACGTCGTCGTCGACTGGATCACCGTCCAGGACCCGACCAAGGACCTGTACAAGGCCTTCAACCTGGACTCCGGCAGCTCCAAGCTGTGCGACTCCACCCAGATCACCAAGTACGGCTTCGGCACCATCGCCTACTGCGGCGACATCCTCACCACGAACCGCGCTTTCGACTTCCGCCCGGATCCGACCAACACGGCGACCGCCCTGGCCGCCAGCCCGGTCGGCAGCCAGATCGCCGGTGGCCAGGTGACCTTCACGGCCACCGTCACCCCGGCGACCGCCCCCGGCAACGTCGTCTTCAAGGACGGCACCACGGTCCTGCAGAGCGTCCCGGCGGCCAACGGCTCCGCGGTGTTCAACACCAGCTCGCTGGCCCTGGGCTCGCACTCCATCACCGCAAGCTTCGTCCCGACGAACTCGATCCTGTTCGCGGCCTCGGCCTCTGCCGCTGCGCCGTACTCGATCTCGACCGTCCCGGCCGTCGTCACCACCACCACCCTGGGCATCGCCCCGGTCGGCCCGCAGGTCAAGGGCACGCCGGTCACCTTCACCGCGACCGTCTCGGGCAGCAACGCCGCCGGCAGCGTCGTCTTCAAGAACGGCACGGCCACCATCGGCACGGCTGCGGTCTCCAGCGGGGTCGCCTCCTTCACCACCTCCACCCTGGCCGGTGGCAACTACTCGGTCACCGCCAACTTCGTGCCGACCGACGCCGCGCTCTTCACCCCGTCGGCCTCGGCCGCTGCGGCCTACGTGATCTCCACCCCGACCACTGCTTCGCTGAAGCTGGCCAAGGCCACCTCGGCCTACGGCACCGCTGCGGTCGCCACCGTCACGATCGCCGGCTCCGGCATCACCCCGGCAGGCACCGTCACCGTCAAGGACGGAGCCACCACCGTCGGCACCGCCACCCTGTCGGGCGGCAAGGCCACGATCGCCCTGTCGAAGACCCTCGCGGTCGGAACCCACAAGCTGACCGCCGTTTTCGCCGGTAGCAGCATCGTCGGTGCCTCCACCTCGGCCGTCACCACCCTCACCGTCACCAAGGCCGCCGCTGCGGTCAAGGTGAGCCTGACGAAGACCTCGGTCACCTACAACTCCACCTCGGTCAAGGCCACGGTGGCGGTCACCGCCGCCGGTGTCGTCCCGACCGGGACCGTCACGCTCAAGGACGGCGCCAAGACCATCAAGTCCGTGGCGCTGGCCGGTGGCAAGGCCACGGTGACCCTGCCGAAGAACATCGCGGTCGGAACCCACAAGTTCCAGGTCACCTACGCCGGTAACACCGTGGTGGCAACGGCGAAGTCGGCCACCGCGACCCTCACCGTCAAGAAGGTCAACCCGACGGTGTCGGCCAAGCTGGCCGCGTCGAAGATCAACAAGGCCGCTCGTGGCAAGGTCACCGTCACGATCAAGGCCGCGGGCGTCGTCCCGACCGGCAAGGTCACCGTCAAGGAAGGCAGCCGCAGCCTGGCCTCGCTGACCCTGAAGACCGCCAACAAGGGCGTCGCCGCCATCGTTCTCCCCAAGCTCGCCGCCGGATCCCACAAGCTCTCGGTGTCCTACGCGGGCTCGACGACCGTTGCCGCCAAGGCAGCCTCGGCCGTCACCCTGACCGTCAGCAAGTAGCAGTTGTACTGAACTGACATCGGGCCGGTGGGCCGCAACCGCGAGGTTGTGGTCCACCGGCCCACTGTCGCGTTGGTCGGCCGGACGTCCGGCCGGCCGACACGTGTGCCGGAGTTCTCGAATTCGAAAGGAATTACCCACGTGACGGTCGTCTACGGCCCCCTGGTCCCACACGCACCCCGGGTGCGGGTCGGGGTCGTGTCATGACCGCCCCGCCCCGTGCGCGGCTCTCCGACAGGCCCAGGAAGTCTGCTCCCGAGCCGGCGACGATGGAGACCGAACCGGTTGCGGCACTGCCGATCCCCGAGCCGAAGCCGCGTCGACGCGTCCGGCGTGAGCGGCCGGTGAAGGAAAAACCCGCCCGCCGGTCCCAGAACTACATCCCGGGCCTGGCCCTGTTGGTGCTGGCCGGCCTGTGCGGCGGTCTGTTGCTGCAGATCGGGCTCGTGTCACAGCTGCGGCACGACCGTGAACAGTCCCTGGCCTACGAACAGCTCCGTTACGACTTCGCCTGGGCCACCACCACCGTCGCCCAGTACGACTACAACATGCAGCTCAACCAACCGGGCACACCGCTGGCGCTGCTGGAGATCCCGTCCTTGGGTGTCAAGGAGGTGGTGTTCGAGTCGACCACCTCGGAGGTCCTGCAGAAGGGCCCGGGGCACCGGCGGGACACCGTCCTGCCCGGCCAGGCCGGGACAAGCGTGCTGATGGGCCGCAAAGCCACCTACGGCGGACCTTTCGGCCGGATCAACGAGTTGCAGCCAGGTGCCCAGGTGGTGGTCACCACCGGCCAGGGGCAGAACATCTTCCTGGTCACGGGGGTCCGGCACGCGGGTGACCCGCAGCCGGCCCCGTTGCCAGCCGGGGCCTCCCGGTTGACCCTGGTCACCGCGGACGGACCGGCCTTCCTGCCCGACGGGATCCTGCGGGTGGACGCCGATCTCGGCACTGCCGTGCAGCCGACGCCGGCCAAGGCCATCAAGGCCGGAGATCTCGCGCCCCAGGAGAACGCGATGGCGGGGGACACCTCGGCCTGGTTCCCGCTGGTCCTGTGGTTGCAGGCGCTGATCCTGGGTGTCGGCCTGGTGGCCTGGGCCCGACAACGGTGGGGCCGCCAGCAGGCCTGGATCGTCGGACTGCCGCTGATCCTGGCCCTGGGACTGGCCGTGGCCAACCACGTGTCGATGTTGTTGCCGAACCTGCTGTGAACTCCCGACCTGCTGTGAACTCCCGTTCTGCTGTGGATTCCGACCGACCCAAGGAACACCGATGAAGAAGATCTTCCCCGCTCCGACCGAGTCCCCGATCGAGACCGCATTGTTCGCCGAGGATCTCGGTGGGTCGGTGGCTCTGGCCGACCGGCCGGACTACGACGCCCCGACGGAGATCCTCTCGCCGGTCCGCGATGTGAGCTCCCTGGCGACCATGGAGGCGCGCAACGTGTCGGCCTGGTTCGGCGACCGCAAGGTGCTGGACCGGGTGTCGCTGACGATGCCGGCCGGTACGGTGACCGCGTTGATCGGCCCGTCCGGGTGCGGCAAGTCGACCTTCCTGAGGATCCTCAACCGGATGCACGAGCTGATCCCGTCGGCCACTCTGGCCGGCGAGGTCGTCATGGACGGGCACGATGTCTACGATCCGAGCCGGCGGCTGACCGACGCGCGGCGCGAGATCGGCATGGTGTTCCAGAAGCCGAACCCGTTCCCCGCCATGTCCATCTACGACAACGTGCTCGCGGGGCTCAAGCTGACCGGGCGCAAGGCGCGCCGCTCCGAGAAGGACGCATTGGTCGAGAAGTGTTTGACCAAGGCAGGTCTGTGGAAAGAGGTCGGCGATCGGCTGCGTCAGCCGGGTGGGGCCCTCTCCGGTGGCCAGCAGCAGCGGCTGTGCATCGCGCGATCCCTGGCCGTGCAGCCGAGGGTGCTGTTGATGGACGAGCCGTGTTCGGCCCTGGATCCGACGTCGACCAGGCGGGTCGAGGAGACGATCAAGGAACTGCGCGACGAGGTGACGGTGGTGATCGTCACCCACAACATGCAGCAGGCGGCGCGGGTGTCCGACCAGTGTGCGTTCTTCCTGGCCGAGCAGGGCACCCCCGGTGGCATCGTCGAACACGGTGCCACCGACCAGATGTTCAACTCGCCGGTGGATCCGCGGACCTTCGACTACGTCAACGGCCGGTTCGGCTGATCCTTACGGAAAGGTCCCCGCGATCGCACGCTCCCCACGTCATCTTGTCCGTTCCTCCGTGGTGGGCGTGCGCTCGAGGGACGCTTCCGGTGCGGTGCGCTGGAGCAGGTTGAGCGTTCGCCAGAGCGGCAGGTAGGCGAAGGCGACCAGGACGGCCAGCACGGTGGCAGCGAGGAAGACGGTGCGCAGGCTGGTCAGGCTCGCGAGGACCCCGGCCAGGCCGGCACCGAGAGGGACCGCCCCCCAGCTGATCACCCGTGAGGCGGAGTAGACCCGGCCGAGCAGTGGTCCAGGTGTGGTCTCCTGACGGATGGTGGCCACCACGATGCGCCAGATGCTCGATCCGGCACCGGCCATGGTGATACCGGCGGCGGTGAACCAGATGTCGGCGTTCAATGCCATCGGTAGCACCAGCAACACGGTGCCGAGGCAGTCGAGGAACAACAGCAGTCCGGATCCCAATCTCCGCCGGAGCGGGCCGACCACCGTTGAGGCGATGATCCCGCCGACGGCCATGGCCGTCAACAGCAGGCCGTATTGGCCGGTGGTCAGTTGCAGCGGTCCGGGGCTGACGGCGTAGACCACGAACAAGGCAGACCAGGCACCCCAGACCAGGCTCATCGCGGCGGTCAGCAAGGTCAAGGGGCGTTGGAGCTCATGACGCCAGAGATAGGTCAGGCCGCTGCGGACCCGGGTGTCGGGTTTCGCTGTGGTCTCTGGCGGGGTTCCCGGGGTTCCCGGGGTTCCCGGGGTTCCCGGGGTGGTCGGGGGCGTGCGGGGTGTTCCGCTGCGGATCGTGAGGACGGCCAGGCCGGCGACCAGGTAGAGCGCGCTGCCGGTGGCCACGGTCGCCGCCGTGGACAGGCCGATGATCACGCCGGCCAGGGGAGGGCCGAGCAACTGGTTCGTGATGTTGATGGTGGCTTCGATCCGGGCGTTCGCCCCGGTGCGCGCGGCCGGCTCAACGAGTTCGGGGATGAGGGTGACCAGGGCCGTGTCCACGAGGGTCTCCGCGACGCCGTAGATCCCGGCTGCCAGGAGCAGCAGTGGGATGGTCAGGGCGTCGGTCAGGGCGGCGACGGTGAGCAAGGCCAGCGCGGCGGCGCGCGCGATGTTGACCAGCACCAGGATGCTGCGTCGCGGGAAACGGTCCACCACCCAGCCGGCGTGCAGGCCCACGATCGGCCAGGCGAGGGTGGCGACCGTGGTCACGAGGGCGATCTGGCCGACTGTGCCGCCGAGGGTCAGGGCGAGCAGCGGTAAGGCGGTGAGCACGATCCCGTCGCCGAGGTTGGCGCTGCCGGTCGCGATCCAGAGCCGCGCGAAGTCCTTGCCCATGTTCCATCCCTTACCGGTGAAAGTATCTTCACCGGTAACACTGGATGTTGTTCCCTCACCTGTCAAGTGCTATTCAGTGGTGAGGATGGTGGTCGGCTGCCGCGCGTGGACCCCTGCGCCAGCCCTCTCCCCGCGAGTGGACTGTGGCACCCCACTTTTTGGGGTGTGGGCGTCCGCTTGCGGGATGGTCAGGTGGCGATCCAGAGGCAGAACGGGTGGCCGGCCGGATCGAGGTACACCCGGACATCCTCCTGAGGCTGGTGCGGTGCGAGAACGGCTCCGGCCTCGGTGGCATGCCGCCCCGCCGCATCGAGATCGGTGACCTCGATATCAAGGTGGACCATCATCTGCTGATCGCCCTGTTCAGCAGGCCAGACGGGGCGCACATAGGCGGAATTGGTCTGGAAGGACAGTCCTGCGCCGCCCGCAGGTGACCGGAGGCTGACCCAGTCCGGTTCGTTCATCCGGATCGGCCAACCCAGGAGACGTTGGTAGAAGGCAGCGAGCTCGCGAGCATCGAGGGAGTCCAGGACAGTTGCCGTCACAGTGAACGGCGTAGGTGGGGTGCGAGGGTCGGTCATAGCTGGGTGGTACCCGTCGTGCGAGGTTGGCAATTTCCCGCCCGCCCGTGGCCCGCGCTCCTTGTTGACTCCCGCGCAGTATGTAGCGAGCGCGGTTGTTGGGAGGGTGCGCGGTGGCGAGGTGGAGTGTCCGCCCAGTTCTGCCGCTCTTCGCGAGTGGATCGTGGCACCTCATGTTTCCCCGCGAGTGGACTGTGGCACCTCATGTTTCCCCGTGACTGGACTGTGGCACCCCAGTTTTGGGGGTGTGGTGGTCCGTTCGGCGGGTCGGGTTGGTCGCTTCCTTGCGCGAGTGGACGGTGGCACCCTCAGTTTTGGGGGGTGGTGGTCCGCTCGCGGTGCCGGGTTGGGGTGGTGAGAGTGGTTGGGTGTGGGGGT
>QXCQ01000204.1 GCA_003576535.1 Nakamurella silvestris | reverse complement strand
GCTCACAGCTGCGCATATCCCACCGCAGGACGCGGTCAGACCCCCGGACCGAAGTAGTAGGTGTGCGCAGCGACCGCATCCAGGGTCTTGATCGCCCTGGTGTACTCCGCCTTCGGCGCCGTCCGGGCATCGTTGCTCTCGAAGCAGTACCCGGAGCCGGTGATGTCGGCGAAGGTGAAGATGATCTTGCCGTGGATGGTCTTGCCCTTGATCGTCACATCGAAGGCGTTGGCCTGGCGGTAGTTCCTGGTCCCGATGGTGGTGATCGGGTTGATCGTGGTCCACTTCCAGGTCTTGGCCTTGCCCTTGGTCTGGGACCGTTTGGCCGCGAAGTGGTCGGCGGCCCGGCCCTTCCACGTGGCGGCATTCCCGCAGAAGGTCGCGCTGGACCCGTAGTCCCGGATCCAGGAGCCCGTGGGCGAGCTCACCGTGATCCCGTACGCGCCGTAGCTGCCGACCCAGTTCCGCGGGCCGTACCAGGTCCAGTACCGGCTCTCGGCATGTTTGACGAAACCGGCCGGCACTGGCGGGGCCGAGTCGGCGGACCGCGCGACCTGCGCAGGGGCCGGCGCGGCCTGCGCAGGGGCCGGCGCGGCCTGCGCAGGGGCCGACACGGCCTGGGCGGCCGGGGCGATCAACCCGGCGGATCCGACGGCCAGCAGGCCGGTGAGCAGGAGGGGCAGGAGCCGGGGAGTGCGCATCGTCGGGCCTTCGATTCTCGAGGGTGTTCGCGCCGAGGGCCACCACGACCCGCGGACGACCCACGACCGTCGATCCGGCGTGGATCAATCGGCGGCCAGGGCCTTCGCCGCAAGGATGGACCCGGCCAGGGAGGCCGTCAACGGCAGTTGCGGGATCAACAACGCACCGGCGGCGTGATAGGCATCCGGACGTCCGGGCCACACCGCCCCGACCTCACGCAGGTCGGCGTCGAGTTCATGACGCCAGGTACCGGTGCCCTCCTCGACGAAATAGGCCACTGCGTGCTGCCAAAGCCGTTGGTACCACACGTGGAATCGCTCCTCCCCGGTCCGCCGGTAGAGGGCCGCGGCCGCCGCGATCGCCTCGGTGACCACCCAGTGCATCCGTTCCCCGGCCACCGGTCGCAGATCCCAGTCGAGGGTGTAGACGAAACCCTCGACACCGTCCGCCGACCATCCGCTGGTGACACCGTGATCGAAGAGTTCGACGGCTGCGGGAACCATCCAGGCGGTCGCCCCCACCCCGTCCTGGTCGAGGGCGAACTCGGACTGGGCGAGCAGCCGGGCCCACTCGAACCAGTGGCCGATGGTGGAACCGTACGGTCGGAACGGATGACGGGGGGCGTCCTTGTTGTACTCCGGCAGCGCCGTCCAGTCCTGGTCGTAGTGCTCCGGCAGGCTCCACCCACCGGCGCGTGCGTGCCGGTCGATCAGGACGGCGCAGATCCTGCCGGTCCGCTCGGCGAGAACGGGTGCCCCCAGGCTGCCCGCGGCGGCCAACAGCGCCTCCACCGAATGCATGTTGGAGTTCGCGCCGCGATAGGGCTCGTCATCGGTGAAGTCGGCGGCGAAGGACTCGCGGACCAGACCGGCCTCGTCGTCCCAGAAGTGCCGGTCGAAGATGTCCAGGGCACGATCGAGCAACACATCGGCCCCGTCGATCCCGGCGGCGGTGGCGGTCGCGGCGGCCAGCAGGACGAAGGCGTGACCGTAGGCCTCCTTGCGCCCGGGAACCACCGACCCGTCGGCCGCGACCGCCGAGTGCCAGCCGCCGTTCCGGTCGTCGTGGAACAACCCGGACAGGGCGGTCAGCCCGTGCCGGACCGGCCCGTCCGCCCCCGGGACGCCGGACAGATGGGCCAGCGCGAACACGTACGTCATCCGACAGGTGATGTAGAGCTCCCGGTCACGGCCCGGCATCGGGGTCCCGTCGGTGTCCAGGTAGTCGAACCCGCCGGCCGGATCGACCGCCTGCCGGGAGAACGCAACCAGCCGGTGGAACTGGTCGGTCAACCAGGCCCGGTGTTCGGCGGAATCAATGGGGGCCAGGGCCGGATGGCTCGGCCCGGGGGCCGGTGGGCGAGGTGAAGGATGGGGCATGGCCACGTGGTCCTACCGTTCTGTGTCTGCCGCGCCGGTCGTCCGCCGAATTCGGTTCCAGCGACGGGCCGTCCGGGCACCGGCTGCCGTCGGTCGGTGGTGGGCGGTGCTGGTCGAGCATAAACCGATCAAATCCGAGATCAATCACCCAAGTTCGCACAGATGTCGGTGACGCCCTCACGACACCGCGGCCGCAGCGCACCCGGCCGTCCCGGCCGGAGGGCCCGGGGCGCTCTACTGTCGGACCCATCGGAGGTGCCGCCGACGTCGTCGGATGTCGTGGGCCCTTTCGATGCCGGCCGCACTCGAAGGAGAGTCCATGACGAACACCGCACCCAGCCCGGGATCCCACGGCCCGCTGACCGGAACCGTGGTGGTGGACCTGAGCCGCGCGCTGGCCGGACCCCAGGCCGGGATGATCCTCGGTGATCTGGGGGCCAGGGTGATCAAGGTCGAGTCCCCCGGCGCTGGTGACGACACCCGCGGCTGGGGACCACCTTTCGTCACCCCCGAAGGCGGTTCGGCCGAGTCGACCTACTTCCTGTCCTGCAACCGGAACAAGGAATCCATTGCCCTGGACCTGAAATCAGACCATGGCCGCACCGTGCTCGACGCCCTGGTGGCCGAGGCGGACGTGTTGATCGAGAACTTCCGTCCCGGGGTGCTCGACCGGTTGGGGTTCTCCTCCACCCGGTTGGCCCAGATCAACCCGGGCCTGATCACCCTGTCCATCTCCGGTTTCGGCCACGACGGCCCGGAGGGGGGGCGGGCCGGGTACGACCAGATCGCCCAGGGCGAGGCCGGGCTGATGTCCCTCACCGGCTCGGGCCCGGACGATCCGCAGCGGGTCGGGGTGCCGATCGGCGACCTGCTCTCCGGGATCTACGGGGTGGTCGGTGTTCTCGCCTCGCTCGTGGAGCGGGCGCAGACCGAACGCGGTGCGGTGGTGCGTACCTCGTTGCTGTCGGCACTGGTCGGGGTGCACGCCTTCCAAGGCACCCGGTACACCGTCGCCGGCGAGGTCGGCCGGGCACAGGGCAACCACCATCCCTCGATCGCACCGTACGGATTGTTCCGTTGCCGGGACGGCGCGGTACAGATCGCACTGGGCAGCGAGGCCCTCTGGCAGAAGTTCTGCACCGAGTTCGGGTTGGACGCCGACGCGCCGGGGCTGGCGACCAACCCCGAGCGGGTGCACCGACGGGAGCAGGTGATCCGTCTGGTCGAAGGGGCCTTCGCGGAGTTCGACGGCCCTGAACTGCTGGCCAGGCTGGCGGCGGCAGGCATCCCGGCCGGCCGGGTCCGGGACCTGGCAGAGGTCTACGACTGGGACCAGACGGCCTCGCAGAAACTGCTGGTCGAGGTGGACCACGAGACCCTCGGCCGGATCACCCTGCCCGGTTCGGCCCTCCGGTTCTTCCGGCCGGGCCCCGACGGGGAGATCGAGACCACCCGCACCGACCACCAGGCCCCACCGGTCCTGAACGCCGATGCCGAGCAGATCCTGCAGTGGCTGGACCTGGGATGACCACCGGCCGGCACACCGGGGCCCGGGAACTGATCGGCCAGGTGCTCGATGCTGACAGCTGGCAGAGCTGGGACACCACCCCGGTCCCGGTGCCGATGTCGGCCGAGTACGCGGCCTCGATGGAGACGGCCCGGTCCCGGACCGGGCTGGACGAGGCCGTGCTCACCGGTTCCGGGCTGCTGCGCGGCCGCCGGGTCGCCGTGGTGGTCTGCGAGTTCGGGTTCCTCGGCGGGTCCATCGGTGTCGCCGCGGCGGAGCGCCTGGTGCTCGCGATCGAGCGGGCCACCGCCGAAGGGCTGCCGTTGTTGGCGGCGCCCACCTCCGGCGGCACCCGGATGCAGGAGGGCACGATCGCCTTCCTGCAGATGGTCAAGATCTCCGCCGCCATCGCCGCCCACAAGGCGGTGGGCCTGCCGTACCTGGTCTACCTGCGCAATCCCACCACCGGCGGTGTCCTGGCCTCCTGGGGTTCGCTCGGGCACCTGACGGTCGCCGAACCGGGTGCACTGGTCGGTTTCCTCGGTCCGCGGGTCTACGAGGCCCTCTACCACCAGCCTTTCCCCGCGGGCGTGCAGACCGCGGAGAACCTCTACGCCCACGGCCTGCTCGACGCGGTGCTCCCACCGTCACAACTGGCCGGGATCGCCGACCGGGTGCTCAACGTCGTGCTCGCCCCGCGGGAACGGCCGGCCGCGGGGCCCGACCTGCCCGCGGAACCCGGGTCCGGGGCCGGCTCGGGATCGGAATCGGGATCGGGATCGGGGTCGGGGTCGGGATCGGGATCGGGATCGCGCTCGGGGGCCGGGCCTGATCCTGATCGTGAGCCTGATCCTGGGCCGGCCGGAACCGTCTGGGACTCGATCCTGCGCTCCCGCCGTCCCGGTCGGCCGGGGGTCCGCCGGTTCCTGCGGTCGGCGGCCACCGACGTGGTACCGCTCAACGGCACCGGAACGGGTGAGGTGGACCCGGGCATCCTGTTGGCCCTGGCCCGGTTCGGCGGGGCACCGTGCGTGGTGCTCGGCCAGGACCGCCAGGGGCAGACCTCGGAATCCCCGATGGGCCCGGCGGCGCTGCGGGAGGCCAGGCGTGGGATGAAACTGGCCGCCGAGCTGGACCTGCCGCTGGTCACCGTCATCGACACTCCCGGTGCGGCGTTGTCCCGCGAGGCGGAGGAGGGCGGGCTGGCCGGTGAGATCGCCCGCTGCCTGGCCGAACTCGTCACCCTGCGCGCTCCGACGGTCGCCCTCCTGCTGGGTCAGGGAACCGGCGGTGGGGCACTGGCCCTGGCCCCGGCCGACCGGGTGATCGCCGCCCGGCACGCCTGGCTGTCCCCGCTGCCGCCGGAGGGCGCGAGCGCCATCGTCCACCGGGACACCGACCACGCCCCGCAGATGGCGGCCGAGCAGGGAGTGGGCGCGGCCGACCTGTTGGCCAACGGCATCGTCGATCGGATCATCGGGGAGTTCCCGGACGCCGCCGACGAGGCCCCGGCCTTCTGCCGCCGGGCCGGCGGAGTGCTGGCCGACGAGCTCTTCGCACTCATGGGTGTTCCAGCCGAGGATCGCCTGCGGGCCCGCTACCTGCGGTATCGCCGGTTGGGCCTGCTCACTCCCGGGTGAGACCCCGGGCCCGGCCGCGATGCCCGGTCGGGTGAGTACGGCCACTATTGTCCGGTGGCAGGCAAATCCCGGAACAAAGTGCGCCGGGGATTCGCTGCAAGCTGATGGGCATCCGTGTCCCGCAGTTCATCCGTCGTCCACCAGTCATCGTGAGGTCACAACAATGCAGGTCCGTACGTTCAAAATCGTCTCCCTGGTCGCCGCCGCCGCTCTGGCCCTGGCGGCCTGCGGGTCGAAGACCGACTCCGGAGCGAGCACTGATGCCACCTCGGCGGCCCCTGACACCGCCGCCTCGTCCTCGGCCCAGGCCACCACCGACGGCGCGACCGTCACCGGGTCCGCCGTGACCGGGTCCACCGAAGCCGGGGGATCGACCGGGTCCACCGCCGACACCCCGGAGCTGGCCGCGCTCAAGGCCGGCGGGGTGCTGCGCGTCGGCACCGAAGGCACCTACTCCCCCTTCACCTTCCACCAGGACGGCAGCGGACCGCTGACCGGCTACGACATCGACGTCATCACCGCCGTCGCCCAGGAACTGGGCCTGAAGGTCGAGTTCTCCGAGACCCAGTGGGACTCGATCTTCGCCGGGCTCGACGCCGGCCGTTACGACGTCATCGCCAACCAGGTGACGGTCAACGACGAGCGCAAGGGTCTGTACGACCTGTCGACCCCGTACACGGTCTCCGCCGGGGTGGTGCTGACCCGCTCCGATGACGACTCCGTCAAGACCCTGGCCGACATCGCCGGCAAGAAGTCGGCGCAGTCGACCACCTCCAACTGGGCCAAGGTTGCCACCGACAACGGCGCGACCGTGTCCGGTGTCGAAGGGTTCGCCCAGGCCGTGCAGCTGCTGAAGCAGAAGCGGGTGGACGTCACGATCAACGACAGCCTGGCCGCCCTGGAGTACTTCAAGACCACCGGCGACACCGACATCAAGATCGCCGTCACCACCGACGACAAGTCCGAGCAGGCGCTGGCTTTCAAGAAGAACTCCGGGCTGGTCGCCGGCTTCGACGCCGCCCTGGCCACCCTGGCCGCCAACGGCACCCTGGCGACGATCTCGGAGAAGTACTTCGGCGAGGACGTCAGCAAGTAACCTGCCGGGCCGAACACCCGCCCGATGGGTCACAATCACTGAACTGTCCGGACAACCGAGCAGGACACCGAAGGCGCGGGGACGGTAGAGGATGCTCGACATCGACTGGGATCTGGCCAACAGATCGTGGTGGCCCCTGATCAAAGGGGCGCTGCAGTACACGATCCCGTTGACCCTGGCCTCCTTCGCCGTCGGCCTGGTGCTGGCACTGGTCGTCGCGCTCATGCGGATGTCGAAGGTGCGGGTGGTGTCGTTCATCGCCCGCGCCTACATCTCGGTGATCCGCGGAACACCGCTGCTGGTCCAGCTGCTGATCATCTTCTACGGTCTGCCGGAGATCGGGATCCTGCTCGACCCGTTCCCGGCGGCCGTCATCGCCTTCTCACTGAACGTCGGGGGTTACGCCGCCGAGGTGATCCGCGGATCCATCCTGGCGGTGCCGCGCGGGCAGTGGGAGGCCGCCTCCACCGTCGGGATGGGTTACACCCTGACCCTGCGCCGGGTGGTGCTGCCGCAGGCCTTCCGGGTGGCGGTCCCGGCCCTGTCGAACACCTTCATCTCCCTGGTCAAGGATACCTCGTTGGCCTCGCAGATCCTGATCGTGGAGATGCTGAAGACGGCGCAGAACATCGCCTCCCCCACGTTCAAGTTCTTCCAGCTCTACCTGCAGGCCGCGGTGGTGTACTGGGTCATCTGCCTGATCCTGTCCTTCGGCCAGGTCCGGTTGGAACGGCGACTGGAAAGGTACGTGGCGAAATGAGCGCGGACAGCACGCCGACCGTCGGCCCGCTGCTGGATGTCAGCGGCCTGACGAAAGCCTTCGACGAGCACGAGGTGCTCAAGGGGATCGATTTCACCGTCGCCCCCGGGACCGTGACGGTGCTGATCGGACCGTCAGGCTCCGGGAAGACCACGGTCCTGCGGTCCCTGAACGGGCTGGAGGTGCCCGATGCGGGCCAGGTGGAGATCGCCGGTGTCCGGGTCGACTTCAGCGGCCGGAAGAAGCTGTGGGCGACCAGGCGGGCCGGCCGGCAGGAACTCGCCGGGCTGCGCGCCCGGTCCGGCATGGTCTTCCAGGGGCACAATCTCTTCCCCCACCTGACGGTCCTCGGCAATGTGATCGAGGGACCCGTGCGGGTGCAGGGCACCCCGAAGGAACAGGCCGTGGCGCAGGCCCGGGAACTGCTGGCCAAGGTGGGACTGAGCGACAAGGTGGATTCCTACCCCTATCAGCTGTCCGGCGGGCAGCAGCAGCGGGTCGGCATCGCCCGGGCGCTGGCCCTGAAACCCCAACTGATGTTGTTCGACGAGCCCACGTCGGCCTTGGACCCGGAACTCGTCGGCGAGGTGCTCACCGTCATGCGGGACCTGGCCGAGGAGGGGTGGACGATGGTGGTCGTCACCCACGAGATCCGGTTCGCCCAGCAGGTGGCCAACCAGGTGCTCTTCATGGACGGCGGGGTGATCCTGGAGAGCGGGACACCGACCGAGGTCCTCGTGGAACCCCGGCAGGACCGCACCCGGCAGTTCCTCCGGCGCATCCTCGACCCGCTCTGAGGATGCGCCGGAGGTCCGGGCGGTTCGGGGTTCTACTTCTTCTTCAGCGCCACGGTGACCTTCTGGTGGAAGAGCACGGTGCTGGTGGTGGTGGCCTTGTTGCCGACCGCGGTCACCGTGACCACGTGCCGGCCGTGCGGGAGGGTGATCACCCGGCCGAAACCGTGTTTGCTGGTGATGCCGTAGATCCGGGCCACATCGGTCCGGACCTTCCGCGCCACGATGATCGCCGTGGTGCGTCCGTCCACGGTCACGACCACCTTGTTCGGGGACCGGGTGGTCTGCGGGTCGAAGGTCCAGCCGCTGACCCGGATGTTGCCGGTGGCTCCGGTGACCGAGGCCGCGCCCTTCGCCTTCACGGTGACCAGCACCGAGGCGGTGTCGACCGTGGCACTGCGGGTCTTCGACCCCTTCGCCGCCTTGGACACGAGGGACACCTTGTGGGTCCCGGGCTTGGCCTTCACCGTGATGTTGATCCCGTGCGCGGCGCCGATCCCGAGATTCCTGGCGATGTCGGACCGGGTCTTCTTGGCCGTCCCCCGGTACACCGCCCTGCCGTCCACCAGGACGGTGAACGCATTGGCGGACCTGGACTTGGCGGGGTCGTAGGCCCAGCCGACGATCTTGATCCTCCCGTCCGCCGATGAGACCTTGTCGATGTTCCCCCTGGCCTTGGTCGCGACCTTCGTGGCGGCCTTGACCGTGATGCTGCTCTTGCTGCTGTCGGCCGCCGTGGCGCCGTTGTAGTGCCAGTAGCCCATCAGGTCCCCGCTCCAGTAGCGGGTGCCCCACTCCTGGATGGTGATGTTCGACCCGGTCTGCGGGGCTGCGACCACCGCGGGGGTGCCGCCGGGGCCGTTCCCGATGTAGATGCCGGCGTGATAGGCCGGGGCCTGGCCGCCGTTGCCGAAGAGGGCGACGTCCCCGACCACGGGCCGGGAGGTCTTGGTGAACTTCCCGGACAGCCGGACGATGCTGTCACCGCTGCCGTTGCCGATGTCGGCCCGGAAGCTGTCGTAGTACATCGAACGGATGAACCCGGAGCAGTCGACGCTGGTGCCCAGCGGGGCGGGGACCGCCCCGTGACCGCCGCCGTACTGGTAGGGGATGGCCTTGGTGGTCAGGGTGACGGCCTTGCTGGCCATGGTGACCAGCCTGCCGGCGACGGCCGTTGCGGAGACCGCGCCCACCGTGCCGACCTGGACCGACGTGGCCGGCCCCGGGATCTGCTGGACCGCCGGAGAGGTGACGACCTGGGCGATCGGGGCGGCGGCCTGGACCGGCGGTGTCGCCGCCTGCGCAGGCAGCACGGTGCCGAGAAGCAACGCCCCGGAGGTCCCACTGATGACAAGTGTTTTGAACAAAGATTTGACAACGGACAAAGCATAAACCCATCGTTGTGACGCAACCGGTTGTCGCATCTAGCGGTAAGGCCGGAGAAAAAATGATCTCTCGTCGCCCATCCGATTCGGTAAAGCAGCGATTTCCCGTGTATCACGAACAGAACTCGAATCGAATTCAGATTACCTCGCATGCAAATGCTCGCAAGGCTGAACCGGCGGATTCACGGGGGTCGCGGTGGTCCCGTCAGGGTGGTTTCTGGCCGATTTACGCGGCAAATCGGACAAATCAACCCGCATTTCATGTGACAATGGTTACAGTCGGGAACGGCGAATTACCTGGGTTGTTGATCTTGGAGCCAGGTAATAGTGGCATCCCTCACATGGTTATGGGTCCCGTGAATTAGTTCTGATGCCGGATATGCGCGTGGCAAATACTCACGGACCGCTACCGGTCGTGGACGGAGCGAACAGACCCGGTGCCGCTACTCGTCACGGTTGTGGCACCTGGTGCTCGAAAATCGAGCACCCGGTGCCACAACCGTCGTCCTGCCAGGTGTCCGACCCTCTGCCGGGGCCCGGAGGCGGGCCGATAGGCTCGACGGGTGCCGGTTTCGATATCCGTGGTGATCCCCGTCCGCGACGATGCCGAGTACCTGCGGGTCGCTCTCGCCGCACTGAAAGCCCAGACCAGGCAGGCCGACGAGATCGTGGTGGTGGACAACGGCAGCTCGGACGCCAGTGCCGAGGTCGCCCGCGCCGGCGGTGCCCGGGTGGTCGACGAGCCGATCAAAGGCATCCTGCGGGCCACCTCCGCCGGCTTCGACGCGGCGACCGGGACCGTCCTGGCCCGGATCGACGCCGACTCGGTACCACCGCCGGACTGGTTGGAGCGGGTGGAGCGGGTGTTCGACCGTCAGGACCCGCCGACCGGCCTGACCGGTCCAGGCGTGTTCTACGAGATCTCCGCGCTCGGTGCCTGGGCCGCGCAGAAGTTCTACCTGGGCGGATACTTCCTGTGGATGCCGCTGTTCCTCGGCCACCAGCCGCTGTTCGGATCCAACGCCGTCCTCTCCCGGGCCGCCTGGGAGGAGATCCGGCAGGACGTCCATCGCTCCGACCGACGGGTGCACGACGACCTGGACATCTCCTACCAGCTCCGTCCGGGGATGACGGTGGTGTACGACCCGACCCTGACCATGCCGGTCTCCGGGCGCCCGTTCCATCGACCCGGCGGGTTGTTCCGGCGGATCGGATGGGGATTCCGGACGATCGCGGTCAACCTTCCCGGGCGGTGGCCGTGGCAACGGCGGGCGGCGCGGCGGGCCTACCGGCAGGCACACCACGCGGGCTGAGCCGGCCAGTCGGGGAGAGACCCGTGGGCTCCTCCGGGCGGTTCCCGCTGCTCAGCTCTCGGGACCTGCCTGCTCGAACAGGGAGATCAGGTCCGCGCTCAGTTCGTAGGGCGCGTCCTCGCACGGGCTGTGACCGGTGCCGTAGACATGGAGCCGGGCCCCGATGGACTCGGCGAAACGGCGGTGGCGTGCCACCGGCCACAGGTCACGGGTTCCCACCGCCACCGCCTTCGGAACCTGCAGCGCACGCAGTTCCTGTTCCAGGTCGGGGGTGTGCATCATCAGCCCCATGATGTCCCGGTGGGCATCACGGCGGGTGCGGGTGAACCGGTCCCGGACGAATTTCAGCCGGCCGGGTTTCACCCGGAGGACGTTCGCCACCACCCCCCAGCGCATCAGGGTGGCCACCACACCGGGCCGGGCGAACCGGGAGAGCTGACCGAGAAACGGTATGGTGCGGAAGCTCTGGCCCGGATCCGGGGGTGGGCCCAGCAGGGCCAGGGATCGGACCAGGTCCGGTCGTCCGACGGCAACGAGTTCGGCGACCACACCGGCGAAGGAGTAGCCGACGAGATGGACCGGGGTGCGGCCGGATTCGAGGAAGGCGATGAGGTCGTTGACGAAAAGGTCCATCGTATAAGCGGTTTCGGGGGGATCCTGGTCGCGGTCCTGGCTCTGGTTCGTGTCCTGGCTCCGGTTCGTGTCCTGGCTCCGGTTCGTGTCCTGGCTCCGGTTCCGGACCTGGCTCTGGCTCTGGCTCTGGCTTCGGTTCCAGGGGCCGGCCAGGTCCGACTCGTACTGACCGGCGAGGTCGAAACTCTGCACGTGAAAACCGGCGGCGACCATTTCCCGCATCAGGTACTGGAAGTCCTCCTTGGACCCGGTGACCCCTGGTACCAGCACCACCCGGGGTCGACTCTGCTCACCGAGGGAGATGACGGCGAGCGGCCCGCTCGGGGCGTCGAAGGTGGAGGCGACGGTCCCCTCCGGGAGCACGGTCCAGTCGATGTCGGGCAGCAAGCGGTCCTTGCGTTGCAGGTCCAGGCGGAGGTCCTCGGTCACGGTGTCACCCACAATCCTTGGGCCGCAGCGCTGATCATCACATCCGCCAATCCTCGTGCCCGGTCCTGCCCTCCGGGCGGCTCACACGACCGGTGGAGGAAGGCCCGGGACGACATCCACTTCTTGACACCGACAGGCTAGCCGCGGCCTTCGTGGGTCGCCCGTTCGACCCACGTCCACTACTGTCCAACCGATTCCGGTGGCGTGCGCATTCCCGGTTCCGTCGACGGTAGTAGCATCCGCTTCATGGGTCCTGTGCAGATCGTCCTCATCGTCGCCGGGGTGGCCTGCGGGCTGGCGTGGCTGCTCTCTCTGATCACCCACGAGCACTCCTGGGTGGATCGACTCTGGTCCGTCCTGCCGGTGATCTATCTGTGGATCTTCGCCGGTTCGGCAGGTCTGGAGGACACCAGACTGAACGTCATGGCCGTCCTGGTGACACTGTGGGGTGCCCGCCTGACCTTCAACTTCGCCCGCAAGGGCGGGTACTCGGGTACCGAGGACTACCGGTGGGCGATCCTGCGGACCAAGATGAAACCGTGGCAGTTCGAGGTTTTCAACCTCGTCTTCATCGTGCTGTACCAGAACGCCTTGCTGGTGCTGATCTGTCTGCCGGCGCTGACCGCTTCGCAGAACCCGTCGGCGTTCGGAGTGGGCGACTTCGTACTGACCATCCTGTTCCTCGGCTTCCTGCTGGGGGAAACCGTTGCAGATCAACAGCAATGGAACTTCCACCGGCGCAAGCACGCACCCGGCTACACCGGAAAGGGTTTCCTGACGACCGGCCTGTGGCGTTACTCCAGGCACCCCAACTTCTTCTTCGAGCAGGCCCAGTGGTGGGTGATCTACGCCTTCGGGGCGGTCGCTGCGGGTTCGGTGTTCCACTGGACCATCGCCGGGGCGGCCCTGCTGACCGGATTGTTCCTGGGATCGGCCGCTTTCACCGAGTGGATCTCCCAGACCAAGTACCCGGACTACGCGGTGTACCAGCGGACCACGTCACAGATGATCCCGTGGGTCGCCAAGCGGCGGGTGCCCGTGTCGGGCTGAGGTCCACTGCAGGGTCATCTCTGCTGTGACATCGGATCCCGTAAGGGTCGATCCCCTGAACAAGACCTCAGTTGCTGCGGGTGAGGTCGTCCGGATGTGCGGTGGCGGGCAGGGTGGGCAGCTCCGGTTCCCGCAGTTCGTCGACCCGGACGAGGGCCACCCCGGCGATGATCAACAGGCCGCCGAGCAGTTGGACCGCCGTGGGCAGCTGGCCGAGGAAGATCCAGGCGAAGAGGACGGCGAAGAGCACCTCGGTGAGTCCGACGAAGGAGGACAGTTTCGACCCGAGGATGCGGGCGGCGGCGATACCGGCGATGTAGGCGAAGGCCGCGGCGATCACGGACAGGCCGATCACGGGGACCAGCCAGCTCACCTGATGCCCGGCGAGGGTGACGTCATGGGTGTTCGCTGCCATCGGCAGGGCACCGACGGCACCCAGGACGAGCAGGGTGATGGCACCGAAGGTCATCCCGCCCCCGGCCATCGCCAGGGGCGGGAGTTCGGGATCGCTCTTGGCGGAGAGGATGAAGTAGACCGCGAGGCCCACGGCGGCACCCAGACCCCAGAGCACACCGACCATGTCGAGTTTGGTGTCACCGAGCAGATCGATGACCAGGACCAGACCGAGCAGTGCCAGCACCGAGCCGGCGATGGTCAGGCGGCGCGGGGCGACCCCGGTGCGCAGCCACAGCCAGCCGACGATCAACACGATGCCCATGTACTCCAGCAGCAGCGCTACACCGACCGAGAGGTGTTGCACCGCATTGAAGTAGAAGACCTGACTGCCGGCGACGGCGACGAACCCGTAGACCGCCATCATCAACAGGTTGCGGCGGAGCAGGTGCCAGCGGCCACGCAGGGTCAGTACAGCGGGGATGGCGAGAACCAGTGCGGCGATGGTGATCCGGGCGGTGACGGCGGCACCCGGCGACCAGCCGGCATCGATCAGCGAACGGGCGAAGGAGCCCGAGGTGCCGAAGGTGGCCGCCGCGAGGAGGGCCAGGACGAAACCGGTACGGAATGTGGATGCCTGCTGCATGTCGGTCCCTCCTGTCGGAACTCCGTCACCGGCCTGTTCGCCCATGTCATGAGTCAAATGGTTTAGGCTGATGACATTACGACCACCGCTGACAGGAGTCAACATGGTTTTCGCTCATGACACCGAGCTCGGGCTGATGGCGGCGGCCGCCCTGGTGAACACCGACGGCAGCATCGAGTTCAGCGAGGGTGAAGGACTTCCCGATGTCGCGGCCCTCGACCGGTTCGTGGTGGGCTGGTCAGGGGTGCGCGCCCATGACGAGGCCGAACTGGCGGCCGTGCGAGCGCTCCGCCCCCGCCTGCGTCGGATCTGGGAGTCCGACGAGGACGAGGTGGTGACGATCATCAACGGTCTGCTGCAGGAGTCGCACGCACTCCCCCAGCTGGTCAAACACGACGAGTGGGACTACCACCTGCATGCCACACCGCCGGACGCACCGCTGGCCACCCGGATGGCGGTCGAGGCGGCGATGGCCATGGTGGACGTGGTGCGGAACGGGGAACTGGAGCGGCTGCGGATCTGCGCCTCCCCCACCTGCCTGGACGTGGTGGTCGACCTGTCGAAGAACCGGTCGAGGCGGTTCTGCGAGGGCA
Organism: Nakamurella silvestris; assembly: GCA_003576535.1. GTDB lineage: Bacteria > Actinomycetota > Actinomycetes > Mycobacteriales > Nakamurellaceae > Nakamurella > Nakamurella silvestris. The sequence goes on along the minus strand of QXCQ01000204.1, from coordinate 5,944 downwards.
GCTGCGGCAACAGGGCCGCAGTGGCGGCCTACCGGGCGCGCAAGGCCACGGGCTCCTGATCGGGCTCGAGTCGGGGCCGGTCAGTACTCACCCTTGACGACGAAGTAGCTGCCGCGGATGATCCCGGCGAGCTTGGACTTCTGGCGGGCGAACTTGAACCGTGATTCGAGCTCCTCGGGGACGTCCATCCCCTCCGACAGCTTGAATCCCACAGCTCGCTTCTGGCCGTCCTCGATCGTGTACATCACGTTGATGGACAGTCCCGACTCGTAGAACACGTAGGCCATCCGGATCCCCTCGACCTGGAAGGAGGTGACCTCGAGCGGGCGCGATGCGATGGCGATCTCCCGCTCCTCCTGGAGGATCAGGGTGACCCACTCGAGCACCTCCGGGGCCTCATCGGCAGGCGTGACGGTGAAGACGTGGTTGTACTTGTTCTTGAAGTAGCGCGCCTCGTTGGCCCGGAGCCCGGCCAGGGTCTCCGCCACCGGCGAGGATTCCAGGCCGACGGTGTCCACGTTCACGAAGTCGACGACGTACGACATACATCCTCCTGGTCGGTCCGGTCGGTCAAGGAGGCAACGGTACCGCGCGGAGCCTCGCACTTCGAGGATACGAAGGAGACTCACCGTGAATGCGCCTGGGCGGAAGACGGACCGCTGCCTTGTCCTGAGACGGGTTGGATCGGTGGTGCTCGACAGGTGGGTGTTCCCCCGGGCGGGCTTCACACGTCTGGGCGGTGGGCCCGCACCAGCCATCCCTTGCCCGGCGCGTACGGCAGGTCGTCGATACGGACGTCCACGAATCCGACCCGGTTCAACGATTCCAGGATCTCGGACCTGCTTCGGAATCGCAGGGTGGAGGTGGAAACCAGATCCTCGCCGTCAGGGAAGACGTGGTGGGCCGCGAAGGTCACCAGGAGCGGGTCCTCGCGGACCTCGGTCACCTCGTACCACGCGGTCAGGGTCCCCAGCCCCGGCACATCGGTGGTGGCGCGCGAGCGCTCCGGAACCCACGCCTCCCAGGCCCGCGCTGTCGGAACACGAGTGTCGAAGGCAAGTTCGCCGCCCGGGCGCAGCGCAACCACAATGCCACCCAACGTCGATTCCCAATCCTCGTCGGAGAGGAATACCTGTGCCACGTTGGCTGTCATCGTGGTCAGATCGACCTGCGACGGCAGGCGCATGGTGGCATCGCCGTGAACCCAGTTCACCTGGTCGGCACCGGGTTTGGCTCGAGCGACATCCAGACTGGCGAGAGCGGGATCGACCGCCGTGACGGTGATGCCTCGCTGCGCCAGGAACACGGCGAGCACGCCCGTGCCACAACCGATGTCCAGGACCGAGTCCGCCCCGGTCTGCTCCGCAATCGCGAGATACGTTGCCAGGTCCGAGCGATCGGGGTCGAGGATGTCGTAGAGCGAGGCGAGGCGTGGATCGTCGAAGAGCGGGTCGGGCATCACCGAGACCCTACTGGGGCGCCACAGGTGCCCGACACGGGCCGGCAGGTCAGAACGGCGCACCGGCGCACCGGGCGCGGCGGCGGATCTGGCGCGGCTTTATTGCTGGGGCACCAGCAGCGTGCTCGTCGGACAGTCGCGGGCCAGGCCGGCGTCGAGCGTCACCAGCAGGGCTCCGTCCCGAGCCGCCGCAAGCGCGGCAAGGTAGGCGTCCGTGACCTGACGATGACCGCGGACGTGGCCGAGATCAGCATCCGCGTATGACAGATCGTCCGGCCAGAATTCACATCGCGGGTTCGACCGCAACGATCGAAGAACCTCTCCCGCGGCGTCGACAGATTCCCCGATCCGCACCAGGAACCGAACAAGGGACCCTTCGACAACCGGGCACAGAGCCACCCGATCCACGGTTGACAGCCACGCCGCGACCCGCGAATGATGCTCGTGCTCGGCGACAGTCAGGGCGATCAGGACGTTGGCGTCCAGAAGGTAGACCATCAGTCCTCGTCGAGAAGGTCTGCGACCTCGTCCGATGTGACACGCCGCCCGATGCTGATGACCGGGAAGCCCGACACCGCGTCGGTCTGGACCACTACGGGCTCGTCCAACTGTCCCAGGCCCCGAGCGGCCAGATCCGCCAGCGTGGCCGAGAGGGACTGACCCCGACGTTTGGCCAGTTCAACAGCCCGCCGGTGCAGTGCCGGTGGCAGATCAACAGTGGTTCTCATGACTGCATCGTACTTGCATCAGATGTGATGCACCCGAAGCCCGGGTCGGACCGCGGCCGAAGGGTCAGCTCAAGGGCACTGCGGTGATGCCTTCCTGGCAATACGACGCCACAGCTCATTGCACGCGACTGCAGAGCTGGTCGTCGGATGCGACCAGCAGATTCAAGGTTCCTGCAGCGCGGTCAATAGCAACGTATTCGTGAAATCCATTCACTCCGACGACCCAGCCCCACTCGTGCCAGGTCGATTCGTCCATCGTCCCAAGCTTGTACGTCACCACGTTGGCGAGCAGGGGGTGGACCGAACTTTCCAGGACTTGTCCGGTGTCGAAGTCCGGATGATTGTTGTGATCGGCCGGGTGCGTCCAGCGATCCAGCTCATCCACGGCGACCCTCACGTCGCAGGCCTGAAATGAATCAATACTGATGCACTCGCGGCGGAACTTGCCGTGAATCGAAGCATCTGGCACCAACCCCTCACCGGGTGGCGCTGCGTAGGTGTCGTGGTACTGAGGATGCGAGATGAGATCTGCCAGAAGTGCCGCGTCGGTGGAGCCGGTCTTGATCCGAAAGCACTTGATGCTCACCCAGAAGAATGTCCCGGGATCCAGGCCGACGCTGATGTGGTTCGCGAACTCCAATAACAGAGGCATGACACCAGATTGACAGCGCGCAGCACCGCCGTCGAATGAATTGACGGTGGGAATGTGCGCAAGAGCCTGGCGGGTCACTCATTCCAGCAACAACGGATGCACGCAGAGCCATTTCGGCGTCCGCATCCAACGCCGGACAGCGCGGACCGAATTACGCGGTCCGGCTGACAATGGCCAGGTCTGCGCGAGCAACGAGCCACAATCGACTCTCGGCAGGCTGCTGTCGACCGGGCCGAAGTCGGTCAGGCATGCTTGCACCACGGATTCCGTCGACGCCGCTGTCCGGTGGTCGACATCCCTCGTAGGTCCCGGCGATTTCGTCCGAACGAATCAGACGGGCCGTTCTCGCGGCCCACCGCCTTTACCTGAAAGCGATCGGGTCAGCGTCACACTCGTTCTGGTCGCTCAGGAAGGTGTACCGATGATCGTGACCACCTTGCCGCCATCAGACGTTGAAGCGGAACTCCACCACGTCACCGTCGACCATCACGTATTCCTTGCCTTCGATCCTGGCCTTGCCTGCCGAACGCGCGGCGGCAACCGAGCCGGCAGCGACAAGATCTTCGAAGGAGATGACCTCGGCCTTGATGAATCCCTTTTCGAAGTCGGTGTGGATGACACCGGCTGCCTGCGGGGCGGTCCAACCCTGGTGGATCGTCCAGGCGCGAGCCTCTTTCGGGCCCGCCGTCAGGTAGGTCTGCAGGCCGAGGGTGTGGAAGCCGGCGCGCGCGAGGGCGTGCAGCCCCGGCTCGTCCTGGCCCACGGATTCGAGCAGTTCCAGCGCGGACTCCTCGTCCAGCTCCAGCAGTTCGTACTCGACCTTGGCGTCGAGGAACACCGCGTCGGCGGGGGCGACGGCCGCGCGCAGTTCGGCCTTGCGCTCGTCGTTCGTCAGCACACCCTCATCGGCGTTGAAAACGTAGAGGAAGGGTTTGGTCGTCATCAATGACAGTTCTTTGAGCAGCCCGAGATCAACCTTCTTGCCGGCCGAGAACAGGGTTTGACCGGAGTTCAGGATCTCCTGCGCCTGCAACACCGCGTCCAGAACGACCTTGCGGTCCTTCTGCATCCGGGCTTCCTTCTCCAACCGCGGGATCGCCTTCTCGACGGTCTGCATATCGGCCAGGATCAGCTCGGTGTTGATGGTCTCGATATCGGCGAGCGGATCGACCCGGCCGTCGACGTGGACGACGTCACCGTCGTCGAACACGCGCACGACCTGGCAGATGGCGTCTGCCTCACGGATGTTTGCCAGGAACTTGTTGCCGAGTCCGGCTCCCTCGCTCGCGCCCTTGACGATGCCGGCGATGTCGACGAAGGAGACGACGGCCGGAACCAGCTTGGCCGATCCGAATACCTCGGCGAGCTTGTTCAACCGCTGGTCGGGCAGCGGGACGATGCCGACGTTGGGCTCGATGGTGGCGAACGGGTAGTTCGCGGCCAGCACATCAGCCTTGGTGAGCGCGTTGAACAGGGTGGACTTGCCGACGTTGGGCAGGCCGACGATGCCGAGGGTAAGGGTCACGGGGTCCAATTCTAGGTGCTGCGGGAGGGCTCAGGTTCCGTCGGAGGCCCCAGCGCCCTCCGGGCTCGTTCGCGGTTCGCATCCATGGATCCACAGGAACTGCATCCTGCCTGTTCAGGGGACTGTGACTGTCGCCGTCCTGGCCCGGTCGTAGTGGCGTTTCGCCTTGATCCGACTGCCACACATCGCCATGGAGCACCAGCGGCGAGTGCCGTTCTTGCTGATGTCGAGGAACAACCACTCACAGCTGGGGCAGGACTTGATACGTTCCTGGGCTGTTCCGGTGAGCAGTTCCACCGCTGAGGACGCGGCTGCTGCCGAGAGCGAACCCACCGACACCGTTGGCGGCCAGTTGCGTCGATAGCCGTCCTCCGCGTGAACGAGCCCGTGTTCGGCGAACCCTGCAGCGTGCACGCTGGTGATGGCGTCGAGATCGGATTGGTCCGGGGCAGCGGTGGCCGCGACAGCGGCGAAGGTCCGGAAAACGGCCTCCCGGAGTTCCACCAGTACCTTCAGGTCCGCCTGGGACGGGGTGGGCCCGGGGCGGAGGCCAAGGGACTCGACCCAGGCCAGGTATCCCGCAGGATCGGCCAGCCAGTCGGCGGTGGGCGCACTCCTGTTGTTGACCGAGTTGGCCAGTTCCAGGCACAACGCGTTCGCGACGTGTTCGATCTCAGCCATGGGCCCAGTATCTCACCTTTCAAGGGCACATGACAGGTTCGGACCAGTGCTGTGGCTAGCGGCGGCCCCTCCCGCGAGCGGACTCCCACCCGCCTGCCACCTTCCGCGAGTGGACTCCCACACCCCCGTTTCTGGGGTGCCGCGCTCCACTCACCCGAACCCCTTTCCCGCGAGTGGACTCCCACACCCCACTTTCTGGGGTGCCACCGTCCACTCGACCGAGCACGCTCCTCCCGCGAGTGGACTTTCACACCCCCGTTTCTGGGGTGCCACCGTCCACTCGGCCGAAACACCCACCCGCGAGCGGACTCCCACACCCCACTGGGGTTCCCCCGTGAAAGTGGACTAGGGGGTTACGCGGCCTGGCTGGCGGTGGTTGAGGCTATCTCGTAGTTCAGTGGGCTGAGGTACCCGATGGTTGAGTGCCTGCGTTGGTGGTTGTAGTACCGGACCCAGTCATCGACCGCCCGGATGAGCTCGGCCTTCGTAGCGAAGACGTGCCGGTAGTAGAACTCGTGTTTGAAGGTGGACCAGAGCGATTCCGCGGCGGCGTTGTCCCAGCAAATACCGGTGTCGCCCATCGATCTGAGCAAGCCTAACCCGGTAGCGGTATCCGCGACAAGTGTTGAGGTGTATTGAGTTCCGCGATCGGAATGGAAGATCACACCCTTGCAGGACCCGCCTCGGACGTTGACCGCGTCGATCAAGCAGTCGGCGACGAGGTCGGCGCGCATGTGGTCGGCGACCTTCCATCCCAGGATCGGCTTGGTGTGCTCATCCTTCACCGCGCATAAGTACAGATCCCCCTCGCCGCAGGTGAGATAGGTGATATCTGACGTCCACACCGCGTCCGGGCGCCCCTGATCGAAGACCCGGTTGACCAGGTCGGGTGGGAACGA
>QXCQ01000118.1:1039-16057 GCA_003576535.1 Nakamurella silvestris | reverse complement strand
ACACCGTCAAGACCCACCAGACGATCACGCTCGAGCACCGCGAGACCGTCCGCGGTGAGCAGCTCCAGATCGCCACCGGAACCCTTGACGTACAACAGTTCCACCGGAAGGCCCGTCGCCGGGTTCACCACCGACACCTTCGCCGAGGTGTTGCCGCCGCCGTAGTTCGTCACCGCCCGGTCGGATCCGAGACGATTCGACCGGCCGATCAACGCGTCGATCTCCGAGTGGGTCCTGGCCCCGTCGGTGGATGTGGATGTAGCCATGTTCTGTGGTCCTTCCGGCGGTCTCCCGCCTAGAGAGTGGGGGAGAGTGTCAGGAACCGGAGGCGAGATTGTGCCGACGCTCGGCGATGTCGTCCCGGGCGAAGAATTTGGTGATGGACTCGTCGGAGAGCGGTGCGGCCCCGCCCGCGGAGTAGGCCGCGATGCGGACCGCCGCGCCCTTCACCGACATCGCGCTGATGCCCTCGACCCCCTGCGGGCTGGGTGCCACCGCGACGATGCCGTGGTTGCCGAGCAGGATCAGGCTCGGCAGCTCGCCGTGCTGTTCGAAGTAGCGGCGCAGCTGGTGGAAGAAGACCCGGCCGAGGTCGATGCCCGGCTGGGCGTAGGGGACGAACAGGGGGCGTCCGATCACCACGGCCTCGTCGGAGTAGACGAATTTCTCGAACGCGGTCTCGGCGTGCACCGATGCGAGCAGACCGACCACGGTCGTGGGGTGGGTGTGTCCGACGTACGCGGCGGGCGCGAAGTGCTGGACGGCGACGTGCACCAGGGTCTCGATGGAGGCCCGGCGAAGTCGGCCCTCGTGCTCACCGGCCACCAGGGCCTCGGTGAGGTCCTGCTGGGTCGCCTCCTGGGAGGTGATGAGATCGATCAACGGCGGGACGTCGACGACCACGAAGTCCTCCCGGGTGGCCGAGGCCATGTTGGAACCCGAGGCCTTCACGACCACGCGCCCGTCCGGGAGCAGGGCGGAGGTGTTGCCCTCGGCGAGGATCACCAGGTCCCGGCGGGTGTCGCCCAGGGAATGGGTCAGCGTGAGCAGTTCGTCGGAGACCTGTGACGGGTCCCAGACCGCGCCGGGGGAGTCGGGTCGGGGGCTGGTCATTTCGGGGGTCCTCCAGGACAGGTAGGCGCCGGTGGCGGTGACACGAACCATTGACATCCAATGTTCGATGATGTGAACTATACCCATACTCACAACACCATCACAAGGGCCGAATTCCTCGACGGCGATCGGCTCGACCTTGCGAAGGAGGTGCGCACTCGTGGACGACATATCAAGGCACCAAGCCGTTCTGCGTCAGCTGGACATCGTCGGCCAGGTGACGGCGCCCGAACTCGCCGACCGGTTCGGCGTCTCCCTGGTGACGGTTCGCAAGGACCTTCACACGTTGGAAGGCCGCGGTGCCCTTCGTCGGGTGCGCGGCGGAGCGGTGGCGAGGACCCAGCTGGACGAGGGGGCCTTCGAGGTCCGCCGCCGATTCGCCCGGGAGCAGAAGGAGGCCGTCGCCACGGCGGCCGCAGCCGTGGTGTCCCCGGGGGACACGATCGTCATCGACGCCTCGACGACCGGGTACCACCTCGCCCGTGAACTGGTCGACGTGCAGAACCTGGTCGTCATCACCAACGGGATGAGGACCGGCATGCTGCTGATGGAACAGTCCACCGCGATGGTGATCATGGCCGGCGGTGAGGTGCGACGCGCCGCCGGATCACTCGTCGGGCGTTCCGGAGCGGAGCTGGCCGGTCGCGGGCGGGTGGACCACGGGTTCTTCGGGGTGAAGGGAGTCTGCCTGGAACGTGGACTGCTGGACGCCGCCGAGGAAGAGGCTGCGGCCAAACGCGGTCTCGCCGACATCTGTGCCCAGGTGCACGGAATCTTCGACGCCACGAAATTGCCCGGGTCGGGGGAGTTCTCCTTCGCCGCCCCGGGAAGGATCACCTCCCTGTTCACCGACACGGCGGCGGCCCCCGACCTCGTCGAGGCCTGGCGCGATCGCGGGGTGTCCGTGGTGCCGGCCGAGGCTCGGCCCGCCGACGGGGTCGGCGGTTCGTGACCGACTACGTCGACCGCCCGTATTCGAGTAGCGTGAGGTTTCACCCGCAGGAGGACAAATGGCTGTTGACGGCTCGGTTGCCGCCGAACGTCGGAAGGACGATCTTCGACGACAGCTCACCACGGTGGGTCATATCAACCTGGATGAAGCGGCGGCCACCTTCGGTGTCCATGCCATGACGATCCGGCGTGATCTGCAGTCCTTGGAGTCGGAAGGCGTGGCTCGCCGGGTGCGCGGCGGCGCCGTGTATGTCGGCCCGGCGGAGTTCACCCAGCGGGTGTCGCGGTCCCTGACGGCCAAGCGACGGATCGCCGACAAGCTCATCGACCTGGTCCCGGCGGGCAGCGCGATCGGCATCGATGCCTCGACCACCGTGTTCCAGTTGATCCCGCTGATGTCCCGGGTCCCGGGGTTGCAGGTGATCACCCATGGCCTGCCGGCCTTCGAAGCCCTGAACAAGCAGCCCGGGCTACGCGCCTTCCTCACCGGTGGCGAACAGGACGAGCGCACCGGGAGCCTGGTCGGGCCGATCGCGCAGAAGGTCGTCGCCGGGTTCTCCCTGTCCGTCTGTTTCCTGTCCGCGAACTCCGTCGACCCGGAGATCGGTGTCTCCGACTCCACCATGGAAGAGGTCGAGATGAAGGAGGCGCTGGCCGGTGCATCCGCACGGACGGTGCTGGCGATCGACTCCTCCAAGGTGAACACCCGGTCGCTGATCCGCTCGCTGAAACTGGACCAGATCGACGTGCTGGTGACCGAACTGGCGCCGTCGGATCCGCGGCTGGGCGCCTACCAGGACCTGGTCGAGGTGCGCTGAGCTCGCACCGACGCCGCCGGCGATCGGCGGACAAACGGGGTGCCATTTGTGGGCCGACAGGCCCATGATGGAGGGACGACGACCATCAACCCTTGACCCCTCCGGCGGTGGAATGATGAAGCAGCAAGTCCTGCAACAACTCTCCCGGCACCAGCCCCCGTTCCTGTCGATCAGCCTCGACACCAGCCGCACCTCGGGGGTCACCGAAAGGGCCACCGAGCTGCGTTGGCGGGCCCTCGTCGAGAAACTGCGTGCACCCTGGTTGCCCGCTCCGGTGCGTGAGCAGATCGCCGAGACCGTGCTGCGGCCGGCACCCCGCAGCGGCCCGAGCGGCCGGTACGTCGTCGCCTCGGCCGACGGCGTCGCCCTGGATCTGGTGCTTCCCGAACCTCCCGTCCGGGACGAGATCGTGGTGGGACCGGCGCCGCACCTGCTGCCGCTGATCCGGGCCACCCGGCAACGCCCGTCCTATGTGCTGGTGGTGGTCGATCGGGCCGGCGCGGACATCGACTTCGTGGTCGGTGTGGGGGCCGAGGCCTGGCACCGGACGATCACCGGCTCGAACGACGAACTGCACAAGGTCAAGTCAGGACTGCTGTCCCAGCGCCGTGTCCAGGCCCGCGCGGAGGACTCCTGGGACCGCAATGCCGCCGAGGTCGCCAAGGAGGTCGATGCCATCGTCCGGGAGTACCGGCCGGCCCTCGTCCTCGTCGCCGGCGATCAGACCGCCGTCGCCGCCCTGCAAGGGGCGATCGGGGAAGGAACCCGCACGTTGGTCAGGCGGCTGCCCACCGGGACCAGGGCGGACGGGGCCTCCGCGGCCGCCCTCGACGCGGCGGTCAAGGTTGAACAGGACCGGTACGAGGCGGCCCGAAGGGCGCTGGTCCTCGACCGGTTCAACAGTGCCGAGGCGCGGCAGACCGCTGCCGTGCAAGGGGTGGAGGACGTGGTGACGGCCCTGGGCCGGTCGCAGGTGGAACACCTGTTGCTGCACGACGATCCGTTGTCGACCTTCGCGGTGTGGGCCGGACCCGGCCCGGAACACATCTCGTCCTCGGCCCAGGGACTGCAGGCGGCGGGGGTGACGGATCCGGTCCGGGTCCGCGCCGACGCGGCGATCGTCTGGTCCGCCGTGGCCGGGGGTGGTGAGGTCACGTTGCTGGCCGACACCGATCGCACCCTCACCAACGGGATCGGTGCGGTGCTCCGCTGGTCGGACCCCTCGACCTCGCGTGACCGGGTGCCGAGCATGCCCGGCCACGGCGAGGCCTTCGAGGACGGATGAGTTGATCAGGCGCGGTCGGAGACGCTGATCACGGCCACCGGGGTGGTCACCAGGTGGATGACGTCCTGGGTGGTCGAACCGGTGAGGATGCGTAGCAGGCCGCTCTGGCCGTGGGCACCCACGACCACCAGGTCAGCGGTGAGCGACTCCTGGGCGAGGGAGGCGGCCGGATCACCGAACTCGACCAGGGTGGTCACCGTCACCGACGGGTACTGCTCCTGGAAAGGGATCAACATCGCTTCGAGCTCGGCCTCGACCGAGGCCGAGATGTCGTCGTTGGCAAAGGCGTTCGCCCCGATGGTGTTCAGGATCTGACGTTCCCAGGTGGACACCACACGCAGGTCCGCCCCACGACGCTGTGCCTCGGCGAAGGCGAAGGTGAGTACCTGGGTGCCGGTCTTCTCGTCGACCCCGACCACGACCCGACCGGTGTCGGCGGCTGCCGGCTGACGGACGAGCACCAGCGGGGTGTCGAGCCTGCCCAGGAGATCCTCGGCCACCGAATCGGAGATCAACGCGCGGATCCGGCTCAGGCCCCGGCTGCCGATGACCACCAGGTCGGCGTCCTCGGCGGCTGCGGTGAGGACCTCCTCGGCGGTGCCCGCCACGACCCGGACCGCGGCCGTGGGCTCGAGTTCGCTGGCCCGCACCGCCACCGACTCCGGGCTGGTGTCCGCGCCGTCCTCGTGGGGGGCGAGATCGTGTTCGGCGATCACCACGGTCAGGCCGGTGCTGCGTTGACGGGCTGCGTCGCCCGCCCAGGACAGAGCGGCCCAGCTCTCCTGGGATCCGTCGACTCCGACTACAACGCTCATGTCATCCACCTTCGCAGTTCATCTCGGGCGATCGTCACCGATCGCTGCTCTGACCTACAGTCTGCCCAACCCCGGTTCCGGCCAGTGATGCGGCCGGTGCGGCGGCACGCGTGCGGGCCGGTGGGCGACGGAAGGCCAGGGCTGCGGCCAGCCCGATCAGCAGGACGGCGGCAGGCAACAGCATCGCCTGTCCCATCGCGGAGGCGTAACCGGCATGCAGGGCCTCCGGCAGCGCCCCGGTGGGAGCGGCCTCCGGGCCGGCACCCGCGCCGGCGGGCAGGTTCGCCGACAACCGCGACTGCATCAGCACCCCGATCCCCGCGCTGCCCAGCACCGCGCCGATCTGCCGACTGGTGTTGTAGAAACCGGCACCTGCTCCGGCCTGGGTGACCGGGAGGTTCCGGGTCGCCGTCACCGAGAGGGGGGACCAGATGAAGGCATTCGCCACGCCCATCAACGAGATCGGCAGCAGCAGTTCCCAGATCGCCACCCCGGGTGCCATCACGGCCCACAACCAGACCAACGAGACGATCAGGCTGCCGAGTCCGAAACCGGCCAGGTAACGGGGGTGTCGGTGATCCACCAGTTTGCCGGTGACCGGGGCGAGCACACCGGTGAAGATCGCCATCGGCGCCAGCACCAGCGCCGCCCGGGTCGGGCTCAGTCCGAGGACGTTCTGGGCGAACAACATCAAGGGCAGCGCCATCCCGGTGATCGCGAAACCGACCGTCCAGATACCGATGTTGGCCAGGGAGAAGTTGCGGTCGGTGAAGAGCTTCAGCGGCATCAGGGGTTCCTGGCGGTTCTTGGACTGCCAGTAGACGAACGCCGCCAGCAGGACGAGCCCGAGAATGATCAGCGACCACACCGAGATGGGGCCGACAATCGTTCCCCAGTCGTAGGTCTGACCTTCCTGGATGCCGAACACCAGGCAGAACAGACCGGCCGTGGACAGGGTGATGCCGAGCAGGTCGTAGCGGTGCGGCTGGGTCTTCAGCCGGGGGACGAGCTTCCACGCCAGGCCGAGGGCAATGACGCCCACCGGCACGTTGACGATGAAAATCCATTCCCAGCCGAAGGAGTCGACCAGGACCCCGCCCAGAATCGGGCCGACCAGGGTGGCCACCCCGGCCACCGCACCCCACAGACTCATGGCCACACCCCGTTTGTCGGGGGCGAAGGTCCGGGTGATCACGGCCATCGTCTGCGGTGTCATCATCGCCGCGCCGAAACCCTGGAGCACGCGGGCGGCGATGAGCATCCCGACACTGCCGGAGAGCCCGCAGAGCAGGGAGGCGACGGTGAAGACCGTCAGCCCGGCCATGTAGACCTTCTTCGGGCCGATCATGTCGCCGAGGCGACCGGTGACCAGCAGCGGTACCGCGTAGGCGAGCAGATAGGCGCTGGTCACCCAGACCACCTCGTTGATGCCGGCGTCCAGGCCCTTCATGATGGCCGGGGTGGCGACCGAGACGATCGTGGAGTCCACCAGGATCATGAAGAACCCGATGCACAACGCCCAGAGGGCGGGCCAGGGTCGGCTGTCGGTGCTCGACGGAGCCGGGTGGGTGTTCGTCGGGGTGGTACCCGGTGGCTGGGAGGTCATGGTGCCGGCTCGATTCTCGTCCTGGGCTCGGGCCAGGGCAGTTGGTGGGTGGTGAGGTTGTCGATGGTCCGGTCGAGCCAGTCGATCTCGGCCTGCCGGACTGCGCGGGTGTAACCCAGGTCCATCAGGTACTGCTCGGCGATACCGCGCCGGCGGGCCTCGTCCACCTGGTCGCCCTCCGCCTCGAGCATCGCGGCGATGGTGTGGCGGCGGCGCGTGAGAAGGGCGACGACCTCCTCGCCCGGGAGGTTGTGGGCCTCGGCGATGGCCAGCAGGAAGGCCGGGTACTCCTCGGCGGGGGTGGCGAGGAGATCGCGCAGGCGACCGTCCAGGCGGGCCCGGCCGGTCGGGGTGATCTCGTAGGTGGTCCGCTCCGGCCGGTTGCCGTCACGGGCGGTGCCCTGGGCCAGGACCAGCTTCTCCTCGGCCAGCCGGTCCACGGCGTGGTAGAGGGAGCTGGTGCGGATCTTGATCAACCGGTCCCGTTGCCGGGTGACGAGCAGTTGGTACATCTCGTAGGGATGCATCTCGCGCTCGCAGAGCAGGCCGAGGACGGCGATCCCCAGCGGGGTGAGGAGTTTGGTGGCGGACACGGCGACGAGCATGGCATATTCCAGATGGAATAGTCCAGGCCGAATAGGGTGACGGTGGTTACCCGGTCGGCGCTTCGCTGTCGGCCTCGATCTCCGCGGCCAACCGGTCGATGTTCTCCCGGGCCCTGGCGTTGTGCTCGGTCCGGATGGCCCGGCGTACCGCGACGAAGTTCAACCGCCCGGCGGCGATCAGTCCGATCACCGAGGCGACCACCCCGGCCCAGCTGTCCTCCAGGTAGACCTCCGGTGCCCGCAGCACCTCCAACAGGCCGATCTCGATGAAGCCCAGTCCCAGGCGGGCCCGGTTGTTCCGGCTGTGCACCACCATGTCCGGGAAGGCCTTGCTCGGGTGCCCGACCACCGCGTAGTGGTCGACCTCGGGGGCGGCACCGGCCAGGCCGAGCGCACGGGCCGCGCTGGCACCTGCCGGACCCACCCCGGTGGAGCCGAGCACCTCGGCCGCCAGTTCCTCCGCGTCCGGGCCGGCCATCCGGCCATCGACCCGCGGGCCCTTGAAGTAGAGGCCGTGCCGCACCTTGACCAGATCCCCCCGACGCGCGGCCCGGGAGACCGCCACCTGCGCCGCCTCGGCGGTGGCCGGGATGTCCGCGGGCCGCACGAAGGTGCGGTCGGGAAGCTGCTGCAGCCACCGTCCCGGGCTGAGTGGTTTGTTGAGCACAGACCGGACTGTAGTCCGCCCACGGGTCCCCGGCGGGTTCGGCGACCGGGTCGGCGCGCACCACCCCGAGGTCCGGCCGCAGGGTGATCGCGTGGACGTGCACCCTAGGCTGCACGGGTGAGCACCGTACGGGCAGACCCCGCTCGACCGGTTCGCTGGGCCCTCGCCCAGGATGCGACAGCGGTCCGCAACGCGGTGTCGCTGACCCTGCCCTTGGCGATCGGGACGGCGCTGGACCGGCCGGCCTACGGCGCGCTGGCCGCGATCGGTGCCTTCACCGCGATGTACAGCCAGAACCGGCCGTACCGGCAGCGGACCCGCCGATGGTTGCTGATCGCCGCCCTGCTGTTGCTCTCCTTCGCCGCCGGTCTGGCGACCGGGGCGAGTCTGTGGGGCGGGATCATCGTGATCGGCGTGGTCGCGGCGGTGACGACCTTCGCCACCAAGGTGATGGGGATCGGGCCGCCCGCCGGTTACATGCTGGTCCTGGCCTGCGCCACCGGGACCCACCTGCCTCCCGACCTCTCCGCGGCACCGGGGCGGTTGACCCTGGTCGCCCTGGGCGCGGTGGGTGCCTTCCTGGTGTGCTCCGCGGGGTGGTTCGCCGCCCCGGACGGACCGGAGCGGCGGGCCGTCGCCGAGGCCGCCAGAGCGGTGGCGACGGTGCTGCGCTCCCGAGGCGCGGACTCCCACGCCGCCCTCGAACAGGCGGCCTATCGGGCGATCCACGAGGCCAACATCGCCGTCATCCTCGGGTCCGAACGGGGAGACCGCGGGCGGCTGATCCGGGTGTTGCAGGCCCTGCGCGACCTGGTCGATCCGAAGGCGCGCGAGGAATCGGAGCAGGGGGATGGGGTCGAGGGTGCTGCCGCGGACGAGGTGGACCGGATCGCCACCTGTCTGCTCGGCAGTTGGCCGCTGCGGCGGGAGGTCGATCCCGGATCCGTCGGCGGGACCGATGCCGCGGTGCCCCTGGCGGACCTGCGGGCGGCGCTGGCGGCCGCACCCGGGACCTCGCCGTCACCTCGCCCGTTCCCCGGTCCGTTGTCCTTGTGGCGCAAGCGAAGTCCACGTGCGCTGCGCAGCGGCCTGCGTGCGGGGGTGGCTGCGACCGCGGCCGGCTGTGTCGCCGTCGCCCTGCAGGTGGACCGTCCGTACTGGGGCGCGGCGGCGGCGGTGGCGGTCCTCGCCGGTGACGGGACCAGGGCGACCCTGGTCCGCGGCTGGAACCGGTTCGCCGGCACCGTTGTCGGTGTCCTCCTCGCGGGCGGGATCATCGCAATGGAACCGGATCCGGTGGCCATCGTGGTGATCGTCGCTGGCCTGCAGTTCGTGATCCAGCTGGTGATCAAGAGGTCCTACGGTCTGGCGGTGGTGGCGATCACCCCGTTGGCGCTGCTGCTGGCCGACGCGGCCACCGGCACCTTGAGTACCGGTGACCTCCTCCCGCGACTGCTGGAGACGGCGATCGGTTGTGCGCTCGCCCTGTTGTCCCGGTTCCTCATCTTCCCGAACAGTTCGGCGAAGGCCCTGCCGTCCGTGCTGGCCTCGGTGGAACGCCGGTTGCTGGAGTGGACGACGGCTGCGGGACTCCCGGCCCCGGTGCGGGAGGAACGCCGTCTGGCCGTGGAACGTGCGCTGTTGTCCTTGCACGATGCGGTCGAGGCCGCGAAGGACGAGATGTTCCCGCACCCCGGGACCACGGCACTGATCGACACGGCGAACGAGCTGCTCGCGCGGGCGTGGCCGCTGGTCACCACCACGACCGGTTAGGGCCCGGTCGGTGTCGGTGTCGGTGTCGGTGTCTGTGTCTGTGTCTGTGTCTGTTGCTGTGCCGGGGCCTCGGTCGGTGTCGCGGCGCGGTCG
Organism: Nakamurella silvestris; assembly: GCA_003576535.1. Lineage (GTDB taxonomy): Bacteria > Actinomycetota > Actinomycetes > Mycobacteriales > Nakamurellaceae > Nakamurella > Nakamurella silvestris. The sequence goes on along the minus strand of QXCQ01000118.1, from coordinate 6,331 downwards.
GTGAGGCTCCAGCCGAGTGCAACCCCAGCCAGGGCCAGGGCCATCCAGACGGTGCCGGACCAGCCAAGATGCAGGAAGAACACGCCGCCGAGCCAGCCGAAGAGACTGGACCCGGCGTAGTAGAAGAGGTTGTAGAGGGAGGCGGCCTGGGCGGCACCCACCGTGGCCCGGCGGGCGGTCCAGCCCGCGGCGATCGAATGGGCCCCGAAGAAACCGGTGGTCATCACGACCAACCCGAGCAGGACCAGTGGCAGGAAGTCGCTGAGCGTGGCCGCGACACCGGCCATCATCACCAGCACCGAGGTGCGCAGGACCGTGCGCCGGCCGAGACGATCGGCCAATCGGCCGGCGACCTGGGAGGAGACGGTCCCGGCCAGGTAGGCCACGAACAACAGGGAGCTGATCCAACCGGGCAGATGGAACGGCGCCGCCGTCAGCCGGAAGGCCAGGAAGTTGTACATCGCGACGAACCCGCCCATCAGCAGAAAACCCTGCGCGTACAGCACCACCATCCGCCGGTCACGCAGGTTGGCCAGCACGGCCCGCCCCGTTCCTGGCCGGGCGGAGCCGGCCCGCGGCCGAAAACCTCTGGCAGCAGGTACCACCGCCATGAAGGTCAGCGTCATGGCCGCGGCGGCCACCGCGACCACCGCGACACCGACCCGCCAGCCGAGCCAGTCCGCCAACGGGCCGGCCACCACCCGACCGAGCAGGCCGCCGACGGTGGTCCCGGCGACATAGGTGCCGGCGGCGAGGGCGGCGTGCCGGCGGTCGACCTCCTCGTTCAGGTAGGTGACGGCCAGGGCCGGAAGCCCGCCGAGGGCGACCCCTTCCAACACCCGCAGGCCGATCAGCATCGGGTAGCTCGGTGCCAACGGCACCAGCAGTCCCCAGGCAGTGGCCGCGACCAGGGAGATCTTCATCGCCCGGACGCGCCCGATCCGGTCGGCGACCCGGGACCAGGGCAGGACCCCGACGGCCAGGCCGAGGGTGCCGGCCGACACGGTCAGGGCGGCGGCGGCCGGGCTGACCGCCAGATCCGTCGCCAACAACGGAAGGATGCCCTGCGGGGCGTAGAGCTGGGCGAAGGTGGCGACACCGGCGCAGGCAAGGGCGAACAACATTCGGCGGTACTCCCGGGACCCACGGGCATGGCCGGACCAACCGGTAGCCGCCTGACCGATGGTCCGGGTGTCGGAGGAGATGGTCACAGGATGCACGCTAGGACGGTTCGATTCATATATCCAATGCATGTAGATGCAGGTATAGATACGCTGTTGATATGAATGATCCCACCCTCTCGGCGGCGCTCCCGCTGCTTCCGGTGCTGCTCGCCGTTGCCGACACCGGACAGGTGACCTTGGCGGCCGCCGTGCTCGGGCTGCCGCAGCCCACGGTGAGCCGTCAGCTCGCCCGGCTCTCCTCGGTGCTGGGTGTTCCCGTGGTGGAGAAGGACGGACGCGGGGTGGTGCTCAGCGCCGCAGGCAGGGCGTTGCTCCCGTACGCCCGGGAGGCCCTCGCGGCAGTGGGGAACGGGATCGAGGAGGTGCGGGCCCAGGAGACCCTGGCCCACGGCACCCTGTCGATCGCCTTCCAGAACACCCTGGGGGAGTTCGTGGTGCCCAGTCTGATCAAGGCCTTCCTCGCCGAGCATCCCCGGGTCCGGTTCGAACTCGCCCAGGGGGCCAGGGTGTTCTGCCTGGAATCCCTCGACGCGCGACGCAGCGATGTGGCCTTCCTGGCTCCGACCCCTGACGACCGCAGTGATCTGCGTTCCCTGGTGCTCTTCGACGACCCGCTGATGGTGGTGCTTCCGCCGGGCCATCGGCTGGCAGGCCGGCAACGGGTCTCGATCACCGAGGTGGCCGGAGAGTCCTTCATCCTGCTCAAACACGGTTTCGGGTTGCGGTCGACGGTGGAGGAGCTGTGTCGGGCCAACGGGTTTCGGCCTCAGGTGAGTTTCGAGGGGGATGACATCCACACGGTGCGCGGGTTGGTGTCGGCGGGCCTGGGGATCAGTGTGCTGCCCACCCTGACCGGTGAGAAGACCTCGACCGTGGACGTGGCCCTGGACGACCCGGCGGCGGTGCGGCAGATCGGCGCGAGCTGGCGGGTCGGCGAGGCGAGCGCGCTGGCGACGGCCTTCCAGCGGTTGCTCCTGCGGCGCGGGGCTGCCATCACCGCGGCCGCGTTGCTGCGTCCCCGCGGTGTCTGACGGCGAGGCGGTCCGTCGTCGTCAGTCCACCGGTGGCGGCTGGGGGTTGAGTGCGAGAACGGTGGCCAGGCTGTCGATCTCGTCCGGCGATTTGTCCTCCCGGTAGCGGAGCACCCGGGCGAACCGCAAGGCGATCCCGCCCGGGTACCGGCTCGACCGTTGGATGCCGTCACAGGCGATCTCGGCGACCAGCGGGGGATCGATGTACACGGTGCTGCGGTCCCGCCGGACCTCCCGGGCCAGGACCTGCTCGGTCTGCCAGGTGAGCATCACGTCCGTCAGGCCCTTGAAGGTCTTGCCCAGCATCACCAGCTCGCCGGTCGTCTGGTCCCGGGCGGCCAGGTGCAGGTTCGACAGCCATCCCTGGCGGCGGCCGTACCCCCACTCCGCGGCCGTCACCGCCAGGTCGAAGGTGTGCCGCGGCTTGACCTTGATCCAGCCGGCATCCCGCCGTCCCGCCGCGTAGCCGGCGTCCAGGTTCTTCACCACCACACCCTCGAACCCCTGGGCGACCGCGTCGAGGAAGATCTCCGACACCTCCTCGACGGTCTCGGCCCGGCGGCGGGGGACGATCAGCCCGGCCGGCAGATGCTGCTCCATGGTCCGGGCCCGCTGGTGCAAGGGCTCGTCCAGCAGATCGCGGCCGTCCAGGTGCAGCAGGTCGAAGGCGAAGAGGGACAACGGGGTTCGTAGTCGGCCGGCATCGACATCGGTACGGCTGGCGGTGCGGGAGGAGATCACCTGGAAGGGCAACGGCCGGCCGGCGCCGTCCAGCCCGACGACCTCACCGTCGAGGATGATCTCCGACACCGCGAGATCCAGTACCGCCTCGACGATCTCCGGCAGCCGATCGGTGATCTCGTCCAGGCTGCGGGTGAAGATGCGGACCCTCTGCCCGGCGCGGTGCACCTGGACCCTGATGCCGTCGAGTTTGGCGTCGACGACCACCGGCAGACCTGATTTGCCGACCGCTGCGGCCGCATCGGCGGCCGGCGCCGCGAGCATGGGTTGGATCGCCCGGCCGACCGTCAAACCGACGGCCTGCAGCGCCTCCGTCCCACCGCTGCGGGCCAGTACGGCGGTGTCGGCGGTGGACCCCAGCAGCATCGCCGCACGCTGGACGGTCGGCAACGGCAACCCGAGGGCCTCGGCCAGACCGTCCTGGACCAGGGATTCCAGGGCTCCCTGACGGATCTCCTCGAACACCAGCCCGCGGAGGAGGTGGTGCTCCGCCTCGGTGGCGCGGCCGAAGAGGTCGCTGACGATCGCCGCCCGCGCGGCCACGGACCCGGCCCCGGAGACAGCGGCGGCTTCGGCGAAGGCCCGATCCACCTCGGCCACCGTCAGGGTCTGATCGGTGGCCGGGTCGGGAAGGTCTCCCAGGGTGGCCGAGCCCACGCCGGTCCGGCGTTGGCGCAAGGACCCGGACAGGTAGGTCACCACCAGGCCGAACTCGGCCGGGTCTCCGGTGGCGGCCTCGGCGATGACGGTGGCGAGGGCGCGGCGTTTCGCCAGTCGGGACCGGGTGGACCCGACCTCGGCGGAGGCCTGCGCGAGGCGACTGAACAACATGCTGCCCATGGTGCACCCGCCCACCGACATCGGCCCGGTTCAGGACCGGTCCGGCTGCCAGTGGAAATGCCGACGCAGGGTGCGGTTCCACCGGTTCGCCGGCAGATCGGCGTGCAGTGCGGCAAGCCCCGTGCAGTACTTGCTGACCCGGACCGGTCGCTGTCCGACGGCCCACAGATGGCGGTCGACAGCGGTTGCCGCGCCGGTGGACTTGGTCTCGACCAGCACCTGACCGGACATCCGGGCGAGCTGCCCGTCCGGGGAGATGCACACCAGGCCGGTGTCGAGGGTGGCGCGGGCGCCGCCGTCCTCCAGCAGGGTCGCGCGCCGATACCTGGTGGTCAGGGTCGCTCGCAGGTCACCGGCCGGGAGGTCCTTGGCATCGAGATACCCCTGGGCCGTGCTGGTCAGCACGTCTCTGCTGGCCAAGTCGTAGTCCACCCGTTCCTTGACCGTCTGGCCCCGACCGCCGGTGGTCTTGACCTCCAGCACGCACAGCCCCGAATCCAGGTAGGACCGGGTGCGCACCTTGAACTTCCGTCGGCGGCCGTGGGCGGAGCCGAAGTACGAGGAGAGATCGGGGGTGTCGAAGTAGACGGACTCGTAGGCGAAATCTCGGGCGCCGTCGAGCTCGAGCACCCGCAGGCCGTCGCCGAGTGCGGTGATCAGGTCGGCCGCCACCGCGGATCCGATGATGTACTTGCGGTCCACCCTGGTCTGGAGGTCCGCCACGGCCTGAAGTTCCGCCAGCTCGACTGTGCGGAGGGTGTCCAGGGCGGTTCGGGTCCGGGTGCGCAGCGCGGGTTCGGCCGTCATTTCCGCACCCCTGCCCCGACGAAACGCAGATCCTCGAACTGGTGCTGCGGCAGAGGGGTCGCCGTGGGGGCGTCCACGGGGCGGACCCGGTACCGCACATCGACAACGGTCAGGTCGCGGACCAGGTCGGTCTGGTTGACCACGATGCGGTCGATCCTTGCGTTCAACAGCTCCGCGAGTCGGGCGGTGAGGTCCTCTTCGGTGGGATACACCGCATCGACCGTGATGGTCTGCTGGCGGTAGCCGGCGTGCAGGGCCGGATGGTCGACGACGTAGATGACCGCCACCAGGAGGGCACACAGCGCCGGCGCGAGCCAGCGTGGATCCGGTTGCAGGCCGGACAGCAGCCCGAGGGCGAGGGAGGCGAAGTAATAGGCGACCTCCTCCTGGGAGATCTCCGAGGACCGCAGCCGGATGATCGACAGCACGCCGAACAGGCCGAGGCCGACCCCCACCCCGACGGTGACGCCGCTGAGAACCGTTGACACGGCGAGGACGCCGATGTTGAGTCCGATGTAGGCGAGCAACATGTCGCGGCGACGGTGACGGCGGTAGTAGACCCCGAAGACGAGGACCGAGATCGCGACGATGTCGGCTCCGATTATCAGTAGGTCGGGCATGGGACTCCTTGGGGCGAGGGGAATGTGAGTTCCGGTGGGTGCTGGGCACTGGGTGCTGGTGCTGGTTCC
>QXCQ01000118.1:725-1024 GCA_003576535.1 Nakamurella silvestris | reverse complement strand
TGCTGGTGGTGCTGGTGGTGCTGGTGGTGCTGGTGGTGCTGCGGCGGGAGGCCGATGGCCTGGGGCGAGGTCGGTGCGCCCCGGGCGACCGGGAGTTCGTTCCTCGTTCACCCACTGTTTACGGAGCGAGCCTGGGTGTGAGCTGTGCGGCGGTTAGGTGGGGACGTTGAACCGGCGGCCCTCGGCACCCCGCCCGCGGACCGCGCTCCTTGTTGACTCCCGCGCAGTATGTAGTGAGCGCGGTTGTCGGGAGGGTGCGCGGTGGATGGGGGTGCCGGCACCCGCCCGGCTTGTCCGCT
>QXCQ01000118.1:0-636 GCA_003576535.1 Nakamurella silvestris | reverse complement strand
GGACTGTGGCACCCCAGTTTTCCCCGCGAGTGGACTGTGGCCCCTCACCTCTCCCCGCGAGTGGACTGTGGCACCCCAGTTTTCCCCGCGAGTGGACTGTGGCACCTCAGTTTTCGGGGTGTGGGCGTCCGTTCGGCGGGTCGGGCCCGCCGCCTCCTCCCGCGAGTGGACTGTGGCACCCCACCTTTCCCCGCGAGTGGACGATGGCACCCGCAGTTTTGGGGTGTGGTGGTCCGCTCGCGGTATGAGTGGACCGGGCGGGAATGGTTGATCACACGGGAGTTTCCCTTCTGCCGGCCCTGGGGTGGCCCGCGCTCCTTGTTGACTCCCGCGCAGTATGCAGTGAGCGCGGTTGTTGGGAGGGTGCGCGGTGGCGAGGGTGGGAGTGTCTGCTCGGCTTTTCCGCTCCCGCGAGTGGACTGTGGCACCTCATGTTTCCCCGCGAGTGGACTGTGGCACCTCACCTTTCCCCGCGAGTGGACTGTGGCACCCCAGTTTTGGGGGTGTGGTGGTCCGTTCGGCGGGTCGGGCCGGTCGCTTCCTTGCGCGAGTGGACGGTGGCACCCCAGGTTTTGGGGGGTGGTGGTCCGTTCGTGGTGCCGGGTTGGGGTGGTGAGAGTGGTTGGGTGTGGGGGT
>QXCQ01000252.1:691-1030 GCA_003576535.1 Nakamurella silvestris | reverse complement strand
TATTTCGTCCAATGTTTAGAGGGAAATAAAAACATCATTGATGATTTATTTTATAATCGAATTGTCAAAGATGAACGGCATATCAATTGTGAAATCTTATATTATGCAGAAAATCAGACATGCTTATTTTCACAATGGACGATGAAATTTTCCCCAATCAATAAAAAGATTTCAGAATTTTTTATGCAGTATCATTTAGAAGCGTTCAATCCTTACTTACTCACTGACGAAACAACAGAAAAATTTATATCTATTTTGGCTTGTGAACCTGAATATCATGTCAACGAGTTTGTTGCATAAGCCTCTTTTGTGACAGAACCACCACATGATTTTTAATCA
>QXCQ01000252.1:0-557 GCA_003576535.1 Nakamurella silvestris | reverse complement strand
TTTAAAACAATTTGTTCTGCTTCACCCGTTACCCTGTCATAAATACTTTGACCTAAAGATAAAAAAGTTAGAACCATAAACATAAAAAAGCTTAATCTTAAAAAATTATCGAAACTTTTTCCTTTAAACATTTTATTAAACATAATTAAGAATACATCTCATTATCATATAAATTATAAGTATAAAATATTTAAGGACTTTTACAAGCTCTATAGATGTAAGGCGTAGGATTTCTCAAAATTTTCTTTAAATTTAACTTGCTACGTAAAGTTTCATATACTTACGTGCCTCACGCTTCAACTACATTTTTTCACACAACAAATAGAATAATGCTTCATGATAAAAAATAAGCACTTAATTAATTTGAGGTTAATGAATATGTCAATCGATAACAATCATTCTCCAACTGAAGAAAGAATTGAGAAAGCACAAGAAAAGCGTCGTATTCCGAAATATATTTTATTTATAGTTGCATTATTTTTAATCGCAATTATTGTCTATATGCTCTCTACATGGCGAGGTTAAGCGGATAAGCATTGTTTTTAAATTTCTAAACG